>NZ_RKHR01000003.1:0-746091 GCF_003752585.1 Sinobacterium caligoides
AGTGACCAATTGACCATCGGAAAAGTCATTGCTGATAGTGCCATCGGTTATCACCTCAGTGATACCATGGAAGTTTATGTCGGCAGCTATTGCTTCGTTGAGGCCAGTGAACGACCAATCAAAGGTGCCCTGCTCGGTAATGGTGCCGGCTGTTGTCAAATGATTGATGTTTGAAAATTGACGCCCACCCGACGTTAACGTGTTAAGGCTTGCAATATCCCAGTTACCATTAGACTCATCGACGACGCTGTCAAATTCACCATTGCCCACATAGTTGCCGGAACCAGTAAATTTAATATCGGCGACGGTTAGATCTGCCCCTGAAACAGTGACCAATTGACCATCGGAAAAGTCATTTCTGATAGTGCCACCGGTTATCACCTCAGTGATACCATGGAAGTTTATGTCGGCAGCTATTGCTTCGTTGAGGCCAGTGAACGACCAATCAAAGGTGCCCTGCTCGGTAATGGTGCCGGCTGTTGACAAGTGATTGATATTTGAGAATTGGCGCCCAGCTGAAGTTAAAGTATTTAGGTTAGAAATTCCCCAATCACTATTAGACTGATCTACGATGATATCAAAAGCGCCAGCATTACCGACATAATCCCCTGTTCCAAAAAAATCAATACCAACAGCCTTGAACAGCTGAGCCCCTTGGTTAGCTATGTTAATACTTGCGTTTGACAGATTTGAAATTATACCGTCGGACTCGACTCGATCAATATCAAAAAACTCCCTAACAGAGTCATTAACGTGCTTGTGACCCAATATATCCCAATCGTCACTACGGTTATCCCTTACTACATCTGTCGCTACGTCACTCCCTGTATAACTACCATCGCCGAAGAAATCTATTTCGGCTACACGGATTTTATCGTTGCCATCAATGACGATCGTCTGGTCTACGCCGCTATCATTTGAAATTCTAAAATCGGAATTAATTTCATCGACATGCCGGAAGGATCGCATATGGTCATCGACTGCTCCAGCCCCTTTAATCCTCCACTCTGCATTCAATGGACCGCTAGTACGGTTATCCATGATAATATCGATATCTTCATCACTACCAAAATAAGTCGCCTCACGTTGCAGCCCATCACCAACAAAATTAATTCCAGCAACATTGAGTACATCATCATCCTCAAGTGTGATGGTCTTGGCCCCAGCCTCATTAATGATTGCGCCATCGCTTTGTACGACCTCATCAACCATACTAAAACGACGAACATGATCATCAATAACTTTATCTGCGATAAGGCTCCAGGTAGTACCACTTTCAACCCCGTTGGTATTTGACTCAGTTCGATTATCAACTATGGTATCTTTCGCCGTGGAACTACCGATGTAGTCACCATCACCAACAAAGTCTATCGCCGCGACGTTAATCTTCGTGTCATCATCGATGGTGACGATCTGTGCTGCGCCGCTGTCATTAGTTATAGTACCCGCGGTTTGCACCTGATCAATCTGCGTGAAGCTGCGTACCTGATCATCAGCATTGTTATTGCCTTTGACGTGCCAATTAGCATCACTACCGATACGAGCATCGACCACACTATCAATAGCTGAATCACTGCCGATGTAGTTTCCTTGCCCAACAATACGCAGATCATCAACAGTAAGAGCGTCGTTCTCGACAATGACGCTCTTAGCTAAACCGGAGCTATTGACAACTTGTCCGTCAGCATTAACTTGCTCGATATCGTTTATTAAGAAATTACCAATTGACGCATTACCATTACCGAGATTAACATCCCCCGTTAAATCATCAATAATAGTGTCACTGCCTGAACCACCCGAAACAGTAACTATTGAACTAGCGGTAATTGTGCCAAGCTTGCTACTACTATTTGCATCACCATGACCAACCTCTATTCCAATAGTCCCATCACCTGTCAACTCTATTAACCCGTCGTTTGTTAAATTAGCTGTTTGGATGACTATATGTGAGGTTTGACCACTGATTTTTCCGCTATTTATAACATCTCCCTTAGTGGAGACTTCAATAGCGCCTGCGTCCAACGAGCCCCCATCAGCAACACTTATCTCACCTGCAGGCGCATTGATAATATCGCCCATATTTGAGCTTAAGCGTATTGTACCGTTGCTAGTACTTATACCTGTTGCTTTTATTAAACCAGTGTTATTAACGGCGTTATCAAATAATGCAGAGCTTTCGTTCGCCTTAAGAACAATGTGGGTAGCCTGTATATCTCCGCTATTCGAGATTAAGTTCTCGTTTGTAAGGTCCTTATCCAAAAGGCCATCACTATCTACTGACACCCCTATATAGCCGTCTTGATCGAAAGTAATTGTTGCGGCGTTTGTAGCGTTTAATGATATATACCTCGCGCCAACCGATGTATCGCCTGAGCCTATTGAGCCACTATTAACGATATGGTTGCTGATAAAGTGCGCGCTAGAAGCGGCATTGATGGAGCCTTCTAGCCGAAGAGTGTTACCCCCACCCTCCTTAACAGTCATCGTTTTAGCATCGAAATCGAGGCTATCAAGCGCGAGTGTTGATGCGACAATAGCACCTACGTTGACTGTTGACTGAGGGTGAAAAATAATGCCATTACTATTAACGATGACAATTTTTCCGTTAGCCTCGATAGAGCCGAATATATTCGATGGGGAACTTGAAGTGACATTATTAACAGTGATGGATGAGGCTGTCGGCTGCTCAAAAACCATATCCTGATTAAGGCCGACACTGAAGTCTGCCCAGTTAATTCGAGCCTCTGGCGTTGTTTGAATAACTTTTAAGTTATCCGGGGTAATTGTTGCTGTACCCTCTACCACCACGCCCCCAGTCGGCGCAGCATTAACAAATTGACTAGACGCCATACCGCCTACACTTAAAGCAACCTGTGCTGCTACTGCGAGAGTAATAGGCATAGGAGTAAAAGGAAGGGGGATTCGCTGACGTTTAGTTTTGCGGTTAAATCCAGCTGTGTTTTTTTTAGCAATTTTCTTCATGATGATTCTTCCGTGAAAGCTAAATTATCAGCGTTTACTTAAAGTAAAAAGTAAAGTCTACGAACGTTCGAATTGATTTCTGGTCCAAGCCAACACCTTCCACAGAAGACTCTATCGATAGTGGACGCGCTATACTGATTTGTGAGTTGAAACTTTCGCCAGCATGAAACTTTAATAACATCCCATAGCCAGACATTTTCGCCCAATCATCTGCCGTATCTACTGCATAGACATTTTGACTACCATAAGCACCCTCTAGAAATATGCCAAATTCAAATAAATCCTTGAGCTGTTTATCGCCATAGACGCTGAAGTTTATTAGATCTGGGATATCCGGGTACCACTCTGTTGCGATATATGCTGAGCTATCAGCAGAAAAATCACTAACAGTAAATGCGCGGACAGCAGCGCCACCGCCCAGTGAGCTTTGCTCGTATGCTGGCAGCGAGCTTTCACTGTATTGACCGAAGCTGCGAACGATTAACCGTGACTTTAGGTCACTAAATGGAATAGGTAAAAAGAACAGCGAGTTGGTCGCCATCCGGAACTTATAGAATTCATCATCACGAGTAACAGGAACATCATTTGTTATCTTACCGTACTGTACGCTTAGGTCTATCATGTTAAGCATAGGAAAGGTGTTACCCATCACATCAAAGCTAAACCCTAAATCAGCACCAACAGTGTGGTCGCCAGCATTGGTCAGCAAATCAATTTCTGACTCTAGCTCTGTCTTTTTGTCTGTAAGATTCGCAGACAGCGTAAAGTTTTTTGCTCGTGTTCTAAGCATTTTCCTGCTTATACCTAACTGATACAGACTATTTTTCCCCGTAATGTCATATCGATCACTGTTCTCGTTCTCTACGGTAAATTCGTTATAGTCAGCTCCGACATTTATTCTCGTGCGTGCATCAAACACAGGGTAGCTGTAGTGAATTTGACCTAGGTCTGAATTCAGAGGGCTAAATGACTTCAAGTAACCGATTGACAGCTCATCACCATTTCCTGTCAGGTTATATAGGTCAGCTACAGCATAGAGTCGGTTATCGCCTGTAAAGGTTGATCCATGATTATCTGCTCTTATTGCCAGCTGCCACTTTTGCTCTTCTCTGACATTGATATTTAGCTTTGTTTCGCTTGGACGGCTACCCGCTTCAAAACCACCATAAATGCTTAGCCCGGGATAATCATTTAATAGATAAAAAGCTTCTTCAATATCCTTATCATTTACCAACAACCCAACCTGATCAATTAAGGGTTGCTTTAGCCTTTCCTCTGAGTATGACTGGTTCCCAGTGACACTCAACTCACCAAGTACACCTTCCATGATTCCTAGCTTTACAACACCATTTTGCACATCTTGAGCGGGGATATAGGCCTTTGCTAAAAACAAGCCGTTACTTCTATAAAATTGTGTGACTAAAGCGGCAACATCCTCAATGTCATAATAAGATAAGCCCCGTGCTGCATTTTGTTGCTTAATGACATCAGTCAACTGCCTTAAGGCACTTTCATCTAGCCCTTTTGATTCCCTTGCTTTTACCCGCTCTAGAGTCGCAGCCAGTTCTTCAAGTTCAGCACGTGTATATCCACTAGCGAACACTTCGTCAACCTTCATCAACGACCGTCGCTTATTTTCAACTATAGATTTTACCGCGGATTTTGTTATTCCTGACTCAGGGAATTCAGGTATACGATCAAACTCAAATTTCTCGACAAGTATTTTAGGTAGATCATCCCTGTCATCTGAAGCTGGTATTCTTACCTCGTTTGATGGCGCTTCACTGCCTTCACTCCTTGCCTGGAATTGTTTTTCGAGTTTACTCCCATCAAGCTCGGGTGAACTGTTATCAATAGCTCCTCTTATCGCATTATTGACTTGTGCTGCTTGAGCCAAACAATGACTTGAGTTAGTTAATATTATAAAGGAGCTTAATCCTACGACCAAAGATAAGGGCCGACGCCCAGAGAAAAAGATTGACACGAAAAACTCCCTTTAAAGCCAATTGCTGCACTCGAAAATCAATCGATTGATGTCAGCATGAGTCCATCACTAAGCAAAGGATGAGACATTATTTCCTAGGTATCAGAGATAGAGTAAATTATTATTAAGGTGGATTTTCCACTTTTTGCAGCCTAACTGCCATCCCTAGTGTTGGGGGTATTCTAAATAAAAGTACATGTTTACGTCAAGATATCTTCACTTTACTCATCCTTGCAACTTGTGGTATGTACAGACTGGTGCTGTTTGTACACTTATCAAAAACGTCACAAATCAGCCTTGCCAACGGCTAATGACGAAGCCACATCATTATCGCTGTTAACGAATATTCAAATTGCTTTTGAGAAACACTACAAGTTAAATAACAGTAAAAAAGAGGTGCCATAATGACTTATGGCGCTAAATAAACAGGCGGAACATAGTGCCAAGCCATTGTTTCTATAGGATATTAAGATCTAGCCAACAAAAATAAAATACTTAAATACTCTTTAACTATAATTTTATTTAAGCAATTCACTGCCAAGAACGAGGGTTGCAAGAGCATGATTACAGCATGCCGAATACCGCTCTATAGCTATAAGTCTTACGAACAGTTATATTTTATAGAACAGCATTCTTGCTTTAATATTAAGAAGCGAGGCAATAGATTTTACTTACGGCATGTCACTACCTGATCATACGGAAACCTCACCTTACAAGCCTTATCAAGGGTGTTGAAGTCGTCATCTGAACGATAACCTAACAGCACTATTGCAGTTGCCTTCAAGCCTTGCTCCTTTAAATTAAAAAGCTCACCGACCGCCTCTGGATCAAAGCCCTCCATGGGAGTTGCATCAACACCAATCATCGCAGCTGTTGTCAATAGCTGACCAAGCGCAAGATATAATTGACAGTCTATCCATGTTTGCAGATCAGCCGCACTTTTAGAGCTAACGAAACCTTGCATCATCTCAAGTCGATCAGGGTTGACCTGAGAGTGGCGGAGCTTAGCAGAAAGACTCTCAATCTCAGCACAATCTTGCACAGTAAAACTCTGTTTGGAGCACAGAACAATCGCATGAGAGCAATCTATCACTTTCTGCTTATTTGTAGCCCAGCTAGCTTGAGAGATCTCTAATTTATCCGCCGCATTTGAAATAGAAATAAAGTGCCATGGCTGGCTGTTTATCGACGAAGGAGCCAGTCGCAAAGATTGCAACAAGTCTTCTATAAGTTCATCAGGTACCGTCTTATCAGGCGAATATGCTTTGGTGGTGTAACGTAAAGAAAGTAACTCTAAGGCAGTTTTCATCAGGGCTCTCAAATATACCAATTTTAGGGCGCATATAATAAGCGATTCCACTACAACTTCAATGGCGGGCCAACAATGCCTTCCCTACCCGGATAGCCGTCTGAGTTACCCCATATAAACATTCCAATCTACCTCAATAGATAACTCAGCCATCTGTGAAATGATATGACTTGACAATCCTGGCCCTCCCTGGCCGTCACTATGCCAGAAGTTGATAATATTAACCGTACCGCCGCCCGCAATAACATCGACTATATGTTTACGCTTTGGCCTGACTATATCTAATAAGTATTGTATATGCTCCGTTGTATCATTAGAGTCAATCTCGCCTCTAGTTGTTAGAAACCAGCCATCAAATGGCTTCCCGTCTGCCTGCGACCAAATTTTTGTCGCCTTAATCCCCATAAACTCATCGACGGAAGCGCTATTTATATGCTGAGGGTAGATCCGCAATGTGGCATAGGTGCGAACACAATGCTGAGCTCGATCAATAAGTGCAAATTTTCGTTGGCTCATAGTTAAACCTAATGCTTAATTTATTGTCAAAGATGCAGTTTACAAAGAAATAAAGACTTAACTCAACACCGGGTACAGCATGGCTCTGGGCATTCGATCTAAAAAAGGCTATGCTAGTTGTCAATAATAGACATGTAAATAAACACTTATACTTTTTTAATCAAGCATTTATGTCATAGGGTGTTCGAGCATACAGATAGCTCTTTCGGTAATTGACAGTGACTATGAGCCTTTCGACATAGCACATTAGATGCACCAAATAAGACAGATAGTCCATGAAATTGATGAAGCCTCCTTTCGCCGCCGCCTGTATTGCTGCTTTTATTGCGTCTACATCCTCACTATCGGTAAGCGCAAAAGAGGTTAATGCTTTAAAACCTCTTCCAGTGCACAGCAATGTAACCGAAGAAATAGTCGATACACTCAATAGCCGAGCCTATCAAAAGCTCGATATCGATGACGACTTGTCACAGCAGCTATTTGATAATTACCTCAAAGCGCTAGACCCGAGCAAGTCATACTTACTACAGAGTGATATTGATCGATTAAACTTATACCGCGATAAGCTCGACAACCAACTTAAAGATGGCAAGCTAGAGGCAGGTTATGCAATATTCACCGCTTATGAGAAGCGACTAGAGGAAAGGCTGGAAAAAGTTATTAGCGAGCTACCTCAAACGATTAAGTCTTTCGATTTTACCAAAGATGAGTCGATCGCTATAGATGACAAAGCTAGAAAGTGGCCCGCGACAATGGCTGAAGCTGATGATCTATGGAGAAAGCGCATCAAGTCCAGTGTGCTCAGCCTCCGCATGGACGGCAAAGACGACAAAGGAATTGAGGAGCTCTTACTCAAGCGCTACCAACATCAGCTTAAGCGCATAACGCAGTTAGAAACAGAGGATGTTTACCAGCTTTATATTAACTCCTTCACCCAGATCTACGATCCTCATACCAACTACCTATCACCTCGTAGCTCAGAAAACTTTAAGATAAACATGAGCCTTTCCCTCGAAGGAATTGGCGCCGTACTAACCAAAGAAGACGAATACGTTAAAATAGTTAGACTTGTCCATAGTGGGCCAGCTGAGAAGACAGGTCAGCTACAGCCAGCAGATCGAATCATCGGTGTAGGTCAAAACTCAAATGGCAAAATTGAAGATGTCATTGGACTTAGGCTTGATGAGGTAGTCGACAAAATCCGCGGAAAGAAAGGCAGTACTGTTCGGCTGGAAGTTATTCCTGTTGATGCGGAAAGCATAGATAAGACGAAAGTCGTCACCATCGTTCGTGATAAGGTGAAACTTGAAGACCAATCTGCCCAGAAACAGATGCTGGAGCTCTATGACAACGGTAAATTAAGGAAAGTGGGCGTCATCAGTGTACCGACTTTTTACATCGACTTTGCCGAACTGCGTAAAGGTAACCCCAATTATAAGAGCACGACCAGAGACGTATCGAAGCTGCTTGCAGAGCTAACCGCTGACGGAGCAGAGGGAATCATTATTGATTTGCGAGAAAACGGTGGCGGCTCATTACAAGAAGCCAATGAACTGACGGGCTTGTTCATTGAATCTGGGCCTACAGTACAGATCAGGAACGGAAACAACAGAATTGGTCGTCAAGGCAAGATGCCAGGGAAGCCATATTACGATGGTCCGATGTTAGTCATGATCAACCGTATGAGCGCTTCTGCATCGGAGATTTTTGCCGGTGCGATACAGGATTACCGACGAGGCGTTATCGTTGGCAGTCGCTCCTTTGGTAAAGGGACAGTACAATCGCTTATGCCGCTGAACCATGGGGAACTTAAAATCACCGAATCAAAGTTTTACCGCATCTCCGGCAACTCCACACAACATCGTGGCGTTATACCTGATATTAAGTTCCCTGCCATTTATGATGTAGAGAAAGTCGGTGAGTCTACCTTAGACGATGCACTACCCTGGGACGCAATTGCGCCAGCGCGTCATAAGTTTTATTTTGAGATTACATCGATTGTTCCCGAGCTTAAAGCATTGCACCAACAACGCATGGCCGAAGACCCAGATTTCGTCTATTTAAACGATCAACTCGCTGCTCGAGAGCTTATCAATGCAAGAAACACGATCCCTCTCAATGAGAAAGCCCGTCTTCAGCTGAAAGAAGACAATGAAAAGAGAATGCTGAATATTGAGAACAAGAAGCGAAAGGCAAAGGGCCTGGAGCTACTTGCCTCGTTAGACGATAAAGATAAGATCGATGCCAAGAAGGAAAAGGAGAAGGCTAAAGAAGAAAAGCCTAAGCTTGATCCGGATACAAAAGCATTTGATGAGAATGACATCTATCTAACAGAAAGCGGCTACATCTTGGTTGATGTGATTAACGCGTTCAACAAAATTGCCCAGCATTGATCAGTAACCTGCTTCGCTCGAGAGAGTGAAGCAGGTTTTACTCAGTGGATTACCGAGCCTGACGCATTGTCACCAGCTCTTCTGCTGCCGTTGGGTGTATTCCAATCGTTGCGTCAAAAGTCGCTTTAGTCGCCCCCGCTTTAATTGCAACAGCAAATCCTTGCACAATCTCACCTGCGTCAGCACCTAAGACATGCAGCCCGACGACTCGATCAGTATCATCGTCAACGAGAATCTTCATCATTGTTTTTTCAGTGTTACCACTCAATGTATGTTTGAGGTGGCGAAAGCTGCTTTGGAAAACACTAAGGCTTGAGTATCGCTCCCTTGCCTGCTCCTCCGTCAGGCCAACGGTCCCAATGTTTGGGTGTGAAAATACCGCCGTTGCAATGCAATCATAATCAACAGGCTTCGCATCACTCCCGTATAGCTCATAAGCTAGGGCCATGCCTTCTGCAAGCGCCACCGGTGTTAGTTGCGGCCCACCAATGATATCCCCCACGGCATAAAGACCATCGACAGAAGTCCGAAATTCGCCATCAACAACAACAAAACCTTGGTCATCTATCTTTAAATCATCAGCAAATGCTCCCAAGCAATCCAACGAAGGAGCACGCCCGACGGCTGAGAGAAGCTGCTGACAATTAACTATCTCACCGCTAGCAAGTGATAGACTTAAATCCCCACGCTCACCACTAACAGAGTTAAGCCCTGTATTAAGGTGCACATGCACACCCTTTTCTATCATCTGACGCGTCAACTCGTAGGCAATTTCTCGATCAAAGCTACGCAACACCCTGTCACCACGGCAAATAAGGTGAACCTCTGCTCCAAGACCATTAAAAATGCTGGCAAACTCGACAGCTATATAGCCACTACCTAAGATCACAATGGTTTCAGGAAACTTCGCCAAATCGAAAATTTCATTTGAATCAACAGCTTTTTCGATACCATCAACTTCAGGCATCACTGGACGCCCACCAGTCGCGAGCAAAATCTTGTCAGCAGTTAAAGTTTTTTGGCTGCCGTTTGCGTCAGTCACGCACACAGTATTGGGGCCTGAAATTGTTGCTGACCCTGCTATGACGTCAGCACCACTGGCCGATAACATATTGGTATATATATCATTGAGGCGATGAATCTCTTTAGTTTTATTATCGCGCAAGACACTCCAATCAAAGCTTGGCGAGCTCGCATGCTGCCAACCGAAGCCGGCTGCATCGCGAAAGTCTTCGCCATAATGGGCCGCATAACTGTAGAGCTTTTTAGGTACACAACCGACATTGACGCAGGTTCCTCCCCAGTACTCTCGCTCGACTATTGCCACCTTGGCACCGAGACCAGCCGACATCCGGGCACATCTAACGCCACCAGACCCTGCGCCAATAACTAATAAGTCGTAATCGAAATTATGCATAACCCATTCCTAAATATTTCTAACAACCAACTGCTCTATACAGAAGGTGAAAACCAGTTCAACTTATCATGTAAATTAACAACTTCGCCCACTATGATAAGCGTTGGAGCTCTTACTTTTTCTGCAGCAACAATGGCATTGATAGTTTCTAAAGTGCCGGTTAACACTCTGTGGTGCCGTGTTGTCCCCTGCTGGATTAGCGCAATAGGTGTTGTCGCTGCGCGACCATGTGCGATAAGCTGCTGACAAATTACCGGTAGGCCAGTCAATCCCATATAAAAAACAACCGTTTGATCGCTAAACGACAGCTTTTCCCAGTTGAGATCAGTCGTGTTGTTCTTTAGATGCCCGGTTACCAATGAAACCGATTGCGAATAGTCTCTATGTGTTAGCGGGATACCACTGTAGCTCGCGCAACCTGCCGCAGCAGTAATCCCTGGAACCACCTGAAAAGGGATGCCAAGCTCAGCAAGACGCTCAATTTCCTCGCCACCACGACCAAAAATGAAAGGGTCACCACCTTTTAGGCGTAGCACTTTTCTACCTTCTTGAGCATATTTCACCAACAGCTCATTAATTTCTAGCTGTGGTACCGAGTGCTCTGATCGCGCCTTCCCTACATAGACGTACTCAGCATCCTTACGGCAGAGTTCGACAACCTCGTCAGAGACCAAGCGATCGTATAAGACTACATCAGCCTTTTGCATTAGCCTTAATGCCTTAAAAGTGAGTAAATCTGGATCTCCAGGCCCCGCCCCGACAAGAAATACTTCGCCTACAACGGCCTCATCCTCGCTTTCGAGCAAATCAGTTAAAGCTGCTTGAGCTTCCAACTCTTTGCCCGCTAAGACCAACTCTGCAACCGGACCATCTAAGGTTTTTTCCCAGAATAAGCGGCGCTGATCGATCGTTTGAAAGCGAGACTTAACTGCTTCACGGAACCGTCCAACTAGGTCTCCTAAGCGACCATAAGCTGAGGGGATCATGCTCTCGATTTTAGTTCGTAGCTGTCGTGCTAGAACGGGTGATTTTCCACCACTGCTTACCGCAACGACAACCGGAGATCGATCTATAATCGCAGGCAAAATAACACTACATAGAGACGGGTTATCAACGACGTTAACGGGAATATTCCCCCGCTGTGCATCCCTAGAAACCTGCTCATTAACAACTAAACAATTTGTCGCAGCAATGATCAAAGTATACCCATCAACGAGGCCGTGCTCATAGGGTTTTAGCAGTAACTGCCCCTTGCTTGCTTTAACTATCCCGCTCAAATCTTCACAAATATCCGGGGCTACAACATCTATTACAGCGCCAGATTTGGCTATAAGATGTGCCTTGCGATAAGCAATTGTACCGCCACCAACAATGAGGCACCTCTTACCTTTCATATCAAAGAATAAAGGAAGAAACTCCATGCTATACCTCCAGCATAGTTATTTTTATCATAGCGTTGTTTGCTCAAGATCACTTTAAACCTAGCAAACAAAAGGGCACCGTTAGTGCCCTTTTGTCGAAAAATGATACCTTAAGATATCACTTCAAGGCCGCCCATATAGGGTCGCAAGACCTGGGGAACATCAACACTACCATCTGCATTTTGGTAGTTTTCCAGCACTGCTACCAAGGTACGCCCAACCGCCAGACCCGAGCCATTTAACGTATGCAAGTATTCATTCTTACCCGTTTCAGGGTTCTTCCAGCGAGCCTTCATTCTGCGCGCTTGGAAATCTCCAGTATTAGAGCACGAGCTTATTTCCCGATACTTATCTTGTCCCGGCAACCAAACTTCAAGATCGTAGGTTTTTCTGGCAGAGAAACCTAAGTCGCCACCACAAAGAATGACTTTTCTGTAAGGCAGCTCTAGTGCCTGAAGAATTGCTTCTGCATGCCCGGTAAGCTCCTCTAACGCCTGGTTAGACTGATCTGGTCGAGCAAAATGAATCAACTCTACCTTCTCAAACTGATGTTGACGAATCATCCCGCGAGTGTCACGGCCTGCACTGCCTGCTTCACTACGAAAGCAGTTAGTATGTGCACAAAACTTCTGCGGTAGTTCGTTGACTATTTCGTCACGATATAAATTAGTCACAGGGACTTCAGCCGTCGGCGCAAGGTAGAAATCTCGCTCACCGATCAACTTGAATAAGTCTTCTTCAAATTTTGGCAGCTGCCCCGTACCACGAAGTGAATCGCCATTAACGACAACGGGGACATTGATTTCACTATAGCCGTGCTTATCAATGTGCGTATTCAACATGAATTGAGCCAGAGCACGATGCAACCTTGCAATACCACCTTTTAGCACGGCAAAGCGCGAGCCAGCAATCTTAACGCCAGCGGCGAAATCTAACTCGTTCCCCTTGTTTTCACCAAGAGAAACGTGATCTTTGGCTTCAAAATCAAAGCGCTTCGGCTCACCAAACTTTAATACTTCAACATTATCGTCCTCATCAGCACCCGCAGGTACTTCAGGGTCAGGGATGTTGGGTATCGACATCAGCCAAGCATCTAATTCCCGCTGGATTGAAGAGGCTTCACTTTCAAGCTTATCGACCTGCAGATCAATCTTTGCCAAGGTCTCATTCACCTCAGCCTTGGCATCATCGACAGACATACCTTGACCAACTAGTTGGCCAATTTTCTTAGAGGCCGACTTTCGCTCAGCACGGAGAGTCTGAGTATCGATATCAGACTGCTTACGACGAGCCTCTAACGCCGTAAACTTAGCTACATCAAGGTCATACCCTTTGATTTTTAGCTTTTCGGCAATAGTTGCGGTTTCAGCGCGGAGTAGTTTGGGATCGAGCATGATAATTCCTGGTTGATCAAATCATTCGTGTTAGTGTCACAGCCAGCCAGGCGGCAGCTATGGAGAGCACGACACTGGCCACTATGTAGACAATTGCTATTTGCGCATGACCGCTCTCAAAGAAGTTTATCGCCTCGAGAGAGAAAGTAGAGAAGGTCGTAAAAGCTCCCAGCAATCCTACCATTAAAACACTACGAAAATCAGGGTGAAGACTGCCTTTTTCAGTGATTAATACGTACATAACTCCCATCACCACGGAGCCTATGATGTTTACCAGTAAAGTGCCAATATGCATTTGCTGATGAACAACTATCTCACGATTAAAGTAGTTGCTAGCCGCAAATCTAAGGCAGGCACCAATAGCTCCACCAAATGCAATACTAATCCAAGTAAAAAGTGGGTGCACCATGACTCAATCCTCAACGGGTTTATAGCGTTGCCACTGACTGTCATTATCGAGCAGCTCTAGGCGTTTTAACTTATCTGAAATTTTGATCTCAAGGCCACGCTGAACAGGCCTATAGCAAGATGTGGCAACAACCTCTTCAGGCAAGTAGCATTCACCTGCCGCGAATGCATCGGGGTAATTATGGGCGTAGCGATACTCGCCGCCATAGTTTAACTCCTGCATCAACGATGTGGGAGCATTACGCAGATGTATGGGGACATCGTAACTTGGCTGACCCCTAACCATTGCCATCATTTCATTGAGGGCAGTGTAAACCGCATTACTTTTCGGTGCCGCAGCAAGGTATAGCACGGCTTGAGCTAGCGCCCTCTCCCCTTCACCACTTCCCAGCCTTACAAACGCGTCCCATGCATTCAAGGTAATCTCCAAGGCTCGTGGGTCAGCATTACCAATATCTTCGCTTGCCATCGTGACCAGGCGACGGGCTATGTAGAGAGGATCACAACCACCATCGATCATACGGCAAAACCAATACAGTGCCCCCTCGGTTGAGCTACCACGTATCGACTTGTGAAGTGCCGAGATCTGCTCATAGAAGATATCTCCACCCTTGTCGAATCGGCGAAGCTCTCCCGCAAGCACTTGCTCTAACTGATCCTCAATTAAGATGTTAGAGGAGGAGTCGGGGGCAATTAAATCGCAGGCAACCTCCAATATATTGAGTGCCCGACGCGCATCACCATCGGCTGCCACGGCAATCTTTTCAACGACGTCAGGCGTCGTCGTGATGCCACGCTGAATAAGACCACCCTTGGGGTCTGTCAAAGCTCTTTCTAATAGAGTGACGATCGCTTCTCGTGGTAGCGATTGCAAAATATAGACACGGCAACGAGACAATAAGGCGTTGTTAAGCTCAAAGGATGGGTTCTCAGTCGTTGCCCCTACAAAGATCACCGTGCCATCTTCGATATGTGGGAGAAATGCATCTTGCTGCCCTTTATTAAAGCGGTGCACCTCATCCACAAACAAGATAGTTTTAGCGCCATTCATCGCTCTACGTTGTTTTGCCCGTTCGACTGCCTCTCGAATATCTTTGACGCCAGCCAGAACTGCTGACATCGTCTCGAAATGAGCGTCTGTGACCTCCGCGATTAACTTAGCTAGTGTCGTCTTACCTACACCAGGCGGCCCCCAAAAAATCATGGAGTGCAACTGCCCTCGGTCGAGCGCTTCGCGAAGCGGTTTACCGCTCGCAAGGATATGTAGTTGCCCACTGTATTCAGCCAGCGTAGTTGGCCTCAACTTCGCCGCTAAAGGCTGATAGCCGCAACTGTGGTCATCAAATAGCACGATTAGTTATCTTCCAGCACATCAGTTCCCTTAGGGGGAACAAAGACAAACATTGAGTCTGCCAGCTTTGGATTGAGCTTAATACCATTAAAGCGAATTACCGTGCTCTGCTCAAAGCCATCCTGGAGCGTCATACCTGTGACCTCTCGCCCTTCAAAATCAATCACTAACTTATCAAACAAAGAGTCGGTTGATCTTGGCTTAAGCGTAAAGCTTCCTGTTCCGACGGCATTCACACCACCGTCTACCTGGTACTGCTCGTTCAGCTGACCAACCTTGCCACTCAGGATCATAGCCGGTGTCTTTGATAGATCAACATCAAAAGGCCCTACTGTGGCTTGCTCAAGATCTGCGTCATAGCGCCATAGCTTAATGCCATCAGTGACGACAAGCTGTGAGAAAGGCTGCTCTGTTTGCCAGCGTATCTTGCCTGTATTGACCACCGCCATCTGGCCACTACTTCGCTCGATGACTTCACCGTCATCGTCTTTTAATGTTTGCTTAAAGCCTGCACTGTAACTGGAAAGTCCTGATAGCAAACCACTTAGCGCTGCCACTTCTTTATCACCAGCATAACTAACGCAGGAGACACTTAATGCTATGCTAGCAATGCTTAGAGTTAATAATTTCAAGGTTAGCCCCTTATCTTTAATTGACTAGGCCGCCATTAAGCGTCCTCGTTGTAACTGTCATGAAACGCTACTAATCCTTCGGTGGTGGCGCAGCTAAAACCTCTCTACTACCATTGTGCCCTGGACCACTGATAACACCGGCCATCTGCATAGCATCCACAAGATTTGCCGCCCTATTGTAACCGACACGTAGATGGCGCTGTACGGAGGAAATTGATGCTTTACGTGTCTCAGTCACAAAAGCGACTGCTTGATCAAACAATGCATCTTGAGCTTCAGCATTAGCATCACCATCAAGGCTGACTCCTGCCACTTCTGTATTGGCGCCGTCATCCAACAAGCCGTCGACATAACATGGCTCACCTCGCTTTTTAAGATCTTCAGCGACACGAACGACCTCATCATCATCGACGAAAGCGCCATGAACGCGCACAGGAACGCCCGTTCCTGGCGGCAAATAAAGCATATCGCCTTGCCCGAGTAACTGCTCAGCGCCACCTTGATCAAGTATGGTTCGTGAATCGATCTTAGATGAGACTTGAAATGCGATACGCGTAGGCACGTTTGCTTTAATGAGACCGGTAATGACGTCCACCGACGGGCGTTGAGTTGCAAGGATTAAGTGAATTCCTGCAGCACGTGCCTTCTGCGCGATACGGGCAATAAGCTCTTCAACTTTTTTACCGACAATCATCATCATATCGGCAAACTCATCAATGACGACAACAATGGAGGGTAATGACTCAAGCTCCGGGATAATATTAAGCTGTGCGTTTGCGCTGAAAGTATCCTGAGGCTGCCACAAAGGGTCGAGAAGAGGCTCATCTATAGCCTTAGCATCAGCTATTTTCCTGTTAAACCCAGCTAAATTCCTTACCTTAAGCGCTGCCATCAGGGCATAACGCCGCTCCATCTCGGCAACACACCAGCGCAACCCATTCGCCGCATCTTTCATGTCGGTGATAACAGGGGTTAATAGATGAGGGATGCCATCATAAACAGATAGTTCGAGCATCTTAGGGTCAATCATGATCAAGCGCACCTCTTCAGGTGTCGACTTATACAGCAAGCTCAACAGCATGGCATTAACACCGACAGACTTACCGGAGCCTGTCGTACCCGCAACCAATAAATGCGGCATCTTTGCCAAATCAGCCACAATCGGCTGGCCACTAATATCGTGACCTAACGCCATTGTTAACGTCGATTTACTATCTTCGAACACCTTGGAGGCGAGGACATCTTTTAATGACACCATCTCTCTGTCAATGTTGGGAATCTCTATACCAATGACTGACTTACCAGGAATCACCTCAACGACTCGAACACTAACGATAGCCAATGAGCGCGCAAGATCTCGTGATAAACCAGATATTTTGCTGGCCTTAACGCCTGGCGCTGGCTGAACTTCAAAGCGAGTGATAACAGGCCCAGGAGCAACGGAGACAACCTCGGCCACAACACCAAAATCCTTCAGCTTCAACTCTAGCATGCGAGACATAGCCTCGAGAGTCTCCTGGCTATAGCCAATATCAGCTTTGCACTCCACTTCATTCAACAACTCGAGCTTAGGCAACCCCTCAATAGTTTCCTCCATCGTCGGAAACAATTCATTCTGCTTCTCTCGCTCAACTCTAGCCGACTGTTCAACACGCTTCTTAACGGGAGCGATCTGCACTGGCGGCTTTACCTTGACCCTTTCGAGTTCAACCTCGACAGCTTGCTTGCGCTTATCTTTAGTGTCGCGTGCAAGCTTTTTTTCGGCTCTATTTTCACGAATTGAGCGGTACTTGGCTGCAATATAACTAAGAGCGGCCATTACTGCCATGCCACAGCGATCCATCACCCAGAACCAGGACATGTCAGTAAAAAGAGTCAATCCAAAAAGAAACAATGAGAATAGCAGCAGCTGAGCACCAAATATATTGAATGCATCCAGAGTAAAACGGCCAACACTCATGCCGATGATGCCACCACTTCCCATAGGCATGGAGCTCACTCCATGATCGTTGGCGATAAAACTCATTCCCGTTAAACCGACGACCACGAACACTAAGCCAAGCAGCCTTGTACCTACCAACCACATTGGAATGGAAACGGACTCATAACGTGCTCGGAACAATACATAGCCACGATACGCGATCATCAGCGGGAATAATGCGGCGGTATAACCAAAGGCTGAGAACAAAACATCGGCCAACCACGCCCCTGCCCTGCCGGCCGCATTATCAACGTCATGGCTACTCCCTAGCGATGACCACCCCGGGTCCGATGAGGAATAACTTAAAAGCGCTAGCATTAGATAGCTTGCAATTGCTACGGAGGCAATCAAGGCGCCTTCTCTCAGTCGCGGTGATAGCCCTCGCACCGCCTTATCTTCAGATAGAGTCTGTTCTTTTGCCACGTTACTGTTTGAATCTCCACATTAATGAGGGCGACAACCAATTCAGCCCATATTAAAGCCTAACAGATATTAAGCTATCTTTCGTACCGCTTTAACGAAGCTTCGTCGAAATTCAGCGACTATAGCAAGCCTTATCAGCTTTTTTTACCCTCACTCCTTTAAAAACTATACCTCACCCCATACATTGTGTTCATACGTTACTAAACCCACAGACTTATACTGGGAAGAACTCATGAGCGAAACCATTCATCACCCACTAATTATTCTTGGCTCTGGCCCTGCAGGCTATACGGCAGCTGTTTATGCGGCCCGGGCTAATCTAAACCCTGTCGTTATTACTGGGATGCAGCAAGGGGGTCAGCTGACTACCACCACTGAAGTTGACAACTGGCCTGGCGGCCAAGAAGGACTACAGGGCCCTGAGCTAATGATGAAGATGCAAGAGCATGCTGAGCGCTTTGACACTCAAATTGTCTTCGACCATATTGAAAGTACGGACCTCGCCAGCGCTCCATTCACCTTGGTCGGCAACAATAACACCTACACCTGTGATTCGCTGATTATTGCCACTGGCGCCTCTGCACAATACCTGGGTCTACCATCTGAAGAGGCTTTCATGGGCAAAGGCGTTAGTGCCTGCGCTACCTGTGATGGTTTTTTCTATCGCGGTAAAAAAGTTGCAGTAATCGGTGGTGGTAATACCGCGGTTGAAGAAGCTCTCTATCTTTCTAATATCGCCGCTGAAGTCACTCTAGTTCACCGACGCGATAGTTTGCGCAGCGAGAAGATTTTACAAGATAAGATCAAAGACCGCGCTGAAAATGGCAACATCAACATACTCTGGAACAACACTCTCAATGAAGTTCTTGGTGATGACACGGGTGTAACAGGCCTTGAGCTCACAAGCACGCTTGACGGTAGTAAACAGAAAATTGATGTTGATGGTGTTTTCATCGCGATAGGCCATAA
The DNA here is from genome assembly GCF_003752585.1 of Sinobacterium caligoides. Taxonomy (NCBI): domain Bacteria; kingdom Pseudomonadati; phylum Pseudomonadota; class Gammaproteobacteria; order Cellvibrionales; family Spongiibacteraceae; genus Sinobacterium; species Sinobacterium caligoides. Next base: position 19,181 of record NZ_RKHR01000003.1, read on the forward strand.
ACCAAACACCGACATTTTTAAGGGTCAGTTAGAGATGAAGGATGGCTACTTAAAGATTAATAGCGGTACAGAAGGCAATGCGACTCAATGCAGTGTTGAAGGAGTCTTTGCTGCGGGCGATGTGGCCGATCATATTTATCGCCAGGCAATAACCTCTGCTGGTTTTGGTTGCATGGCCGCTCTTGATGCTGAGCGCTACCTTGACAACCAGTAGTCTTACCGAGTAGATCTTGCGTACAATAGGCAAAACCCTCGACTCTATTGTACGCATGTTATGACGATACCCTGGCTCCCAGAAGACTCCTGTATATTCCCTCCCGTCAACTCGGCCCTGAAAGATCCAGATGGCCTATTGGCAGCAGGTGGCGACCTTTCCCCTGAAACACTGCTATCCGCATACAAAAACGGTATATTCCCCTGGTATGATCAGGATCAACCTATTTTATGGTGGTCACCCGACCCTCGCACCATTGTAGAACCACAAACAGCGCACGCCTCACGCAGCCTCAAGAAGTTTATTCGCAAACACCCGCCAACAGTCACCTTCGATCAAGACTTCTCCAATGTCATCAAACAATGCAGACTCACACGCGAAAATAAAGAAGGAACTTGGATTACAGATGAGATGGAAGCCGCCTATAATTCATTATACCGAATGGGCTATGCGCACAGCGTTGAAGTCTGGGACGAAGATGAACTGATTGGCGGCCTTTATGGTATTGCATTAGGCAGGGCTTTTTTTGGAGAGTCCATGTTCAGCCTACGCGACAATAGCTCGAAAATCGCCTTTATCACGCTCTCAAAGTACCTCCAACACTGGCAATTTGAACTCATAGACTGCCAAGTAGAGTCAGAGCATCTCTTATCTCTTGGCGCCCAAGTGATTAGCCGAGACAGCTTTATCGAGCGCATCAACACAGCGACAATCAAGGCAACACAGATTGATTGGCAAGTCCCCCCCGGGTTATTAGCCTCACTGTCACAGCCTTAGAATAATGAGGACTAAACGTGGCCGACCTAAAAGTCTACGCAACATCTCCCCACCCCTGCAGCTACCTTGCTGACAAAGAAGCAGTAACCCTGTTTTTAGATCCTAATGCAGAAGTAGATAAATCACTTTACAGCCAGCTCAGTGATATTGGCTTTAGGCGCAGTGGCGATAATGTCTATCGCCCTCATTGCCAAAACTGCAATGAATGTCAGGCGGCAAGAATTGATGTCAACAAGTTCACGCCCACAAGAAGCCAGAAGCGTGTCATTAAACAAAATCAAGACCTAAGTATCGAGATGATTGACACCATCAACACCGAAGAGTGCTACCAACTCTATGAACAGTACATCAATCAGCGGCACGCAGATGGAGACATGTACCCGGCAAGTGAGGAGCAATATCGCTCATTTTTATCAGATCAATGGGGCATTACGCGTTACCTAGCTTTCCGCCTGCACGGTGAACTGATTGCTATAGCCGTTATAGATGAGCTCAAATCAGGTTTAGCGGCCGTATACACATTCTACTCACCTACCGAACAACGGCGAAGCTTGGGCAGCCTAGCGGTACTGAAGCAAATAGAAGCAGCAAAGAACAGTGAGCTTCAATACGTTTATCTTGGCTATTACATAGAAGAGTGCCAAAAAATGTCTTATAAGCGACACTTTCACCCGCTTGAAGTCCTTCATGATGGCGCTTGGCGTGAATTAATCACTTCAAACGTCTAGAAGTTTTGCTTATTGTAGCCAGATGAGGCAAAATTGCGCGAATTTATTTGCTGGCGTAGCTATTGCTTATATTTGACGCAGCGAAAAGGATGTTTTTTAACCAGAGGTGAGCGCCGCATGGCAAAAGAAGACCAGATTGAAATGGAAGGGGAAGTTGTTGATACCCTACCAAACACTACTTTTAGAGTAGAGCTTGAAAACGGCCACGTAGTCACGGCCCACATTTCAGGTAAAATGCGTAAGAACTACATCCGTATTCTTACTGGAGACAAGGTTCGCGTTGAGCTAACTCCATACGACCTAACCAAGGGCCGTATTACCTACCGCGCTCGCTAATATACCCAGCAAGTTCGGCAGGTACAAAAACAGCGGCCATTGCCGCTGTTTTTGTATGTTCATCATACCCCTTAGACGACGACCTCTTCTGCCGCAAGAACCAGTTTCTCATCCTCGATCAGCACATGAACTGTACCACCGGACTCCGCAAGCTCCCCAAACAACACCATCTCTGCAAGCGGCTTTTTAATCGACTCCTGGATAATCCGAGCCATGGGTCTTGCCCCCATGTTCTGATCATAACCATGCTCAACCAGCCATAACCTTGCCTCCTGACTGATCTCTAACACTACCTTTTTGTCGTCGAGCTGTGCTTGTAACTCTACTAAGAATTTATCCACGACAGTAAGCACCACATCAACATTCAGGCTATCAAACTGAATGATGCCGTCCAACCTATTTCTAAACTCCGGCGTGAACATCTTTTTAATAGCTTCTGCACCATCGGTGCTATGATCCTGTACGGTAAAGCCAATGGAGCGCCTTGCTATATCTTCCGCCCCCGCATTTGTCGTCATAATAAGAATGACATTACGGAAGTCAGACTTTCGACCATTGTTATCGGTCAATGTACCGTGATCCATTACCTGCAATAAAAGATTAAAGACATCAGGATGAGCCTTCTCTATTTCATCCAGCAATATGACACTATGCGGCGACTTGCTTACAGCCTCAGTTAATAAGCCACCTTGATCATAACCAACGTACCCAGGGGGGGCGCCGATTAATCGAGAGACAGTGTGACGCTCCATATACTCAGACATATCAAAGCGAATCAACTCGATACCCAGAGCACTGGCAAGCTGTTTAGTAACCTCAGTTTTTCCCACGCCTGTTGGGCCCGAAAAGAGGAAAGAACCGACAGGCTTATCATCGGCTTTCAAGCCAGCCCTGGACAACTTAATCGCAGTACTGAGCGCAGTAATAGCCCTGTCCTGACCAAAGATTGTTAGCTTTAGATTATCTTCAAGCTTGGCGAGAACGCTCTTGTCAGTGCTAGAAACACTCTTAGCCGGTATTCGAGCAATCTTGGAGATAACTAGCTCAATATCAGACACCCCTATGAGCTTCTTGCGTTTATTCGTCGGCTGTAAACGCTGATAAGCCCCCGCCTCATCGATGACATCAATAGCCTTGTCCGGAAGGAAGCGCTCATTAATATAGCGCTCTGCAAGCTCTGAAGCTGCTTTAAGAGCCTTGGCGCTATACTTGACGTCGTGATGCTCCTCAAACTTACCTTTCAAGCCCTTAAGTATTTCAAAAGTTTGCTCTACAGACGGCTCTAAAATATCAACCTTCTGAAAGCGACGCGCTAGCGCCCTATCCTTCTCAAAAATCCCTCGGAACTCTTGGAATGTCGTCGAACCAATACAGCGCATCTCACCAGAACTAAGCATAGGCTTAACCAAGTTTGAGGCATCCATTACACCACCTGATGCCGCCCCTGCTCCGATAATAGTATGTATTTCATCGATGAAGAGAATGGCATGCTTTCGCTTCTTAAGCTCGGCAAGTAAGCCCTTAAAGCGCTTTTCAAAATCCCCTCTGTATTTAGTACCCGCCAACAGCGAACCTAGATCCAAAGAGTATACGACGCTATCTTTAAGTATGTCCGGAACCTTACCTTCGACAATAAGCTTAGCCAGCCCCTCTGCAATCGCAGTTTTACCAACACCTGACTCACCGACCAACAATGGATTGTTCTTACGTCGACGAGAAAGAATCTGCGAAACACGGGCAACTTCATGATCACGCCCAATCAAAGGGTCGATCTTACCTAAGGCCGCTTGCTCATTAAGGTTTGTAGAGTAGCTGTCAAGTGGATTGGCCTCGGTAGACTCACCTGTAAAACCCTCTTCCTCGACCTGCTCTTGCTCCGCAGACTCACTCGAGTTCGCACTACCACCAGAGACTTTAGAGATACCATGGGTAATATAATTAACGACATCAAGACGTGCGATATTCTGCTGCTTAAGAAGGTAAACAGCCTGACTTTCCTGCTCGCTAAAAATGGCAACGAGGACATTAGCACCCGTTACCTCCTTCTTTCCAGACGACTGAACGTGAAAAACGGCTCGCTGCAACACGCGCTGAAAACCAAGAGTAGGCTGGGTCTCTCTTTCCTTGTCGTCTTCAGGAATTAGCGGTGTAGTAGAGTCGACGAAATCCACTAATTCGACACGAAGCTTACTTATATCGATACCGCAAGCGGTTAGCACGGACTGTGCGGCACTATTATCAAGTAGCGCCAAAAGTAAGTGCTCGACCGTCATGAATTCATGGCGCTTAGTACGTGCACCCTTGAAAGCTATATTAAGTGTGGCTTCCAAATCTTTACTTAGCATATTAAAACCTCGATCTCACTTGCTTAAAATCGTTATTCATCAACAGCCTCTATTTCACACAACAGCGGATGCTCGCTTTCTCGTGCGTACTGATTAACCTGCACCGCTTTCGTTTCAGCAACATCTTTTGAATATATGCCGCAAACTCCCTTCCCCTTATTGTGCACCGCAAGCATCACCCTTGTGGCCGACTCTACTTCAAGATTGAAAAAAGCTTGTAATATATGCACTACAAAGTCCATCGGCGTGTAGTCATCATTAAGCAACACTACCTGATATTGCGATGGACGCTTTAGTTTAGGCTTCTCCTCAGCGACCGCTAATGCGCCGTCACCTTGCTGGAGCTCATCACCTCTATCCATGCTTAATGTTAGTCGAAGATTATTAACTTTACCCATGTCACACTTACTCACGATAGATCCTATTTTTGGAAGTCATTATACTAACACCCAATCGACTAGCAGTTCATACTTGACTAATATGGATTTAGGGTTTAAATGTGTATGTACGATATTTATATGCTTTTTATTTGGCTACGGCAATACCTGCCTAGTCAAACAAGCATTCAAAAATATCTGCTTAATGACAAGTAAGTCAAAGCCTTAAGCTAAAGATAATCAAACAAGGATCGAAGTTATGCAAACTGGAATTGTGAAGTGGTTCAACAACGCTAAAGGATATGGTTTTATCCTTCCCGATGAGGGCGAAGGCGATATTTTCGCTCATTACTCAACGATTGAAATGGATGGCTACAAGACACTTAAAGCGGGACAAAGCGTGGTGTTCGACACCGTCCCGGGGCCAAAAGGGCTCCACGCCTCGCTCATCATGAACCCGGAGTCAGCTCACGCCAAGCAAGACGCCGCCCTTGAAACCACGCCATCTTAGCGCGCTGACCTACCTAGTATCCACACCCCAAGCGAGTGCGGATACTAGGAGTTGCTACATGTTTTCGATAATATCCGCACCAAACTCAGAGCATTTACGCAAGCTAGCGCCCTCCATCAATCGCTCAAAGTCGTAAGTTACTGTTTTGTTGTTAATTGCAACATTCATTCCCTTTATGATCAAGTCGGCAGCATCATTCCAACCAATGTGCCGGAGCATCATCTCTGCCGAGAGGATTAGCGAGCCAGGATTAACCTTGTCCAACCCACTGTACTTAGGGGCGGTGCCATGAGTTGCTTCAAATAACGCGATATCGTCACTTAAATTAGCGCCTGGAGCGATACCTATGCCACCAACTTGAGCCGCCAGAGCATCAGAGAGATAATCCCCGTTAAGGTTGAGCGTGGCAATGACACTGTACTCCTCTGGGCGTAGCAGCACCTGCTGTAGCATCGCATCAGCAATGACATCTTTAAAGATAATCTCACGCCCGGTATTAGGGTTGGTGATCTTCATCCAAGGCCCACCATCAAGAAGCTCTGCACCAAACTCCTCGACAGCCAGCTCATACCCCCAATCCTTAAAGCTACCCTCTGTAAACTTCATGATATTACCCTTATGCACCAAGGTAACTGAAGGGAGGTCCTGCTCGATAGTGTATTGGATAGCCTTCCTGATAAGACGCCGACTGCCATCACGTGAGACGGGCTTAATGCCAATACCGCAATGATCAGAAAATCGAATTTTGGTGACACCCATCTCGTCTTGCAGGAAACTGATTATCTTTTTAGCTTCACGGCTATCGGCCTGCCACTCGATACCACAATAAATGTCTTCAGCATTCTCCCTAAAAATGACCATATTGGTCTTTTGTGGTTCACGAACAGGGGATGGAACCCCTTTGAACCAACGTACTGGTCGCTGACAGACATAGAGGTCAAGCTCTTGTCGCAACGCAACGTTTAGCGAGCGAAAACCACCACCAACAGGCGTTGTTAGAGGACCTTTGATGGCAACAGTATACTCCTTGATAGCATTCAAGGTCTCGGCAGGAAACCAGTCGCCATCATAAAGGTCCGCAGCCTTTTCGCCGGTATATATTTCCATCCAGGAAACTTTTTTAGCTCCTCCATAAGCTTTAGCAACGGCAGCATCGACGACATCGATCATAACTGGCGTAATATCACTGCCAATACCATCGCCCTCGATAAAAGGTATAATTGGATTGTTGGGTACAGATAGCACAAAGTCATCATCGACTCGAATCTTCTCGCCTTGAGCAGGCACCTTAATATGCTGATATCCCATTTTGACCCCGTTTTAATTTAATTAGCAGGTAAATTCCGCATGTACTATACGACAACATCCAGCCAATAGCACATTCGCCACCACTCAATATCCGCATAATCAACCAAGAGCAGCTTATGAGCGAGATTTACCTGTTGAACAAACCCTTTAATGTATTAAGTCAATTTACAGACAAAGAACAAAGGGCAACACTTGCCGACTTCATCAAGACAAGCGATATATACCCTGCTGGGCGGTTAGACTACGACTCAGAGGGACTTATTCTGCTCACAGCTGACGGCCAACTCGCACACAGAATAGCCGACCCAAAACACAAGCTTAGCAAAACCTACCTGGTACAGGTCGAAGGCGTGGTCAAGCAGTCAGTACTGACCCAGCTAAACAAAGGTGTAACACTCAATGACGGCCCCACTAAGCCTGCCAAAGCCGAACTGACCAACGAGCCGAGCTGGCTATGGGAAAGAACCCCCCCAATTCGTCAACGCCAAAACAGCGCCACAAGCTGGCTATCGCTCACTATAAGCGAAGGAAGAAACAGACAAGTTCGCCGTATGACCGCCTCTGTAGGTCACCCTACACTACGGCTGATTCGAATAAAGATCGGCCCATGGAGCCTCGAACAGCTAAAACCAGGTGAGTACAGGATCGAGCATGTTCACATGCCAAAAAGCACAGCACGAGAACAGCCGGGAAAAAATAGGCGAAACACGCGCGCAGGTCTCAACAGCACGCATAAAGCGAGGAACAAAAAACGACAGAAATAGTGCAAAAAAACCGCCTACATTACTGTGGCGGCTTCTCTCGACACGCTTAAATATCTTAGATTGAAGCTATCGCTTCATTCAGGGTCGCACTAGGTCGCATTGAGTCTTCTGCCTTCTTTTGATCCAGCAGATAATAGCCACCTAAATCGATCGCCTCTCCCTGAGCATCGTTGAGCTCCTTAACGATCTTCTCTTCGTTTGAAGACAAGAGCTCAGCGAATGCTGCAAAGCGCTGCTGCAACGCCTTATCATCTGTTTGAGCCGCCAATGACTGGGCCCAGTAAAGCGCAAGATAGTAGTGGCTACCACGATTATCCAGCTCGTTGACACGGCGCGAAGGCGACTTGTTGCTCTCCAAGAACATATCTGTCGCAGTATTCAGCGTCTCAGCGAGAACCTTCGCGGCTTGGTTACCTGACTTAACTGCAAGATCTTCAATTGAGACCGATAGCGCTAAAAATTCACCGAGCGAGTCCCAGCGCAAATGGCCTTCTTGCTCAAATTGCTGCACGTGCTTTGGCGCCGAACCGCCTGCGCCCGTTTCAAATAAACCACCGCCAGCCAGCAGAGGTACAATCGATAGCATTTTTGCGCTAGTGCCAAGTTCAAGGATCGGAAAAAGATCTGTCAAGTAATCACGCAGCACGTTCCCTGTTACAGAGATCGTATCTTGACCAGCCTTAACACGCTCAAGCGTGTAGCGAGTAGCCTCAACAGGCGACATAACCTTAATCTCTAAGTCTGCGATATCGTAATCCTGCAGATACCTTTCAACAATAGAGATGAGGTTGCTGTCGTGTGCGCGGCTCTTGTCTAACCAAAAAACCGCTGGAGAACTGGTCGCTTTAGCACGATTAACAGCGAGCTTAACCCAATCCTTTATCGCGACATCCTTCACCTGACACATGCGCCAGATGTCACCTTTCTCAACATCATGCTCGAAAACCACACGATCTTCGCTATCTATGACGCGAACAACACCATCGGCAGGGATCTTGAAAGTCTTATCGTGCGAACCGTACTCTTCTGCCTTCTTGGCCATTAAGCCAACATTTGCAACATTACCCATCGTAGTAACATCGAAGGCGCCATGCTGCTTACAGAAATCAATGGTCTCTTGATAAACACCGGCATAGCAACGATCAGGGATCATTGCCTTAGTGTCATGCAGCTTACCATCGGTCCCCCACATCATGCCTGAAGAGCGAATTGCTGCCGGCATAGAGGCGTCAATAATCACATCACTAGGAACATGTAGATTGGTAATGCCGCGATCAGAGTCCACCATCGCCAATTCTGGTCGTGAACTATAAACCGCATCGATCGCTGCCACGATCTCTTGCTGCTGATCTTCGCTTAAGCTTTGGATTTTGGCATAAACATCGCCGAGACCATTACTTGCATCAACACCAAGCTCTTCAAATAGCTCGGCATACTTCTCAAAAACATCTTTAAAGTAAACGGTAACCGCATGACCAAACATGATAGGGTCGGAGACCTTCATCATCGTCGCCTTAAGGTGTAGTGATAACATTACACCCTCTGCCTTGGCGTCTTGCATCTCTGCCTCAAAAAAGGCGCGCAGTGACTTGACGCTCATAACAGATGCATCAATAACTTCACCGGCCAACAACGGGTTGCTCGCTTTTAACGTAGTCGTCTGACCATTTGCCAGCAACTCAATACGTACGTCAGTGTCAGCAGCCATAACAGCAGATTGCTCGCTGCCGTAAAAATCACCTGACGACATATGGGCAACATTGGTCTTCGAGGTGCTAGACCACTCACCCATTGAGTGAGGGTTTTTCTTCGCGAAATTCTTTACCGGCGCAGCAACGCGGCGATCAGAGTTACCTTCACGCAACACTGGGTTTACAGCGCTTCCTAGCACCTTTGAATAGCGGTCTTTAACAGCCTGCTCGGAGTCATTAGTTACCTCTTCAGGGTAATCAGGGATGTCATATCCCTTCGCCTGAAGCTCTGCTATTGCAGCATTGAGCTGTGGAATCGAAGCACTGATGTTCGGTAGCTTAATGATATTGGCAGAGGGTGTTTTTGCGAGCTCACCGAGCTCGGCAAGAGCATCACTTTGTTGCTGTTCTGCCGTTAGGTTATCAGGGAAGTTAGCGATGATACGACCAGCAAGAGAGATGTCTCGAGTCTCAACTTCGATGCCTGCGGCACCAGTAAAAGCCTGCACGATTGGCAGTAGTGAGAATGTAGCGAGAGCAGGTGCTTCATCGGTTTGTGTGTAAATTATTTTTGAAGTATCTAGCGTCATGTATGTTCCTAACAGTCTTATGGCGGGTTCGCCCGAGGCTCAATAAAAGATGACTCGTGATCACCTTTGTCAACAATGCTCGAACCCCTTCATTAAAATGCGAGGCACAATATATCATCATTAACAATTATATGTGTCATTCATTTAGATTATTAGGTGAAGGTTAAAAAGGGCAACATGATAAAAAAGCCGACAAACTCATCGATTGCTAGAGCAGCGTGTTAGAATCAATGGCAGCCTTCGCAGCAGGCCTACAGCATCGTTCATACGCGAATAAACACTGAGCTTTTTATATGCAACATAGCTTCACGCCCCATATTACTGTCGCGACCGTCGTAACACGGGAGTTCAGGGGTCACACTCAATACCTGATGGTAGAAGAGCGCTGTAAAGACAGTAACTTACTCGTCTTTAACCAGCCAGCCGGGCATGTTGAGGCACACGAGAGCCTTGTTGACGCCGCTTGCCGGGAAACTCTTGAAGAGACAGCCTACCAAGTAGAGATCACTGCTCTGATTGGCCACTCACGCTACGAAGCAGCGAATGGCTCCACCTATTTCCGTACGACCTTTGCAGCCGACCTTGCAATATATCACGATGACGCCATATTAGATGAAGATATACACAAAGTTCATTGGCTGAGCTATGCCGAAATAATCGCTTTATCTGCTAGAATGCGCAGCCCCTTAGTTATAAAATCCATCAATCGTCACAGAGATGGGCAAATTTACCCCCTTAGTGTGATTTATTAGTACAGGTTTACAAATGAGATCTACCCAAAAAGTCATTGTCGGCATGTCCGGCGGTGTCGATTCATCAGTCTCTGCCCTACTCCTTCTTCAGCAGGGGTATGATGTCGAAGGCTTGTTTATGAAAAACTGGGACGAGGACGACGGCACAGATTACTGCACCGCGAAAGACGACCTTGCTGACGCGCAGGCCGTAGCAGACAAGCTTGGCATCAAGCTCCACACTGCCAATTTCGCAGCAGAGTACTGGGACAACGTTTTCGAGCACTTCTTAGCGGAATATAAGGCCGGCCGCACCCCCAACCCCGACGTGCTGTGTAACCGTGAAATCAAGTTTCGGGCCTTCCTCGACTATGCCATCACTCTGGGCGCCGACCTCATCGCCACCGGGCATTACGTCAGGCGTAAACAGGGCGAGAATGGCACCGAGCTTTTGAAAGGGCTAGATAACAACAAAGACCAAAGCTACTTCTTGCATGCTGTTGGTTGCGAAGAGCTTTCTAAGTGCCTATTCCCTATCGGCGAGATGGAGAAGCCACTGGTTCGCGAAATTGCAGAAGAGCACCAGCTAGCGACAGCAAAGAAGAAAGATAGCACCGGCATCTGCTTCATCGGTGAGCGTCGCTTTAAGGATTTTCTAGCACAATACCTACCCGCCCAGCCCGGCCCAATAGTATCAACAGACGGCCATAGCATGGGCAAGCACTCTGGGCTTATGTACCACACACTAGGACAGCGTCAGGGTCTTGGCATCGGTGGTGTCGCTGGTAACAACAAACACGATGCCTGGTATGTGGTCGACAAAGATTTAGAGAACAACATCCTTTTGGTTGCCCAAGGCAGCCAACACCCTCGACTCTTTAAGAAAACACTAACAACACGACAGGTCTACTGGATTGATGGCAAGGGCCCCTCGCTTCCATTGCGCTGCAGCGCCAAAACTCGGTATCGACAACCTGATCAAGGCTGTCTGATTGAAGGCGACCCCGATGGCGGCTATCGCGTGCATTTCGACCAACTCCAACGCGCTATGACCCCTGGTCAGTCAGTCGTTTTCTATGATGGTGAAACTTGCCTAGGTGGCGGCATTATCGAATACACATTCGATGAAACGCCGCCTATTGAGTCTCCTGTCACACAGTAAAATTAAACAATAGTTGATTATGAATCGTCACCAGCAGCAAACACTCGCACTTGCGGGCATCGTACAAGCAGCAAAACTCGTGGACCAAATTGCAAGGACAGGCGTCTGCAGCAAGCCCGAGCTCGATACCTGCTTGCGCAGCCTCTTTGCCTTTGACCCCGACAGCACAGAGCAGATCTACGGCGACCGTCATCAACTTAGTAGTGGCTTAAAGCTAATCGAGGGGCTATTAGGCAAAGACGATATCGAGGGAAAGCCCGAGATATTGCGCTACGTAATGAGCCTGCTGCATCTCAATAAGAAACTATCAAGTCAAAGTCAGATGCTGGGGATTATCCATTCTCGCCTACAGCATGCCGCTTTCAATCTCGATAATTACGATAACAACCCGCAACCATTAATCACCTCTGTCGCAGGACTCTACCAAGACACCTTATCGTCGCTCACCTTTCGCGTACAAGTCACCGGCAACGTCCAACACTTGAAGACACCCGCCAATGCCGACAAGATTCGCGCCCTGCTCCTTGCTGGCGTGAGGTCAGCCATGCTCTGGCGCCAACTCGGTGGCCGCAGATGGCAATTACTACTGAATCGTCGCCAAATCCTTAGAGATACACGATCTTTACGGCAGAAAAGTACAATTCCAGATTAACTGCGACCTTAAAATATTGTATACTCGCGCCCTTTTCAGCACCCCTCATTCCAACTGTGTGGCGCATGGCGCGCCAACTAAAGCAAATCAGGAAGGTCCATGGACTTATCAGCGTTAACAGCAGTATCACCAATCGACGGCCGCTACGGAAGCAAAACCGAATCGCTCAGGGATATCTTCAGCGAGTTTGGTCTCATCAAAAGCCGTGTCACCGTCGAGGTGCGCTGGCTTCAGTCTCTTGCAAATCATTCGCAAATTACTGAGCTAGCCGCATTTAGCGCGGAAGCCAACGAACTCCTCAACAATCTTGTCAGCAGCTTCACTACCAGTGAGGCCATGCGCGTCAAAGAGATTGAGCGCACAACCAATCATGACGTTAAGGCCGTTGAATATCTCATCAAAGAGAAATTTGAAGGCAACAACGAACTGCTGGCAATCAACGAGTTTGTTCACTTCGCCTGCACAAGCGAAGACATCAACAACCTCAGCCACGCTTTGATGCTGAAAGAGGGGCGTGAAAACGTTCTTGTACCTCTCTGCCAAAAGATTATCGATAAATTGCGTGAGATGGCTCACGAGCTTGCAGAGCTGCCGATGCTATCGCGCACCCATGGCCAAACCGCCAGCCCAACAACTGTCGGCAAAGAGCTTGCCAACGTGGTTGCCCGCCTGCAGCGTCAACTAGAGCAAATTAAGTCTGTTGAGCTATTAGGCAAAATCAACGGAGCAGTAGGCAACTACAATGCCCACCTTAGCGCCTACCCTGAAGTTGACTGGGTAGCTCACGCCAAGGGCTTCATCGAAGGGCTCGGCCTAACCTTCAACCCTTACACAACACAAATAGAGCCACACGATTATATCGCCGAGCTCTATGACGCCATCGCCCGCTTTAACACGATCCTGATCGACCTTGATCGTGACATCTGGGGCTACGTTTCTATGGGCTTTTTCAAGCAGCGTACAATCGCCGGGGAAGTTGGATCATCAACAATGCCACACAAAGTCAACCCAATTGACTTTGAGAACTCAGAGGGCAACCTTGGCATTGCCAACGCAGTAATGAACCACCTCTCTAGCAAGCTCCCCGTTTCTCGCTGGCAGCGCGACCTTACCGACTCAACAGTTCTACGGAACATGGGTGTTGGCCTTGGTTATAGCTTAATCGCTTACGAATCAACAATTAAAGGTCTTGGCAAGCTACAAGTCAACGCCGAACGCATCGGTGACGACCTTAATAACGCCTGGGAGGTTCTAGCCGAGCCTATTCAAACCATTATGCGTCGCTACCACATCGAGGAGCCCTACGAGAAATTGAAAGCGCTGACTCGCGGCCAGGACATCAACAAGGAAACCATCCTCGCCTTCGTTGAAACGCTCGCCATACCGGAAGAGGCCAAACAAGCTATGCGCGAGCTTACGCCGGCTAACTATATAGGGAATGCCGCAAAACAGGCCAAGGACATCTAAGCCCTAGCCTACGACTAGCCGCCCAAGGCGGCTAGCCACCCCTCCTTCACGCCTAGAGCACCTCTTACAAAATGCTGCCGCAACACACGCGATTTTCAATCAGCTACTAAGCCGCTATTATTCCCTCTACCGACACACACAAAGGCCCCTCATGCCCCTCTTTGGCAATATTTCGCTCGAACAATTCATGTCTGAGTACTGGCAAAAAAAGCCTCTACTGATCAAAAACGCCTTCCCCGACTGGCAGCCGCTAATCAGCCCCGACGAACTCGCGGGACTCGCACTAGAAGACTTCATCGAATCTAGAATCCTCGTTGGTAACGCCAAGTTTGACAGCTGGCAACTCGAACACGGCCCTTTCAATGAAGAGCGCTTTGCCAACCTCCCGAAGAAGCATTGGACACTTCTAGTGCAAGGCGTCGACCAATGGAGCGAGCCGGTAGCAGACCTGCTAGAAGAGTTCAGGTTTGCACCGAACTGGCGTGTTGACGACGTAATGATTTCTTATGCTGTCGACGACGCAAGCGTCGGCCCACACTTTGACAACTATGATGTCTTTCTTATTCAAGGGCTCGGGAAAAGACGCTGGCAAGTGGGCGGCAAGTGTGACGATAATACTCCGCTAAAGGAGCATCCCCAACTTAAGATTTTGGCGGACATGGAGACAGAAAACGACTGGATCCTCGAAGAAGGCGACATGCTCTACATTCCACCTTGCTACAGCCATTGGGGCAGAGCTATTGGCGAATCAATGACCTACTCCATCGGTTACACCACACCCACCAATAGCGACATTATCGGCCATCTCTGCAACGACTACCTAAGCCGCTGCAGCGACAAAGAGCGCTACACCGACCCGGAGCTAGAGGTCACCGAAAACCCAGGCGAAATCACCGAAGCCGCACTCGACAAAGTAAAGAGAATACTGCTCAGCATTGCCGACGATGAAACACAGCTCGCACGCGCTTTCGGTGAAATGGTAACCGAAGCTAAAAACCCGGATCTTTTTTCTCCCGCCGAGCCTATCAGTCAAGCTGAAATGCTTGACCTCATCGACAGCAGCAGCATGATTGCTCGCAACAACTGCTCTAAATTAAGCTACTTTAACTTAAAGGATACTTGCCTCTTGTTTGTCGATGGTCAAAGCTTCGACTGCAACACCCAAGGCAGTATTCAAATAGCTAAACAACTTGCCGACAGTGGCGGCCTCATCATCGAAGAAATGTACGAACAACTCAATGACGAGGCATCCACCAAATTACTAATCGAGCTACTTGCAAATGACCACATTGAATTCATCGAAGATTAAAGTCCAACCGGTAAACTGGTTTAACTACCAGAAAGAACTAACAGAAATAAGAACCAAGGTCTTTATCGAAGAGCAATCATGCCCGCCTGATGAAGAATGGGATGAATACGATCGCAGCAGCAAACACTTTATCGCCTATCAAGACGACATCGTACTCGGTTGCGGACGTTTGATGGAGTCCGGTCAGATTGGCCGAATGGCTGTATATAAGCATGCACGAGGCCTAGGGGTGGGCGGGGCCATTCTCGCGACTATCGTGAAGTATTGCGCGGCAAACAACATTGAAAATGTTATGTTGAACGCACAAACACACGCTATAGGCTTCTATCAACGCTATGGCTTTGAGGCGACGGGCGATACCTTTATGGAAGCAGGCATCCCCCACCAAAAGATGACACTTAGCAACTAGCAGAGCAAAAAAAACCGGCAATTGCCGGTTTTTTTAATCAATTTCCGCTATTACTCGGTCTCACCGCCAAGATACATCCAAGTCTCCAGCACAGAATCCGGATTAAGAGAAATGCTCTCAATACCTTGATCCATCAGCCAGCGTGCGAAGTCTGGATGATCGGAAGGCCCTTGGCCGCAGATCCCCACATACTTGCCTGCATCTCGACAGGCTTTTATTGCCATCGCAAGCAATGCTTTTACTGCGTCATTGCGCTCATCAAACAGTTGCGCCACAAGCCCTGAGTCTCGGTCAAGACCAAGCGTCAACTGAGTCAAGTCATTCGAGCCAATTGAGAAACCGTCAAAATACTGCAGGAACTGGTCGGCTAGCAAAGCGTTTGCCGGAAGTTCACACATCATTATCAAGCGCAAGCCATTATCGCCTCGCTTAAGGCCGTTTTCCTCAAGTATCTCGCTGACTTGACGGGCTTCGTCGACTGTTCTTACGAATGGGATCATAACTTCGACATTGGTGAGCCCCATATCGTTACGAACTCGCTTAATCGCCTCACACTCAAGATCAAAGCACTCACGGAACGAGTCAGAGATATAGCGCCCTGCACCACGGAAGCCTAGCATCGGATTTTCTTCAACCGGCTCATAAACGCTGCCACCAACAAGATGCGCATACTCGTTAGACTTGAAGTCCGACATGCGCACAATAACTTTCTTGCCATAGAAAGCACCCGCAATCGATGAAACACCCTCAACGATCTTCTGCACATAGAACTCACGCGGCGACTCGTAGCCTGCGATACGACGATCGACAGATGCCTTAACGTCACGGGTCAAGCTATCGTAGTTTAGTAGCGCCTTAGGATGCACTCCGATCATCCGATTAATAATAAACTCGAGACGCGCAAGACCAACGCCATCATTCGGGTAGGCCTGGAAGTCAAACGCTCGATCAGGGTTACCAACGTTCATCATTAATTTAAACGGCAGCTCTGGCATATTTTTGATATCGGATGTATTGATATCGAACTCAAGCAAGCCATCGTAAACAAAGCCAGTGTCACCCTCTGCGCAAGAAACGGTCACTTCACGCCCTTCGGCAATCAGCTCAGTCGCATCACCGCAACCAACGACAGCTGGAATCCCAAGCTCGCGAGCGATAATTGCCGCATGACATGTCCGTCCACCACGATTCGTGACGATAGCAGAAGCACGCTTCATCACCGGCTCCCAATCTGGGTCGGTCATATCCGTAACCAGGACATCACCATCTTCCACGCGATCCATCTGCGAGATATCTTCGATAACCTTAACTTTACCGCTACCGATACGGTGACCAATAGAGCGCCCTTCACAAACGACCTTACTGCGGCCCTTCATTAGATAGCGCTCCATCTTCGTGGTGTTATCGCGACTCTTGACTGTTTCTGGGCGCGCCTGAACGATATAGAGTTGCTGGTCATCACCATCTTTTGCCCACTCGATGTCCATCGGGCGGCCATAGTGCTTCTCTATAATAAGAGCCTGCTCAGCAAGCGCCTCTACCTCGGCGTCATTCAGCGAGAAGCTGTTTCTCTCTTGCTCTGAAACATCTACAGTTTTAACGCTACGCCCTGCCGACGCCTCCTCACCATAGATCATCTTAATCTGTTTGCTGCCCAAGTTACGACGCAGTACTGCTGGACGCTTATTCTTCAGAATTTGCTTATGTACATAGAACTCATCTGGATTGACAGAACCCTGCACAACAGTTTCACCCAAGCCGTAGGAAGATGTGACGAAAACAACATCGTTAAATCCTGTCTCAGTATCTAAGGTGAACATAACGCCGGCCACGCCCGTCTCACTGCGTACCATGCGCTGAATACCCGCCGAAAGGGCAACTTCGGAATGATCGAAGCCCTGGTGCACACGATATGAAATTGCACGGTCATTATAGAGGGAGGCGAACACTTCTTTGATGGCAACAAAGACGTTATCAAGCCCCTTAATATTCAAGAAAGTCTCTTGCTGCCCAGCGAAAGAGGCGTCCGGAAGGTCTTCCGCCGTCGCAGAAGAACGAACAGCCACACCAAGATTAGCGTTGCCGTTTTGAAGCTTAATGTAGGCAGCTTCGATTTCGCTCTTTAGCTTACCTGCGAAAGGAGCATCGAGTACCCATTGGCGAATTTTAGCACCAACCTCAGCGAGCGCCTTAACGTCTTCAACGTCTAGAGAATTAAGTTCATCGTTGATGCGCTTCTCTAGATTATTTTGATCAATGAAGTCACGATAGGCTTGCGCTGTTGTCGCAAAGCCGTTTGGAACGCTGACACCCGCACCAGAAAGGTTACTTATCATCTCACCAAGAGAGGCATTCTTGCCACCTACACGATCAACATCGTCCATACCACACTGGTCGAACCACAATACGTAATCAGTCAAAATAAACTCTCCTGCTATCATAAGCATCTTGAAAGGGGCAAAGCATGGCAAGATAATACGTGAACCATCTGTAAATTGGTTACCAAATACAAGTTATTTAGCTAGTAAAACAACAAGCATTAAATATCAACAAGTTAAGGCGAGCACCATGAAACGTACAGTCTATTTTATTTCTGACGGAACCGGCCTGACAGCCGAGGCTCTGGGTCACAGCCTGCTGGCGCAATTTCCAGGCATAGAGTTTGAGCACCACACCCTGCCTTACATAGACACCGTTGAAAAAGCGCATGAGGCCGCAGAAGCCATCAACGTATCGAGCAGGCGTGACAGCTACCCTGCGATCGTATTTGACACCATCATCAACAAAGAAGTTAGAGCGGTAATTAGTGCCTGCGACGCACTAATCACCGATATTTTTTCTAGTTTCTTATCGCCTCTTGAAAAATCACTACAAGCACACTCATCCTACAGTGTTGGCTGCGCCCAGAACGCCACCGACAACCCTGCATACATCAACCGAATCGAAGCTGTTCACTACGCACTCGACGCGGATGACGGCGCAAAATTGAATCGCTATGATCAAGCCGACATTATTCTTATTGGCGTATCTCGTAGCGGTAAAACCCCAACCAGCCTTTATCTAGCAATGCAATTCGGCGTCTTTGCTGCGAATTACCCTATTACCGAGGAAGATCTTGAGTCCAACAAGGTACCAAAAGCACTCGAGGCATACCGTCATAAGCTATACGCCCTATCCATAAGCCCTGAGCGACTCTCGGCAATTCGTAATGAGCGTCGAGCCAACAGTCGCTACGCATCAATCATTCAGTGCGAAGACGAGCTGCGCCAAGCACGCTCGATCTATGAGCGCTTCAAGATCCCCGTCATTGACACAACCAGTCAGTCAATCGAAGAGATTTCAACACGGATTCTTGCCGACACAGGCATCGAGCGACGCAACAAATAACTCTAACTGCTATCGCTGCAGTCGTGCCGGCAACAGCGACTGCAAGCTCGCCTCGTGATCGATGTACCGCATAGCACTGCTTACATCCTTCCAGCCGACATAGCTCATCAATTCCTTTAAATCCGTACCACAACTAACAGCATGAGTCGCAAACCCTCGCCGCATTGAGTGAGCACTATAGGACTCACTATCTGCGACACCGGCCTTTATAAGCAAGCCTCGCATCCATGGCGCAAGGCTATTTACTCCCATCGCTGAACCAGCAACCCCACCCCATCGGTTTATCGAGCGAAACAAGGGCCCACTAGTCAGTTGCGACTCGCAAAGCCAGGCTTTAATTGCTTCGATAGGGCATAACGCATCAAGGCATGGCAGTCGATGCGTCACCCCCCGGCCCTCCCTATCAGCTTTTGATGAGCGGAGATAGATTTCCGCACCCTGCCCATCTATCACCTTAATATCCTCAATTTGAACTGACAGCAGCTCAGCGCCACGCATCGCGCGCCAAAAGCCAAGCAGTAGCATCGCTCTATCCCTAAGCGCGACCAACCTCTCCTTCTTTCGCGTTCTTTCATCAATCATTTCGTCGAGATGATTGGCCGCCAACAAAGAAAGGTAGCCATCTATTTTTTCTAGCTCAGCAATAGCAATAGGTTTCGCCTGCCTAGCCTGCCTGTTGTGACGCTTCGCGATACCTCGCATCAACGTCTTAACCTGGGTCGAACGAGCCGGATCAACAAAACCCTGAAGCTGATGCCATTTTGAAATCGAAGCCAAGTAACGGCGCAATGTTGACATCTGTCTTTGCTGAGCCATATCAGCCAAAAACTCAATCAACATATTCTGGCTAGCAGGCAACAAACCACCCCACTTCTCGTAAACACGCACGTCTGAGCGATAGCCACGACGTGTATTTTCAGCAGTGGCAGCCTCCATATAGCCGGCCACGAGGACTTTAGAGTCTTCCTTAGGGCTCCGGCTAACGGACTTATTTGAAACGATTTTAGGCATCGATTTTCACACCATTAACTCATAACAAGTGATAATCCATTATTATCAATCATTAGAAAATATCAAACAATAGCTATGTATAATTGGCTTTATAACGTAATATAAGATGATACGTATCACATGATGGAATACTCGCTATGGCTCGCTCTGGTGTCACCTACTTCGATATTGAAAAAGCCGCTGCTGCGCTGCTTGTGGCCGGCATCAACCCAACCGTAGATAGCTTGCGCAGCGAACTGGGCAACACTGGTAGCCGAACAACGATCAGCAAATACCTCAAGGAGTGGCGGGATAACAAACACCAGCTCAAAGGCAGCGAACAGCTGCTCAACGACAGCCTTACAGAAATCATTTCATCACTGGCGCTGAAATTGAGAGAGCAAGCTGCTGAGCCGTTGCGACAGGCCGAGAAAAAGTGGCAAGAAAATAAAGACAGGCTCATTGAGGCGGAAGACACTCAAAAGGAGGAGAACCAGAAGCTATTGCTTATAGTCAAGGAGCTACAGGAGAAAAACGAGGCGAGCAACAAGCTAAACTCTCAGCTAAAGCACGATAACTCGCAACTTACAGCACAGCTCAATGAGCTCAAAAACGACTACAGTGCTGTAAACGCAAGGCTCGAAGAGAAAGAACAGCACCTCGATAGTGCTAACGAAAAATACCAGCATAGCCAATTAAGCCTCGAGCACTTCAGAGATGCCAGTGCACTAGCACGAGAGCAACTCATCAACGAGCATCAACAACAAGCCAGCCAGCAGGGGGCACAAATCCTCCAGCAGCAACAAGTCATCAACCAGCAACAAGAAAGCTCAATACAGCAGCGCGCTGAATTATTACTGCTCCAGAAGCAACAAAGCAAAACAAAAACGGAAGCCGAGCTTCTACGCAAGCGTACTCAACAAGCAGAAGACGACGCCTCAAGCTTCAAACACCTAATCAACCAGCTACACGAGCAAATAGAAGTAGTGACGGACAAGTACAGCAAGCAACAGATGGTGCATCAAAAAGAAGTCGCGGAAATTCACGGCAACTACAGCAGGGCAACCAAGAGTGCAGAAGAGAAAATCGACAACCTTGTCGAAACACTTGCGCAGTGCCGCGATGAATCATCAAAACATCAGCACAACGCCATTGTCACTGGCGCTAAGCTAGAGATGCTGGAGGAAATGCTTCAGCAACTAACCTCCTCTGCAAGCAACAGCAAAAACTCAACGCTACCTTAACGCGAACGTGGCCGGGTGAGGTCAAGCTCAGCCAAAACAAGCGTATCATCGTCTGGATCACTACGAATCTGGAAACCAAGGCTTTTGCAAAAAGCCTTCATCTTGTGATTTTGTCGCAACACCACCCCTACCATCAGCTTCAAACCAGCCTCTGCCGCTATCGTTATGATGCGCTCCATCAGATAGCGTGCGACACCTTGTCCCTGCCAGTCGTCCGCAACGACCACTGCAAACTCGCAACTATGACCATCGCCTGAGTTTGTATATCTAACGACCCCAACCTCAACAGACTCTCCCGCCTCCTCGACAATGGCTATCAGAGCCATCTCACGGTAGTAGTCTATCTGCGTAAAACGAGCCAACCACAATGGCGGCAACTCTTTAAGGTTCTGCATAAACCGCATGTATCGGGTCTCAGAGGACAGCTGCAGAACAAAAGACCGCTCCATCATTGCGTCTTCGGCGCGCATTGGGCGCACAGAAACTTCACGCCCCGCTTTGGTTACATAGGTCGTTCGTAGTTGGTTAGGATATGGGTGGATGGCCAGATGAGAATAACGAGGAACAGGTTTGCTTGCCGCACTGACGAAGAGTGAGACATCCTGACCTGGCGACTCAGCATCAGCTGCATCAGCAGCCAACCTCAAAACCTCGACTTCAGGCAACTCGCAAACCATATCACTAACACACAACAGCAGTTGCTGTAACTCTAGATGATCGTTTGAGGCATTTGCCGGCAAGTCAAGCTTTTGCAGCAAGGCATGCACCAAGCTCGGATTGAGAGGCGGGAGTAATGTTGCAATTCTTATCGTGGTATCCGCAATAAACACATGTATCGCCGGGCCAAAATCGGCATCTTTACGCACTTCAATTTGCAGTGGCAAGCCACGATAGCGCAGCTGACGCCCGACCTTGTTCGCCATAATCTGGAAAGAGGCAAGGACTGAGATTGCCGTCTGCAAAGGAAGCTGACCGCCACCAGTACGCCGAACAGGCGACAACAAGGATTTAGCCCCTTCGATATCGGCCTCATTATCAAACGCATGACTACTTGGCGTCTCAAGCATGAGAAGCTGATTTCTATAGAAATTAAGCAAAAAGCTATAGCCTACGATCGCACTTTCTGGCGTCCTGAAGCAGGCCATCCCAGCATCATCCATACGCTTGCTCGCAGATTCAACACTCGCACCACCCATCCAGCAGGTTAAAATTGGTTTCTTTTGTGTGCGGTGAAGCTGTAAGCAGACATCGGCAATCGCCTCGACATCATTCACAGCGGTTGGCGCTATCATCACCAACACAGCAGCACATTCTTTGTCAGCTAACATCGCCTCTATTGCCAGACCAAACCGGGCTGGTTCTAGGTCGTTATAAATATTGGTCGGGTTGCCAACATCCGACGAACGAGGTAATAACTTTTTCAAGCCACTAACACACTCACCTGTTGGCCGATAAAGCGGCACATTGAGACTTCTTGCTCGTTGCGCCGCTAGCGCGCTTAAACCGCGACCGTTAGCGACAATACCGAGTCCTTCTTGACGCAGCTTCTTACCCATCATCAAAACTTCGGCCGCACCAATTAAATCATTAAGGCGGTAAGCCCTAATAACACCAGCTCGGCGTAACGCCGCGTTAATCACGGCATTATGTAAAGCATCTGAATCCGTCTGCGCTGTCAGCAGAATAACAGGCTTAATGCGAGCCGCCGCACGCAAGCTACTCAACAGCTTACGCGCCGGATTGATGTGATCAAGATACAATAAAATACTGTGTGTTTTGGGATCATTAGTCAGATAGTCAAGAATGTCCCCCATATCAATACCAGCGGTATTGTCGAGAGCGATAACCTGTGAGAAGCCAATATCTTGCTGCCTAGCCCAGTCGATTACTGACGAGCAGACACCGCCAGACTGGCTGACTAAAGCCAGCTTACCAGGCTTGGGCGCATCAACCCCCAGCCAAGCTGCAAAATGACTCTCTGGGCGGAGAACACCGAAGCACCCCGGCCCTAATAGCTTGATGCCGTACTTATTCGCCAGCTGGCTTAATGCTTTAAAAATACGACGTTTTTCAGCACGATCACGATACCCAGTGGGAGAAACGACAATAGCAGCTTTGACCCCTGCCTTGCCGCATTCACGTAGTATATCTGCAACATTACCAATACCTGTTGCAACTACTGCCAGATCAACCTGCTGGCCCACCGATTTAAGATTAGGGTAACAAACGTAGCCACCGAGGAGCTTATGATGAGGGTTGATTGGGTATATTGAGAGCGCTGACTTAACGGCGATCATTCGCTGAAAAACTGCCGTCCCAATTGAAAGCTCCTTGTCACTAGCACCGAATAGCGCAATTGAGCGAGGATTAAGTAGATGATCAAATGCCGTACGCTTCATAAGTAATTACGCTTCCTTTGTGAATAGCTTATCATGTGCAAAAGAAAACTATTCCGAGTGGTAACTATGGTCACAGCCTACATTAGTCATCCCGATTGTGCACTGCATGATATGGGAAATAATCACCCCGAATGCCCAAGAAGACTGAACGCCATTAGCGATTGCCTGATCGCCGCAGGCACCTTCGATTATATTCAACAAATCGATGCGCCTAAAGCCGAATTACACCACCTTCAGCTAGCCCATGATCGCAACTACATCAACAATTTACTGATTAACAGTCCGAAAGAAGGGCTTTTTCGTATCGACGAAGACACAGCACTCAGCCCTCACACTTTAGATGCTGCAATGCACAGCGCAGGAGCAATGATTAGGGCTGTTGATGGCGTAATGAGCGGCGAGTTTACTAATGCCTTCTGTGCTACTCGCCCGCCCGGGCATCATGCGGAAAGGGCTAAGGCTAACGGCTTCTGCTTCTTTAACAACATTGCTATCGCAGCGCATTACGCTGTAAAACATCACAGAGTAAAAAAGGTAGCCGTTATTGATATCGACATTCATCATGGTAACGGCACCGAGGATATCTTAGGCGGCAGCCGACGCATTCAGTACTGGTCTAGTTTCGAGTCCGACATTTTCCCTTTTCGTGACAATAAGTTACGAAGTCGCCGTAACGTTTCCCTACACCCAATCGCTACAAACTGCTCTGGCAGCGACTACAAAAACCTTATTAATGATCAACTCATGCCTTGGATTTATCGCCTCCGCCCCCAATTAATTTTGCTCAGCACCGGCTTTGACGGTCATATTGAGGATGAAATATCCCACAGTCGATTAACCGATAACGATTACAGGTGGGTTATAGAAAAGATAAACGGCGCAGCTAAGGTGTTCTGTCAGGGTAGAATTATTTCGACACTAGAAGGTGGTTACAATCTATCGGCACTTGGCCGCTGCGGTGCTGCACATGTAAAAGAGCTAGCAGGGCTATAAGCTAAACACTGGTTTCGGCCAATACAGAAGATGTGGTGACACCATCTGTAACCATACTGCACTGTCCGCAGTTAGTGACACGCAGTTTTGGGAAAGAATTAAGAAATTCGCGCTATCGATATAGAAAATATGATATAAAAAACGCTCATTACCAAACTATGCCGGGATTCGGCAAACAAATAAAAACAAGGTAATTACTGTGTTTAAGCGTTTAAATAAATACTTTTGCTTCTCTCTCTTCCTTTTCATTTTGACTGCTTGCGGCGGAGGCGGGAGTGGTGGCGGCGCTCCAGACACACCGCTTCCAAGCGACGAAAGCAGCGATACAAACAACGGCGACCAGAGCGGCGGCGACCAGAGCGGCAGCGGCAGCGGCAGCGGCGACCAAAATGATAACGGTGACGAGACCACCCCACCTGTCATTGAGCCGCCAGCACTTCCCGATGAGCGCGCCGCAAGACGCTTTCTTATGCGGGCGACCTTTGGCCCTGTAAAAAACGATATTGACTATGTAATGACCCATGGCTATGAAGCCTGGATCGACAAACAAGCTATTCTTCCAGCCAGCCTTCATTTCGATCTTTTTGAAACAATGATGACTGAAGATGGCCTCTCTCCCAATCTTAACTGCTTCATGCCTCTGGCTGAACAACGTATAAGAATGGACGCATGGTGGCAGCGTGCACTTAAAGCCGAAGACCAGCTAAGGCAGCGACTAGCCTTCGCCTTAAGCCAAATAATTGTTATCTCTGAAAAAAATGCCGACCTGTTATGTAGAACGCGTGGAGTAACTAATTTCTACGATATTTTAGTCGCTAATAGCCTAGGAAACTATAGAGATATTTTACAACAAACCACACTTCATCCGGCCATGGGCTATTACCTTTCAAGTATAAGAAACCGAAGAGAAGCCACTAACAACAATATTTTACCCGACGAGAATTTTGCACGAGAGGTGATGCAACTTTTCACTATTGGCTTAAAAGAACTCAATGACAACGGGTCAGTTAAACTAGACTCAGCCAATAACCAGGCAGAGACTTATAACCAAGAAATGATCATGACACTTGCTCGTGTCTTTACAGGGTTGAACTACGGCGACAGCACAATAGCCATATCAGAAAAGCGTACTCTTAATTCAGACATAATCCCTATGAAAGGCTGGATATTCTTCCATGATAATGAAGCGAAAGCTCTATTCAACGGTACTCTACTCCCTAAATTCGGCTTCCCACTAGATGAAGTTACAGCAACAATCGACAATCTTTTTGAACATCATAATATTGCTCCTTTTATTTCAAAAAGGTTAATACAGCGATTTGTTAGCAGTAATCCTAGTGATAAGTATGTCGAAAGGGTAGCACAAGCATTTAATGACAACGGCCATGGTAAAAAGGGAGATATGATCGCCATCATAAAGGCGATACTGCTTGATGAGGAAGCCTTAAACAGCCATTCAGATGGCCAATCCTTCGGTAAAGTAAAAGAACCGCTATTGATGTTTTCAGCACTATGGCGTGCTTACGATGCCACAGGGGAAAACAACCGCTTCCGCTTTAGCAACAGCGATACAATTAGCGGTCAGAAACCGTTATCTGCCCATTCAGTTTTCAATTTTTACTCACCAACATACTCACCTGCTGGGACAATCCGAGATCACAACTTATTTTCCCCTGAGCTCCAAATACTAACTGCACAATCAATAACAAAAACAACTAACGCCCTAGAGGAGTATGCAAATAGCGCAATACTTAACAGTGAAGAGAGAAATACGATAAGTGTTGATACGAGCTCACTATTGCCACTGGCATCAACTCCCTTATTGCTCGCTGAAAAACTCAATATGGATCTAATGGCTGGCTCGATGAGCGACGAGATGAAACAAGTCCTAATCGATTTTATCGAGACAACTCCCTACGAAAACAACGACGGAACCCTTAGGGTAAATGAAGCCTTATTCTTAGTATTGTCCTCCCCAGAATTCGCCATACAGAGATAATTTTATGAATAATTACAATAGATCTCGTCGTCGTTTCATCAAAAAAATGTGCCTCACAACTGCCGCTGCCACAAGTAGCCTTAATGTCTTTCAACAAGCTATAGGCTCCACTGCTGCTGACGACTATAAAGCTCTTGTCTGCATCTTCTTAAATGGCGGCAACGATTCATTCAACATGTTCGTTCCCCTTGATGGCGCGGAATATCAAAGCTATCAAGACTCCAGAACAAACCTCGCCATTCCTCGGGACTCACTCTTACAAGTACAACCCAGCAACATAGCTGCTGCAAACTATGGCTTTCACCCTGCAGCCTCAGCCTTTAAAACACTATTTGACAATGAAGACCTATCTATCCTGGCAAATGTGGGAGCACTAACCACCCCTGTGAATCTAAACAACCTAGACACTGTTGAAAAACCCCCGCATATTCACTCCCACCTAGATCAACTAAACTTTTGGCATAGTTTAGACAAAACATCACAACACCTATCAGGCTGGGGGGCAAGAGCGTTAGACAAGATTAATACTTCGATACCCCCCAGCAACACAGTAATACCTAATGCATTTACCTTTTCCGACTCTAGCTTATGGTTATCAAGTACAGAGAGACCATTCAGACTTGACTCGTCTGGCTCTGTGAAACTGAATGGTATTCTTGAAAACAGTCAACAAGGAGACAGCCAGGCGCAAAAGAGAACCAATGCATTCCTTAAGTTACTAGAAATAAACAACAACCATTTATTTATCGACGAGTTTGCAAAAATTCAGGCCAAGGCTCAAAGGCGAAGCTGGGTTATGTCTCGGGCATTAGATCAAGCTGACACCAACTTAGATTCAATTAACTGGCCAAATCATGCTTTAGCGAAAGACCTAAACATTATTGCAAAAACTATTTCAGTGAGATCGCAGCTAGGACATAAGAGAGACATTTTTTACATTGATGCTGGTGGTTGGGATACACATAGTAATCAGCTGTCACGTCATGCTCTGCTACTTACACAGCTCAGCGAGTCTATGGCGGCCTTCAATGACGCAATGAAATCCATGAACATTCATGACAAAGTCACAACTTTTACAGGGTCTGAATTTGGCAGAACACTCACCAGCAATGGCGATGGTACAGACCATGGATGGGGCGGCCATCAACTCATTATGGGCGGAGCCGTCGACGGCGGTAAGTTATTTGGCGCGTTTCCAAGTCTTGAAATTGGTGGCCCAGATGATTACGGGCGAGGCCGAATAATACCCACGACGTCTATCGATAGCTATGGTGCAACGTTAGCAAAGTGGATGGGTGTCAATGATGATGAGCTACACCAGATATTTCCTAATCTCGTCAATTTTAACGAAAAAGATATCGGCTTTTTCAGCAGTTAGTTCTTCTCACGCAACACAACAGGCGGCAATATTGCATACTCCCCTTTGAAACTAACAGCCACCTTGCCTTCGGCCAATATTGTTGAAGACAAGGTGATTTTGGCCTTCCCTTTTTGCTTAAAATCAGCAAGGAACATCTCAAAGTCCCCTTCTTCAATATCACATACAGCACTAAAAACCTGCTCTGATACAGGACGCAGATAATCGATCTCTCCGCGACTGACCACAAGATTACAATCAACCTCTGCCGCTTCTGTCTGTAAATACACCATCCCCCAACAGCTCATTACTGCCAAGCAGTAGAGACTACCACCAAAGGCCGTAAACTTATCGTTGATGTTAGGTGAAAGAGGGGCGCTGAGCTGCAAACGACGGCCATCATAATAACTGACCTCCATGCCAATCTCTTGCGCAAGAGGAAGGTGCTGCTGAAAAAAACTTGTTAATCTTTGCTCGATTGGCTGCACGTTTAACGACCCATAAATATTAAAAATTAATTATAAAAGAAAGCCGTTGATTAAGCACAATCGACGGCTTCACTAAAAGCTGCTGCGTTACGGGTCATTCTACCCTACCCTCGCATTTTTCGTCAGCTAGTCGACGACAATCCTTGGCGTGCGCATTGGCATTCGTGCCAGAAGCTCATAACCTATCGTACCTGCATAACTCGCAACCTCGTTGACGCAGATATTAGTCCCCCAGAGTTCGACCTCATCACCTATGGCAACATTTTCTATGTGACTAACATCAATGCTAAGCATGTCCATCGAAACACGGCCGACTAACTCAGCACGCTGATCCTTGATCCACACAGGCGTCCCAGATATCGCGTGCCTCGGGTAGCCATCACCATAGCCTATGGCAACTGTCGCAATCTTGCTGCGCTTTGGCGCGACCCAGGTACGGCCATAGCCAACGGATTCGCCTCGATCAACTTCACGCAAGGCAATGATGGCGGATCGTAGTGTCATCACCGGCTTTAACGGCAATACTGCATCATGCTCTGTCATTAAGGGTGAGTTGCCATAGAGCATAAAACCCGGTCGATTCCACTGCCCTCTTGCTTCTGGCCAAGCAAGTAAAGCAGGCGAGTTCGCCATACTCAATTCGACGTTAAGATCTTGAGTAAGCTCGAGTAAATGAGCAATCTGCAGCTCAGTTGTGTTATCACTAAGATCATCAGCTGAAGAAAAGTGCGTTGCGACAACTATTGCGTCATTGGCAACGAACGGGCAATGAATTAACCGTTCATAGCAAGTCGCAAACTCATTAGCAGCAAGCCCAAGGCGGTGCATGCCAGTATCAGCTTTTAGCCACACCGTCAGCTCCTGCTTTAAGGGAGCTGCGACGATCGCATCAATCTGCTGCCGACAACTCGACATCAACCAAAAGTTTTGCTCACTTGCCGTCATCACCTCGTCGGCGGTAAAGGCCCCCTCTAATAGCAAAATGGGCTGGTTAATACCTGCATTTCTAAGCTCAAGAGCTTCCTCAATACAAGCAACGCCAAAAGCAGGAGCTAAATCGGCCAGCGCTGATGCCACAGCAACAGCACCATGACCATAAGCATTAGCTTTGATAATTGGGATAGCGCGACCTTTATCAGATAGCCGCTGCGCATAACGGTAATTATGGCGTAACGCGGAAATATCCAATAAAGCTTTGGTTGGACGAGCCATAAGCCCTCTCACAATATAAGTTGTGCCGGTAAAGCCTTGGCTCTACAGGCGCCCGCTAATTAACGCTTAATAGTTGAATTTACCTTCTGAAAACAACTGCTGCGCAACAACCCACACGTCACCGATTTCACCATTACCAACAGGCTTACCGTCAATCGCGACTACCGGCCCAACCTCTTTCGATGAACTCGTTAACCAGACCTCATCTGCAGCATCGAATTCTTCTCGGCTCACTGCGCGCTCCTCAACTTTTATACGGCCATCTTTACGTAAGATATCGAGCAACATGAAACGAGTAATACCTGGCAACAAAGCGTTACTCAGCGGCGCAGTAATAACAACACCATCTTTGACTATATAGGCGTTAGTTGAGCTACCCTCCGTTAAGAAACCGTCAACATCAAACAAAATACACTCTTGGTTACCTTCATCAACGCCTTTTTGGTAATGCAGGACATTGCCAAGTAGGGCAGTCGACTTTATGTTACATCGCTTCCAACGTAAATCTGTACTTGTTGATACTGAATAAGAGTTGGCCTTACTCTTATCGGCAACAGGCGCCGGTGGAATTTCGAAAGCAAACGCAAATACTGTCGGCTTCACCCCTGATGGAAAGCTATGTGCACGCTTAGTATCTGCACCACGACTGACGTGGAAATAGATGCCTAGGTTTTCACCATCGTTCTCCCCGTCTAGCTTTAAGGCTATTGCCTTCCATTCCTCATGGCTCATCGCTAGCTCAATACCTATTGCTTTCAAGCCATCGTTCATGCGATCCATGTGTGGGCCAAAACCAACAAGACCACCGCTATAACAGGGCACTACCTCGTAAATACCATCGCCAAACAGGAAGCCTCTATCCATAGGGGAGATTTTAGCTTCATGCATTGGCATGTATTCGCCATTGAGATAGACAGTACTCATAATTTTCTCTCTTAATTTACAACGGGTCCCGTTGGACACAAATTAACAACAAAAGGTTTATTTAATGCTAAAGCCTGTTAACTGGCGCAGCTGCTCGATCAATTCATCGCCCGCTGAAACAGGCAAACCATCTTCAGTCAGCGTATTCTCTCTAGTGACACCATCCACGCTACCGCGATTGGATAAATAACGCAAAATTGTTATCGGCCTCACCAGCTGAAAGAGATCTTCGTCATTGGCAACTGACAACAGCGCAATCAAACCATGTGCGCCCCAGTTGGACACATCAGAGATCAGCAGCTCATCGCAGCCGGTCACCGTTGGCACGATATCAAGCTGCTTAACTGTTGTATAAATATTGCCCATGCCAATCTCGTTACCGCCGTCACCCACAGCAATAGTGGGGCACTCGGCCTGGTTAAGGAATTCGTCAAAGCTCGCACACCGTGCACTTATATCCTCACCGCGCATATTGAAGTAGCCAGCGCCTTTTGACAGGCCTGGGCGCTCAATAGAAATAACCAGCTCGGGCGACAAAAGAGCGAGGGACTGTTTAGCCTCCTCCACTCGCGTCGCAATAGCGTTAGTATTGATTGTATGTACACAATAATCTGCTGATAACGCGCTCGCCAGAGGGTCGCCACAGACAATTACAGGCCGTGCACCAAGGTGCTTAAGTACATCATAAAGCGCTATCGCACCAACCGGCCCATCTGTCTCGAAGGTATCCAGCACAGGAAAGCCCGTACCGATAAGAACCGTCCCTTTTACCCGGTTGATTAGTTTGGCGGCCCGACCGTAATACCCTGGCCTCAATGAGGCTTGCATCTCTTTCATGCCACGTAAATTACGCTTAACCAACAAGTCTTCGACTTGTTGGCTCAACGATTGCTCTGATATTGTCAGCTCAACTTCCAATGATGACATCGCTTACTCCAACCTCAATACACAAGCCAACGGCTATTATTCAATGCTTAATAATTCAATTTTTTCACGACGGCAGTGCGCCAAATGCAATTCGTTATGGGCCTCTTCAATACTAATAGCACTGAAAAAAACCTCCGCTCCGGCCATCAATTGAGTAAGCTTATACAGGTCAATCCCTATCACAGAGCCAATTTTCGGGTAACCACCAATTGTCTGCCTATCATTAATCAGTACGATAGGTTGACCATCTGCGGGAACCTGCACAGCACCCAAACATATCCCTTCGGAAAGTAGCGCCGTTTCATTGGTAGCGATGGCCGCACCCTCAAGACGGTAGCCCATACGGTCGCAGCTGGCGGAAACTTTGTAAGGCTCGCTAAAAAATGTCGCCTTTTGTAAATCACTGAAAAGAGCTTGCTGATAACCAAGCACAACCCTTAACGTGACACTTTTGTGATAACGAGGTCTATGATCAACAGGGAGCCGCTTGAGCGGAGTCGTCCCGCTGGGCTTGATGGGTAGTACAGTGCCGGCACTCAACTTATCACCGTCAAGGCCACCAATACCTTCTCGCATTACTGTAGAGCAGCTACCAAAGCTCTGCTTAACTTGTAACCCTCCCGCAACAGCAACATAGCAACGACACCCTTCTTTGGCGTAACCTAACTCTAAAGCCTGCCCTGCACGCATGCTAAGACCCCGCCATTGCTCTACAGGCTGCCCGTCTATTTTGACTTCAACAACCGCCCCCGTCACAGCGACCACCGTGTCAACATTAGCAATTAATTTTAAACCACCGACGGTACACTCGATCATCGCCGCGTCAGCTTCATTGCCAAGTAGGCGATTCGCCCAATAGAACGCCTCACTATCCAACGGCCCACCAGTCGTCAAACCAATAGAGTGGTAACCGAAACGACCTGAATCTTGAATCAGGCTCAGCATACCAGGCGACTTTACGGTTAAACTCACAGCTCACCTCCCAATCGTAGAAACTCGTCACGTGTAATCGACTCGAAGCTGACGCGATCTCCTGCAACCACCGGCATGCTAGGTGTTTTATCGGGGTCAAACATGCGTTGCGGACAAAGACCGATAAGGTTCCAACCACCGGGAGATACCGCTGGATAAACGGCCGTCTGTCTATCTGCGATAGCAACAGCCCCTCTAGGCACTTTCATGCGGGGCGTCGCCAAGCGAGCTGCTGCGATACGTTGATCAACTTCGCCCAAATAGGCAAAACCAGGTGCAAAACCAATGGCATAGACTCGATACTCTTGCTGCTGGTGAATATCGATCACCTCAGCGACACTCAGGCCAGCTGCCAGCGCTAATGCAGAAAGGTCGGGGCCAGACTCTTCGCTGTAATAAACAGGCAATGTTACTAACCTTCCTGCATCCGAAGCAGTTGTATTTTCGTGACTAAAACTCTGAACCAAAGCATTTTTTACTGCCCAAAAATCAGTTTGCAAAGGGTTAAAAACGATGAGTAGTGAGGCGTACGAAACAACCGTATCGACAATACTCTCTCCCATCAATGCCAATAGTGCTACCTGTGTTTGTTGAATACGCTGCGACACCTCAGGGCTTGGCGTCTCGGAAAAATAGGCAATCAGTGCGCTATCGCCTGCGATTTCTATCCTCATTATGGCGCTCCTGCCATGCAGCGACGAATATCGCCAATGGCCTGCACTGCCGTCATGTTATCACCATGTACACAAAGGCTATCGACATGTAGCTTGAGGGTCTTTCCGCTCACTGTCGTTATCGTCCCCTCCTCTATTAACTGACGGACCTGGGCAAGCATCTTGTCATGGTTGTGTACAGCCCCAGGCTTACTTCGAGCCAAAAGGCGACCATCGTCGTCGTAGCATCGGTCGGCAAAGGCTTCAAAATATAACGTCAAGCCCAATGCACTGGCTTCCTCCTGGTGCTGCTGCCAATCAGCCGTCGCCTGCAACATAAGCGTTACGGGGCGATGATAACCGGCAACCGCCTGCATTACCGCCTGACGAACACTGGGCACGGACATCATGTCGTTATACAGCGCGCCATGAGGTTTTACATAATCTACACAGATCCCCTCAACCTGAGCCATGCCATCAAGAGCCGACAACTGATAACGAACCAGTGCTACGATCTCATCATGGCTACAATTGAGAGAACGGCGTCCAAAGCCCACTAAGTCCGGGTAACCGGGGTGGGCACCGACAACAACCTTGTTCTCTTTTGCCAACGCGAGTGTCTTGGTCATCACCAGTGGGTCACCAGCATGAAAACCGCAGGCAATATTAGCCATATCAATTTGTGGCATAACCTCCTGATCAACACCCATATTCCAAGAGCCAAAACTCTCACCTAAATCACAGTTTAATTTCATTATAATTCCCTCTCGTCGATCACATTACGGCTAAGCGACTATTAGGCAGGTCGGTGACCAGCATGCAGCCAGGGCTGTGAGTGATGCAAAATGGTGGTTTCGCCTGCTCTAGGGCAACCTGTGGTGTCACACCGCAGGCCCAAAATACAGGTGTTTCTCCTGCCTTAAGAGAAACAGCATCACCAAAATCAGTCCGATTGATATCTTCAATACCGATTTGGCTTGGGTCGCCAAAATGAATAGGCGCACCGTGCACAGACGGGAAGCGTGTACAAATTTGAATCGCTCTAATAGCATCAACAGGCAGGAACGGCCGCATACTAACGACGGTATTACCGCTAAAACGACCTGCTGGCTTACAGGGAATGTTAGTACGAAACATCGGTACATTAACGCCTTCGCTAATATTACGGACATCAAGGCCATCGTTGAGTAATGCTTCTTCAAAAGAAAATGAACAGCCTAACAAGAATACCACCAAATCGTCGCGCCAATGTGCAGAGACATCCTCGACCTCATCAACCAAGCTACCGTCTTTGAACAGCCTGTAGCGTGGAATGTCAGTACGAATATCGAGGTCAACTCCCATGCCCGGCAGATCAAATTCACCGGGTTGCCCCATCGCAATCAACGGGCAAGGTTTAGGGTTTTGCTGACAGAATTGTAAAAACTCAGCGGCCCAGTCAACGGGTAATATCACTAAATTGCACTGAACATAACCTTCGCTGTAACCCGAGGTATTGCCACTATGTTGGCCTAAACGGATCTTTTGCCTTAACTCATGAGGTGTCATTGTCGCGTTCATCGCTACCTGCCTACCTTGGATACTTTTAAAATTGTTAGTTTTCTATTGGCTTATACCAGCCTTACGGCGATTAAACATAGGTAGTTACACCTATGCATCGGTTTTATGCGCTACAGGGTACGGAAACGGCAGTTGCAGACCAGCATAAAATAAAACATGTAAAATATTTAATAACACTCGAGGAGAATACCCTCTCCACTAAAGACAAATAGCCCCAGTTATCTTCATGTAAAATGAGAAAACTGAGGCCATTCGCAAATGCTTACAGCGCTAGCTAGCTAGCAAAGCGCCGTCGATAGATTAGCGGTTACTGCTCAAATAACTGAACAAAATAACC
Source organism: Sinobacterium caligoides (assembly GCF_003752585.1). Taxonomy (NCBI): domain Bacteria; kingdom Pseudomonadati; phylum Pseudomonadota; class Gammaproteobacteria; order Cellvibrionales; family Spongiibacteraceae; genus Sinobacterium; species Sinobacterium caligoides. Next base: position 53,994 of record NZ_RKHR01000003.1, read on the forward strand.
GTCACTCTGGGCGGCTTCGATATTACTCCGATGTGCTGAGCTCACGCTGTTTTTAATAAAGTCACCGTGCGCTTCCTTCATCTTATCGATGATCACCTGCCCAAAACCTGCATTTGCGAGATAAAACTTGCATAACTGTATAGCGCCCTGCTGATCCTTATAATCAATATAGACAATGAATTCAGCTTGCTGACCTGCATTAACGCCTTCTACGTCTTTTTTTGCCGTTGCTGTTACTGAGAATAAAAACATAATACGCACCTTAATTTTGATGGCGCATTGTACCGTAATCCCTCTTCAAAACCAGAGAGCGGTTACTGTGGTGTTTTTGATCATAGATCACTAAACCGTCCACATCGACTTGAGACCCCACGCTTTCCCTTAAACCGGGGCTGGGCTCCCGTTCTGACTCGTTGTACCGTCATGTTACGTTACTCTTATTATGCTTATAGGTGTTAAAATAAATGGACTATGTAAAATATATCACACACGAACGTAATCAACACTGATAATTTTATTTTGACGACTAACCAGACAGCAAAAAGGCGCTTTAAAAGCGCCTTTTTGCTGTCCTTGCTACCGCAGGGCTATTTGATAACTACTCTATTATTGAGCTACCTCGGTCTGGATCTGCTGCGATTCTTTGAGGTCAGCCACCTTGTGAACGAAAATACCAAGATAAGAAGTAATGATAGTTACACCAATACACACAAAGCTTAGCCACATATAGGGCGCATAAGCAAAAGTGGAAACCCCTAAAATACTCGCCATATAAATACCGTTATCACTCCACGGCACCATGCCTGAAGTTAAGGTGCCACCAAACTCTGCGTTACGAGAAAGGTTTTTACGCTGATACCCTAAGCGATCATAGTTCTTGGCGCAGATCTTAGGCGTCAAGATCAGTGATACATACATTGCAGAGCCAAAGACATTGCCCAGGAAGGCTGTACCAATGGTTGATACCGCAAGGCTACCTGCTGAATTAACGAAGCGCTCAAAACTACGTGCAATAACCTCTAGCGCACCAACTTTATCGAGTAAGCCGCCGAAACCTAGACCAAAGATGATTACAGCAACAGAGCCCAGCATTGAAGAGACGCCACCACGGTTAAGGATCTTATCCAAGAACTCAATACCAGAATCCACAACAGCCGGTGCCCAGCCAGTAGCTACAGCATCACGTAAGTCTAGGCCCTGTACAGAAACCGCCCAAACTATACCAAGCACAGCACCAAAGCTGATCGCCGGGAAAGAAGGCATACCTTTAGCCAATAAACCGAGCACTAAAATCAACGGTACAAAGGACCAAGGGGTGATAACAAATTGCTGCTGCATCGCATCAGAGACAATCTGTACTTGGCTCATATCGACCTGTCCGGCGTAGTGTGCTCCAGCAACAGTAAACAATATTCCGGTAATAACGTAGCTAATCAGAGCGATAGGCATCATGCCTCTGATGTGATCCATGATTTCTACGCCAGACATTGTCGAGGCTAAGACAACAGAATCCGAGAGTGGTGACATCTTATCGCCAAAATAACAGCCGGATAGAATCGCGCCAGCAGTCAACGGCGCAGGCACACCTAGGCCCTGACCAATACCCATCATAGCGATACCTGCGGTACCTGCACTACCCCAAGAGGTACCCGTTGCCAGCGCGGTCAATGAGCAAATCACCATCGTAGCTAGAAGGAAGATATGGGGATCAATAACTTGCAAACCGTAATAGATGATCGTAGGTACTATGCCGCCCGCAATCCATGTGCCGACCAACGCGCCAACAGATAGCAAGATCAAAATAGCGACCAAGCCTTTATTGATACCCTCAAGAGCGGCCTCTTCTAATGACTTATAGGTGTGTCCTAGCCAGAGGCCTAAACCGATAATAATAAACCAACCAATATACAGAGCGAGCTGAATAGCGAGGTCGAGCTCTGCGGTAAACGAGAAAGCGAGCCCGAGAAAAGCTCCGAGTGCGAGGATAACTTGTAGCATTGAGGGAAGACGAGTCGTACCGGAATTCATGCAAATACCTTCAGCGGAAAGCCCTGCCCCTGGGCGAAAGGCCGGCACTACAACGGTAGAAAGCTCTACGTATTGCCAGTTAACCGACCACTAGAATGAACACACGTTCAAATTCAACATCATGCTCTGGGCCCAGCGAGTATAATATTCAAATAATCCAACGACCACGTCTCGTTATCCGCATGTTGATACAAGTCATCTGCAAAAATTAACATTAACTAATATTTAGTTCGCTAATGGGTCGTTGATATCAAAGACAGCGGTCTATCCTTTGATCGGGCAGCACGTTATAAATTGATCGTCATTACGCTTGGTTATCTGTTCAAACAACCTGTCATAGCTAGATTTCATGATTTTCCAGACGCCACCCTCCTTCACATACACATCATGGTAAATAGCGCTGCCATCGAAAGTGATACCATCATCCAAACTGACAAAGGTATCCCGCAGGTACCAAATGCCTGTCGCCGTATCACCGGTGACAGTGATTTCGGGGTGGTGACCGGTATGCATACCAAACTTTGTCTTGCTAAATGAGTCGCTAAAGAACGCCTCAAGCTCATTCCAGCCATTTTTACAGTATTCATAGCTTGGGCTGCGATAGTGTATACCACCATCGGCAGTAAACACTGTCTGAAGACCAGCAAGATCTCCAGTATCTAAAAAACGAAAATAACGTGATTTTAACTGCTTGATTAGCTCAATGGCTTCTAGGTCTAACATTGGGAATCCTTATCATTATTATTACCGGTTACATGCTAGCAAATGTAGCCGCCTAGTAGATGAAAAATAAGACATATTGACTTATCCCTCAACAAAAAAACCGGCATAAGCCGGCTTTATCTTTCATCGTTTAACTAATGATTAATCACACCCATTAGCAACACTCATACCGGTATTGATCCATTGTTCAATTAACTCAACCCCCTTCTGATGCACCACACTTCGCCCTAACTCAGGCATTTTCACCGAAGGATCATTTGAGTGCATGCGGTAGGTCATGATTGACTGCTCAGCATCACCCGGAACAATATCGTGATTTAAATTACCCGACGAATGACCCGCTGCGATTGGCATTTTACAAACCCCCGTTTTCTTATCGACAACACCTGTAATACGGTCTTTATTCAGGTGTAAACCTGTGCCCGACGCGCGGCCCTCAGGTGAGTGACAATGTGCACAGTTACCATCAAGGTAACTCAAGGCACGTTGCTCGAGGGTAGCCGTATCATCATCCCAGGCTTCATAAGCAGGAACATCAGTAGCCGGTGCCGAGTTATCGGCATTCTTTGGGAGGTTCGCTAAAATCCCTCGGTTCTCCCAATCCATCAACTGATTGACGCCATTCAAATCACTATTTAGGTAATGGGGCTGAGGCCCTAACGGCTTATCCGTCCCCTTAGTGCCGTGGCAAGAGGAACACTGGTTACTATTGGGCACCTGGTACGTTGTCGTACGAGCAGTACCTTGATCATCAACAAAGCGCACCTCTCGACTGGCACCACCGTAGGCAAGCTGAGCATCAGCACCATCCCACACATAAGGCAAACGCTGCCAAGCGTCACCACGATTAATCAATAATCGCGTTTCAACCAACTGCTGCTCGCTCAGCTCATCAACGAAGTAGAAGGTCTTAGCGATAACCGTACCCTCAGGGTAAGCCATATCTTTATCACTAGTATCCCCTGCCACACGATCAAAATCGATCTTTGCGCCAGGTGGTACGAACACCACACGATGCTTCTTCGAGTAATCACTAAACAGTGGTGTGCTCAAGTCATAGACAACACCGTTGTTATTACCGGTACTTAGCGGGTTACTGTTATCGGTAAATAAGTTGTAGTCGGATAACTGCGGGCAATCGACGACCAGCGCCTGCCAATTAACCTCTGACCCGGTATCTGTAGCACACAGTGCGGCAACTTCTTCAGGCGTATACTCATCAGTAACAGGTGGCTCTGTCTTCTCTGCCAAGACAACTTCTGGCAACAGGTCATAACTACAGTCAAACTTCGAGGCATCGGTATCGATAGGACCTAAAGGTAGACCTGTAGCCTGATCAATATTCCACATATTAAGATTAGCGAAGGCAGTTAGGTTTTCATTGCTATCAATGTTTTCACCAATGCAAATATCCCCTTCAGGCAAGGAATCCAAGCCCATGCCACCCATTTCAGGTGGCCCCTTGAAAATAACCTCAGCAATACCGTCGTATATAACTTCAGACGGCTTCATACCATTGCGTTCAAATAAGTTAATAATGCCGTAATTTAACAGGCTGCCGTCATACTGGTAACCCGCATCCTGTTCAAAAACGTTGTCGAAGATATAGGCTGCCTCAGGAAATGCATCGAAGCCATCGGGTACAGGGAAACCCGTCACCGCATAACTTGCAATACCGGCACTCATCGTATAATGCCCGCGAACCACATTCTCATAAACTTGTACTTGGTCGGTGCCCCCCATCAGAAGAAAGCCTGTACCTGCGGGAACAATGCCGACTATATTACCTGCAGGTGCAAAGTTCGGCAGTGTGTTATCTTCAATTAAGTTCTTAAAGACACGTACGCGATCACCTTCTTGACTCAGCCCTGGTAAATCAAACACCAAAACACCACCGGTATTGCGACGAGCAATATTGCCGTATACGTCGGCATCTTGTGAGTTTTCAATTTCGATACCGGCAACGTTCATCTCGGCAATATTGTTTCTAACGATAATGTTTTTTGACTGGCCAACATAGATACCGGCATCCGAAGCGCCAATAACGACACTATCTTCAATCAACACGTTGTTATCTTGTACTGGGTACAGACCATAAGCACCGTTGGTTGGGTCAGACTCATTGGTCCACTCAACTTTTACACGATGAAAATAAGAACCATCAACGCCTTCAGTACGGATACCATCGCCAGCAGGGTTAACAATAGCGAAGTCTTGAACGGTAAACTGGTCACCAAATGACAAGATACCCTGAGCACCAGTCTGCTGATCGGTGAAGTCGAGTATCGTCTTGTTCATTCCCCGACCGGCTAAGGTGATATGCGATGTATTAACAATCAATTCATCGGTAAACTTATGTGTCCCCCTTGGAAAGACTATCGTTGTTCCCGGCTTAGCCGATAACACAGCCTCTTGCGCTCGATACTCTAAGTCATCGCCAGCTTTAAGGAAAATAACATTTGGGCCTGGTCTGATTCTTTCAGGTTTAGTATTAATAGGTCCGTATTCAGGTTGTTTACAACCTGCTAAGGCGAGTGCCGCCACTAGCGGTAGCAGCATTGCTTTCTTATTATTCAATAGCTTCATTGTTAAACCTTTATTATTTTTTTTTATTCTTGTAGTAGGCCCTCAAAAGACCAAGTACAGCAAGCGACTTAAAATATACGGCAAAGGCTTCAAATACTCTTTCTATTCATGAATAAAGGCCATTGCTCTTAGCACTTAATATCTATGCAAATATATTCATAGGTAGCTTTTTGATAGTAACAACGCATTACACGATTGTCATTTCTAAAACTAAATTTCTACTGATTATTCAGTACGTTGCTTTATACAAAAGCGACACATACGTGGGAGCCAGCAACGTAGAGGGGGTCTTTTAAAAAGCAGCGCCTAGCGAGATTAAAAAACTGACCAAGAGGTCATCCTTATCAAGCTTAAATTTGATGGAATACGTCTTATATTGATGTAATTACAGCCTTAATAACGTCATTGATCGTCGATAATACTGACAGTCCTATCGATACGAGCACAATAGAGACCCAGCTGTTGACTCTTTAGCGTCTTAAGTTGCATATACTTTACCCACCAGAGGCTTGTTTTGTTTGCGTAGAAAGACAGGCATAATACGCCGCAATTATACTGAGGATCCTCCATGACCGAAAAGACTCTACGCCAACGCAGTGGCTCTAAGTGTGAGCTATGTGCTGCAAGCGATAACCTCTCCCCCTATCAGATCCCCCCTGTTATCACCGCTGCAACAGCCGCCAACAGCGTACTTATCTGTCAGACCTGTAACGACCAGCTATCGAACCCTGAGTCTATGGAACCCAATCACTGGCGTGGCCTCAACGACAGCATGTGGAGCACCGAGCCACCAGTACAAGTAATGGCCTACCGCGCTCTAAGTATGCTCAGCAAGAAAGAATCCTGGGCTCAAGACCTCATCGACATGATGTACATTGAAGAAAACATGGTTGAGTGGGCAAAAGAGGGAATCCCAGAAGATAGCGATCGCCTGCCCTGTCGTGACAGTAATGGCGCCGTTCTTTCTGATGGTGACACCGTCACACTGACCAAAGACTTGGTCGTTAAGGGAGCTAACTTCACGGCTAAACGTGGCACCGCTGTCAGAAACATATCTCTCACAGATAATCACGAGCAAATAGAGGGCCGCGTTAATGGCTCACGTATTGTTCTGCTGAGCTGTTTCCTGAAAAAACAATAAACCCCATTACAGCAGAGTAACGGGTGTAACAAAGCCAACAGAAGAGCCGCATCCGTGCGGCTTTTTCTTTACAGTAAACTAATAATGCTCTTTGCCGCAGCGTAAGGTGTTGTCTGCCCTCCTTCGACCAGAGACTTCTGTCGCGGAAGCTGCTCAAGCACATCCGGGTTCTGTCGCAACTTCATTTCGAGCATTTCATGAATCAACTTTTGCATCCAGTCGATATTCTGTTTGTCCCGCTTCTCGTGAAAGGCGTTTTCCTTTAACGCATCCACACGATAATTTGAGATCATGCCCCAAACAGAGTCAATATTGTCATGATTTAGCGCTGAACACGTTAGCACCTCCGGCGTCCAAAAGCTGTTGCTCCCCAGCAAATGAAAGGCATTGCGATAGTGACGCTGTGTCTGTTTAGCGAGATTGACACTCTCACCATCAGCTTTGTTAATCACCAGCGCGTCCGCTAGCTCTATAATGCCTTTCTTGATCCCCTGTAGCTCATCACCGGCATTCGGAATCATTAACACTAGAAAGAAGTCCACCATCGCCGCCACTTCATATTCTGACTGCCCCACACCCACAGTCTCAACGATAATGACCTCATAGCCAGAAGCCTCACAAAGTAGCATAGTTTCCCGTGTTTTCTGCGCCACACCTCCTAACGCTCCACCGGAGGGCGATGGACGAATAAAGGCATCATTCTCTCGCGAGAGCATCTCCATACGCGTCTTGTCGCCGAGAATAGAGCCGCCATGTACGGGAGAGCTCGGGTCCACCGCCAATACTGCCGTCTTCAAGCCCTGCTTGACCAAATGTAGACCGAACGCTTCGATAAACGTTGATTTACCCACGCCCGGGATACCACTAATGCCAATCCTGATACTCTTACCGGTATGAGGTAGTACCTGCTGGAGAATATCTTGTGCCTGCTCTCGATGCTTATCGAGCGTCGACTCAACCAACGTTATCGCCTTAGCTAACGAGCGGCGATTACCGGATAAAAGCTCTGGAATTTTAATAACCGACATAATTACGTTTCTTCAAAAATCAGCAGTTAACATAACAAAAAAAGGCCGGTACAGTCATCCTGTGCCGGCCTCTCTGACAATCTCTATAGCGCTTCAGTAAAAAACTTCAGTGCTAAAGAATTCCGCTACAATCAGCTAGGCCGATTCGCTGACTGTCGCTTCATTGATGGCCGTTAGCACATCACGTGCGGCGATAGGGATCTGCGTACCAGGGCCAAAAATCCCCTTAACACCTGCGTCATACAAAGTGTCATAGTCCTGTCGTGGGATAACACCACCTGCAACCACGATAATATCATCCGCGCCAAGTTTTTTAAGCTCGCCAATCAAAGCCGGAACCAGCGTCTTGTGCCCTGCAGCCTGCGAACTGACACCCACGACGTGCACGTCATTCTCAACGGCCTGTTTGGCGACTTCTTCGGGGGTGGAAAACATCGGCGACAAGTCGATATCAAAGCCGACATCCGCAAAAGCAGTTGCGATGACCTTAGCACCACGATCATGACCATCCTGCCCCATCTTACACACCAGCATGCGTGGACGACGGCCGTGCTCTGCAACAAAGTCTTCAATATCGGCCTGAATACCCTGCCACTCTTCATCCCCTTGATAGGCGCTACCATAAACGCCCGAGACGGTTTGTGCTTGCGCGTTATAGCGGCCCCATGAACGCTCAAGAGCATAGGAGACTTCACCAAGACTGGCACGTAAACGCGTCGCCTTAATAGCGAGGTCAAACACGTTGCCCTCACCTGTTTCCGCCGCTTGATAAAGAGCCTCTAAAGCGTCTTCGACAGCAGCCTCATCACGATTTGCACGTAACTCCTCGAGACGCTTAATCTGAGACTCACGAACAGCCACATTATCAACATCGAGGATCTCAACATCATCCTCTTCAGACAGCTTGTATTTGTTTACACCAACGATGACGTCTTCACCACGATCGATACGTGCCTGCTTCTTCGCGGCAGACTCTTCAATCTTCAGCTTGGGCAAGCCTGACTCAATCGCCTTCGCCATGCCGCCCTTCTCTTCGATTTCTTCAATCAGCCCCCAGGCTTTGTCCATGATCTCCTTCGTTAACGACTCCATCATGTAGGAACCGCCCCAAGGGTCAACAACGTTGGTAATACCTGTTTCTTCTTGGATAATCAGCTGCGTATTACGTGCTATACGTGATGAGAATTCCGTTGGTAGGGCAATCGCCTCATCGAGGGCATTCGTGTGTAGAGACTGGGTACCACCGAAAACTGAAGCCATTGCCTCAATCGTGGTCCGTACAATATTATTGTATGGATCCTGTTCGGTCAGCGACCAGCCAGAGGTCTGTGAGTGTGTACGGAGCATCTTTGAGCGAGCATTCTTTGGGTTAAAGCCTTCAACAATACGCGCCCACAACAAACGGGCTGCACGCATCTTGGCAATTTCCATATAGAAATTCATGCCAATGCCCCAGAAAAAGGAGAGGCGGCCTGCAAACTGATCAATATCTAGGCCGGCATCGAGTGCGGCATGAATATATTGCTTCCCGTCAGCGAGTGTATAGGCAAGCTCAAGTGCCGCATCTGCACCGGCTTCCTGAATGTGGTAACCCGATATGGAAATGGTATTGAACTTCGGCATGTGCTCAGTGGCGTAGGAAATAATGTCGCCAATAACACGCATCGAGGGCTCTGGTGGGTAAATATAAGTGTTACGCACCATAAACTCTTTCAAGACATCATTCTGGATCGTTCCGGCCAGTTGATCTTGACTAACACCCTGCTCTTCAGCGGCGACAACATATCCCGCCAAAACAGGTAAGACGGCACCATTCATCGTCATCGATACAGAGACTTTGTCCAATGGGATACCGTCAAATAACACCTTCATGTCTTCTACAGAATCGATCGCAACGCCCGCCTTACCAACATCGCCGGTGACACGGGGGTGATCAGAGTCATAACCACGGTGTGTTGCAAGGTCGAAAGCTACAGAGACCCCCTGACCACCGGCAGCCAATGCCTTGCGGTAAAAAGCATTAGACTCTTCAGCGGTCGAGAAGCCCGCGTACTGACGAATCGTCCATGGACGACCGGCATACATGGTTGGCTGAGGACCGCGGATGAAAGGCTCCATACCCGGCATAGTGTTGGTATATTCGAGATCGGCGATATCCTCTGCAGTATAGAGAGGCTTAACATCGATGCCTTCCGGCGTATTCCAAACTAGGTCTTCAATCGTCTTGCCGCTACGAGAAAGCTGCTTATTGGCGAGTTCCTGCCACTGTTCAACCGACATTTGCTCGGGCTTGTAGTTGTTATCTGACATAATACGACCAACCTTTCGAGTTATTCTTCATTCAGCTAGAGTAAACGGGCTTCGATCTGATCGAAGCGCTCTCGCTGGCTATTCTAACGCTTTTCTTCATAAACAAGGAGATAGAACCACAACCATTATCACCTTGCACCAACTGCTTACAACCACTATCACCCCAAGGGGCGAACGTTAAATCAATGATTTGCAGGCGGTTGGCTGAGTTCAATCAGAACGCCATCACTGCTCTTCGGGTGAATAAAAATCACCTGGCAGTCATGCGCACCAATCGTCGGTGCATCCGACAGAAACTGATAACCCTTTGCCTTTAGCATCTCAACATCAGCAAGAATATCGTCGGTAGAAAAACAAATATGATGCAAACCACCACCCTTCTTCTCTAAATATTTGGCAACGGGCCCCTCACCTTCACGAATAGGGTGCACCAGCTCAATCTGGGTGCCCTCTATCGGGAAAAAAGCCGTCGTGGTCTTCGCCCGCTCAACCTCTTCTGTGCCTTTAAACTCAATACCAAAATCATCCATAAAGCGCTTAATGGCTTTGTTCAGGTCAGGCACAGCAATCGCAATATGATCCAGTGCTGTAATCATCTTTACTCTCTCTTTTTATACGGCGGGGTAGTATCGACTACCGCAAGTAAAACTCTAATATAGGTGGAGAGAGGGGGCACTCAATGCCCCCTCTCTCTACTTGCCTAATTAAGCATTTGCGGCGAGAAAAAGGCCCGTCACTTTACGCTTACGCGCCATGATTTCTTCATCACTTTCGAACACTGCAACCTCATCTGGAGTGATCTTAAAGAGTGGCTGCCCTTTCTTGATAATCACCCCGTCACCCTCGAGTAATACTTTATCAATGGTGCCCGAGAAAGGCGCATAAACCTTATTAAACATCTTCATAACTTCGACGATGTACAGTGGGTCGCCAGCATTAAAATGCTCACCTTGTTTTATGAACTCCTCCATTCCTGGCGCTTCACGAGGGTAGAACATTCCGCCTGACTCCGCGACGATCTCATCAGATTTAGCCACTGGCGGCGGCACTAGAACCTTAGCCATTTGCTCCTGGAGTTGCTCGTCAAGTAAGGCATCAGGAATCTCAATGCTTAAATCGCTATTGATGACCAACGAGAAGAAATCCGTTTGGTCGGCGATGTAAGGCAGTATCGACAACAGGTCAACACCCGCTTGGAAGCCAATATGCGCGTTGACGACCGCATCCCAGAGTGGCGCATCAAAACCTGCAGGCGGTGTATTGCTCTGCAATGTGTTGCAGATGACATCCCAATTCTTGGTTTCTAGGCGTTGCTCAAGGTCTGCGTAAAAGGCTAATGCTTCAGACAACAACTCATCGTCATGATCCCAGATCTGATACAAGGCGGGAGCGCTATCAACATAATCCATATTCAGGTAATGGTAGAGCTCTGAGAGGACCTCTAAAGGGTTCTTCGACCAAGTTACTTCGCCCTTGTGAACCGAATAGTTAGCTTTATTCAGGCTCAACCAGCCTGAATAGATATGCGGCTCACTCAATAGCATCTCAATTGGACGCATCAACAGTGTCGACTTACGATCAATCGCAGTCGCCAAAGCCTTAGAGGTGGTCTGGTGCGCGGCACTTTGCACATAGGCATTTTTGAATTGTTGGAAGGCATAAGGAATATCGATGTTATTGGCGCGATCCTTCAGCTGCCCCACAGCGGTCAGATAAGGCACAATGAAGCGTGTCGTCGGTCGAGCGTTGATGCCTTGGCCAATAAACCAGTTAACGAGACCGTAATGGAATTCTAGGTTTGTACAAAGATTGCTGCCAGAGATCGTCGTTTGACGAATCGTCTCAGCCATCGCCTGGTAGGTGTCTAAGCGTGTTTGGCCGGTCGTCAGTAACAGCGCGATATTTGAGTCATAGGCACCGGCGAGATGGTATTTCATGAACACGTCGGTATCAGGATTGTGTACGCTGATTCCCTGATCGTCACGAATCTCACCCTCAACGGCATTAGACCACTGTGTGATCACACCACCGGCATGTGGCTGCAATGCTTGGTTGGTGGCATTGAGGCGCGCCTCAACAGAGGCGTTATCACGTGCAACACGCTTAGGTAGTGGCAGACGTGTACTATGACGCGCAATCAACACCATGGCTTCAACAAGGGAGTTAACAACGAAGCTATCCGAAGGGTTCGCAGGGTTAGAAAATTCAAGGCCATAACAAAGCTCAGTGACTCGATGCTCAACCTGAATCCGCGTATTCATCTCCATGAAGAAGTGGCTGGGTCCATCCACGATACACTCGAACGTTGAAACACTGTTCAAGCCAACTGCAGCGCCAAAGCGGGCCGCCTCTGCCTCCATCTTCTCAAGCACCACTAGATCTTGCTTGAGTGTGGCTATTTCGTCGGTATGGGCGTTACGTTGCTCTGCCTCCGTGATCGATGACTTGAGCTCTTCAATCGTCACCGATACCTCAAGTAACTTCTGCTCATGCATCTGCAGAGAGCAGTCACGCCCCCCCATGGTCATGCACCAGTCGCCATTACCAATAACCTGAATTTCTTGGTGGCGAGTTGTTTCGATGTTCAACTCAGCAAGAATATTCTTGTTATCACCAACACCGTTACACTTTACCTCGTTGAGAATTTCAAGCGCCAACTCAGGCGCTCTCGCTGTGGCCTGCTCGATACGCTCTTCTAACGATCCTTCATAGCTACTTGGTGCTGGCAAAATACGCTGTCCTTTACCACCACCACCCGAGATCGCTTTCATACGCACACGATTTTCTGGGTAGTCTGCGAACATCTTGGCGACAGCAACTTTGAGCTGCTCACCGAGCTCTTCAAGGTCAAAAAGGTCGATGCCCTTTTCGAACGAAGCGCTCAAAATGGCGTTGGCTTTTTCTTCAAGCGTTTTGTCTTTACTGTCAAGCAACGCTGGCTCGACATTCAGCGCCTCATCAGCCACCAACTTCTTCAGCCCAGCAAGATCTTTATACTTTTCTATGACAGTTAATGTCGATGCATTATCAATACCGGGAGTGACCGATACACCTACCGCCAAAGCGGTGCGCTTAGCCTCATCTTTCAAACCAGCGTCACGAACTGTGTCTGCGCAGGGACCGATAAAATTCAGCCCCGCATTTTCCATAGAGCGTACCATCTCTTCATCTTCAGCCATGAAACCATAGCCAGTGAAGATTGAGTCATAACCATTCTCGTGCGCGATAGCAATTATCTGGCGAATACGCTGCTGACGCTCTTCTTTATCTGCACCAGTATAGTCGGGTACACGGTGTACACGACCAGGGTCTGTTAACTTACGCAGCTCCGGCGCCAATGCATTAGCGTAGGTAATGGAGTCCTTCTCTGAAAGCAGGATACCGTATCCGTTAATACCCATCTCATCGAAGACGTCCATCGCCTCTTTGCGGATGGGGCCACGGCAAATGATCAACGGCTTCATGTCTGTGCAGGAGAAACTCTTCACCCACTCATTATCACTGTTCGCAAGCTGACGATCGGCGTGGACCTTGGGGTTGTGTAGATAATGCTTATTACTTGTCATTGGATAAACCTCTTAATCTTTCTCAGCTTGCCTAATTAATGGAATTCGCGCTGCGTACTAGCCAGTGGTTCTGGCTGATAATGGCCTAGGTGGAAGGCCATCTGGTCAGCAAGCACCTTACGTAGATCAGACGGCATAACAATCTGAGAGATTGAGCCGAGGCTCAGAGCTTCGTTCGGGTTCATCAATTCTTTTTCATAGCGCTGCACCAACAAGGCCTCTTGCTCGGCAACCCACTCTTTAATTTCTGTCTCTGCAGCTTGCACAGCCTCTTCCTGGGTTAAGCCATTGGCGACATGCTCGCCGCGTGCAGCCTCAATACGTCCTGCAACACTACCGCGAATTTCACGAAGCTCTTTCTTATAGACGTATTCAACACCAGCCGGCCCCATTACCGCCGCACGTGTGGTCGGTAAGGCGCAGACAAAGTCAGCTCCCGTAGGGTAGTTGTTATACGATGCGTAGGCACCACCGAAAGCGTTACGAAGAATCAACAAGAAGCGTGGCGTACGCAAATCAATAATCGCATCAAGCATCGCACGACCGGCCTGTACAATGCCCCCTGCTTCCTGCTCAGAACCTGGGAGGAAACCGGTAGTATCTTCGAGGAAAATAACGGGAATGTTATAGAGGTTACAGAAACGGATAAAGCGGGCGTTCTTGTAGGCAGCTGCAATGTCGATTTGACCAGAGGCAACCGATGAGTTGTTGGCGACGAAACCGACCACGTTACCGCCCAACCGGCCTAACGCTGTTATCGTGTTACGGGCGCGCTCCGGCTGAATCTCAGTGTAATCCCCGTGATCACAAATTTGCTGGATAATGATTGAGACATCAAGCGGTGTATTGAAGCCAGTTGGTGAGTTGAATGCCTTCTTCAATAGAATATCAACGTCCCAAGTTTTACGATCTGTTGGGTCAGAGGTCTCTTGATAAGGTGCTAATTCAGCGTTGTTGTCAGGCAGGTAGTTCAGTAACTCCTTCACTTTCTGCAGTGCAGCTACCTCATCCTCAACCACAAAGTCTGTCACACCGCTCTGTGAGTGAACTCCGGGGCCACCAAGCTCATCTGGCGTGACATCTTCACCCAGCACCGATTTAACGACACCAGGGCCAGTAAGGCCGAAGAAAGTCTCATTTGGTTGAATCAAGAACGAACCTTGACGGGGAAGATAAGAGCCGCCACCGGCATTAAAACCAAACATACACATGACTGAAGGCACGACACCGTTAATCTTGCGAAGCGCGGTAAAGGCTTCTGCATAACCGTCCAGGCCACCAACGCCCGCCGGTATATAGGCGCCAGCTGAATCGTTAAGGCCTATAAGCGGTATCTTGCGCTTGCCGGCCAACTCAAACAACTTAGCCAGCTTCTTACCGTTAGTCGCGTCCATTGAGCCGGCGCGAACGGTGAAATCATGGCCATAAAGGGCGACATATCGGCCGTTGATTTCAACAATAGCGGTCACCAGGGAGGCACCGTCAAGGTTCTTACCCCAATTTTGATAAAGCACCTGAGGCTCTTTATCCGTCAATACCTGGATACGCTCCCAGATGGTCATACGCTTCTTTTGATGCTGCTTAGTGACACTTGCAACGCCGGCAGCCTTCTTAGGACGCTGAATCAAGTCATAACCCGCCTTCAACGATTGCTCGTAGAGACCTGGCTCATAGTTAATCTGACCGGGGATGGTAAATTCAACTTCCTTGAGCTCTGCAAAAGGATTGGTCAGAGAAGGAGTCTGCTTTGTTGTTTTAGTCATAAGTTCTGTCTCAACTCAACGTATTGTACCCTGCTACGACAACCGACGATGTTTTTAGCGTTATCTCGTCACTTTATATCGGCATAGCTAATGGTCTTTATGCCTATTACTAGGTCTGTGCATTCCCAACACGTGTTATTATTATCAATCAGTCTAACTAGCACCGATTGCACATGCCAGGCGTTAACTCTTTAAGCAAGGTATTTAGCCCTACTCTTTACGCATTCCGCGGCTTTCCAGCCACTGAAACTATAAATTCGTCATTAAAGTAAGATTTTAGGTACGCAATGTCAATGTGATAAACGCTCATTACGATCGACATTTACGCTCACCAAGACTAGCTTTAAGGGCTATGGAGGCGTTAAAATCGCGTCCGCTGGCAACACCGGCAGAGAAAGACCACCACCCTCTATTCACAGGCGCAGTTTACCGTGATCAATAGTGATATCGTTCTGCTTGAAAGTATCGTCTACCAAAGCGATAGCAACCAACTCTTTGCCCCCATACATCAGCTCAAAGATGCGGTATTGCTTGATAGCAGTCATTATCCCAGCGAATCTCGTTGTACTGACATTATCAGTGCCTTCCCCGCCACCAGTATACGGTATGATGGTAGCCAATTAGCGATTAATAATCAGCTAACTAAAGCGACTATTAACGAGGTACTCAGCCGCCTACAGCAAGAGCTAAAAACCCTCCCCAAGATCAGTGGAAATGACTACCGTCACCTCCCCTTTTTAGGTGGACTGATCCTTCAATCCAGCTATGAGCTTGGTCTTCAGCTTGCGGGTATCGAAGCCAACCCCAGCCCCGACGGGCTCGCGGAACTTTCTGCAGGCATCTATCACTGGGCTATAATCAACGATCACGTCAGGCAGCAGACAACAATCGTTACCGTCAGCGAACAAGGGCGTGCCGCTGCCGAGCGCTATAAGCGACTCTATCAGCAATACACCGCTAAGAATGGCGCAGACAGCCCGAAATTCACTCTCAGCAAGCCCTTTACTGCCAGCACACAGAAAGAACAATATTTCGCCGATTTCGAAGTAATTAAAGATTATATAGCCTCTGGGGACTGCTACCAGGTTAACTACAGCCAACACTTTAGCGCCCCCTACCAGGGCGACAGCTGGGATGCCTACAAAGCACTTAAGCGTGCTCTACCCTCTCCTTTTTCGGCGTTTTATAATACCGGCCAGCATCAAGTGCTGAGCATTTCCCCAGAGCGTTTCATCGAGGTCCGTGACGGCAATATCAGAACCAAGCCGATCAAAGGCACTCGTCCTCGAGGTAAAACCCCACAGGCAGATCGTGCATTAGCTGATGAGTTACAAAACTCAAGTAAAGATCGTGCGGAAAATCTCATGATTGTCGACTTATTGCGCAACGATCTTGGTATGAGCGCTAAACCTGGCAGCATTAAAGTACCAAAGCTTTTTGCCCTAGAAAGCTTTGCTAATGTTCACCATCTTGTCAGTACCGTCAGTGCCGAACTAGCCGATGACTCAACGGAGCTCGAGTTACTGGCTAAAGCCTTTCCTGGAGGCTCCATCACCGGTGCCCCCAAAAAGCGTGCAATGGAGATAATATATGAGCTAGAAAACGTCGGTCGCTCAGCTTATTGCGGCAGCATCGCCTACATCAGCTGCCACGGCCAAGCTGATAGTAGCATTGCCATCCGCACCGTCGTCGCAGATGGCAAAAATCTACATTGCTGGGGGGGAGGTGGAATTGTCATGGACTCAGAATGCGAAGATGAGTATCAAGAATCCATCACCAAGGTCCGATTAATTATGCAAACATTAGAAAAGCTCGGCTAAATCTCCTCTTGGTAGATTCAAGCTTGCTACAATAGACCCGTGAAATTAGCAGCCGGCTAATAGCCACGCCTGCAGTCTCGCGTTTTTACTAAGCGAAGTGGCTTCTAAATCTAAACAATCAAAGGTTTCTCTATTATGGCCGTCCTTCTCGTCAAACTACTCGGACGATTACCCCTCAGCGTGCTTTACTCAATCGTTGCGCCAACGATAAGCTTTCTATTATTCACTATCGCTGGTTATAGGAAAAAAACCATTCGCGATAACTTGGCAAAAGCCATGCCTGATCTGAGCGACCAACAACGCGCGGTTATCGCCAAAGACTACCGTAAACATGTCGGTCAACTTGTCGTCGAGATACTTCACACTCGCTACCATAGTGAAGCGGAAGTGAAGCAGCGAGTCACATTCCGTAACCCTGAGCTTATCGAGCAGCACTGGCAACAGGGTAGTAAGGTCATCATCATGGCCCTACACCAGAGCAATTGGGAGTGGCTGTTACACGCCGTTGCCGTTCAGTTTGGCCATAAACTCGAAGTCGTCTACAAGCCGCTCCACAATAAAGGCTTCGACCAGTACTTCAAGGAGTCACGAGAGCGCTTTGGTTGCGTTCCTATACCACATAAAAAAGTGTTAGAGGCTGTTGGCCACCGTGAAGACCAATACTTCTTCGGTATCCTGTCAGATCAAAGCCCACTGAAAAAGAGCCCTAAAGTCTGGGCCGGGATGATGGGTATCGAAACAGCCTTCCCTATCGGCGTCGAAGTGATCGCCAAGAAAGGTCAAGCGACTGTTGTATTCTGCGGCATGCATAAAGTGAAGCGTGGGCATTACGAATGTTGGTTTGAAGAAATTGCCACGCCACCTTATGCCAAAGGTGATCACAGTATTCTTGAGGGTTACGCTGATTGCTGTACTCGGGCTATCACCGCCCAGCCAGAGACCTGGCTGTGGAGCAACCAGCGCTGGCGCTTCGATCGCAGCGAAGACCGCTATCAACTGAAGCCTGAGCACGATATATAAACCATAAAAAAGCCCGCCTAGGCGGGCTTTTAGTCTGCTACAAAGAAGAACCTATAAGCTTAGATCACGGTTACTCGCTTTAATAAACTCTTTCTTCAAATCATCAAAAGTCTGAACCGCTGGGAATTGAGGGAACTCATCGATAACATTCTGCGGTGAATGGAACAGAATGCCCGCATCCGCTTCCGCAAGCATAGTGGTATCGTTATATGAATCACCTGCCGCAATAACACGGTAGTAAAGACTATGAAAAGCAATGACCGATTGACGCTTCGGATCTTTCTGGCGAAGGTGGTAGTTGACTACCTTACCCTCTGCATCTGTCTCAAGCCTATGACATAACAGTGTTGGGAAACCGAGCTGCGCCATGAGCGGCTGAGAAAACTCGTAAAAGGTATCCGACAAAATCACCACTTGAAAGCGCTCACGCAACCAGTCTATGAATTCACGCGCTCCCTCTAACGGCTCTAGTGTTGCAATAACCTCCTGGATCTCATTTAGCCCTAGACCATGCTCAGCCAATATTGCCAAACGTTGTTTCATCAGAACGTCGTAATCAGGGATGTCTCGAGTGGTTGCTTTCAGTGCTTCGATACCAGTCTTCTCTGCAAACTTAATCCAGATTTCTGGAACAAGAACACCTTCAAGGTCTAGACATGCGATTTCCACGGTAGCACTCCATTTATTATAAATTTGATGCTGCCAAATCTACCTTGTTAACTACGTAATAGCAACGCTGTCAGCGCTATAGGCCGCGGCTAGTGCGCCTTTCTTGCCCGGAAGCGACGTCCCTTGATTCGCCCTTCTGTCAACATTTTCAAGGCTCGATTAGCGTCACTCTTAGCAATGGCGATGTAACTGACATTCGGGTAGATCGCTATATTACCCACCGCACTACCCTGGATACCGCCCTGCGCTGTCAGTGCACCCAACAAGTCTCCGGGTCGTATCTTGTCACGTTTACCTGCTTGCAACTCCAAACTAATCCATTCAGGGCGGCTTAGTGGCTTTGACTCGTCAAGCTCAGTAGGATCAAGGTAACTAATCGGCTGTTTACGGTAGTCCTCAATCGCCTCCAATTTGTAAGCTTCATTTGGGCTGTAGATACACACGGCGCGACCACTCTTTCCTGCCCTGCCCGTACGACCCACACGGTGAATATAGACCTCCACATCCCGAGGGATATCGTAGTTAACCACAAGAGCTAAATCATCGATATCAAGCCCTCGTGCCGCCACATCAGTAGCGACAAGAACACAGGCACTGGCCTGACTAAAACGAACCAACACCTGATCACGGTCACGTTGTTCGAGGTCACCATGTAACGCGACCGAGCTACCACCCGCCTGATAGATGGCGTGGCTGACCTCTTTCGTCTCCTGCTTGGTATTACAAAACACAACAGTAGAGTTAGGCTGATAGTGACTCAACAGCTTCAGTAATGTATTGACCTTTTCTTTACGTTCAACCTCGACAAACAGTTGCTCGATATGAGTGTCACTATGCTGAGCGTCAACACTAACTACTTGCGGGTCTTTCATCAGACGGCGACTCAGCGCCTCGATTTTTTCTGGGTATGTTGCTGAGAACAACATCGTCTGCCTTGAAGACGGACTATGACCTGCGATCGCCTCTACCGCGTCAACAAACCCCATTTCCAACATCCTATCGGCCTCATCTAACACCAAAGTGGTTAGACGGGATAGATCTAATGTGTTTTTTCGCAGGTGATCCTGTATACGGCCCGGCGTACCGACGATGATATGAGCACCGTGCTCGAGAGAGCCAATCTGCGGGCCAATTGATTGCCCACCACACAGCGTCAATACCTTCACGTTATGCTGGCTGCGCGCTAAACGACGAATCTCTTCTGCCACCTGTTGCGCAAGCTCACGCGTTGGACACAATACCAAGGTCTGAATGTAGTAATTCTTCGCATTGAGTTTATGCAGCATCGGTAATGCAAAAGCCGCAGTCTTGCCACTCCCCGTCTTCGCCTTGGCGATAAGATCTGCTCCAGACAATGCAATCGGCAGGCTTTTTTGCTGAATATCAGTCATCTCCTTATAGCCGAGGCGTTCGAGATTGCTGAGCTCTGCAGAGTTCAGCGGCAATGAGTCGAAGGAGGTATCTGTCACAATAGGTGCCTACAAAGTCAATCGGGAGTAAAGGGTGTTGCGCCAATAAAAACGGCAGGTGCTATCAACACCTGCCGTTTTTAGAGTAATTTTCACCATTATACATCTTGTGTTAACAAGCCTATAGCAATATCGTCGTTATCGACTTATTGACTCAACAAGCTGGTCAATAAACAGGCAGGCGGACGTTGGCAAACAACTGATCGAGTTCCTGTTTGGTATGGCACTGATAAGCTTCTTCAACCATCTCACGATCAAGGTGAGGGGCAAATTTTTCGATAAAATCGTACATGAAGCCGCGGAGGAAAGTGCCTCGCCTAAAGCCTATCTTGGTGACACTGGAGGTAAACAGATGGCTCGCATCCAGTGAGACTAGGTCCTCATCCTGGGTAAGGTCAAAAGCCATCGTGGCAACAATGCCAATGCCAAGCCCAAGGCGAACGTATGTTTTGATCACATCTGCATCGGCCGCAGTGAAGACAACCTTAGGCGACAACCCTTCATCAAGAAACGCCTCGTCAAGCTTTGAGCGGCCAGTAAAGCCAAAGACGTAAGTAACTATGGGGTGCGCGGCGATATCGGCCAGCGTAATCTTATCAATTTTCGTCAGCGGATGATCTTTAGGCACGATGACACACCGGTTCCAGCGATAACACGGCATCATCACCAGATCACTAAAGAGCTCTAGCGCCTCTGTTGCAATGGCAAAATCGACCGTACCATCAGCAGCCAGCTCGGCAATTTGCATTGGTGTTCCCTGATGCATATGCAACGATACATCAGGGTATTTCTCTATAAAACCACCGATTGTCGCCGGCAGTGCATAGCGAGCCTGAGTATGTGTCGTTGCTATCGATAGGCTGCCTTTCTGCTCGTTGCTAAACTCTTGAGCGACCTGCTTTATACTCTCCACTTTTCGCAGAATTTCACCGGCAGTCTTCAATATAGTCTCACCAGCAGGCGTCACCCGTGTGAGGTGTTTACCGCTACGAGCAAACACTTCAACACCCAATTCATCTTCTAACAGACGTATTTGCTTGCTAATCCCTGGCTGCGAAGTGTAGAGGCTCTGTGCCGTTGCGGAGACGTTTAAATCGTGATGTGCCACCTCCCATATATAACGAAGTTGTTGCAGTTTCATACGCCCTCCACTTTGGCATCTTATAATTAATTGTCTTATCGATAGATCGTCTGGTAACAAAAACCCTAACTGATAGAAAAATAGTACAATTTGATGAACTTGCTAATGAAAAGACGCTTTTTAATAGCCAAAAACCTAAATACTGGCCGCAATCAGCATCAAAAAAGTCAAAAAACACAAATAACCCATTGATATATTAAGATTAAATTTAATGCTAAGTTTACTATAGCAAATAGAATAAAAGACAACCAGCATATAACTTAAAACACAACCACTGGCGCCATTATGGAAACGTTGTTTTTCTACGGTGTGGCTTAAATTTCATTTGAATGCTCAAGCTCTAGGCATAAACTGACAGGCAAATAAAAAAATAATAACGAGGTCAGTTTTGCCAAAGCCTATGCCTAGCCGATACGCCCTCTCTCTGCTAAAAATGCTTCAGAGTGAAGAGGATCGCCAGCAGGTCCTATTACAAGTCGGCGTGAGCCTAAGTGAACTACAGTCGTGCGAATTTTCTAGCTGCAAAACCTACTGCGAGCTTTTCATCGCTATAGTTCACAAGTTACAGCACCAATTACACGGTGAGGATGCCAACGAGTTATCACGCCTAAGTAACTACCGCCTTATCTTAATGTCTATGGTGGAAGCAAAGACTCTGGGCGACGCCATAATCAGGCTCACCGGCTTTTTTCGTCGCCTCGGCGCAGATGGTAGTCAGTGTCGGCTGATAACCAATGGTGATACCGCAACGCTTCGCTTCGATTACGCCCGCCCGATAAGCGATGAGCAGCATCTATGGTCTGCTGAAATGTTCTCGATGGATCGACTAAACTGGTTACCTGGTACTTTAGGTATCATTATCAACTTATGGATATGGCACCGTTTCTGCAGCTGGCTTATTGGTGATTACCTTCCCCCTACCAAAGTCTCCGTTCAAACACCTTGCAGCGGCAGTAAAGCCGCCGGATATCAAGCACTATTTAATAATGCAATTAGCTTTGCTGAAGAAGGCTGCAGTATCAGTTTTGATGCGCGGTTCTTGCAAAGAAGCATTGTGCAGAACGAAAAGTCGACCGCGCAACTACTCAGCACCTTCCCTTATGAGTTAATCATCGTCGACCAAAAGTATGCGTCAATAGAGCAGCGAATACGCAGCATGATTGGCAATGACTTTAGTCGTCCGATGCCTGCAGCAGAAACTATCGCCGAGCGCCTTAGCATCGGTGTAGCAACGCTGCATCGTCGATTACAGAAACAGGGCACTAGTTATCAGACCATCAAAGATCAATGTCGCTTCCAGGCAGCACAGGACTTCCTTCACGATGGCGAAACACCAATAAAAATCATTGCACAACAACTCAACTACTCAGATGTGAGTACTTTTCATCGCGCCTTCAAAAAGTGGTCAGGGCTTAGTCCGGCACAGTTTAGAGGAACATTAAACTAATCGATCACGATCTTTTTGAACGATAGAATTTGCCAACAACACACGAGAGTTACCGCTATATGAGAATCTAGCTCCATCCCATAACCTAGTTACGTCATAACAATAATAGATCACTCATAGTGAGTGAACCTAGGGAGCATCACCATGCAATCCAACACTTTCCCTCGTCGTAGTCTCCTTACTTCGGCCATCAAACTCGTCATTGCCGCTAGTCTTGCCAACAGTACCAGCGCCTATGCTGAGCCCCTCGCCCTCGAGGAGGTCGTGGTCACTGCACAGAAGCGTGCAGAATCCCTACACGATACCCCTATTTCTATTTCAGCCTTCACCGAGTCGGATCTTGAGAATTACGACATAAAGGAAGTGCAGGATATCTCTAACACCACGCCCAATGTGCGCTTTAGTAAGTCTGGTGGTGGCAGTGGTGGCAACGTACTACTTAACATTCGTGGTATCGCAGAAACTGATCCCGCTATTACCCGCGACCTCACCGTAGGAATGTACCTGGATGGCGTCTTCATCGGCCGCTCTGCCGGTGCTGCCTTCGATATCGTTGACCTCGAGCGTGTCGAAGTGCTTCGTGGCCCTCAGGGCACGCTTTATGGCAAAAATACCATTGGCGGCGCCGTCAATTTCATCACTGCAAAGCCAACGGGCGAACTTGGCCTAAAACAAACCTTCAGCGCTGGCAACTACGGCCTACTTGGCTCTCGCACTAGCATCAACCTTCCCGCGCTTGGCGAAACGGGTGAAGGGCTCGGTAAGCTCAGTGCTAAACTCGCTTATAATTACACCCAGCGAGATGGCTACTATGATGCACTCCTAGGCTCCTCCGTCGATGAGTTTGATAATCTCGACTCTCAGGGGGGCCGTATCGCGCTACTATGGGAGCTGACTGATGACACACGGGTAAACTGGAGCAGCGACTACACAGACAAAAAGAACATCGGCCAACCACTCGTGTTCGATACTGATCGCGATGGAGACGTGAAGCGGCCTGACGAGGTTATGGGCTTCTATACCGACGAGAGCTCTCTTAAATCTCAGGGCCATGCCCTCGAAATTAGTAGTGACTATGCAGACCTTGGTTTCCTCGGAGACGTGACCTTCAAGTCTATCAGCGCCTACCGCAAACAAGCTCAAAAAGAAGCTGGTGATTATTCACCTAACGGCATTTTCTATTCCAACTCGACAACAGATGTTAAACAGCTCAGTCAAGAGTTACAGGCTGTCGGTACCACACTAGATGATCGCTTAGACTATGCCATTGGACTCTATTACTTCAGCGAGCAAGGTGATGTATGGAACCCACAAACAATTCTAAACCCAGGTAAAAATCCGCCAGCAACGATGGGATGGGTATCGACAATAGGCCGTTACGGTATGGATAACACTTCCTACGCAGCCTATGGCCAGGCTACCTATACACCTGAGTTTCTCGAAGAGCGCATGAGCTTCACTCTCGGTTTGCGCTACACGCGTGATGAGAAAGACCAGTACCTTGGTTATGACAGAACATTCAATGACTTCCCACTACCATCACCTATGCCAAGAGCAGAGGCAGAGGATACCTTTACTAAAACAACACCGACAATCACCGTCGACTTTGCTTGGACTGACAGCTTAAGCACCTACGCTAAGATCGCTACCGGCTTCCGTAGCGGCGGCTTCAATACCCGCACAGCCACGGCCGAAGAATTTCAAACTGCCTTTAAACCTGAAGATATGACTTCTTACGAGCTCGGTATGAAATCAGAATGGTTTGAAAACCGGATGCGCCTGAACGCAGCTGTCTTCTATAACGATTACACCGATATGCAAGTCGTAGACAGCGAATTTAACCCCGGTCTCGGTATCATGGGCGGCATCATTACCAATGCAGGTAAAGCTTCAGTTTATGGTGGAGAAATAGAATTAACCGCCCTTATCTCTGAGGATCTTACCGTCAACGCTAACTACGGTTACACCGACATTGATTACAAAGAATATGTCAAAGGTGGAGTCGACATTGCAAATAATGCTGACATGAGCAGTACACCAAACAATACTTTCAGCCTAAGCGCAGACTACTTTATTGCCGATATCGGTATCGGCCAGTTACGCGCCTTCGCCGACTATAGCTGGCAAAGTGACAGCGACTTTAACACCGATGTATTCGACCCCAGCGTGGTTAACCCTACCGGAGGGATGAAGCAAAGCTCATACTCCATTGTTAACGGCCGTATCGTATTATCAGAAATCATAGGTATCAGCCAAGGCGACTTGCAAATTGCGGCCTGGGGTAAAAACCTGACCGATGAGGAGTACTACGTCCACGGCATCGACTTTGGTCAACAGCTAGGGCGCTCAGTGACCTTTGGTGATCCACGCAGCTACGGCGTCGACATAACCTACCGGTATTAATCTCCCCCTAGAAGCTATCATCTGCTAAGTTCATAGCCGGGTTTCCCGGCTTTTTTGTCTCTAACTACAGGAGACTTAGCAAATATGTTAGATCAAAAAACAAGCAGCAGACAATAATATCAAAAACACATGCGTCGCATTGTTTCAATATTACCAAAAATTCAATAAGATACATTATGGTGCAATCTCGTTACGGCGGCAAAGATACCGTCACGGCAAGTGAGCGCATCTTAGAAATGAAATTAAACAAAATAAAACAAATAGTTACGGCAAAGCTGGGTAAAAGCATGCTAGCCACACGTAACAATAACAACCTATCAGGATATATTATGATCCCTTCTTTATTGAAGAAGTTAGCTGCAGGCTTAATGTGCTTCATTTGCTTGTTGCAAATTCAAGGCGCTAGTGCCGACGAGCACAAGGCAATCGTCGTCGGTGCAGGCCTAGCAGGACTAACGGCTGCGTATGAGCTTGAACAGAAAGGCTACCAAGTCACGTTATTAGAGGCAAGAGACCGTGTAGGTGGGCGCATGGGCACACTCGACATGGGTGATAAGCATGGCGAGATTGGCGGAGAGCTACTCGATCACAAAAAGGTTCACTCAGAAATTTTTCGCTATGCAAAGAAGTTTGACGTAGCAATAGTTGACGCGGGTAATTGGGAGAATGTCGAGGAAGGTGCCTACTATCTCGATGGTAAGCTCGTGCCTTACGGAGACTTCAAAGCGGAATATTCACGAGCAGTAAAGCGTGAAATGGATCGTTTTTGGGAAGCTTTCGAAGACCTGGCTTTAAACGTGCCAGACTATAAGCGTCCAGATCTAGCGCCGAACGCTAAGAAACTTGACAATATCAGTGGTCAAGAGTGGATTGACAGCTTAGGTTTATCACCTCTCGCTAAAACCCTCGCTGAACACTCCATCCGCAGCGAGTATGACGAGCCTAGGGACGTCTCTCTGCTTTGGCTCTCACATCAATCTAAAGTCTACGAAAATGTCAGCGACAACAAAATAGAAGTTAAACGCTTCCTCGACGGTGGTCGCGCATTTGCAGAGGCTTATGTTGATCATATTGACGGCCCCGTATTACTCAACCACCCTGTGACAAAGATACGTCAAAATAAGAAGGGCGTGACAGTGACCGCTGCTGGCAAAAAGTTCAAAGCCGATGTCGCTGTTGTCACTGTTCCCTTACCGGTATTGAATAAGATTAAGTTTCAGCCTGAGCTACCAAAGAAAAAGCTAAGGGCTGCTGCTGAAATTAACTATGGTTCACACACCAAAGTGTTGATGAAATACAGCAAAAGATTCTGGATTGAGCAAGGTTTAGGCGGCGATACTCTCTCTGAACTACCAATTGGCTGGGTCTGGGAAAGCACAGAGCGTCAAGGTGGTGAAGGTGGCATTCTAGTCTCTTATACCTCAGGTGATTTTACTGACGATCAAATTAACTGGTCTGAAGACAAAATTATCGAAGATCGCCTAGAGCAGATGGAGAAGATGTACCCCGGCTCTCAACAATATTTCGAGTCTGCTTCAGTACATGCATGGCATCGCGACCCTTACACCATGGGTGGTTTTACTGCGTATGGCCCAGGACAAATGACTCGTCACTGGAACGCATTCCTAAAGCCAGCCGGCAAGATTTACTTTGCAGGTGAGCATACTGCCGTAGACTATATCGGCTACCTCGAAGGCGCTGTTCGCAGCGGCATGCGAGTTGCAGAGCAGATTGCAGAAAAGTAATCTGAATTAAGCACTAAAAAAAGCCCGGTTTATCCGGGCTTTTTACTATTTAAAATATCATTCATCTATCACAACCAACTTCACATACCGCAAATATCAAACAAGTTACAAGCGCATTCTAAAAGTCTTACTAAAATTTTAACTTGTGCAATTAATTAAATTTAATTACCAGATTATCGATTGACCCAGCGACTTTTTTTGACATACATTGATAGACGTAAACAGCGCAAAGTCACTGTATACAAAACACAAAAAGAGTATTCACTGAAAACATAAAAACACAGGTGGGCACGTACATTAAATTAGTAAAGTGATTTACTTATAGAATAAGGTGGAAGGATTATGAGAAATTTAGAATTATTTAGCACAGCTTCAATCGACCATTTGCTTTGGTCCTCCGGTGAGCAGGCCACCCTGCTCAGCTCCCCTGCCCTGTCAATCCTCACCGACTTCGACCATTCACAACCGATGGTTATTGATGTCGACACCTCGATACCGAACACTGTCGATATCATGGAAAAAACGCACACTTATATGCGTCTAGTGGTCGATAAGAACAATAACTTTATCGGTATCATCAGCAAGAAGGAGTTATTACATCGCCGACTAATTAAACGCGGCACACAGTTAGGTTGTAACTTCACTGAGCTGACCGTCCAAGACCTCATGGTACCAAGGGACAAACTCCTCGCGCTTGATTACCAGCAGATGAAAACGGCTGTAGTGAGCGACGTGGTACGAGTACTACAAGAAAAGGGGCTTCACCACATGCTGGTCATTGATCAAGATAAGCATCATATCCGTGGCCTCATTTCAGCGAACGATGTGGCCAGAAAGCTGAATATACGTATCGATATTCATCAGCCACCATCATTTCAACATATATTCAAAGTCTCCAGTCACATCGCTTAATAAGCAATGCTAGACGATAAGACGCCTGCTTTGTGCAGGCGAATTACAGTCAAAAGCCGCCTTCCAAATTATAAACCCCCTCCACTTTCAACTATAACAACGATAGCCAGCCTTCTGTTTAGGGCTGAAAGCTCAATAACGGGG
Organism: Sinobacterium caligoides; assembly: GCF_003752585.1. NCBI lineage: Bacteria > Pseudomonadati > Pseudomonadota > Gammaproteobacteria > Cellvibrionales > Spongiibacteraceae > Sinobacterium > Sinobacterium caligoides. The sequence continues at coordinate 81,909 of NZ_RKHR01000003.1, forward strand.
CTAAATATAAGCTTGTGAATCAGTCGGTTAAAAGGAAAAAGAATAACCACTTTAATCTCATGCCTGTTGGTTTAACAAAAGATAATCTTAATCAATGACGGCACCAATAATATCCCGCCTATAATGCGCAACTTATACTTCAACAGATCAAGGCTAAAGAATGAAACTACCGATACTAATCGCCGCGGCAACAATGGCATTAGCTGGCTGCCAGAGCGATCAATCAACACTTGACCTTTCGAAGCTCAACGCGGAGCAAAAGCAAGAGATCGGCGAAATCGCAGGGCAATACCTCAGTGAGCACCCCGAATTTCTCGTACAAGCCTCTAAAAATCTGCGCGAGAAGGCAGAGCAGCAACAGAACAATGCAATGCTGAAAGCAGCTGAAGCGCAGCAACAGCAACTTACTCAAGACCCGAGCAGCCCTTTTGTTGGGCCTGCTGACGCGAAAGTTACTGTTGTCGAGTTCTTCGACTACCAATGCATTATGTGCGCCAGAGCAATGCCGAGCGTACAGAAACTCATCGATGAAAACCCCGATGTTAAGTTCGTCTTCAAAGAGAGCCCTATCTTCGCGCAACGTTGGGAAGCCTCTAAATACGCCGCCGAAGCTGGCCTATGGTTATACAAGAGCTATGGTAGCGAGGCCTATGTGAAGTACCATGACGGTGTGTTCGCTACAGGCAAAAACGAAGGCAAACTCAGCATTGACGATGTCAACAAACAAATTAAGGTCGCTGGTGGTGATATCAGCAAGTTCAAGCCTAGCAATCACTACATGGACAACCTAAAGTTATTCCAAGGCTTGGGACTAGGTGGCACACCGACACTGTTTTTCATGCCTAGCAAGAATGCTAAGGCCGATGACATTGTCGTCGTCCCAGGACTTGCCCCCGACCGCTTCGAAGCAGCCATCGAGCAGGTTAAGAAAAGCGTCGGTTAATGCTTACGTGAAAGCAACAACAAACAAGGGCGCTGTAGCGCCCTTGTTTGTTTTTAGCTAGCCAATAGTCACACTGACTGTAGTCACGCCCTATTAGCTTTCTGCTGAATTGCTCCCCAGGTACTCCGAGTTCAATAGGTGCAAGAAGTGTAAGTACTTCTCATATTGAGTGACAACATCGGCCAATATCTGCTCCTGAGTGAAGCCCATAACATCATAATGCTGACCACCGTGCTCTAGGAACACCTCAACACGATAATACTTTTCGTCATCATTGCTCTCGTGCGGCTCTATCGCATTTGCCTGACTACTAAAAGCACGCACCCGTAGGCCATAGACAAAGTCGTCATGATCATCATTGACAATGATAAAGCGTAGTCGACTCTCTAAATTAAGCAGCTTGGCGGATATCTCACGACTAGCAAAGCTCTCGCAAATCTTCATCAACGCCGGTTTCGCGACATTATCGAGGAAGCTCTGTGCCTCTTCTTGCGTCGGGCGAGAGATCAATACATCCATGTGATCCTCCCAGCTCACATTGGTCTCAGTAAATTGCACGCTCGTATTATGCTGCTGCACACTTTTAATCTTTAACCAATCCTCTTGCAGTGCCTTATAAAGCCCCAGACACATCAACAACATCACCAACAGGAAGGGCAAGGCGCTAGCGATCGCCGCCGTTTGCAGAGCTTGCAAGCCACCTGCCAGCAACAAGACCGCAGCAACAACACCCTGCAACAGCGCCCAAAAAACACGCTGCCAAACCGGTGCATTAAGATCGCCACCAGAGGTCAGGTTATCGATAACCAGCGAACCCGAGTCCGATGAGGTAATGAAGAAGGTGGCAATCAAACACAGCGCAATAGTCGAAAGTAATGTTGATAGCGGCATGTGCTCGAAGAAGACGAATAAGGCGACCGAGACATCTGTACCGACGGCGTCGGAAAGATAGCTAGCGCCGTGGTTCATGATGGCATCGATAGCCGTGTTGCCAAATACAGTCATCCATAAGAAGGTAAACGCTGAAGGCACGAACAACACACCGACCAAGAATTCACGTATGGTTCTGCCGCGCGAGATACGCGCAATAAAGGTACCAACGAAGGGTGACCAAGAAATCCACCAGCCCCAATACAGCAGAGTCCAGCCCCCCAACCAATCATCTTTATGCTCATAGGCATAGAGGTTGAATGTCTTACTCACGATCTCGCTGAAGTAAGCGCCGGTGTTCTGCACAAAAGATTGTAGCAGCACAACGGTAGGCCCAAACACTAAGACAAAGAGCATCAGTAACGTGGCCAAGCCGAGGTTCAACTCACTCAAACGCTTAACCCCCTTGTCCAAGCCAGAGAACACCGACAACGTCGCGATCAGTGATATCACTATAATTAACACCACTTGGACACTGGCCGCCACAGGGATATCGAGGAGATAATTGAGACCGGCATTTAACTGAAGTACGCCAAAGCCTAGTGAGGTGGCGACACCAAACATCGTGCCTAGTACTGCAAAGGTATCCACTGCATGGCCGATCGGGCCATAGATACGCTCACCAATCAGTGGGTATAACGCACTGCGTGGCAGTAGTGGCAGCTTATGGCGATAAGAAAAGTAAGCAAGACTAAGTGCCACGACAGCATAGATAGCCCAAGCATGAATCCCCCAATGGAAGAAGGTAATCTTCATTGCCGCCTTGGCCGCTTCGATCGTCATCGGGTCGGCATCCGGCGGTGTCATGTAATGCATCACCGGCTCGGCCACACCAAAAAACATCAAACCGATACCCATACCCGCCGAAAACAGCATCGCGATCCAGCTTTTATAGCTGTAATCAGGCTCCGCATGATCAGGGCCAAGCTTGATACTACCAAACCGGCTAAACATGACAAATATGATAAATATCAGGAAAATAGCAACACCCAAGATGTACAGCCAACCGGCCTGAATCTCGAACCATGATTGCGCTGACTTAAAAAATAGGTGGGTCTCATTCGGCCAAACGGCAGCGACAAAGACCATAAGAACAATAAGAAAAACAGATGGGAAGAAAACTGATGGATTAATACTGGATTTAATCGGCATAAAACTCTCAGAAAGTGCTCCGTATAAGATTAGCGTAGTATGTTTTCATACCTAGGTCTCACCACTGAACGGATTGATCTTCCGTTTCCTACTACAGACATAAGGCTGTATGGGCGATAAAGTACGAGAGCTAAAAACAAGATGATTATAATTTCGATCAAATTTTACACTATTACTTAACATCTTGCTATACGGAAAGACGGTGACAGCGCAATGTTATGCGCTATTTAGCGGCATATTCATTCCTGATCGAGACGAATCGCGTAAATTATAGCGTAGGATAACTGAGCTATCCCCCCGGAGTCAGCACCAATAATAGTAACCCTAATTGGCTTGAAGCCTGTGCGTCTATTATTCCAGCAGGCAATCGTTATATCATATTCAAATAATCTAACAGTTTTACCATTGGAGACGCTATGAGCGACGGGCTATGGAAAGTCATTACAGAGGGCACCCCCGCCGAAGGGTATAGCCAGGAACAGGCAATTGCAGGCCTTATTACCTTGCTCAAGCTTTCACCTGCCAACGCTCAGCGACTATTACAGGGCCGTGAGGTCGTCGTTAAAAAAGACATCAGTAAGGCGACGGCTAGCGTTTATCAACAGAAACTCTATAGCGCCGGTGTCAACGTGCGCATACAGCGTCACGACGCCTTGGACAGCCCCGTTAACAGCACTGCAGCTGAGCGCAATAAAGACAAGCCAAAAAAGCTGACCTTAAGCCATAGCGATGACCACTCTACTGAAGACTACAACAACAAATTCTGCCCGAAGTGCTCAAAGCCGAGAGCAAACGGTAACGAGTGCCCGCACTGCGGTATTTTTTACACCAAATACATTGAGGGCCAAGCCAAACAAAACGACATCGCCGAGCAAGCATTAAGGCAAGAAGAACAAAACAGGCGACCAAAGGTAGAGCATCCCCCCCTACCCTGGTTTCGTATAGGTACAGGCATCGCGATTGTGGCTGCGATACTCCTCTCTAGGCTCTCTTATTTCAATCCCCCGGACTTCAGCCTGATCGGACAATCAGCAAAAGCTCAAGCAGCTGCTTGGGCTATGCATAACAACATCGAGAGCCATCATAGAGAAGCAGATACGGTTAAAGAGCATCTCGCTGATAAAGATTTTATCGGCCTCGAACAGATCATTGCCGATATTGAACAAACAGTCCAAGTAGATATCACTAAAGAGTGGTCATATTATGCAATCTATAACAACATCATAAATTCGATAGAGTCAGAGACCCTATTAGATGAATGGGTTGCGGCTACGGGATCTAGTTACGCTTATGCTGCACGCGGAATTTGGTATACCTCTAAAGGCGCCGATGTACGCGGGACCTGTTTTGCTCGATGCGTCACAGAAGCACAGTTTGTAGAGCACGCTCGATTAACCAAAATAGGCTTGAAAGACCTACGACTGTCACTCGATCAGAACGCAAAACTATTACCTGTCTACCTGTACTTAATTACGGCTAGTAGTGCTAGAGGTGTCAGAATCGATCTTAAATCGACCCTTGACCAATCCATTGAGCAATACCCTGCCAACTATTATATTCGTGATTATTACCTCGATAAGCTCAAGCCCCGCTGGGGCGGCAGCCACGCCAAAATGGAACGTTTCGCAGAGGAACAGCAAGAGTACTTTGAATACAACCCAAGGCTTTACACCCTGCTCGGAGAGTCTTATGCCGATCAAGCATGGTATGCAAAGTCAAACGATGCCTGCCCTACTGCCATCAAGCTGCTGCGTAAAGCCATTGGCTACGGCATCACTTCACACTGGGCAGATAGCATGGCTTGGTGCCTTGCCGAGACAGGACAAACACTGGAAGCCCTTGACTTCGCCAAACTCGCATTGAACATTAGCGAATCAGAAAAGCGCCAAGATATGGTAACGATGTTAGAACAACGAGCTCAAATACCTGTGCTTCAACAGCTTCTTAGTTATTTATGATGCCAACAACTAGAACCACCTGAACAAAAAGAGCAACAATATAAGTAAGGATTAAACAAATAAACGTTTACATACACACTACATTCACCCGCACGACTCTCTACACCTGTTTTACTGAGTTTTTTCTGCACTGCGACTCGACATAAAAGTCGAGCGCAGTCATTTGGCAGACATTAAAAAAAAATTCGAAGTTCTATGAGGCGGAAATAGTACCGAGCTTAGTCTAATCGGCGGCATTCAGTGTCAAAATTGGGGGCCAGGTGTAAAATATTCACGCTTTGATAGCGAGGCGAAAGGCATATCGACCTACCTTGTCGCCACCACCTACCCATTTGACTAAAATATGACTAACGCCGATATAAAGCCAAAGCCTAGTGTGTGTGTAATTAAAAGCGACATTAGTACTAAGACCATATTTTCTTTTCAAGTTAAGCAATAACGTTATTTATGGAACGCATAGCATCAATACCCTAAAACTAGCCTAACAACGAATAGCAGCGATAGTGCCCCCACATCAAAGTGTGAGTTTTCATCATAACTCAAAGTAAGCACCGCCGTCAGAAAGGCACATGCAATTCGAGAAAAACTCCTCAAAATAGAACGACAGACAATCGTAAGCCGATAATTACAAAGAGAATGACACGAAACAAGGTATAAACTGCAAGCGGAAGTTTATATAAAGTCATTAAATAAGAATGCGCAACTTGATTAAATTAACAGTAGATTTGTCGCTTAATTACTACGTGAACTTATTCGCAGAAAACGATTTAAAAAAAATGATTGCTGAAGCAATTAACACAAGTTAGAATCTCGCCGCGTAAGGACACACAAACAAAAAATGGAATACGAAAATGAACTTTAAGACAATCGCATTGACGGCGGCAACACTCGCACTATCAGTTAATACACACGGTGCAATCGTTACTTTTACAGATACTGACCTTGCCTCTGGCAATCCGCTCAGCGTTGATGGGGTCACACTCACAACAAGTAATACAGGTGGGAGCATAGCTTTCATCGGCAGTGGAATATATACCGGGCTTCACCTTGGCGGCAGTAATACGGGAGGAAGCTACTCCTTAAGCTTTTCTGAATCGATAAGCTCTATAGAAATTGAGTTCGATGCATTAAGTGGCGCTGAAGTTACAATTACTCCCGTTGAAACACTATTTAATTTTTCAACAGAAAATGGCGCTGCCAACATTGCTTATACCAATCAATTTGGCACCACATTCGATGGCAGCACTATTACGACAACAGAGCCTGATGGCCAAGGAATTATTGATTTCTCTGATATTGGCTTATTCAATACTTTTTCATTTGACCACGACCAAGGAACTCAAGCTGGATTTGTTATTGAACGCATTGTTATCGAAACTAATGAGGTGCCTATTCCCGCAGCAGCATGGTTATTTGGAACAAGCCTTGTAGGCCTCGTTGGAATAGCTCGTCGTAGAAAAGCTTAATTATATTCGAAAGAAATAATAGTGACCGCTGACAAGGTCACTATTGTCTTTCCTTTACGTGCAATAAATAAATTCCCCCCCCATTGATCAGTTCCTTACTACTCCCAACGACTAGCGTGAGATGTAAGCCTAAAATCACACAATAGGCAGCTATTTGATGGTCGCTTCCTTTATTAGCTCAAGCTAGCAACGAGGAAAACCTAGCGAGAACCTAGCGATATCATGAGTTTCATCCATGCTCTACATACACTCCGTGCTGCCCGCCTCGCCGCAAAGCAAAAGAATCAAAGGAAGGATTAAACCCAGCCTATACAGCACCGGGTGCTGAGGGTGGGTGTCCTATTGGGCTCATGGAAGTTTATCTAATGCTGAATTTACCGAGTTAACTAACCTTCTTGCGGATTTAGACAGTATTTCACCACTAAAACTCAACTATTCAGCGTTTTTTGGAAAAAGTTAGTTGTATAACCCATGATTAAATGAGCTTCTTTTAGATTAATGCCATGAGGGTTTGAATCAACACAATTTCTAACCAATGTGTTGTAATAAGCACCTTCTTCAGCCAACTCATCATACTTTGATTCAATCTGCTACTTCATCTAGATAGGAAGACGGTATCCCTTGCCTATTAACCTCAAAATCGAATCGATCAGGATTTCTTAGTTTAGTGTCTGGAGCTACGGGCTAAGCCAGATTATTCCAAATACGTTCAATTTCCACCCTGCCGATATAAGGCTCTAAAAATTCTTTGCCCTTTTTCTTCGTTCGGCTGTTTATTTCCGTCGGCCTCCAATAATCACCCACAGAATCATCAATTAGAATTCCACCCTGAAATTTTTCAACAAGACTAGCAATTAGTTTTAAGCAAGCAAGCCAACTATTAGAAGACCGACCAACGTCAATGCCTAAAACCGTCTTGAACTCTAATTTAGGCTCCACTCCAACAACTTCCACTCTGACATCTTCATCTTCATCCACAAATGGATATAAACAAAGATAAAGATTCGAGCCCTCAACACCATCAAAGAAGAGCTTCTCGATATCACTCCCCTTAACTCCAAAGTTGAAAAGCTCACTACTTACATAATCAATGTCTGACGTTAAAAATACAGCTATGGATTCCATCGTTCCCCTCTATTTCTATTGGTGAAGATCCCTAATAATTTCATCCAATTCATCAAAAGATGCCGCTACATCATGAAGCCCACTGTCCAGTAGATGCTGACGTTGCGCGGAGGTCATTCGCTTATGCGATTTAGAAAATTGTATGACAGGTTTTTGATTCGGGTTCAAGGTTTCACTCAGCAACCTCTCCCTCTGAATACGAGCCTTCCTACCTTTTTTCAGGCCAACAGAAACTTCAATTATAGTATTAGGCAGCTCAACATCAATCTCGCCATCCGCCCCATTAGGTCCGAATTTTTTATTGAAATTTTGGAGCTGATCTTTGTATCTACGAGCAACTTGACCTTCAAGAATATCTCCAGGATTACTTGATTGGAGCGACTTACGCACGTTTTGGAGCATTTCTAAACGCGCTACCCTATCAACAGTGTCTGGAACAACATCTACCTCATGCATCATACTGTTATTATCAGCATTTTCAACCGGAGGCCCTCGCCTGTTGCTTGTAGCCGGTTCGATCCAGCGCGCTGAGCTCCCGGCCGCCTCAGATTCGAAGTCTGCAAGCGAAGATGGCTGAGCATCGGCATCACTACCCACCTCGTGCTGGCTTTTCTTTTTCTTGCCACCACCGGTATAGCTCAACAACAAGTCACCGAGCTTGTTGAACTTCGGAGTCTGGAGCGATTTTCTCGCCGTATTGACCACTGCGCCAGCCCCCCCGATCGCTAGCAGCAAGAGGGTCAAAATCAATTCAAACACCGCTGCACCGGCCATCGTGGTATATTCTATGGCGTGCTGAGCATCGGCGTAGCCTTTGGCGAAACGCGTCAGATCGCCACGTAGCTCCGCATCCTCGTAGATCATTTCCGCTGCGGCCATCGCTTGCTGCAAATGCTGAAGAGTCAGCTTATTTGGGTCAAACCCTAAGACATCGACGAGCTCGCGCCACTCTGATGCCGCCAAGCTTTCCTTGCTAGCGGTGATAAAGTCATCACTGTTTGCTCCCGCCTGTATCGCACGGAAGGCATGCTGTGCTCGCACCACTGGGTTCATCAGGTCGCTAACATCCTTGAGCCAGACCGCTAAGCCCCATGCAGGCTGCCCTAGCCCAGTCATCGCCGCACCGGTATAGATTAAGGCCTTATTAATTGTCCCCTCTCGCCCCATCTGCGCCGCGAGCATCTTAGCGTGTTGCCGCTCATCCATCAGGATCTCGCTACAGGCATTGGCAATCTCTAGGCGTAACTGTGAGCGTGGTGGCGTTGTACTCGATCCATTGCTGCGAACTAAGATCAACTCACTGTTGACCATCGCGTCACCTAGCGCGATCTTGGGACAAACAGGTAATAAATCAACACGACCACGATAACCAGAGGAAGGTGTGCGTGCCTCAAGACAGCGATACAAATAGCCTTTGGCGTAACCTCGATAGAAATGATTGACCGCTTTATAAAGCTCAAGCGGGTCAAAACGCTCTAACTCAGCTCGACCTATAATCGGACACTGCGCTAAGTTATCTTTCGATGGCCATTGACGACCGCCACCCAAGAGGATGTCAAAATCATTACCATCTTTATCCTTGATTATAATAGACATATCCGTGTCGTTATATTCGCTAGCGAGACTAACAGTTTATGGCATTCTTACTCCGTACGCGAGCCCTTTAACAAACCCTACACTAACGAAAACAAACAGGAGTAAAAGCATCCACACTGGGGGGAATACAAATGAAGACTAAGCGACAATACATCGCCCTCTATTTCTCTTGGATTAATAGAGGCTTTAGATATTTCATAGAAACATCGATCAGAGTTAATCACTCATTGAGTACGTTATTATTGACTTGAATTGATGCGAAGAAGTAGTCGATGTGTCGAAATTTATGACACTTACCGTAATATTAATTAGGTTTTTGGCTTATAAAGCGTAGGAAATATGTTTATCGCTTTTCTTCCTGACCAACGCCCCTAGAACCGGAATAATAGACGCAGGCCAGGTACTACATGCACTTAGTTAGATAAGGTATTAATCAACAACTAGCAAGCAATGCCTCGTAGTCATCATACCCTAAAGGCTTTATATATTCCGCCCAACGAGCGTCAAAAGCACGTTTAACTGCCTCTCCAAAAGCTTCACCTTTACCGCTCTTACCTTGATGAATTTTCCCAGAAGTTGCCTGGTCAGGTTGCTGACCGTAAACAAGCTGCATTGTACGTTCATCAAACTTACCGGCATGCTGCTTCATAAACTCAAACGAACTATTTTTAATGGCAGTATTAATTGAGGCTTCATCGTCAACGCCAATGAATCGAGCTACCCTATTCACCGCACCGCTGAAATCTTTACAGTTGTTTTCGTAGGCCATAAACAGAACATTCTCCTCCTCTCTTCGTTTGATCCAGCTGGCTAAATGATGCCAATAGTGCTCGAGATGCGGATCGTCAAACATATACTCGAGCGCAAACTCTTCCATGGAGATACTGCCTTGCTGAAAAAACCACCCCTCCATATATTGATGGTATGACATCGCCACATCGTAAGGGTCTCTGGTGGTGAAGATATATCGCCCACCCTCGGGCAAGCGTTCTGCATGAAAGTGAGTCTTAAAAGCATGTGGCCTTGCCACTTGTGGCTGGTATAAGTCCGGGACCATCTGATCGCCGCCCTCAAGATACGGCACGATGGTGGAGATGTCGTCAAACGACATGTCACCGTTTGAGCGTAAACTATGTACTATTTGCTGCATCCAAGTGGTACCACTCTTAGGGTACGTGGCAATAAACACATCACTGCTATCTGGCTGATATTGTTCTGCTCTATCGCCGGCACCTTCTGGCAAGTAGCTATCCAAAGCGGCAATAAAGCCCTCTATATTATTCGGCTGCTCCATAACACTTCCTTGTCTGATCTTCGTTTCATCTAATCCCGCCTCAGCGTAACGGCTTATGGCTAGCGAGAAAACATGCAAGAACCGAAAATAACACGCTCATCACCCCATGATGCGTCTTAGTAATCGACAAGTTGAACAAATGCGTATATCAGAACGGCATTGCATTGTATCGAGAAAACAGACTGGTCGGTATTAGTGCAGAATAAAAGCTAATGCCTTATATGCTGGCAAATAAATTTAAACATTATTAGAAACAAGCGATATCTCACTAATATTTCTCATGATGAATTACGAAAAAAGAAGTATTCAACCCTCTATTCCAAACACAAAACAAAGTCGGCATTTAATTTGCTAAAGGTTAATAACCTTATTATCACGTTAACCGAGAAATAGAATGTAATAACCAATAAAAGTTCCAAGTAGCACACTGACGCCAAGGCTGAAGATGACTTATCTGCAGCCATCAATATAATTTTAGAGAGAGTGTATAATATTATGTCTATTATTTTTTGTTCAGGGGATAGCGTAGGCGGCCCTTCAAGACTCCAAATAAACAATGTTATGGGGTTATCAAGGAGAAGAGCGACTGGAATAGCAGGCAAAGTTGCAATGCGCCAATATCTATACCAGGTTCAGTGTTGGGCTGACAGTAACTCACCTACAGCAAAAAGGCTGCTCAATATAGCCCATGATAGTGACGAGAATATATATCTAGTAGGAATGAAACATGGTGGATACACATGCTTTGATGATGGGGAAGGCACCCCTGCCTATGGTGGAGGGACAGTCGGCCAACATGGAGGAAGCATCATTTATATTAATGTTGATATTGTCGCTCAAGTGAACCCAGGCGGCGCCACCACACACGCAGGATTCCAAAATATGCATCCGTACATTGCTTTCTTCCATGAGCTAGGGCATGCAATACAAAAAATAGAACAACCAGAGCTATGGGTTAATGGAGGTCGTGGGCTCGCGGCAGCCTTTTTAGGTGATATCAATAATGCCGCTCGTTCTTTCGCTCAAAGAGCACATGGACGAACCTTTGGGCAAGCAAGAGCCGAGTACAGCGCAACAGGTCATACTAGACAGCCATGGAGCGTTAGAATTGAGTATGACAATGTTTATCGCCATGAAAGGCCTATTTGCCAAGAAGCAGGTATGCCAATGCGGGATTTATATGGTGATATTCGAGAAGTATAAAGTAGTAGATTATTTATAAAGAAGGTATCTTAAACAACATTATACACCACGCCATCTCATCATGATTATAAAAATGCTTGCCAGTTTAGGTTAATAGCGTTTAGAATTCGAAAAACACTTTTTACGGAGCACTACGCCACGATGATTTACTAACACCTGTCATCCATCTTCATTTTTTATACTTTGGATTAACAGGGTTAGTAGGCGTAGCTTCGTCTTCTGCTTAACGGTATTTGTAGCATTGCTGCAACTCATTCTAAGCACTGCCATTCTCTACTCGCTACGCCTATTGCCACCCTGATACACAGGAGGCAATACATGCCACTACTTCAAGCACAGCAAATCAGTTACCAATTCGATAGCGGTGAAATGCTATTTAGCAATATATCCTGCAAGCTGTCGGCGCGACGCACCGGCTTGATCGGACGCAACGGCTGCGGAAAATCCGTGCTCGCCTCAATCTTAGCGAAACAGCGTAAGCCGAGTGATGGTAACGTGATACTAAACGGCAGTGTAGAAAGTTTTAGTCAACTCACGTCGACAACCGACTTAAGTCACTTGACTCTGCTGCAATATTTACAGCTCGACTCTATTTTAGGTGCGTTAAGGCAGGTAGAGCGAGGCCATTACGATGATAACTGCTTAGAAATTATCGGTGATAAGTGGCGGCTGGAAAACGAGCTCAAACTACTCTTTGCCGAGCTGGGTCTTAACGACGGTTTCAATAAAAAATGCGATGAGCTCAGCGGTGGCCAACTGACCCGCCTTAAACTGTGGAAGCTTCTTCATTCAGGGGTAGATCTGTTGGTTCTTGACGAACCCTCAAATCATTTGGATCACGAAGGAAGGCAGTGGCTAGCGCGGGAGATGGCACAGTTCAATGGCCACATCCTTCTTATTAGTCACGATCGTATGCTACTACGCCAAGTATCACAGATCTGGCATTTAAGCGGGCTCGGCCTGCGCCAATATGGTGGCAACTTCGATACATTCTTTGAGCAACAACAACTTGAAAAGTTAGCCATCGAGCGGCAGCTTGATAATGTGCAACGGCACCAGAAAAAGCTGAAGAAAGAAAGCCAATCGAACCGTGAGAAGGCAGATATACGGGCTAAAAAAGGTTTGCAAGATCGCCGCCAAGGCAGCCAGCCTAAGATTGCGATGAACACAATGCGGAGCATGGCTACAGCTTCAGCAGCAAATCGCGCCAAGAATGATCATGGCAGACGAGAACGGCTAGAAGCGAAATACCAGTCATTACAAGCCCGTCAAGAGAAGCTAAAACAGCAGGCATTCACTATTACAACAACGCACAGCAAAATAACAACACTCGTCAGCTTCACAGACTGCGTATTAGCCCATGGCATGCAACAACCTATCAGCTTTGTTGTTAAAACGGGCAGCAAAGTACATGTTTCAGGCCGCAACGGAAGCGGCAAGTCGACACTGTTAAAAACGTTACTAGGCAGGTTGCCTGTAGCTTCAGGTGAGGCCAGTGTGAACGCCCCACTCTATTATCTCGATCAACACTTCAGTTTGCTAAACAAAGAGCTATCATTGCTCGAGACGCTTAGCCTACACTGCCCTACCGTAGAAGAGCACCATGCACGAACAATGCTCGCCGGAATTGGCTTTAGGCATGAAAGCGTGCATCGCTTAGTCAAACAACTGAGCGGCGGTGAGAAAATGAAGTTGGCGATGCTGGTAGCTAGTCGGCAAGCTGCAAACCCTCTGCTGCTACTTGATGAGCCTGACAATCACCTTGATCTTGATTCGAAAACACTTTTAGCTAGGGCACTGAAAGAGTTTAACGGGAGCTTTCTTTTAGTCAGCCATGACCAAGACTTTATCTCAGAATGCGATATCAACTACACAATCGACATCAAGTTGCCATAGCAATATTATCTTGATATAAAAAAGCTGAGGGCGGACGCTCCTGCTACCCCCGTTAGCCTCACTAATAACTCTACTGACGATCCACTCTAGCTCTATGCGTCATTAACGTCGAGGATAGAAAATAGAGAAATATTACTATTTATTTCCAAAACAGACCGTGATTAGCTTTAAGCCGCCATAAATCAAAGGATCTGCCCTAAAACAACCTACTACGCTGTTGCGCCATTTGATACCCCCAAGGAAGTGGAAGCACATTGCGCCTACTAACCTCTAAATACTCGACTTTGTCCGTGCTAGCGCTTAAAATTTTCTGCCCTGTTTGCCATGGATAGCGCAACATGAATTCAGCACGGGTTAGCGGCCGTAGCGATTGAAGAGACTCAGCCAAAACTGGCCGGTCGCTCACACTTTAAAGGAATAAAAATAGTGGACAACAAAACACCCTCTAATTTCAGCATCGTTACCGTCTCGGCGAAATATATTTTTAAAAGCTTGCATGGAAAAAGGCTTCGTCAGATGGGCTTTGCCGTTATTTTAATGTGCCTTGCTGGCTGGATGACAAACTATCCCGCTATCCTATTGGGCGGGATGGTGACTGAAGCAACACAAACGGCCGTCTCTTTTTCGCTATTATATGACTATGCGATAATCGTAGGCTGCCTGCTCTTTGCACGCGAGCTTGTCGTCGTCTTAAGGAAGTATATTGTTGAGAAAATAGCCACCGAGCTGGAGCGAGATGAGTTTGTAAGTGTGGTTGCCCATCTGCTTAAGGTGGAGATTAATGTGCTCAGCAAAAATCAAGTCGGCGCATTAAACATCAAAGTTAACAGGAGTATTGAGGGCGTCATCAAACTAATTAAGCTTTGCTTTCTTGACTGCCTGCCCAACCTAATAACCGCCATCACAGCCCTCGTTATTGCCGCCTTATTTCACTGGTCTATAGCATTGGTGATGCTCGTCGTACTCATTCTTGGCGGCTCAGTGACCGCTTGGCAGGTCACCTCTCAAAAAGGTATTCGAATAGATCTATTTAGGGCGAAAGAAAAGATCGGCGCCAAGCTGGCGGAATTAATACTGGGAATTGAGTATGTTAGGGTTGCCGGAGCGAGCGAACGTGAGGTCGAAAAAACACGAGAAGTCGCAGCGAACTTGCAGGAGAAGGAGTTTCTGCATCATAAATGGATGATGTTCTTCGATGCACAAAAGATGCTGATTGAAGGCATTGGCTTTATCGCCGTTATTGCTATTGGCTTTTTCTTGCTGCAAAAACAACTCATAACTGCCGGCGACATTCTTACCTTTTCGGTTCTCTATATAGCAGCAGCGACACCGCTCAGGGATTTACACCGCATAGTGGATGAGGCTTTTGAAGCTAGCTTGATGATTTTCGACCTCCGCTCAATCTATGAGATGAAATCAGATGACTTGCTATTGGGACGCAAAGTGCCCGCCAAAAAAGACGCTATTTTCTTTCAGTGCGAGAATTTGTCAGTATTCATCGACGACGGCACGAAAGACATAAAAGTCTTATCTAACATTAACATGCAAATTCTATTGGGCCAAAAAATCGGTTTCGCCGGTGAGAGTGGCTCAGGTAAGTCAACCTTGTTAAAAGTTATGCTCGGCATTCAATCCTATGAAGGAAGCGCAAAGATTTTCGGCGTGGAAGTTAGGGATCTATCCAAGGATCATTTGGCTAAAATAATCTCATATGTACCTCAGTCTCCCTTCTTATTTAAAGGCTCGGTCATCGATAATGTTGCCTATCCTGATGAGCTGGAGTCTGTTGATATCGCAGAAGTAGAACATGCTCTCAGCGTTTCTTCTGCGACAAGCTTTGTTAACAATAAGTCTGAAGGCATATTGCACGAGCTTGATGAACAAGGTCGGAACTTATCCGGCGGCGAACGTCAGCGCTTAGCGATTGCCAGAGCGATTAGAACTCAGTGCGATATGCTAGTTCTCGACGAAGCAACATCCGCGTTAGATGCCGAAACCAAGGCCAGCGTAGAGGGGGGTGTAAGGGAATGCCTCGCAGATAAGTCGATTGTGACCGTTGCGCATCGCTTAAGCAGCATCGAGAAAGCTGATTATATTTACTGCTTTCAGCAGGGAGAGCTTGTCGAACAAGGCAATTATAGCGCCCTAAGCCGAAAGGAAGGTTACTTCAAGGAGCTGCTCAACAATGAGGATTTACGTAAAGTTAAGCTTGAACCTAAAGTAGAGTCGTTAGCGACTTGATCAACAAGAAAAAAGAGCATCCTAGCCCTATCAAAGGGCTAGCTGTAATCCATCTTACCTCTTTCTATCGATTACATTGATTATATTAACGACCTACCATTGAAGGCCTATTGAAACGCCCACCTTATAGTATAAGAGGACTTCAATGTAGGGTGCTGCTGGGCAAAGGAGGCCGTAAAAAACTCCCCCTGCTCTTTAACTGTTAACTGATAACAGTGGTCGACGACAAAGGCCTCGCTTGCCTCATCAAAAGTCGAATGTTCAATGATCAGCTCAGGTTGCTTGCCGCCACTCTTCTCAATAAGTTTTCGTGGGAAGTTGCATTGTATTGACAGAATACGAGTCGGTTTATTGATCCTACAATCAATTTGCTCAGTTTCATCTAGCTCAAAATACTCAGCAACCACCAACTTATCATCAGCTATAAAGTCTCGTTTAGCTGGCTCTAACAGATGGGAGAAATATTTCATCTCACCATTATTAATTGGCTCTGAGCCCCAGTCAGCATCAGCTATTTGAATATCTACCGAGTCCTTATTAATAGCAGAGTGCTCTTGATCAAAGCGATATTTCAATATATTACCGTATATTGCAATTGACTTGCTCGTAATATGCTTTACGTAGCCTGAAAAAGATAATTTTTGCAGGGCCTCTAACGAAGGATTCATATTCTCATCAAAGTATATTTTTATATCATAGCTATCAACGTGATGACGATAGGTGTCCTTATATTTCAAGAAGTTTTCAAAGGCAGACATTGCGGGCTTACTTTCACTGACCCTTGCTAGCGACACGAAGAAGGAAGATGGTTTAGCGATCTTTAAGCGACTAATAAACAAGCAAAGCCTAACGACCCACTTCATCAATCGCGAGTTTAAGATTGTCTGTGGTGCTTTGCTCGCAAGCAACTGGGGGATAAGCTGACCAAGCCAGAGCATAATAAGCGCATTTAGCAAACCCAGCTTAAAAGCGATGAAATCGATAAATGAAGGAATGCTAACAGTATGAATAACGCCTTTTATATTAGGGAAAGACGTCATTAGAGAGAATATTATCACTAACGCGACGACAAGAAGCTGACGACCAATAAGATAGTCCTCTATACCCTCTTTAGTTCTTATTAGCTTTTGTATTTGAGAAGCAATAGGATAACGATCAGCAACATTAGCAAGATCTTTATCAGCAATATCAATGATTGCTATTTGAGAGCCTTCTAAGAGTGCAATAAAGAATATAATAGCTACTGCAATCAAGATAACAAAGCCCGGCTGAATACCGAATTCAATAGTAGCTCTTGATTGTTCGTTAACAATAAGCCAAGTGAAAAGGCTAAACAGGCCGATAAAAGCAAGGTAAGAAAGTCCATCCGTAATAACGTCCAACCAACCTTTATCTTTATTCAGACCATCACCGTCATTTTCCCTAATCGTATCATTTAATTGAAACAGTTCTTTTTTAGAGATAGGTGGGTGGTTTTCGGGGCTATAGACCTTATTAACAATTTGAGCACAAACTTGCTCTTCAAGCCCCTGCCCTTTAAGCAGATCTTCAAGTATAACGGCATTTAATCCATTGTCGGCCTGTATCTCAGCCAATATCTTTTTATTCATGGTGCGGTATCCCAGCATAAAGGTAGCATAATGCTATTATTGCCACGTTATACCTGTGTCACCGAACTATCTGTCGTCAAGCTAACAACCTTGCCCATGACTCTTCTTTTAAATGAAGCCCGAGCCCAACAGCCTTGCCTGCATTTAAAAACGCTGTCTCTACTTGCCGCTAATAGCTTAGGAATTTTCAGCAGGTATAGTGCCGTGTTTATTATTGAACGTACCCTCCCTGCTTGAGGGAGCGATGTAAGCAACTTAAATACTCAAGTTTTTCAGCTTATATTGATCGATTCATTAGCGTCTAGCTCTGTCGACTCTGTTGAATTTATCCATTTCATTTCGAGCTTAAATACAAGCTCGCCCCTGGGTGCCCTTTCGTGGCGGATAATTAACTCAATGTTTTCATTCGGAAGCACAACTTCATTATTGTTAATATTAACGCGGCCCTCCTCTTGTATCTTACTACCAATACTTTTTATGTACTCACCGATTTGATGAGATGTAAGCTCTTCATTATGTATATTAAACAACCACTCAACATGATGTGGTGGACGATGTTTATGGTGACCTGCAGCGGCATGATGATGGGGTTTATGTCGCTTAGGACTGCCAATATGATGATGTGACTTAGGTGCTTTAGGCATAATATAAGCTCTTATTAAAAAATAATTATAAGTTATAATACTGCGACGACTGGCTTTTTTATCATTAAATTAATAGGCCTTGATTCGCCAAACATTACCACACTATGAGCAATGATTTACTTTTATTATCGCAACACCTCAAACAAAGAGGCGCTGCAACTTAATACATATTAAAATTTAAACCATATGCCTACACCGGCAATTTTATCTGTTTCCTCATTACCATCATAACCTGAAACATAGGAATAGTTTCGCGCAGAGATATAGCTGCTAAGAGTGATCACATCGGTTAATAGATAATCATAACCCAATGTCAGTTGCCTTGATTTTGTAGCGTTTTGCTTCAAGGACTCACTGGTAAAAATTAGCTCATTATCTGTCTCACGAGACTCAGAAAGCTGCATTTTGTAGATAGATCTTTTATTAGAATAAGCAGCATTGAAAAGAATAGCGTATTGATCATCATCCTGGGTGTTGGTCGCTAACTCTTTATGCGCCTCGGACTCTTGTACTACAGCGGTGTAGTAGAATTTCCCCGTTACATACTGAAGAATAATCCTGTTGATATCACGGTTAGCTATGTTTCTATCGGCTGCAAATAGCAAATAGATACCAAGATCCTTGCTAGTATAACTCAGAGCTTGCGATAACCCCGTCGACTTCCCATCACCTGTTTCCGTTTCTTCTTCTGGGCTTAGTGTCATAAAGTAATCAAAGTCTTTCAAGGTAGGGCTTTTGTAACCAACCATATGATCTAAGCGATTCTTTCCCATCAACGAATACTCATAATCTGCACCTGGGAAATTATGAAATAGATCGGTGGTTAGATTAGTCAACTTTGATTTGACGGTTTTTTTCAGTGCAGAATCATGACGACCCGCCATCACCTCACCCCAAATAGATGACTTAATACCCACTGCTTGGTTGCGTGAATAAAGCTCTTTTCCAACGCCGACCTCGTACTTGTAGACTATCTTTAGGGTCTCTATCATGGTCGGCAGCTCACCCTTAACACCAAAGCGTGAAGAGAGAGTATTTACCTCTGTTTGAGAGAACTCACCATCGCCGTAATCATCTATTTCATAGTTATCATTAATTTTATTGTAGCCATGATTACTATTGAGAAACACCTCCGCCCTTCCATATACCACTACTGAAGAAGGATTTTTTGCCCAGTACTCCCATAACGGGTTCATATCTTCAGTATCTTTATCCTCTGCTATAGCGGCAGCTGATACTAGGGGTAATGCTAAAAGCAAACTACGTATTTTGGTTATATTTTTCACTGTCAATTCAATCCCTGAAAGCGCTAATTATTATTTTTGGCAACACCTATTACCGGTTAACCCTGTTATTCTTGCTGTCATCGAATTCCCGTTCGATGTATCAAGCAGAGTATTTTCTCAAAATTATCACTCTTGTCATGCAGCGTGTTAAGCACCCTGCATTAAGCCGAACCTTCCCAGCTTTTGAACACCCCTACTACATTACCAGTGCAGCAGTAGAAAATAGCACGTTTTTAGCACAATTTTTGTTATTGCTCATGATAACGGCGACCAAACCCGTAGCTATCGGGTGCTCGTTTGTGGTAGCACAAGATACAGGATCCCGCGATTAATTAGAAGGTAGCTAGCCGAGAGTTAGTGTAAAATAATTCGACGCGTCACAAACACTACCATTCTTTATTTAATCAGCCTATCGCCCATGGCATACATGAGCAAAGTTCTTGGCGTGGATGCCTCGCTAACTCCTCGACACCAAGCCCCTGCTATTGCTCCCACGACTGCCGTGGCTTCTTACGCATATAATCGTGATAATATGCCGCGAGATTACTCACAAAAAATAAAATCTCCATCGCCACCGCTGCTGGAGAATGAACAAGATAGTTGTTCAAGATCCAGCAAGCGGCGCCAACCATCATCAACTGCCTTAGGCGCTCTCCTTCTTTCTTAAAAGCCGCCATGGTTTGAAAAATGGCCCCACTACAACTCAAAATACTGACTAATCCAGCATAGGTGTAAGCCGCTGCCAAAATCGACAATCCACAGAACCAGAACATCAATTTCGGTGAGGTTGAAAATACACTGGTCAAATATCGAAAAGTTGCTAGTACCATTAGCGTGGCGGCAGTCCACTGCTCAAGCAGGGCAAAATGAGTTGCGACCAACACCCCGGAACAAAATAAACAAGCAACAATACTACCCCGACCTTTAAAATAAAATGAAATCAGGTCGAAGAATATAGCAGCAACAATCAACATTTGAGAAATATAAAAGAACGACATCAACAACCTTAAAAAAAAATACGACAGCGACAAGAGCTACCTATCAATAACTCTACATATAAATATTAAATACAAAAATTACCCTATAAAAAGTATAGAATTATAAAATCAATTTATAGAATACAAAATATCGTTCAAAGAAAAACATTCAGAATACTTATCTAACAACCCAGCCAATAAACCTTACCCAGGCATCTTTTAGGGATGCAAAAGAAAAAGATATTTGCAAAAGCAATCACGACATACCTGTCATTAAAAATATTACCTTGCTTTTAACAATGCGGCTATAGCGTGCTTTGCGAAAGGGGTTAACACAGATCAAATGTATGCGGCTTTTACATAACTAGTACGATCGTACGCTTTTGAAATCATAGGCTTTATGCTTCTCATGTGTTAGATGACAACATGACCCTTTCCCACTTTACGCTATAGCTCAGAAACAAAAAAGCCGGCAAAGTGCCGGCTTTTTAGTCTAAAGAAACAGTTAGGCTTTCTGTTTTTCCCAATACTCTCGCGTTAACTTAAAGACTACTGGGCTTAGTAGCGCTAGGGCAATAAGGTTAGGTACCGCCATCAAACCATTCAACGTATCAGCTAACAACCAGACAAATTCAAGGTTGGCCATAGCACCTAGTGGCACGGCAAGCACCCATAAAACACGGAAGGGTAACACCGCTTTATTACCGAAGAGGTATTGAACACAACGCTCACAATAGAAGGACCAACCCAGAATTGTCGTGAAAGCAAACACGCTCAACGCCACCGCAATCACTACCCCCCCTATCGGCATGGTTGACTGGAAGGCATGTGAGGTTAGTACTGCACCGGTTTCACCGCTGGTCCACACTCCCGTGACCACAATCGCCAAGCCGGTAATCGAACAGACGATAATCGTATCGATAAACGTGCCCAACATGGCAACTAAGCCCTGACGCACCGGATCGTTCGTCTGTGCCGCCGCATGGGCAATCGGCGCGCTACCGAGACCCGCCTCATTTGAGAATACGCCACGAGCGACACCGAACCGTATCGCCATCCACACCGCGGCGCCGGCAAAACCACCTTCAGCCGCATGACCGGTAAAGGCCGACTCCAGCACCAGGGCAATGGCCCCTGGCAACGCTTCAATATTCAACGCCAACACAAAGAGCCCCAACGCCAAATATGCAACGGCCATAAACGGCACCAGCACACCGGCAACAGAAGCGATGCGCTTAACGCCACCGAGAACCACTGCCGCCGTTAATACCATCAGCACTAAACCTGTAATCATCGGATCAATTGCAAAGTTCTCTAAAAGTGCCTCGGCAACAGAGTTTGACTGTACTGAATTGCCGATACCAAAGCCTGCCAACATGCCAAAGATAGCAAAGGCTGTTGCCAACCAGGTCCACTTACTGCCTAGGCCATTCTTGATGTAGTACATCGGGCCACCGCGGTAGTTACCCTTTTCATCGACCTCACGATACTTCACAGCGCAGACTGCCTCGGCATATTTCGTCGCCATACCGACCAGCGCAGTACACCACATCCAGAACAGCGCGCCCGGTCCACCGAGTGCAATCGCCGTGGCCACACCGGCTATATTTCCCGTACCAATGGTCGCCGACAAAGAGGTCATCAAAGCATTAAAAGGGCTGATCTCCCCTTCTTTCTCATCGCCCTTACGGCCCGCAAACAACAACTTAAAACCATGCCCTAACTTAGTAATCGGCATCAATTTCAAGCCAAAAGAGAGAAACAAGCCGACACCTAGGATGAGCGTCAGCATAGGCACGCCCCAAACTACGCCATTAATGGCGCCAATAAACGATTCAATCGTTTCCATAAAACAGACCCTTTGTTTTTTATGGTTGATTTATAATGACAACTCAAGAGAGTCGATAAGTTTTTATCATTCTAAGCAGGTCAAAAACAGGTACTATCCCTTATCTGACTGCGCGACCTACATAGTGGGACAATACGCTACCATAACAAAGCGATCAGCGGTTATCTTAAGTGTTGTTAATGGGTTTTTTCTGCTATTTTGCGATCCATCAAAAAAGGCGGCCGAAGCCGCCTTTTTGAGTACGCGCTAAATATCTAATGGCTACAAATCTCGAACCAATAAGCCAAGATTTGCGTCGGCATCAATCGGGCAAGGGATGGTCACAATATGACCTGAACCTGGTGCGACATCCACAGACTGACCTTTTTTGTTCTCGATATTCTCAAGTGAGAAGCGACGATTGCCCGCAGGTGTCATCAGCTCGACGCTATCCCCGACTTCGAAACGGTTTTTCACATCGATGGTGACTGTGCCACGTTGGCGATCTTGGTCGACAACCTCGCCGACGAATTGCTGGCTGGTCGGCAAGGAGTTGCCACGCTCGTAATTCTGGTATTCGTCATGGACGTGACGACGGTAGAAGCCCTCGGTATAACCACGGTTAGCAAGTGCCTCGAGGTTATCCATGCCCGCCATATCGAAATCACGACCGGCAACCGCATCGTCAATCGCCTTACGATACACCTGTGCCGTCCGTGCCACATAGTAATGTGACTTGGTACGCCCTTCTATCTTGAGTGACTTAACACCCATCTCAAGCAAGCGAGGGACATGCTGCAATGCCCGCAGGTCTTTGGAGTTCATGATATAGGTACCATGTTCATCTTCGAAGGCCGGCATATAATCATCGGGACGACCCGATTCCTGTAGCAGATACATCTGATCTGTCGGCTCTCCGGCCCCCAGTGTTGGCTCAATGCCGTCTTCAGGCGTCCAACTCTCCACTGCCGTGGCAGGTATAATATTACCGCTACTCGTCTCTACTGCCTCGTGGGCATCGTACTTCCAACGACACGCATTGGTACAGCTGCCCTGATTCGAGTCACGCTTGTTGATATAACCTGAGAGCAAGCATCGTCCAGAATACGCCATACACAAGGCACCGTGTACGAAGACCTCCAGCTCCATCCCCGGCACCTCCTGACTAATCTGTCCAATCTCATCCAGTGAAAGCTCGCGAGAGAGAATCGTGCGGGTCAACCCCATCTGCTGCCAAAACTTAACACTC
The DNA here is from genome assembly GCF_003752585.1 of Sinobacterium caligoides. NCBI lineage: Bacteria > Pseudomonadati > Pseudomonadota > Gammaproteobacteria > Cellvibrionales > Spongiibacteraceae > Sinobacterium > Sinobacterium caligoides. The sequence goes on from NZ_RKHR01000003.1 coordinate 105,307, forward strand.
GCCCAGTTGACGGCGTTAGCCTGCACAGACAGGTGGATATTAATGTCGGGCCATTTCTCACGCACCATCATAATCAAGCCAGGGTCTGACATGATCAAGGCGTCTGGCTTAAGGTCAATTACCGGCTCAACATCTTTCAAAAATGTCTTTAACTTGCTGTTATGTGGTGCAATATTGCTCACCACATAAAACTGCTTACCCGCTGCATGTGCCTCATTGATACCCACTTCGAGGTTAGCGAGATTAAACTCGTTATTACGCACGCGCAGGCTATATCGGGGCTGACCCGCGTATACCGCATCAGCGCCATAAGCATAGGCATAACGCATGTTACGCAACGAACCCGCTGGCGAGAGCAATTCAGGTGTAAAAACATCGGATTTAGACAAGATTGAGGCCTCTTTGCAGGAGAGAGTGTAAATTTGGCCGGAGTGTACCATATTGCCGAATCATTTCACTGTCTTAGCCGCAAGGCCTACGCAATGTCCCTGAAATGGTCAATAAATTCCTTAGCTTTACCTATCGACGGATCAAAAATAAGATCTTGTATCCATCAATCACTCGACTCCAGTGCATTGCCGCTACATCGAGATAATAAAAAACCCGTGCCACAACGTGACACGGGTTTTTCTGGCCAAAAGAAAATACTTAGATTTTCTTCAGTGTGCCCTTTGGCAGTACAGCGTGTACCGATGACTTCTGGAACTTAAGCTCGACATTGTCTGACACTTTCAATACAACATAGCCTTCATCAAGGCTAACAATCTTACCCAGCATGCCGCCGGTAGTCATGACTTCATCACCTTTAGCCAGCTCATTCATCATCGAGGTATGCTCTTTCTGACGCTTACGCTGCGGACGAATAGCAATGAAGTAAAAGACGACGAACAAACCGCCCATAAATACCAGCTGAATAGGGTCAAAACCTGGCGCTGCGGCGGCAGCATCTTGTGCATAGGCCGATGGAATAAGGAAACTCATAAGGGAAAAGCCTCAATAGGTAAATCTAGGGTTAATGGCCGGTAACATACAGCGTTTAAAGATGCTTATCAATATCACCGGCAAGTATTCATTATAGCTCGCCGCTGTAGTCGATACTCAACGGTGCATGATCGCTAAAGCGTTGCTCTTTATAGACAGAACTGCTCAGTACTCGCTCAGCGATCGCTGGCGTAACCACCTGATAATCGATGCGCCAGCCCGTATTATTAGCCCAAGCTTGGCCCCGCGTCGACCAGAAAGTATAGGTATGAGGCTCTTGCTCGATACAGCGGAAAGCATCCACCCAACCGGCATCACCAAACAAGCCATCCATCCAGGTACGCTCTTCAGGCAGGAAGCCTGAGTTCTTCTTGTTGCCCGTGGCATTTTTAATGTCAGCCACAGTATGGGCAATATTCCAATCGCCACAAATGATGACCTCTTTATCACGCTTCTGCAGCTGCTCAAGATGCTGCATGAACTTGGCCATAAAGTCGTATTTAACATCTTGACGCACATCGCCAGCAGTACCGGAAGGCAAATACAGTGAGGCGACATAGGTGTTGGCGTATTCAGCGATGATGTAGCGTCCTTCACTGTCACAGGGGTCCCAACCTAAGCCTTTCACCACCGACAGTGGCTCGGACTTACTGTAAATCGCCGTGCCGCTATAGCCCTTCTTTTCGGCATCGAAGAAGAAGCGGTGATAGCCCTCAGGCTTAAAAACATCATCACCAAGCTGCTCTTCCTGTGCCTTGGTCTCCTGTATACAAACAACATCCGCCTGCTGCGCCAACATCCAGTCGAAGAAGCCTTTCTTTGCAGCGGCACGAATGCCATTGGTATTTACTGAAATAATTCTCACGTACAACCCTATCTCATTTATCTAACGTCAAACATCCAAAAAAGGCCGCTACTGCGGCCCCCTACTCTCGCTATGCCTTATAGACCTAATATCTTGCGTTTTGCCGCACTGAACTCCTCTTTGGTGAGGCTGCCCTTTTTATACAGCGCCTCTACCGCCGCCAGCTGATCCGCCAACTGCTCATCGGTGAGATCATCCATCGCATCGCTACTTAGCGCTAGGTTCGGCATAATCGGTGGCTGGTTAGGAGGCTGTTTATCGCCGCTAAGCCAACGCTTCACTTTACCAAAAATCAAACGCAGTGCCCGCCACAGTTTCGGCAGAAGCCAGATAACCAGAACAATAAACAACACGAAGGCGACCAAAAACAACGCGGGGTGATTCAGCGCAACAAAAAGACCGCCGATCACCGCCAAATCTTCGCCGATTGATAACGTCCAGTTACTGAACGGCTCCGGCGAGGTGTTGACCAACATACGGGTCCCCGCCTTAGTCGCATGGGTCGCAGCGGCCACCGAGCCGCCCATCAATCCCGCGGCCACCTGTAGCGCAGGCGTGACATCACCAACCGCAGATGCTGCCAACATGGCGCCAGCGGGTATACGGATAAAGGTATGTAGGCCATCCCAGACGGTATCGGCTCCTGGTGTCTTGTCAACGAAGAACTCGACAAAGTACATTAGGCCCGCCGCGGCAATCACCATCGGGTCTTGCACCACCGCAAGCTCTGGCGGCAGATCAATGTTACCCGTGCTGCCACCGATACCTAATACCAAGAGTGCCGCATAAAGATTAACGCCACTAGCCCAGGAGACGCCCATGGTCAGCGCCAAGGTACCGATCAGTTGTGAATAAGCTTCCATGTGTTACCTCTATTGAATAGACGGCCCTACTATAAGCAATTCACAATTAATAGACCAGCCGGTCCGTCAGCCAGCACTGGAGCCACCATCAAGGGGCAGCGCCACACCGGTCATATAACGCGCCTTATCACTGGCGACAAAGGCCGCAGCCTCTGCTATCTCGCTGGCTTCAGCCATATCCAGCAGTGGAAACATTCGGCTAAAGAGTGCCATATCAGCCCCCTCTGGGATTGAAAACTGGCTGGTCAGCGGAGTATTAACCGCACCGGGGCACAGCACGTTAACGCGAACACCTTTTGCCGCAAACTCCATCGCCAAAGATTTGCTCAAGCTAATGACCCCACCCTTGGTAGCGCTGTAGATCGAGTTATACGCCTGCCCCTCCAGCCCTGCCGTTGACGCGACGTTAACGATATTACCTTTGCTTTCGATGAGGTGCGGCATCGCGGCATGAGACAGGTAGAAAACACTACTAAGATTGACCGACAACATCTTTTGCCAGTCACTGATCGTTAGCGAAGTAAAGTTCTCACTCTTAGCGTAACCGGCGACATTACACAGCACATCCAGCCTGCCGAAGCATTCGACACAACCCAGTATCGCCTCACTGCAAGCCTCCGCATCTCCGACATCAAAGGCCTGTGACTGCACATCAACCTGATACGATGCCAACGCCTGTACGGCCTCCGCTAAGCCTGCAGCATTAATATCACACACAAATAACGATGCCCCCTGCGCAGCAAATTTCTCAGCAATAGCGAAGCCAATCCCGCTCGCCGCCCCCGTGATAAATACCACCTTGTTAATAAATTCCATAGCACCACTCATATTTATTATCTGACAGTGTTAAACGACGAGAAAAACTCTCAAAGCTAACCCCTTTGTCAATTTACATCGTTATCGTTCCGGCTTAACCTATCCGAATAGAGCCGACCAAACAACACAATAATGACAAGTCCGCTTAGGGAATGGCCGTCGATGAAACAGCCTAGACTACTAACAGTTCAATACGTTATCGTCGCCTTATGTTGCGCCATGATCGCCCCTGCTTGCTATTCACTCACAACACTGCCAGAGCTCTTCTTCCCCAAACAAGGTATCAGTAAAGAACAGCTGGGTATCGTCATTAACGGCGCAGATCCCATGAGCCGATTAATTGGTCGCTATTATCAGCAAGCACGTAATATCCCCGACAGCAACGTCGTCTACATTCACATTCCCAATAGCAATAAGCTATCTCCCTTTCGCTTTAAAAGAGCCAAGCAACGAATAGAAGAGCAGCTGCCCGATAATATACAAGCACTTGCTCTGGCCTGGAATAGCCCTTATCGGGTCGGCTGTATGTCGGCAACGGCAGCGTTTAGCTTGGGTTACGACACTGCTTATTGCGCCGAAGGCTGCAAACCAACCAAGTCGAGCCCCTATTTCAACAGCACCACAGCCACACCGTTACAACAGTTTCATCTTCGTCCCAGCATGATGCTAGCCGGCAGTGATTTTGCCAGCGCCAAAGCAATGATCGATCGAGGCATCAGCAGTGACAACAATCAAAATAACGGCGAGGCTTGGTTAATGCAGACCAGCGACCCCAACCGCACCGTTCGCCAGCAACGCTTCACGCTGGCAGAGCAACGACTAGGCTACCGCCTACCCGTGCACATTGAGCAGGCAGACAGCCTCCGCAACAAAGACAACGTGATGTTTTACTTCACCGGCCTCACTCGGGTCGCCGACATCGACACCAACCATTATTTGCCCGGCGCCGTTGGCGACCACCTCACCTCCTTTGGCGGCATGCTCACCGACAGCCGGCAAATGAGTGCCATGCAGTGGATCGATGCGGGCCTTACCGGCAGCTACGGCACCGTCACCGAGCCATGTAACTTTCTGCAAAAATTTCCCGACCCGCTAACCATGATTGAACACTACATGACTGGCGAGACGTTGGTTGAAGCCTACTGGAAAAGCGTACTCTGGCCCGGGCAAGGTGTTTTCATTGGCGAACCATTGGCACGCCCCTATAGCGGCTACCAGATTAGTCGAAAAGAGGGCGGCTTCGATGTCAGGCCAGCAAGGCTTCTACCAGGGCTCTACCAGATAAAAGCAAGCAACAAGCAAAACGGTCCCTTTGTTAGATCGCAAGAGCCGATATTGATTCAACCACAGACACTTCGCTTCACCTTGCTCGATAGGGGCTACCGCTATTATCAGCTCAGTCGCTACGATCAATCTCATTAACTTCACCGTCCACAAATAACGAGAATAACGATGAACGAGAAAACCACACCCAGCAAACCCCGTCATGTACGTGATGTCAGCGAATGGCATAAAACCACCGATGTCGCCGTCATCGGCTTCGGTGGTGCCGGCTCCTGCGCGGCAATTGAAGCCGCAGACGCAGGCAGCCGGGTCATGATCTTCGAAGCTGCCAGCGCCTCGGGCGGCTCTACTGCACTCTCCAGCGCCGAAGTTTATATGGGCGGCAATGGCGGTACTCGTGTACAGCGCGAGTGTGGGCTAGAGGACAAAAGTGAAGACATGTACAACTACCTGATGCAGGCCGGCGGTGATTTTGCCGACAGCGCGAAGGTAAAAAATTATGTTGATGGCTCTGTTGACCACTTCGACTGGTTGGTCAGCATGGGCGCAAAGTACAAAAACTCGATCTATAACGAACGGGCCATCATGGCAATGACTGATGACTGCCTACTCTACACAGGCTCAGAGAAAGCTTGGCCCTATCGCGATATTGCCAAGCCCTGCCCTCGAGGCCATAACTTAGAAGTTGAAGGTGATAACGGTGGCCCGATGTTGATGGGCATTCTCACCGAGCAGGTCGAAAGCCGTGATATCAACGTCCACTACGATAGCCGCGCCCTCACCTTGATCGTTGACGACAGCAATAGTGTCGTCGGTATCGTTGTCCGCATCGATCAGCAGGAGCTCAACATCAAGGCGGAAAAAGGTGTCATTCTCTGTGCCGGCGGCTTCGTGATGAACGAGGAGATGCTGAAGAAGTATGCGCCCTCACTGCTCAAGGCCTCTATTCCTATCGGCAATCCTAACGACACCGGCTTTGGTATCAAAATGGGCATGAGTGTCGGCGGTGCCGCCATCAATATGCACGATGGTTTTGTCACCCTACCTTACTATCCACCTTCTAGCCTCACCTATGGCATCTTGGTTAATGCCAGTGGTCAACGCTTCATTAATGAAGATTGCTACCACGGTCGCGTCGGCTATCACTGCCTACAACAGCCCGGTGATCGTATTTACTTGGTATTCAGCGCCGAAGACTTTGGTGAATATGAAACCCAGTCTTACCTCAACGCCGATATTGCCGGCACGGGCGAAACACTCTGTGAGCTCGAAGAGGAACTCGGCCTACCAAATGGTGTATTGCAGAACACCGTCGAAACCTACAACATCAATGCCGCCAAAGGCGAAGATCCGCTACTGCATAAATCTGACGAGTGGCTCAAACCGATCAAGGCTCCCTTTGCCGCCCTCGACTGCACCCCAGGTCGCGGTGCCTTCTACCCCTACTTCACATTAGGCGGCCTTGACACCCTACCCTCCGGCGAAGTCGTCACCTCTAACGGCGACGTGATACCGGGGTTATATGCCGCTGGACGAACCGCCTGTGGTATTCCTAGAACCGGCGCCTGTTATAGCTCCGGGCTCAGCGTGGGTGATGCGACCTTTACTGGTCGCATGGCGGGTAAGCAAGCTGCGAAACGCAAATAGCCGCTATCGATATGACTCGAGCTTGAGCGCCAACAAGCTCGAGTCATATGACTTGCAAGCACACACCAAACATCAAACCCCCGCCATCTCCCTTGGCACATTGTGGCTGAAACTCTTTCGCTCAGCGCGGCGACTAATACGCCAGCCCTGTTCGGTACGACGATATTCATCGATATACCACAAACCTAAAAACATCACTTGCTCCCCTTCTGCCGTTGGCACCACCATGGGGTTTAAGCACATCACTTTTCCGGTTGCCGTATCACCATCAATCACGACTTTTTGATTAGCATTAAGGTGCTGATACGCTGGGAACACAGGCATAGCCTGACGAAGAAATTGCTTTATCGATGGCAAATCCCCTTCAATTCCCCCCATCGCTGTATAGTCAATGTAGGCATCTTCGGTAAAGATTTTGTCGAGCGCAGAGTAGTCCTGCTCATCAATCGCCGTCGCATAATCGATAACGAGCTCTTGCAACTCTAGACGATCACTCACTTCCTGTAGTGATAAGGTCATTAAGCCAATCTCCTTTGTTATTCTATTTATGGTGCTTTAAAGTGTTAATTTGAATACCCGCGCAGCATTTTCCCGCAAAAACTTTGGCCAAACGTGGTCCTTGAACGCCACCTCTGGCATCTCTGCAAAGATACGATCTAACGTTAACGCCATGGGGAAATAGCCCGCGTACATTATTTTATCGCTGCCCCGTGTATTGGCATAGTCGATAATATCCTGCGGATAATACTTTGGAGCAAAGGCACTGGTCATATAGTAAAGATTGGGGTATTTCAGCATCAATTTCCACGCCAGTTCAGTCCACGGTTCAGCGCCATGGCGCATGACGACTTTTAATTCAGGAAAGAACCAACAGACCTCATCTAACAGCTCCACTTTCTGTGCATCCATCGGCAGCCGCGGCCCAGGAACACCTACACAAGGACAAAACGGAATATCTAAGTCTACAAGCGCCGCATAGATCGGGTACCATTTTTTATCATTGATAGGCACCTGAGGACACAGGCCGGATGGAAACCCCGTCACCGCCTTGATGTCATACTCTTCCTTTAATCGACGAATTTTACGTACTTCATCCATCGCTAAGTTTGGGTTAGCTTCATAAGAGGCAATAAAACGTTCGGGATATCGCTTCAGCGCCTCTTGGGCGACGAGGTTATCATCGTCGACACCGAGCATGGCAATTTCAATATTATGCTTATCCATCTGCTCAACGGTATAAGCGATATAATCAGTCTGCTCACCTGCCTCAGGGATATCTTTAAACATATATTGCGCAGGCATCTTGAACATCTGCCGACTCTGCTCATCGAGCAGCATCGGTGCCATATAATCATACCACTGGCTGTTATCGACTCCGGGGACGCTCAGCATAAGGTCAATAATCTTAATATCGCGGGGCATAGTCATTATTATTTTTCTCTCAATCGATCACTAACAGTAAATACAAAGCAATATGCTACCACCATTAGAACGATAGGAAACGAACCATGCAGCCGTTAATCAATAACTTAAGTATTTAGTGCACCGTTGGTGTGAATTTCTCTAAGACAGTATGCAGTAGCTGATAGCTAACCGGTTTTGTCAATAATGCATCAAACCCTGCCTCCAAGAGCGCAGACTCGCGTCCCTTCACCTCAAGACCTGTACACGCTACAACAGGGATATGACTGGTCAACAACTCCCGCTTTAACTTTTTTGTCGCCGTTAGGCCATCCATGCCTGGCAGTGATATATCCATTAAGATCAAACTCACCGCCTGCTCTTCAAGCATCAAAAAACACTGCTCAGCAGTGCCAACTTCCGTATGAGGATAGCCCGCATCCTCGACAAGCCATGCCAACAACTGCCTGTTATCAGCATTGTCCTCAACAATCAGTATGTTTGAGTCCATGACGGCTTTCCTCAATAAAGACATTACCTAATAAATGCAGTACCTAATAAATGCAGTACCTAATAAATGCAGTACCTAATAAATGCAACACCCAACTAATACAGTACTCAATGAATGCTACAGCGATTTCGCCCCTCATTTTTTGCCTGGTAAAGCGCTAGATCTGCCTCTCTCATAATTTCGATGAGATTTAAATCCGAGCCGTGTAACTGACTTAAGCCGATACTCAAAGTGATGCTAAGCACCTGACCGCCAATATCAATCTCCATCGACTCTACCGCTTCACGCAGCCGTTCAACGGCAATGACGGCTTGCTCTGTCTCAGTTTGCGGCATACAAATGGCAAACTCTTCCCCCCCTATGCGCCCAAGAATATCGCATTCCCGCACTTGCCCTTTCAACTCTTTAGCAAGAGATATCAAGACTTTGTCGCCAGCCGCGTGACCATAGCAGTCATTAACTCGTTTAAAATGATCAACGTCAATAATGGCCATCACAAGCCCCTGCTGATGGCGAATAGAGCGAACCACCTCACGGTCGCTTTGCTGCATAAAACTACGGCGGTTTGTCAGTGAGGTCAGGGCATCCGTTGTCGCAAGCATATTAAGGTGCCGGTTCGTTGCTCGAAGCTTCTCCTGTACCTCTCTTAGGCGCAACGATGTACGCATTCTTGCCGCCAGCACCCTAAATGAAAAAGGCTTGGTGACATAATCATCGGCCCCCATATCCAGCGCCTCAATCATCGAATCATCAAGGTCTGAAGCGGTCACCATAATCACCGGCAAGGTGGCTAGCAGTGGGTCCGCTTTTAAGGCCCGAAGTACCTCAATACCCGACATCAAGGGCATGTAGAGATCCAACAAAATCAAATCAAACGTAGCACCTTGCCGCAACAGCGATAGCGCCTCTCTGCCACTTCTCGCAGCCACCGTAGTATGACCTTCATTATCCAGTTCAAACTGCAGCAGCTGTATGTTGATCTCGTTATCATCAACAACAAGAATTCTAGACATTTTTCCTACTCATACTTTCCCGCTAAAGCTAACGATACCGCCACACCCAAGGCAGAGGCATTGAATCAGCGTGAAAAATACCTAAGCGAATCACCGACGATAATAAAAGTATAGGTAACCCACTCAAAGCCGCTCAAATAACGAAACGATGAAGCAGATTCCCCACAGCGATGCGCCCGAACAGACAACTGTAACTTTTATATACGCAAGCTGTGCTATTCATACTAGCTATCGTTAGTAAAAAATTCCGACACCAATGCAATGCAATCCCGCCCCACCACATTACCATTTGTCAACAATTTTCTCTTTGATGAACGCACTCTAACGCTAGACGCATTTTTAACACGCCGTGACACGAGAGACTTCGCCCCGGCTGTGACCCCGTAGTGACTGGAGTTAACAGGAAATAGTACGTTTTCGCAGCATGAATGATTGATCTTGCGTATAAGCGACAAAAAATAAAACGACTCCCTCGCAAGGGTAACTGCAGCAGCGAGCATAGTGACAACTGTAAAGAAAGCAGACACCACGAGGTGTGTCGAAAATCTTGTCAGTTTAGCCACTAGATGCAGTTCAAACAGTTGGATATATTAATAAAAAAACAATAATGAACAGAGTATCCACATGACCAAAATCAAGGATAAGACGCTAACGAAGCAACGCATTCTTAGCGCCATACATGAACTACTCGTCACCAAAGGCTATGCCGGCCTCGGCATTAATCGTATAGCGAAAGAAGCCGGTGTCGACAAGGTGTTAATCTATCGCTACTTTGGCGGCTTTGAAGGGGCACTAAAAGCCTACGCTGAAACAGAACTTTGCTGGCCCCCACTTGAAGAGATGCTTGGATGCGATAAAGACTCTTTCAGTAAAATGTCACCTCTTGAGCAACGCAAGTCTGTGACACGAAACTCATTGCGCGCCATGCGTAAACGCCCCCACACTCTCGCCCTACTAGCCTGGGAGTTGGTCGAAGCCAATGCATTAACGTCTATTCTTGCTGAGCTAAGAGAGAAACAGAGCCAAGAGATTTACCGCTTGATTCCGTTCGATGCTGCCTCTGAAGATGCGATTGACGCTCGAGCCTTCTACTTCGTGCTCGGATCTGCCATTCACTACCTTGCGATCTCAGAGCTTAGCGATAGGAATATATTTGGACTCAATAAACAGCGTGGTGTGGACTGGGATAGCGTCGAGCACGTTCTCGACATGATCCACGATGGCATTCCTCAGAAAGCCACCGCTGAAACAGAGGTTTAATGACACCCTGTTAATACAACAATACCTTGACCCTACATTGCGGCGACACCGGTTGCCGCAATGACAGCAATAAGACGCTATTGATTCTCCTCTAGCCAAGCTAGAACGTCTTCATGATGGGTCTTAGTCTTACTGCCTGTCTTTCGGCCATTGACTTCAATTATGCCGGAGACAGTCCCTGCTGCGTCTATTAGGAACGTTGTACGAACAACCCCCATCGACTCCCTCCCCATGAACTTCTTCAACTGCCAGACACCATAGAGTTCAGCAACTTCATGATTCTCGTCGGCCAACAAAGTGAAGTTTAATGATTTTTTCTCTGTGAAGTTGCTGATTTTCTTAACGGTGTCGGGACTCACACCGAGTACTACGGTATTCAATTTTTCAAACGACTGCAGATGATCCCGAATCCCTTCCGCCTGAATAGTACAACCCGGTGTATTTGCTCGTGGATAAAAATACAATACTACTGTCTTCCCGCGTAAAGAAGATAGCGATATGCTACTCCCATTCTGGTCAAGCAGCGTAAAATCATGTGCGGCACTGCCTATTTTTGGAAAACTCATCTCTAGGTACTCGTATTATATTGATTTAAAGTAATTTAATGCTTTTAGTGAATAATGATAATATTCGATGAAACAAGCCTGTAGGATTATAACAGTGCCCACCACTTTCTCAATGCTCACCCGGTAGCCAGTCATAGTCTGCACCAGAGCACACATCAATCGAGCCGCAGCAATGCCTGACCCCATAGAAGAAGAACACTCCCTACCCGAACAGCTTCATTGCGCAATTCTTCGCCAGTGCCATCAAGGTTATCAACTTTATGATCAGGGCAATTATAAGCAAGCCCTCTTAGTCTTTTATAAGGCGTGGATCAGCATCCCAAAACCGCAAGCAAAATGGCAAGAAAGCACCTGGGTCCTCACTGCGCTCGGCGACGCCTACCTCAAAAAAGGCGATTACGCCGCCGCCTGCGAGGCACTTCGTACCGCGTTGCGTTGCCATTTAGCCTTAGACAACCCCGTGATACACTTAAAGCTGGCGCAGAGTTATGTCGGCGCACGAAAGCACGACCTGGCAAAAGAACATTTCATGAAGGCCATAAGCGGTGGTGGCTGCGAGATCGTCAGTGCTCTACCCGCCAAATATAACAGCTACATTGAGCCGCTCATTCAACAGTTAGAAACCGAGAACAACGGATAACACTATGTTTCTAGAAGTACGCAAAGCACCACAAGTTTACATTCAACACAAGGCAATGGGGCCAAAATACCTCGCGCCAATTACCAGCACACTGCGCATTAACCTCGACTTAGTTGCCGAAGTGTCTATGTACACTCTCAAAGACAACAAGCAACGCATGGCGCTCGACGGCAGAGAGCTCTACGTCCCAGAGGGTAGTACTGTTATCCATTTAGAGATGAGCTACACCCACTCAACCCATCGCGAGAACATTGGCCAACCCTCCGAGCACACCGTCAATGAACGCTACTTCTATAAGTTGGTATTTTTCCCGGATGCCGCTGTCGAATACGCACGCATTCGTGGCATTATCGACCAAATGACGATCGCCAGCTGATCAACTTTACCGTCTGCAGCCTGCCTGCAGACGGTAAATAGATTAGCTCTTAGATATCAACGCCCTGCTGAACAACAATCGTCTTCTCAGTCAATGCAAATTGACCGCTTGGCCTATCCTCACAAAATTGGCGTAGCACAGCCTCGATAGTTGGAAAGGCAAGTTCCGACCATGGTAACTCTGCTTCATCAAAGAGTGCCACCTCAAGGCTCTCCTCACCTACTGAAAAACTCTCATCACTCATCTCTGCCCGATAAAACATATAGACTTGGTCGATCCTTGGCACATCGTAAATGGCGTATAGATTCAGGTCCGATAATGTAACGCCAGCTTCTTCCCGCGTTTCTCGTCGCGCACCTTCGGAGGTCGTCTCTCCGCACTCCATAAACCCTGCTGGTAATGTCCAGTAACCTTTACGTGGTTCGATAGCCCTACGGCAGAGCAAGATCTTACCCTCGAAAGTCGGCAATGTTCCTACGATTAAACGAGGATTGTGGTACTGCACAAAACCGCAAGAAGTGCAGACATCGCGAAAGCGGTCATCGCCCGCGGGAGTGCAACGATCTGTCTTACTACCACATTGGTTACAAAAGTTTATCCTGAACATATCAGCGCTACCATTCACCTAAATGACGGCAATTGTAGAGGCTGTCACCCCATCGGTCGAGTTAAGAATAATTTCACTCTTTGTCGACGGCATAATAAGTTGGGGGGAATATGCTTAAAGCAGTAAGAAAATGTGATGACGTGGCTTGGGGTAGCGCAGGTCAGAGTGGCTTCACGGTGCCAATAACACCGTGAAGAAATAGAGCTAGCGAAGTTGCTCGTACTTACCGCTATGAAACACCAGCGGACGCCCAGTAGGGCTATTATCCATTTCAATAACTTCACCAACGATAATGACATGGTCACCACCGTCATGTTGTGCAGACATTGTACACTCAAAACTTGTGATGGCACCTTTCAAGACCGGCTGACCCGACTTACCTAGACGGAATTCGCCCTCTTTGAGGTCGTGATCACCTTTTTTAGCGTAGGCATTAGAAACATCTACCTGCTCTTCTGAAAGCACGTTAACAGTGAAGCCTTTCGCCTTCTCAAAAACGGCATAACATTCTGAGTTTGTCTGAATGCTCCATAGTACCAGAGCAGGCTCAAGCGATAGCGCTGCAAATGAATTTACAGTCATCCCCATTGGCTTTCCGCCCTCTGGTGTTGTGGTAATAACACAAACTCCAGTAGGGAAACGCCCCAGCGCGTTGCGAAACTCACGACTGTCAAAACTCATAACACCGACCTTTTATTATTTAATCAATACGCTCGCCCGTAACCATAACAGTCTTATAAAGGCGCGCAAAGTACATATCGAAACAAACAGCTAAGCAACTGCTCGTCAAATATTCAATAGTGACTACTTTAACAAATACAGCAATAAAGAGTGTCACTCAAACAGACTAAGAAGGCAGTATTATTCTGCCCAACGCTCTGCCGCACTATGATCTTTCTCTCTTGCATCAACCCACTTTGCCCCTGCAGCTGTTTGCTCTTTCTTCCAGAAGGGTGCCTGGGTCTTCAAATAATCCATAATGAACTCGCATGCTTGGAATCCATCACCACGATGTCGCGAACTAACGCCCACATAGACGATCTGGTCGGCGGGACACAACAACCCCACCCGATGCACCACACTGACGCTATGAACAGGCCAGCGCTGTGTTGCTAGCTGACAGATATCTTCTATTGAACGCTCAGTCATACCCGGATAATGCTCGAGCTCCATAGTGCTAATATCCAGTCCCTCATTTATATCACGCACCAGCCCAACAAAGCTCACCACAGCACCCACATGATCCCCCACGCTTGATAACCAGTCTTGTTGCTGCTGAATATCGAAATCGGACTCCTCAACAACAACCCTGATTAACGCCTGTGATTTATCATTGCTCATCTCTAGCCTCCTGTCACCGGTGGGTAAAAGGCGACTTCATCACCGTCTTTAATAGCAGAGTCAGCCTCTACGACTTGCTGATTACAGGCGCAGATTAAATTGCTCGCCTCTAAAACCTGCTGCCAGCGACCACCGTGGGCCGCGATTAAGGAGCGCTTCAAATCAGCAATAGTAAGTAAGCCCTGTGCCGAGACCTGCAAGCTGCGACAATCAAGATCTTCCCGTACTTTGGCGAAAAACAATACCGTAATCACTTTGCATCCTTCTGCAGTTGATAGTGACCCGACTTGCCGCCCTGCTTCTCTAGCACTTGTACGCCACCAATCACCATTGCTTTATCAACCGCTTTACACATATCATAAATCGTCAGCGCCGCCACGGACGCCGCAGTCAGTGCCTCCATCTCGACACCTGTCTGCCCTGCCAACTTACAGGTCGCAGTCACCAGAACACGGCTGCTATCGGTGTCTGGTGTCAGCAGCACTTTGACAGACGTTAGCATCAAAGGATGGCACAGCGGAATGAGGTCAGAACACTTTTTGGCAGCCTGAATACCCGCAATACGAGCAACCGCAAGCACGTCACCCTTTTTATGGCCACCCTCAATGATGAGCTTGAGCGTTTCAGGCTGCATTTCGATATAGGATTCAGCAACTGCAACACGATGAGTGACTGACTTTGCTGTGACATCTACCATCTGCGCATCGCCAGAGGCATCAATGTGGGTTAGTTCCACCGTTCTCTCCATCACCAAGAATTAGAATAATGGCGGCATTATACTGCAATATAACCGTCTGGCTGTTGATTATTTTGTGCCTTGTTTTGACTCAGTAATGACCGATAAGCATAAACACCTTCAACCAACTGTCGCTCCATGACACCACGGCGTATCAGTTCATGAAGGTGAGCAATACACTCACCAAGGGCTAGCGTGAGAACCCCCGGCGGCAATTCGCGTTTAAAAAGTACTGGCAACAACTCAAGCGCGGTCTTTGCCGTTGCCGTTGCCGCCAGAATCGCCTTAAGGTGATTTTCATGATGTTGTTGGAGCTGGAACAGCCTGCGATGCAAACCATAGAACGGCAGCTTATGTGCTGGCAGCAGCAAGATATCATCATCGAGTAGTTTAAAGCGCTCGATCGACGCCAACCAATGTTGCAGCGGCTGCCCTTCAGGCTCCACTGCAGAAACACTCACGTTGGGGGTGATATCTGCGATAATCTGATCACCAGCCAGCATAACCCCCAAATCACGGCAGTACAGACAAGCATGCTCGGGTGAGTGTCCCCTGCCCACAATCACCTGCCACTCGTGCTTTCCCCATTGCATTCGCTCCCCGTCGACAAGGCGAGTATAACTGCGAGGCATCGATTCCACCGCGGCCGCAAAGCCCCCCATCCCTTTCACCACCTGAGCGATCATCGACTCACTGAGACCACTGCGCGAAAAATACTGCTCGGCACGCCAACCTAATGCCGCTACCTCGTGCCCCTGCAGCGGCCTCGAAAATACGGCTGCCTGAAAGAACTCAGCCATCGTCATGTACAGTGGCACCCGATAGGTATCAACCAGCCAACCCGCCAACCCCACATGATCTGGGTGCATATGTGTACAAACCACTCCAACAATTGGCCGACCAGACAACTGCGTATCTATAATTTGCCGCCAATACTCCCGGGTCTGCTCCCCCTTCATGCCGGTGTCGATCAACATCCAGCCATCGCCGGCATCAACGAGGTAAACATTAATATGATTAAGAGCTAATGGCAGCGGCATTCTCGCCCACAGCACTCCCGGCGCCACCTCGCAAACCTCACCGAAATCAGGTGGGTTTTTAAAAGGCATGGTGATCTCACGCATAACATAACCTCAAGCGGTACTAATAAGTCCATCATTGCCGCCACAACACGTAATAAGGGTTAATCTACGCTTTGCAGCCAATTAAAGCGTGCCATAAGTTCACGAAAAGCGCCCCCTGGCGCACAAGTGATAAGCAGGCTCTCACCCGTTTGAGGGTGTTTCATCGCCATTCTATACGAGTGCAAGAGCAGCCTAGGCGCCATCAACTGTTCAGCAAAGTAGTGATTATGACTGGATTTACCATATTTCGGGCAGCCAATAATCGGGTGGGAAAGGTGCTTAAAGTGACGACGCAGCTGGTGTTTTCGACCGGTCAGTAGCTTCGCCAGCACTAAGGAATAACGGCTTGCGGGGTATTTATCAACACAGACGGGCAGCTCTACCGTTGCCAGCCGTCGGTATTCCGTTTGCGCCTCCTGCGCCTCTCGGGGCTCTCTTGCCTCTTTTCTCTTGTGCTTAAACTCATCGATTGGCCGAATAGCATGATCGATAAATCCCGACTCCGGGGTGTATCCGCGGCAGACTAGCAAGTATTCTTTGGTAGCTTCGTTAGCAGCCATCATCGCCTGTATCTTCGCCGCTGTTACAGGGTCGAAAGCAAATAAGATCAAGCCTGATGTCGGCTTATCTAAACGATGAATAGGGTAAAGGTAACGATCGAGCTGATCTCTCAGGCGCTGCAGTAAGAAGCTCGTTTCATGGGGGTCTATGTTACTTCTGTGTACCAGCAAACCTGCCGGTTTATGTACGGCGACGAAATAATCATCTTGGTACAATATCTGCAAGGCCTCAGTGAGCATTAGTTTCCCCAACTTAGCGCCAGAGGGTCTTGCCAGCCCACGCAGCTCAACTGATCAAGTAAGAGCTGGAAGTATTCCCCCTGAGCCGGCGGGGCAACAAACTGATACGACTTACCACGTAATTCGAAAGCCAGGGCATAAGCATGCAAATAGCCCCTATCTACCTCACGCCCGCCATAGCGGCTATCACCTAATATTGGCACGCCAATACTTTTCATCGCCACCCGCAGTTGATGTGTTTTGCCGCTGTAGGGACGAAGCAGGTAAGCTCTCAGTGAGGGGGCTAAAGAGTGAGAAAGAAAACGCGTCTTCGCCGGGTTACTACGAGTTCGTAGTAGCTTATAGCTGCCCTTCCGTGACTTCGCCATATCCCCGACAATTACCCCCTGCTTCTTACTGGGCTTACCTTCTGCGATGGCCAAATAACACTTCTGTACTTGCTGTGACTCAAACAAGCGACCAAATTCTGCTGCTATCTCCGCGGATTTAGCCAATAGTAATAAGCCAGAGGTCAGTTGATCTAAGCGATGAACCGGCCAGAGCGCGCAGCCTTGCTCTTGCTGAACCTGTTTGAACAGTCCTACGCTACCAGTATTACCGTGAACATCACGATGCACCGAAACCCCCGCAGACTTATCGATCAGCATGAACAGCGCATTATCTTCCAATACTCGATACATCATTGACTACCCAGCTACTCCCAACCATTCCTAAGCACTAGCAAGCCACACAAAGCTACACATAAGCAGTCCTGTGCGGAAATTAGTCGCTATGATGATCGCTTACAGGCGAATTGGCAATGTACGATGCCGCTCGCCCGTTGCTGCATACAATGCATTCGCCAATGCGGGGGCGAGCGGTGGGACACCAGGCTCACCAACACCGGTAGGTGCCGCCGAAGATGGCATAATCTCCACTGTAATGGTAGGCACCTCATTCATTCTCAGCATTGGGTAGTCATGAAAATTACTCTGCTGAATAGTGCCATCTTTTATCGTAATCTCTCCATAAAACGCGGCGGTCAAAGCGAAGATGATCGCGCTCTGCATCTGCGTAACAACAAGATCAGGGTTAATCGCACGCCCACAATCAACGATACAAAACACTTCTTCTACGGAGACCTTCTCACCTGCCATTGAGATGTTAACCACTTCCGCCACGACAGTACCGAAGCTCTCATGCACAGCAACACCTTGAAAAACATCATCGGGCTGCCGACCCCAGTTCGACATTTGCTGAACTCTCTGCAACAGTTTCGCATGCTTACTCTGGGCTTCTAAATGGGCCAACCGAAATGATAGCGGGTCCTGCTTGAGCTTATTCGCTACTTCATCAATAAAACTCTCAACCACAAAAGCATTCTGAGAGTGACCGACAGAGCGCCAAAAACCAATTGGCACATCCGGCGTGTGCTCGACATAGGAGACATCAATATGCTCGAATTGATAAGGCAAGCTCGCCGCACCCTCTATGGATGTCGGGTCCTTTGAGGCCATCATCGCCCCGACACTGTTAGATGCCGCCTCCGGCGCCCAAGAAGGCAGCACCGCCTGCATCGACGTCGGTAGTTGCTGACGATAAAGGCTGGGGCCAACGAGACGATGCGTCCAGCTCAACTTACCAGAGTCACTGACCTTGGCCGTTAAGCGGCTACTATGGCTTGGGCGGTAATAATCATTCGCCATATCATCTTCACGACTCCAGATTAGTTTGACGGGATTTTGCACCGCTTTGGAGACCAGCGCCGCCTCAACCATATAGTCTGGAACAACACGGCGACCAAAACCTCCACCAAGTAAACAGGTAAAGATTTCAACCTGCTCCCGATCAAGCTCTAGGGCACGGGCAACCATGTCACGCGCAATATCTGGCCCCTGATTGCCCGCCCAGACACGCACCTGACCATCACGATAATCGGCCACCGCATTCATCGGCTCCATCGTCGCATGGGCGAGGTGAGGCGCCCGGTAAGAGGCTGTTAAAGTTATGGTATTAGAGCCGATAAACGGCTCCCCTTCTTCACGAACAACTTCAGCCTCATCCGCAGTCAAAAGACGCTGCTGCTCAACAAAAATCACATCGGTAGAAACACCTTTTCCCGCCGACTCATCCCAGTTAGCCGAGACCAAACCGGCAGCCTTACGCGCAGGCCAATACCCCGTCGCGACGACAGCCACCGCCTCACCTACACGAACGACATGCTTGACCCCATTAACTCTCAAGGCCTCAGCGGCATCGTAATCGATTAACAAGCCACCAATAGAGGGCGAACGTAGCAACACCGCTGTCAGCATATTCTGCTGAACCACATCAATACCAAATTGCGCACTGCCATCAACTTTCTGTTGGGCGTCGACACGACCGATACTTTGGCCAATATACTTAAACGTCGATGATGGCTTCAGCGGCACCCGATCAGGCAAAGGCAATTTAGCAGCTAGCGCCACCAAACGACCATAAGCTAGCGATTGTGTTTCGTGATAGACCTTGCCATCACGTGTTGATAACGCCGAAATATCAGCGCTCAAGGCCTTAGCAGCTGCTTGCAGCAACAAGTGCCGGGCAGTCGCTCCCGCCTCTCGCAGCAATAAATAGTTACCTGCAACCGAATTACTTCCACCAGTAAACTGCAAGCCAACATCGGGGTCCTGGAACTCAGGGTGAATACCTGCAAACTCTATCTTGATCTGGCGAGGGTCAAAATCGAGCTCCTCTCCGACAATTTGCGCGAAGCCGGTCGTAATTCCCTGCCCCATTTCAGCGCGATGAATTTGCAGCCCTACCTCTCCTGATGGCGAGATAGAGAGAAACGCGTTAGGAAGAAAGTCACCTTTTTTTCCATGCGAGTACTGGTCCGAGGAACCCCCGCACCCCGTCAAGTGTACCCCTAAAGAAAGGCCTGTACCCGTGACGAGCATCGACTTGATCAAACCACGACGTGTTGTTCTCATGATTGCCCCCCATCTTGCGGGTCGTAATGACCTACCGCCACTTGTTGAATAGCACGCTTGATTCTAGGATAGGTACCACATCGACAGATATTCCCCGACATAGCTTGATCGATCTCTGTTTCACTGGGCTGTTTGTTCTCTGATAACAGCGCTGCTGCTGACATTAGCTGACCTGACTGACAATAGCCGCACTGCGGTACATTGTGCTCTACCCATGCACGCTGCAGGGGGTGGTCAGCCGACTCACTCAACCCCTCAATGGTTGTCAACTGCCGCCCTGCAACAGCTGCAATTGGCAAAATACAACTACGTGT
Source organism: Sinobacterium caligoides (assembly GCF_003752585.1). Lineage (NCBI taxonomy): Bacteria > Pseudomonadati > Pseudomonadota > Gammaproteobacteria > Cellvibrionales > Spongiibacteraceae > Sinobacterium > Sinobacterium caligoides. The sequence continues at coordinate 125,403 of NZ_RKHR01000003.1, forward strand.
AGCCACACCATCAAGATGTATCGTACAAGCGCCACAGAGACCTGCACCACAACCAAACTTTGTTCCCATTAATCCCAAGTGATCGCGTAATACCCAAAGCACAGGGGTATCAACACCAACATCAAGGGAAACAGCACTACCATTGACGGTTAGATCAATCATATTCACCCTGCAGATTCTTATTATTCGTGTCGGGCTTACTAACAACCCACTCCATGATTATCAGTCTGTCAAAATATTTAAAAGACTTGATAGATTACAGCATATTAACTCTTTTAATACGGCGGGGGTATCACCCATTAGTCCTTGCCAGCATAACAAAGTACGAGCTTAGGTAAGAACAAGCAAATTAGCCTGCAGAGTAGGAAGAGAGTACAGCGTTTAAATAGGTGAACAGGAAAGCAGGAGGGAACTTAAGAAAAAAGCTTGAAAAGAAAAATAATGGGGTGGATGACGGGGATTGAACCCGCGACCACCGGAATCACAATCCGGGGCTCTACCGACTGAGCTACATCCACCACTAACTTCTTAATACTATAGACAGCATAAGAAAGTGGTCGGGGTAGAGAGATTCGAACTCCCGACATCCTGCTCCCAAAGCAGGCGCGCTACCAGACTGCGCTATACCCCGTTTCGATACTAGATCGAGCTGACTAGGCTTAACCCTTGCCAGCGGCGTGCATAATAAGCGTTTTAGATTTAAGGTCAACCCTTAATTAACAAAAACCGCATAAAGAGCAAAACTATCTCAGTAATCAAACAATTCTGTTCGATATATCAGCACCATAATTGCCATTTTAACGTTCATAAAGAGCAGCAAAACGATGCCTAGCGTCAACAGAACACTTCTTCCTAGAGCGACCTTTCAGCACACAAGCTCTTAATCTACATGTCACACGCAAGTAAGCTTTGAGCACGTTGTTTTAAGGGCACTGCTTTGAGTACACAACGTATAAATAAATAACGAGCAGAAAGAACAGGAGCCAATAAATTTAGCCGGGGCAATAGAACAAAAAGGGACTTAAATGACGAATGGAATATATGGTCGGGGTAGAGAGATTCGAACTCCCGACATCCTGCTCCCAAAGCAGGCGCGCTACCAGACTGCGCTATACCCCGATAAAGATAAACAAGAAGACAAAATTGAAGTGGTCGGGGTAGAGAGATTCGAACTCCCGACATCCTGCTCCCAAAGCAGGCGCGCTACCAGACTGCGCTATACCCCGTTCAATATTGTTTGCTGTGCCCACTCTATGAGGAAGAATGGGGTGGATGACGGGGATTGAACCCGCGACCACCGGAATCACAATCCGGGGCTCTACCGACTGAGCTACATCCACCACAACAACGGTCACTCACTTTATAATGGCGCGCCCACCAGGACTCGAACCTGGGACCTACGGCTTAGAAGGCCGTTGCTCTATCCAGCTGAGCTATAGGCGCCCTACACCAAAAGTGGTCGGGGTAGAGAGATTCGAACTCCCGACATCCTGCTCCCAAAGCAGGCGCGCTACCAGACTGCGCTATACCCCGTGACTGTCATAAACAGCATTGCTAGCACCAACCATGGTCGGTGACAGCGGCGTGAATATTAATGATTCCCCCGTGATTCGTCAACGGCTATCTCTAACTATTTCTGCTTATTAGCTCGATGCATCCGCTACCTTGATAGAAAACACCTTCTTAGCCAACACTCCACTAGACTCCCTTTCGATCAATAACATAAGCATCTTCTGACCAAGTGATCAGGTTTTGCATAGATGATGACGTGGTGCGACAATAGCGCCGCTTCAAGCTTGCTCGTCACCTAAAGTTGTACGAGTCAACCAAACAGCCTTTTATTGAATCATAGGATACTCGATGTCAGCTCTCGTTCTCGATGGAAAAACTCTCGCTCAACGTACTGAAGAGCAGCTCTCGCTGCGCGTGGCAGCTCTGAAAGAAAAGAGCGGTGGCCAAACACCGATACTGGCAACAATCTTAGTCGGTGACGACCCGTCTTCTGCCACCTATGTGAAGATGAAAGGCAATGCCTGTCGTCGCGTCGGCATGGACTCTCTTAAGATTGAGATGCCGGCCAGCACCACAACAGAAGAGCTACTCAGTAAAATCGACGCTCTCAATAATGACGCTAACGTTCACGGTATCCTTTTACAACACCCTGTCCCTGAACAGATCGATGAGCGCGCCTGTTTTGATGCCATCGACTTGAACAAAGACGTCGACGGCGTCACCTGCCTTGGCTTTGGTCGCATGGCAATGGGGGAAGAGGCCTACGGCTCTGCCACACCTGCAGGCATCATGCGTATTCTTGAGGGCTACAACATCGAGCTCAGCGGCAAGCATGCCGTCGTTGTTGGTCGCAGCCCCATCCTTGGCAAGCCAATGGCGTTGATGCTACTGAACGCCAACTGCACCGTCACCGTCTGCCACTCTCGCACCCAAAACTTGCCTGAGCACATCAAGCAAGCTGACATTGTTGTTGGCGCCGTAGGTATCCCAGAGTTCATCAAAGGCGAGTGGATTAAAGAAGGTGCCGTAGTAGTCGACGCCGGTTACCACAATGGCGGCCTCGGCGACATTGAGCTCAGCGCAATTGTTGGTAAGGCCTCTGCTTATACCCCCGTCCCTGGCGGTGTAGGCCCCATGACCATCAACACGCTTATTCTCCAGAGTGTCGCTGCCGCCGAGGCGAAGCTAAAGTAAGCTTCTCATGGTAGATCGCTAGCTATAAAAAAACCGGCCACTGGCCGGTTTTTTATTGCGAAAGTGAAATACTATTCGCGACGCCAGGTGGTACCACCCGCTCCATCTTCCAACACGACGCCCTGCTCTTTCAGCAAGTCACGAACCTCGTCGGCACGTTGGAAGTTACGATCAGCCTTGGCTTGAATACGTTCGGCGATTAGCGTATCAATCTGCTCTGCAGAGATAGCAGCCCCCCCCAAACCGGATTGCATATAGCTATCGACATTCTCTAACAACAAACCAAGAGTCGCCGCCATGCTCTTCAATACCTGCGCTAAATCATCGGCATTATCAGCTTGCTGCTTTGTCGCGGTATTTAGCTCCCTCACAGCCTCAAACAGCACCGAAATAGCCAGCGCTGTGTTGAAGTCGTCATCCATCGCCTCACGGAAAGCCTTCACATGCGAGTTTTCATCATCGAATTCACAAAGATCCAACGCTTTGACATGCTCGTAGCCTCGGATACCAGTGTAGAGGCGGTCGAGCTCAACCTTCGCTGTCTTTAAATTCTCTTCAGAGTAATTTATCGGGCTACGATAATGACTGCGTACCAACACATAACGCACCACCTCATGGTGATATTTCTCGAGGATCTCACGGATAGTAAAGAAATTGCCTAATGACTTCGACATCTTTTCACCATCCACTCGCACAGCACCGGCATGCATCCAATAGCGAGCAAACTCTTTATCGTTAGCAGCTTCAGACTGAGCGATCTCATTCTCATGATGAGGGAACGGCAAATCAGGGCCCCCACCATGAATATCGAAAGTTTCACCTAGGCAGCACTTAGTCATCGCAGAGCACTCAATATGCCAACCAGGACGACCTGCCCCCCATGGCGAAGGCCAGCTAACGTCATCGACATTAGCCGACTTCCACAATGCGAAGTCACGAGGGTCTTCTTTGATATCACCGGTTTCGATGCGCGCACCAGCGAGTAACTCTTCCGGATTTTTGTTCGATAGCTTGCCATAACCTTCAAACTTAGCGACACGATAATAGACATCACCATTATCGCAGGCATAAGCGTAACCCTTCTCGATCAGGTTCTGAGTCATGGCAATGATTTCATCGATATAAGCCGTTGCACGAGGCTCAATATCAGGGCGAGCGACGCCTAGCGCTTTCTCATCTTCATGCATAAAGGCAATAAAGCGATCCGTTAGATCAGTAAAGGCTTCGCCATTATCCGCCGCACGATTGATGATCTTATCGTCAATATCGGTGATGTTACGCACGTAGGTCACATCATAACCACTGGCACGCATGTATTTTGTAATCACATCGAAAGCAACTAGCACGCGCGCATGGCCGAGGTGACAATAGTCGTAGACCGTCATGCCGCAAACATACATACGAATCTTCCCTTCTTCTAAGGGAACGAATTCTTGCTTACTGTTCGATAATGTACTGTAAATTTTTAAGGCCATTACGCTACTTCTCTAATGCTTTACTGATGGACAGGCTGCCGGCAATGGGCAGCCAACCTAACGTTTTACTTTTTACTCTTAGACTCAACAAGGCTGATCGTCTTATTAAAGACCAAGCGCCCCTCACCATACTCATAACGGTCGGCAACAAAATAGCCCTCACGCTCGAACTGGAAAGATTGTTCCGGGGTGGTATTTGCCAGCGACGGCTCTACCCAACAGCCCTCTAGCGCGTGCAATGAGTTATCAGTAAGATGGGCCATATAATCACGTCCGCCAAAGTCAGGCGCCTCATGATCAAACAAGCGCTCATAAATACGTACCGTGGCTTTCTGCGCTAGTGTCGCTGACACCCAGTGGATTACACCGCGTGGCTTAACACCCTCCGGCGGTGTCTCACCGACAGTCCCAGGCACCAGCGACGCTTTGATCTCAGTGATTGTACCCTGCTCATCCTTAACAACCTCTTCGGCCTTGATGACATAGCCGCCACGCAGACGAACATACTCACCAAAGACAAGACGCTTAAACTTCTTACGAGATAACGTAGTATCTTCGGTAAAGTCAGCGCGGTCGATGTAAAGGGTTTCCGTAAACGGTAGCTGACGCTCTCCCATCTCAGGCTTGTTCGGGTGACACGGCTGAGTCATCATCTCAACCCCGTCCATCGCCTTGGCTTGATCGAAGTTGGTGATCGACAGCTTAACGGCGTTCATCACACACATTGCTCGTGGCGCGTTGTCGTTGAGGTCGGTACGGATTGCGTGCTCTAGCATGCCCATATCGACAATACCGCCAGCACGATTAACACCGACCATCTCAGAGAAGTTACGCAAAGCCTGGGCAGAGTAGCCGCGACGACGCATACCTGAAATTGTCGGCATACGCGGATCATCCCAACCCTCGACAACTCCTTCATCGACTAACGACTTCAACTTGCGCTTACTGGTCACCGTATAGTTGATATTCAAACGAGAGAATTCATACTGCTTAGGCTGGCTCGGCACCGGCAAATTTTCGATAAACCACTCATACAGCGGTCTATGCCCCTCAAACTCAAGCGTACAGATAGAGTGCGTAATACCTTCGAGCGCATCTGATTGGCCATGAGTAAAATCATAGATCGGATAAATGCACCACTTATCACCGGTCTGATGATGCGGAACCTTGCGAATACGATAAATGATAGGGTCTCGCATATTCATGTTAGGCGACGACATATCGATCTTAGCGCGAAGCGCGCAAGCGCCCTCCTCGAAACCACCATCGCGCATCTTCTCAAAAAGCGCTAAGTTTTCCTCTACACTTCGCTCACGATAAGGACTGTTTTTACCGGGCTGCTTTAAGTTGCCACGGTATTCCTTTGCTTGCTCTGCATTCAAATCACAGACGTAGGCATTGCCTGCCTTAATCAGATAGATCGCATAATCATAGAGCGTATCAAAGTAGTCTGATGAATAGCGAACATCACCAGCCCAATCAAACCCTAACCACTTAACATCTTCTTGAATCGCATCGATAAATTCTTGGCTTTCTTTTTCTGGGTTGGTGTCATCAAAACGTAAATTGCAACGCCCTTGATACTTCATCGCCAAACCAAAGTTGACACAGATCGAGTGTGCATGACCAATATGCAGAAACCCATTAGGCTCCGGTGGAAAACGTGTGACAACTTCCTGGTGTTTACCAGAGGCCAAGTCTTCATCAATTATGGCGTGTAAAAAGTTATTAGCACTCGCGGTAGTGTCGTTGCTCATGTAGCAGAATTCCAATTATAAACAGCAGTAGAGGACCCATAACAAGCCGGCTCTGGCGAACCCGGTCTAAACGGCATCCCATCATATAGCTTGCAGTGAAAATAAAGGCGTCAGTATAACGCCTAGTCGACATCGTTAAAACCGCTGCCAAGTAGTATTAAGTCATGTATCGATCTATTAAAGAGGAAAACTAGTCGTTGCTCTCAGAAGAGGATTGTAAGAACGTTACAATCTGCTGCAGCTCTTGCTCAGTGTAGGTGCGGCCGAAATGATCACAGCGCCGTTCTAACTCCTCAACCTTTTGCTTGAGCAGCTTATTTTCCTGTTCCAATTGTTGCAGACGGACATCAACAGCGTCCTCCACTATAGGTGCCGACGCAGCCGACTGCCCCATATAAGGGATAATATAAACTTGCTTACCTTGATGCCCATCCACACGCTGGCAGATCGATGAGCCTGCTGCAGACACCACGCGAACCGAAAGCCGCTTCATGCTCAGCAACCTACGTAACTGTGGCGTAAACTTCATACGCGTAAGGCCAGAGGCGGCGATTAAGTCTTTCAGGGCCATTGAATCGCTGCTCGCAAAAGCATCTATGATCTGTTGAGCAGCGGGACTCAACGATTGATTATCCACGTAAACATGCCTCCATGACACGAATGTTAATCGAAGCTACTGATCATGACTAGGCTCTACGAAGAGGTCAATAGCGTAACGCTATTTGTTCAGCTACTTTACTCCGAGCTAGTAGGCTACGTATAATTGATCGGTTATTTACATGTCACTCTTTGAGTGGCTACTTTTTTCCGACTCACTATCGAGAATCATCATGCCTCAAGTTACCCTACACACCAGCAAAGGCGACGTCGTCATTGAGCTTAACGCTGAAAAAGCACCAATAACTGTTGCTAACTTCCTTCAATATGCGGAGTCTGGCTTCTATGATGGTGTTATCTTTCACCGTGTAATCCCAGGATTCATGGTCCAAGGTGGCGGCATGCTTGCCGACATGAGCGAGAAGAACACCGAAGCGAATATCACTAACGAAGCCGACAACGGCCTAGCCAACGAACGTGGAACCATTGCCATGGCTCGTACCAACGAACCTCACTCGGCTTCTGCGCAGTTTTTTATCAACGTCGCCAACAACGGCTTCCTCAACCACACAAGCCCAACCCCGCAGGGCTGGGGTTACGCTGTATTCGGTAAAGTTACTGAAGGCATGGATGTAGTTGATAAGATCGAGAAGGTTGATACCGCTAACAGCGGATACCACGGCGACGTTCCAGTTGACCCCATCACCATCAACAGCACCACAGTCGTTAATTAATCTGCTTTAAGGCCGAAGTTATGAGTGTTGTTTTCATCTCCGATATCCATCTTGACCCCAGCCAGCCTAGAGTTAAGCAGGCGTTTATAGACTTTCTAAGCACTGAGGCCAGCACGGCTAAAGCGCTGTATCTATTGGGTGATATTTTTGAGGCCTGGATCGGTGATGATTTCAGCACGCCTTTCGTCGACGAGATCAAATGGGCGCTTAAGGGCCTCAGTGATAGCGGCGTCGAGCTTTACTTCATGCACGGTAACCGTGACTTTCTTATCGGCCAGCAATTCTGTGATGAGATTGGCGCCACCCTGCTGCAAGACCCCAGCATTCTTGAGTACGACAATAAACGATACCTTCTTATGCATGGTGACTCGCTCTGCCTAGACGATGTCGACTACCTTAAATTTCGTCAGATGGCTCGCTCCGATGCCTGGCAGCAACAGGTACTTGCCCAACCCATTGAAGCCCGATTGGCCCTAGCAGCCAAAATGCGTGAGCAAAGCGGGGCAGCAATGAGCGAGAAGTCCGCAGATATAATGGACGTCACAACAAGCGAGGTTGACCGGCAGCTTGCACTCAACAATGCTGACGTACTGATCCATGGTCACACCCATCGACCCGCCATCCATCAACATCAAGACAACAAAACACGCGTTGTTCTAAGTGACTGGACAGATCATTGCCAGTACCTGCGCTTAGAAAAAGACAAGACATTACAATTACGCCGTCTCGATTTCGCTTAATACTGCTTTCTAGTGAAGCTTATTCCTACGCTTGTTTTTGGCTAACATGGCTTCACTAGCCCGCCCCCGCTCTGCTCAATTACTGCACCCCAGTGCTGCGCTCCATTGCCACAAGCTCATTGTCGAGAAAATTTACAAGCGGACGTACTGACGTCACTATTTGGATACATCATAGCCGAGAAAATGGATTATCTGGCCTTAACGGCACAAAACCTGCTATAACAATCTGACAGCTACTCATAAGCGTCAGCATATGATCATCGTTAGCATAATAATAAGATACAAGGACCCCCATGGCACACTTAACATTGCCTCGTTTAGCCTTCAGTTTTTTGCTTAGCTCAACCCTTGTTGCCTGCGGAGGCGGAGGCAGCGGCTCGCCCGAACCAGAACTGCCCGACAATAGTTTAGGGTTTAACGTTGTCGACAGTACCGACCTAACCGGGCTGTGGCTGATTTCAACGACGATTATAGACCCCAATCGTGCGCTGCCTATCAATAACGAGGAGCCCCAAATAGCAGCGATCACCGTACGCTCCTCACTCTACATCAGCGAACATAACGACAGCACCATTGCCGTAAGCGACAACCACCTATCCTGTGATACAAGCTATTCAATCCGACAAAATTCACTCACCCCTATCGACATATCGGCGAACACAATAGCCCTAAACGATGGTACGGGGGCGATTAGTATCTATCATATTAATACTACCGGTGAGCTCAGCGGCTCGGTATATGACGCTAGCCTATCAGCCATCGGCAGCAGCACTATGTATAAGCTAAGTAATAATATCAACGCCCAATTTGGCACCATGAATAGTTTATTCGAACCAGAAGAAGGTTCCCCTGTAACCCACTCGTTTAGCCCAAATTGTTTTCAGGAACTCCTGCTGGAACAAGAAGGAATTGATAGCCAAGAAAAAAGCATCAGCCTAAATATCACCTCTTTTGCCGAAAGCGATCAAGGACAAATAAAAACAGCTAAATTCACCAACCACCTAATAGCAAACGATAGCTATATTGAAAACGATATAGGGGATGGGATTATCGCCAGAAGCAATAGAGGTGATATTGCCACACAAAAAATTACAAGCACCAAAAATACCCTAACCCTTGAGACAACCACCTTTGTTGAGCCAGCCTTACCAAAGAACAGCCTTTTAACAATTACTGCTAGCTTCGACTTAACCGATGTAAAGTAAGAGACAAAAAGCCTAGCTTTAGACATCTATAACAGGCATCGCTAGATGCCTATATAGCTTGGCACTGCTAGCGGGCCATACGTCGTCAATTGTCATTGCAGTGTTTCCAATTGCCGTATTTATACATTATGCAGGGCCGCATAAACTGAAAACAATAAAATAACAAACTGCGGATAAGACCATTGACCATGACAAAACAACTACGTCAGGCCTTCGAAACGCTGACCCTCGACGGCATGCCTTTTGCCATTGAGACATGCCAAAAGAACGGACTCAAACACTATAGCAATCGACCAAAATCACTGAAGGAAATCTTTCTCGCCGCCAGGGAGCATGGCGACCTTCCCTACATGATCTATCAAAATGAGAGTTGGAGCTTCACCGACACGCTTGAAAGAGCAGCAAAACTCGCCCAGTTTCTCGTTTCCGAAAACGTTCAACCTGGTGATCGTGTCGCTATCGCGATGCGCAACACCCCAGAATGGATGACTAGTTTTATCGCCATCACAGCTATTGGCGGAATAGCGGTAGCGCTAAACAGCTGGGGCAGCGCCGCAGAACTTGCTTACGGCATTAGCGACTCCGCAGCAAAAGTTATTATTGCCGATGAAGATAGGCTCAAGCGAATTAGAGAGACTGGAAACACTGACCTTACAGTACTGTGCCGCAGTGAAGAAACAACCCCTCATTGCGTTAACTGGAGCGTAATTCAACAACAAACGCAGGAAGAGTTCCCTGACCAGAGCCCTCCTGATGAGCATGCTCCGGCCCTCATCATGTACACCTCCGGCACCACCGGCGCACCAAAAGGTGCCGTATCTTCACATCACGCCGTTATCAGCGGCCTGATGAATGTTGAGATGTCTGGCGCTGTCGTCGCCATGCAGTACCCTGAGATACTTGAAAAGATGATGAATAGCTCGCAACAGAGCGGTAGCTTGATGACAGTACCACTCTTCCACGTCAGCGGCTTGCATGCCAGCATGTTGCCAGCGCTACGAAGAGGCAGCAAAGTCGCTTTAATGTACAAATGGGACGCCCATGAAGCACTAAACCTTATAGAGAAACACAACCTGCAATCCATTAGCGGTGCGCCTATGGTCGTTGAACAACTACTCAATGCAGCGAACCAAAACAGCATCAGTCTTGAGCAGCTAGTTTCTGTCGCCACCGGCGGTCAGGCACAGCCGGCCGACCTAACTCGTCGCATCAAAGAGCAAGTACCAAACGGCATGCTAGGGGCTGGATACGGCATGACTGAAGCCAACTCGACGATCTGCTCGATGGCGGGTGAGCTATATCTAAACAAACCAAGCAGCTGTGGACTACCATTACCCATTGTTGAGATTGAGTTGAGGGACGACGATAACGACGTCGTCAATAGCCCACTGCTAAGCAACGGCATGCGTGGAGAGGTCTTTGTGCGTGGCGCCATGTTAATGAGCGAATACTGGCAACGCCCGGAGGAGAGCGCAGAGGCGATAGTCGAAGGATGGTATGCCACCGGCGACATCGGTCTAATCGATGAGGACGGACTACTACACATCGTCGATCGAAAAAAAGATATGGTGATCCGCGCCGGTGAAAACATATACTGCACTGAGGTAGAACTCGCCCTCGCTAGCCACCCCGATATCGCGGAGTGCTGCGCCTTCGGGCTACCGCACGAGGCGTGGGGTGAGCAGTTAGTGATGGTCGCCGTAGCCAAGGATGATAGGCAGCTGGACGAGCAACACTTATGTCAACATATCGCTAACCAATTAGCCGCATTTAAGGTGCCCAGCCAGCTATTTCTTCAACAGCAGCCCTTGCCTAGGAATAGCTTAAACAAAGTACTCAAACCCGTGCTAAAAAGTGAGTACAGCCAAAAAACATCTGCAATAAGTTAGCTCGACACTCTGATCAAAGCCCCCTTCACTATCTTGCTCCATAGGCAACTAAGGAGGGGAGCTACAACCTTGGAATACCACTATGAAAGCGAAACTCATTGTCATCCGAGAGGATTAACTCCCGCTCAAGCTCGGCGAAGACATCAATACGCTGTTGCAGTGACGCCTCGTCACAATACTGCCCCGCAAGCGTGATGTAATCACGGAAATGCCGCGACTCTGATTTCAACAAAGAGACGTAAAACTTCTCAAGCTCCTCATCAAGTCTAGGCGCAATCTTAGCAAAGCGCTCACAGGAGCGTGCCTCAATAAGCGCACCGATAATGAGTGTGTCGACCAATTTCTCTTGGTAAGGCTTACGCACTGATTTGTGCAATTCTTTCGCATAGCGCGAGCCAGTAACGACCTTATACTCGACACCACGCTTCTGCATGATAGCTAACACCTGTTCGAAGTGACGCAACTCTTCTCGTGCCAGCTTAGACATTTTGTAAAGGAGATCAGCGTTATCGATATGACGATTCATCAACGTCATAGCGCTACCAGCAGCTTTTTTCTCGCAATTACAGTGATCAATAAGCATTATTTCAGGATGCTGCAGGGCAACCTCTACCCATTCATCAGGCGTCTCGCAGAGCAAGAATTCGTAAATAGGGGCCAACATCTCTTCTGGCGTCATCTCTGTTACTCCACAAACAAATTCGAGGCACACAGGCCACATTAATTGCCGGGCATTATAACGGAAGCCGGCAAATATGCACTCGTCATGACGCTACCGACGAGTTCACTACTTGATCTGTTTTAACTTTACTTTCAACGGGCACCCTCTAAAATAGATAACGGTATAATATAAGGGTTTGTATATGATTGAGACACTCATCGAACACTATCAGCAACTTGAACAAGCCATGATCAAGTTACAGCAGTCGATTACACAGGAGGCTAGGCCTGGTTGGATCTGCCAAGCAGAGCAGCGTCCAGCATACAAAACCATTGCCAACAGCTATGGCGATTGGTGGTATGACGGTGATGGCGATGGACGACGAACCAAGAATTACCACGGACTTATTCTAGCTTCGCCTGAGACAGCGAACTTAGCGCGCTCTCTTAACGTAGCAAAACAACAGTTTCAACAACTAGTACAACAACTACAGAAAACAGACCGGCAGGCGTGGCTACTCAACTACCCTCGCTTACTACCCAGTAATAAACGCAACAGCCTTAAGTCTGTGAGCCTTGCACGGCTGCACCTGAAGCAATGCTACCGCCAAATCCCTGTCTTAGACTCATGCCCTGAAAAAATCGGTTTCAGCTGGTATTGCAGTGGCAAAAGTATTCAACGCGTCAGCAAAAATGAGGCGATCAAAAAACTTGCGAAACTGGGCCAGGCAAAACACATACAGATTCAACAACAAAGACTTGCAGCCCTCCCCGATAACGAAGATATCGCAATCGTACAACCACAAGCTCCCTGCATCAGGGCTAACATCGTTTATAACAGTAACGGCAAAATCACGCGTAAGGCATGCAACAGCGCACTCCCCTTTCTCATTGTTAGTGACGATAATTCACTCCCCCTTTTCAACCAAATCGAACGCCAGCCACCTAACAAGAAAACACGCCTACAGCGCAGTGACACCAAAATTGCCGAGCAGGCCATTGCGCCAAGCATTAGAGGCCATCTCTATCAGTAGGGTAACCCACTAGCACAGCTCTCCCAGTCAATGTATAGATCAAAAACGTGGCGATAAAACTAAGAAGTATCGTTATATTTCACAGCGACATTGCCGCTATTCACTAAAGCTATAGTTAGTCAGTAGGCACTCTAAAGTAAGCAAAAATCGACATATAGCCGCCTAGAAACAAGCAGTTCCAATAACATCAAAGCCTGTGCGGGTTACGCCGAGGGGCTGATTCGTGTATAGTTACGCCCCGTTGCATCTGTTCCACAAGAACAAAATCTCGTATATAACAAAGGCCAAAGAAGCCTTTTGTGAGTTAGGATCTGAGAGGAGTCCAATCGTGTTAGAAGCATATCGCGCCCACGTGGCAGAACGCGCCGAGCAAGGCATACCCGCTAAGCCCCTTAGTGCCGAGCAAGTAGCTGGTCTAGTTGAGCTACTAAAGGCTCCGCCTGCAGGCGAAGAGCAAGCGCTAGTAGAATTAATCACCGATCGAGTTCCGCCAGGAGTAGATGAAGCCGCTTATGTTAAAGCGGGATTCTTATCTGCTATCGTTAACGGCGAAGCAAGCTCCCCCCTCATTAACAAGGAAGAGGCTGTCAAACTACTGGGCAACATGCACGGTGGTTACAATATCGAAACTCTCGTCAACCTACTCGACAGCGATCTTGCCGAGCTAGCCGCCACCGAACTTAAGCATACTCTGCTGATGTTTGATGCCTTCCATGATGTTGAAGAGAAAGCCAAAGCTGGCAACGACTACGCTCAACAAGTACTACAATCTTGGGCCGACGCCGAATGGTTCACCAACAGCGACAAAGTTGCCGAATCAATTAAGGTCACCGTTTTCAAGGCCACCGGTGAAACCAACACCGATGACCTATCTCCAGCACCCGATGCTTGGTCTCGCCCAGACATCCCGCTACATGCTCTGGCCATGTTCAAGATGGAGCGTGACGGTCTAACACCCGACCAGCCCGGCACCATTGGACCGATCAAGCAGCTTGAAGCACTGAAAGAAAAAGGCCATCAGATTGCCTTTGTTGGTGACGTAGTCGGTACCGGCTCAAGCCGAAAGTCAGCCACTAACTCTGTCTTATGGTTCACCGGTGACGACCTACCTGGCGTCCCAAATAAGAAAGGCGGCGGCATCTGCATCGGCAGCAAGGTTGCCCCTATCTTCTTCAACACGATGGAAGACGCTGGCGCCCTCGTATTCGAAGCTCCCGTTGAGCAGCTCAACATGGGCGACGTCATCGAGATTCGCCCCTATGAAGGGAAAATTCTTGCCGAAGACGGCAGTGTACTTTCTGAATTCAGCTTGAAATCAGATGTATTGCTAGACGAAGTACAGGCTGGCGGACGCATCAACTTAATCATTGGTCGCGGCCTTACCACTCGCGCTCGCGAGTCTCTCGGCCTGCCTGCTATCGACACCTTCCGCCAGCCGGTACAGCCTACCGACACAGGCAAAGGCTACAGCTTGGCGCAAAAAATGGTCGGTCGCGCCTGCGGTGTTGAAGGCATTCGCCCTGGCACCTACTGCGAACCTAAGATGACGACAGTGGGCTCCCAGGATACCACTGGCCCGATGACCCGTGACGAACTAAAAGACTTGGCTTGCCTTGGCTTCTCTGCCGACCTAACCATGCAATCTTTCTGTCACACCGCCGCTTATCCTAAGCCTGTCGACATCGACACGCAGCACACGCTACCTGATTTTATCCGCAACCGCGGTGGCGTTTCTCTTCGCCCAGGCGATGGTGTCATCCACTCATGGCTGAACCGCATGCTGCTTCCCGATACCGTTGGTACCGGTGGCGACTCACACACTCGCTTCCCAATGGGTATCTCCTTCCCTGCTGGTTCAGGTCTTGTCGCCTTTGCCGCAGCAACAGGCGTAATGCCTCTGGATATGCCTGAGTCTATTTTGGTTCGCTTCAAAGGTAAGACCAAGCCTGGCATCACCCTACGCGACCTAGTACATGCCATCCCTTACTACGGCATCAAGCAGGGCCTGCTGACCGTGGAGAAAAAAGGCAAAATCAACGAATTCTCTGGTCGTGTACTTGAAATTGAAGGCCTCGATGACCTCAGCGTCGAGCAGGCTTTCGAACTTTCAGATGCAAGCGCCGAGCGTTCTGCAGCTGGCTGCTCAATCAAGCTATCAGAAGCGGCCGTAGCCGAGTACCTTCAGTCAAACATCGTGCTGCTACGCTCGATGATTGCTGACGGTTACGGTGACCCACGTACGCTAGAGCGCCGCGCCCAGAAGATGGAAGCCTGGCTAGCCAACCCTGAGCTAATGGAAGCCGATGCCGATGCCGAGTACCACTCAATCATCGAAATCGACCTCGCCGACATCAACGAGCCTATTGTCTGTGCACCGAACGATCCTGACGATGCACGCCTGCTTAGCGAGTGCGCCGGTCAGAAGATCGATGAGGTATTCATCGGTTCTTGCATGACCAATATTGGCCACTTCCGCGCTGCGGGCAAGTTATTAGAAGCCCACTCTGGCGGGCTCGACACTCGACTTTGGCTAGCGCCACCAACCAAGATGGACGCCCACCAACTAATGGAAGAAGGCTATTACAACACCTTCGGCAAGGTTGGTGCTCGTACGGAAATGCCTGGCTGCTCGCTGTGCATGGGTAACCAAGCACGCGTTAATGCTGGGAGCACCGTGCTTTCGACCTCTACTCGTAACTTCCCCAACCGTCTCGGTGATGGCGCCAACGTCTTCTTGACCTCGGCCGAGCTCGCCTCAGTCGGCGCGATTCTTGGCAAGCTACCGACACCTGAAGAGTACTTCGAGTACTCTAAGGGACTGGATACGATGACCTCTGAAGTCTACAAGTATCTTAACTTTGATCAGATGACCTCGTTTGTCGATGCCGCTGACAAAGGCAAGGCAATCGCCGCGGTACAGATCGACGAAGTACGCTAAAGCGCAGACTTACTCACTCATTGACGAGTGAGTAAGCTGACATTAAAAAGCCGGCACTGCATGCAGCGCCGGCTTTTTTGTACCTCTATTTTCGTAACATTAGCGCTAGAAAATCCCCCAGAATTTACTTTCACGCTCTAGCTTAGCCTGGCAGGCCTTTAGTTGCGTATGATAACGCCAGGACCTATCGCCTACCTTCTTAGAAACCTTGATCAACCACGCCTTGTTCTTATAACTGCCACGATTATATCCACCAGCACCCTCGTGATAGGCCAGATACAGCTTGCTGCTCTCCCAAGGCTTAATATTCGTCGACTTCACCGTGTTATGATTATACCAAGCGATAAAATCGGCTGCGTCACCAAAGTCACTGCGACTCGCCCCGCCATTACCTGAGCGACGTCTGTAGTCACTCCACGTGCCGTTTAACGCTTGAGCATAACCTTCAGCATTTGAAGGCCGACTGCCTGGGAAGACCCATAGGAACTTCCCCCTAGGTGGCTTAGCATCGTGCACAAAACGCGATTCCTGATGCATAAAAGCCATAATGGTCGGAATACTCCCCCCCCACCGCTTCGTAGCCTTTTTCGCCTCTTTATACCACCCGTCTTTCTGCTCAAAGATGTCGCATACATTATTCAGGTTACTGGGTGGTGTCGTCGCACAGCCCCCCAACAAGACAACAAATAGGATCAGCAATAATCGTCTAAATATCATTTATTTTACCTCTTACTCGTACTGGGCCAACAATGCTAAAAGCCCATTTTCATCAATGACATCGACTCCCAGCTCCTCTGCCTTCGTTAATTTAGAGCCAGCACCGGGGCCGGCGACAACGCAATGCGTTTTCTTAGAGACGCTGCCGGCCACTTTAGCACCTAGCTCTTGCAGGCGAGCCTTGGCATCATTGCGCGACAACGATTCCAGCGTACCGGTAACAACATAGGTCAAACCGATCAACGGTTGCTCATCGGCCTCTTTAACTTCAATATCAGGCCAGTTAATCCCCGCTTCGACCAAGGCCTCAATCACTTCAATATTGTGCTCCGCACGCATGAAACGATACAAATAACCTGCAACCACTTCGCCGACAGAGTCAGTCTCAGTTAACTGCTCAATATCCGCTGCAATCAAAGCCTCTAAGCTGCCAAATTTTTTCGCAAACTCAAGCGCGGTCGTCTCACCTACCTCACGAATACCAAGACTATAAATAAATTTTGGCAGCGTGGTCTGCTTGGCTCGCTGCAGAGCACCGACAAGATTCAGTGCAGACTTAGGCCCCATACGTTCTAGGCTAGCCAGCTGATAATCATTCAACGCAAATAGGTCCGCGACATTAGCAATCATCTTACGCTCAACCAGCTGATCAATAATCTTCTCGCCCAAGCCATCTATATCGAACGCCTTTCGCGAAGCAAAGTGCTTAATTGCTTCTTTCTGTTGCGCTGAACAAAACAGGCCACCTGTACAACGGGCTACTGCCTCCCCCTCAATACGCTCTATCGGTGAGTCACACTCAGGGCACGACTCAAGCATCTCAACACAGACACTGCCCGCCGGACGGCGCTCAACAACAACACTGACAATCTGCGGAATGACATCTCCGGCACGGCGCACAAGCACAGTATCGCCCACGCGAATATCTAAACGCGCCACCTCATCCATATTGTGCAAGGTCGTATTACTGACTGTAACGCCGCCAACAAACACCGGCTTTAGGCGCGCCACAGGCGTGACGGCCCCCGTACGTCCCACCTGAAACTCAATAGCCTCGACCGTCGTCATCTCCTCTTGAGCCGGAAACTTATGTGCAATCGCCCAACGCGGCGCACGAGAGACAAAGCCAATCGCCTCCTGCGCCGCAATGCTATTCACCTTGAACACAATACCGTCGATATCCATCGGCAATTGATCACGACGAGCTGCCATTTGATCGAAATAGGTAATACAGGCCTCGCTACCTTGCACCACCTGCGACTCACTATTAATCCTCAACCCCCAGCAATGCAGTTGCTCCAAAATGTCACTATGCCTTGCAGGAAGCTCTCCCCCCTCAACCAAGCCCACACTGTAGCAGCACATCTGCAGCGGTCTTTTCGCAGTTACTGTCGGGTCCAACTGGCGCAAGCTACCTGCCGCTGCATTACGCGGATTAACGAACTCTTTTTCGTAGCGCTCACGCGCCTGCTGATTGAACGCCTCAAACCCCGCTCTAGGCATATAAATCTCACCGCGAACTTCAAGCAGCTCTGGATAACCAGTGCCCAATAGCTGTAAAGGGATCGATTTAATTGTACGGACATTGGAGGTGATATCCTCACCCACTTGACCATCACCACGCGTTGCCCCACGCTCCAATACACCGTTGCGATACAGCAAGCTGACCGCCACGCCGTCAAGTTTTGGTTCGCAGGCATACTCAATCTCTGCGCCATCCCCCAATAGCTTCTTTAAACGCTGATCAAAAGCTGAGAACTCCTCGGCATCAAAAGCGTTATCAAGAGACAACATACGCACTTCATGCTTAACCTGCTTAAAACCGTCGAGTGGCGCGCCACCGACCCGCTGTGTCGGCGATGTTTTCAACCTTAATTCAGGATGCGCCTCCTCCAAGCCCTGTAAACGACGAAAGACTCGATCGTATTCAGCGTCGGTAACTGTTGGTTCATCTAAAACGTAATACTGGTAATTATAAGATTCTAACTCAGCGGTGAGGGCAGAAATCTCTGCAGCCACAGTCTGCGACATGGTAAAACTCCGTCACGAAAAAAGGGCGGTGAAACCGCCCCTGAAAATTAGATAGTCAACTCAGCCAATATCGGTGAGGTTCTTTCGACAATATTCTCGTATATCGTATCGATAATACTCGAGAACTTGTTTATTAATATCACTGCCTTCTCGGTCTTTCATCATACCACCGAGATTTTTAGCGAGATACTCCGCCGTCTGCAGCATCGCTTCAAAGGCATTCAGCGGCTCTTTAGGCCCGGGCAACGTCAGATAGAAGCAGACACCTGGAATATAGATATCGCCCGTGTCATCTGGAGCAAATACGCCACTATCAACCAAGTTAGCAACGCTAAATTGCACTGCCCCCTTACCAGCAGCCTCTTCGTGACGAAGGTAAATTTTACTTTTATTCAGCTGAATATCACAGGCCTTAAAAAAACTATGCAACTTCCCAGCATCAAAGCCTTCGGCATCCTTAGACCTGACATTGATAATCTCGACACGCTGATTTTGATCAATTGTCGGCGCCTGCTCAGGCTGACTCATCAGCTCTGCCTCTTCAAATGTCTCCTCATGGTTATTGACCGAAGACTGTTCTGACTTTCCAAACACGGGCATATCCTCAAGCGTAGATGCCAGCCGACTAAACAGCTTCTTACTAGACCTAGCCGGCTCGCTATAAGTGACCGGCTCCGACATCATCGCTGCCTCGGCCTCGGTCGATACAGGGACCTCCGTCGCATCGAAGCCTATGCTATTTGTAGGCTCCGGCTCAACCAGCTCTTCCTCAGCGAAATCAGTCGTTTTTAACGGCTCATCCTCTTCAAAAGATAGCTCCTGTGGCGCTGTCACCTCGGGTGACGAGGGTAGCGTATCATCTACCTCAGGCTCTGCACTGTGAACTACAGCTTGCTCTATAAAAATTTCTTGCTCCACTACCGGCTGCTCAATCTCGCTAGCTTTACGCTGACCTTTCTTCGGTACCTTTCGCGGCACAAAGCCATGACGGGTGGAGAGATCTGCAACCGCATCTTCATCCTCTGCCAATGAGTCCATCAACATGGGCACCCCCTCATCCAGATCAAATGATTGCTGCTCTGGTACTTTGAAAGGATTAGCACGATATTGCTGCGGCTCTCTGACGCGCGATGAAGCCTCCGCTGTCGTGGCCTTTTGTCTTGGCTCAACACTCGCTGGACTGGTAAAGCTCAGGTCATCAAACACGTCAACTATGTCTTTCTGCACTTGCCCGACATCTAACTCAGCCTGCTCGCCCTCAACGAGGTCATCAAAACTTAAGTCTGGGTTCCGCCTATCGACAACATCCTGCCATTCAGGTTGCTCTTCAACATCAACAAATGACAGATGCTCCTCATGGGCTGGCTCTTGTTCTTCATCATTCGCCAGAGAAGCAGCCTCTAGGTCAGAAAAAGCAACATTTGAAGCTGTAGACTGATCAATTTCCGGCGCCGCGATAGCATCACTGGTCATACTGTTCACTGGCACGCTGTCTTCTACATCCTCAGAAGCGTGATCAGCGACCTCATCACGCATCTGTCCAGCACTCGTAAAGCCCTCAACATCATCAACAGCTATGTCCTCAACAGCGATACCATCAACACCTATTGCTTCAAGCTCTAGCGCCGATATATCTGGATAATCAATAGCTTCATTTTCATCAGCGTGGCCTGCAGCAAAGGCGCTATCGACATGATGAAAAGAGGCCTCATCATCGCCAGAGCGTGACTGCTGATCAATATAAAACTCACCTTCAACGCTAGCGTAATCATCAGCGCCCTGCGTTATATCAGACACCTCGTCCTTTTCTTCAGTGCTGACTGACCCAACGTCTTCAACGGATATCATAGATGGCGCGACAAAAGACAGCTTTTCTTTAGCGGAACTCGTCTCTTTATCAGCGGATGACTGAGTTCGCTTAACAACACGCGCGCCACCGTTGGGTAGCTCGCTCAAATAATCGTCAATAGGGTCGTGTGCAGTCTTAGACACTCTCATATTAGAGCGCCTATCCTGTATTACTCGGCGGATACCATCTGCTAATACCAATAAGACTAGGACAGCTCCTGCGATTAGCATCCACTCCCTCATTCCTAGCTCCATATCACTGACTCCATCAACTTCGCCTTTGCCCTTTTATTCTCGCATTAAATATACAAAACTTTAATGTTAGAGAGATACTTACTAATAGTAAATCGATTGGATCAACGCTACTGCTAACAACCCATCCATGGGGGTATTTACGATGCGCTTATTAAGCATTATAGCGAGCGAGGGGCGATTTAGCTCTTCAGCCCATCACGACTTAACTCTTTCTGCCTAAACCGACCTACAAAGCAGCAAGCTCAGCTGCCTCGTCAATATCAACAGTCACCAGTCGCGAGACCCCAGCCTCCTGCATCGTTACACCCATTAACTGATCGGCCTTCTCCATCGCGATCTTATTGTGCGTAATATAAATAAATTGTACGGTTTTTGACATCTCTTTAACGATATTGGCATATCGCCCGACGTTAGCATCGTCAAGCGGGGCATCAACCTCGTCCAACATGCAGAATGGCGCTGGATTAAGGCGGAAAATTGAGAACACCAGAGCCAACGCCGTGAGCGCCTTCTCACCACCACTTAACAGGTGGATCGTCGAGTTCCGCTTACCCGGGGGGCGAGCCATAATGGTTATACCGGTACTTAACAGGTCATCTCCGGTAAGCTCCAAATAGGCACTTCCCCCTCCAAAGACTTTAGGAAATAGCTCCTGCAAGCCGCCATTTACCTGATCAAAAGTTTCCTTAAACTTAACCCTAGTCTCTCTATCGATACGACGAATCGCGGACTCTAATGAATCCAGTGCATCAACCAAGTCAGCATTTTGATCATCCAAATAAGTTTTCCGTTCC
Organism: Sinobacterium caligoides; assembly: GCF_003752585.1. Taxonomy (NCBI): domain Bacteria; kingdom Pseudomonadati; phylum Pseudomonadota; class Gammaproteobacteria; order Cellvibrionales; family Spongiibacteraceae; genus Sinobacterium; species Sinobacterium caligoides. The sequence continues at coordinate 146,783 of NZ_RKHR01000003.1, forward strand.
GATTGTGTCTTGTACTCTTCGATAGCCGCCAAATTTATCGCGCCGAGACGCTGAATTCGTGTCGCAATACGTTGCAAGTCTTCTTGCCAACGCCCTTCATCAGCCTCAACTGGAAGGTCGGCCAGCACCTCATCCAGCTCAAACTCAGCTTCCTCTAGACGCTCCTGAAGCGCTTTACGCCTCACCTCAAAACTCTGACCTTCGAGACGATGCTTCTCCAGCTCCGCACGAAACTGTTGCGCTTGGTTCTCACTATCAGCGCGCTTCTTTTCATTGCTGCGCATCTCTTTATCGATAACCTCAAGAGCTTCGCGTGCCTTAGTGAGACTATCCTCTACTTCTAGCCGCTGCTCCAACGCCTCCTCCAGCTCTTGCTGGACATCATCGACCGGCATACGACTCTCGGCAAGTAGCTCCGCAACCTCAGCCTTATTCGCCTCAAACTGCACGCGCTGAGAGATAAGCCGCTGTAGACCTTGCGAGATCGCCCCAACCTGAGCTTTCAACGACTGAGCACGCATCTGTAGCTGATGCGCACCCTCCTTATCTTGACGTGCCTGGCCCCGTATACGCTCCAGCGACTCTCTATTTTTCTCTCGCTCAGCCAGCAACAGCTCACGACGTTCACTATCGAGCTCCATTGCATCAAGAGCTTGCTGTAACTCCATTCTTGATTCACTGAGCGACTCCTGCTCCATAGAAAGCTGCTCACGCTGTTCAGCAATCTCAGCATCTATATTCTTTCGACGCATAACAACCTGTTCAAGCCGCGCCTGCAGACCGCTCAACTTAGCACTTAACTGTCCATGCTGCTGACTCTGCTGCTTGACCTGAGTGGCTATCACCTCACGCTGTTGCTCCGCTCGCTGTACAGCTTCGCGACACTCTTGCTGCTCTGTTTGGAGCGACTCGATCTCAGCTTCTAATACTTGCAGCCTTTCACCTAGCTCAATCAGCTCTTGAGCACGGCCAATAATACCTGCCTGAGCATCTTCACCTCGATTAACCCGCAGCCAATCTCGGCCCAGCCACAAGCCTTCCTGAGTAACGACAGACTCCCCTGCCTGCAACTCTGCTTGTAGTTGCAGCGCAGTAGCGAGATCATCAACCACATAGACGCCCTGCAGCAAGCCTGTCACCGCAAGCCCATCGACCTTGTCGAGTAACAAACTCGCCGTGATATCTGAACCAGTCAGAGGCACAGATGCTCCCTCTCTACGAGCAACAAAACTCACAGCCCCTTTACTCAGCTCAGCCAAATTCTCTGTTGCAGCAGCAACATCATCGACACAAACAGCCTGCAAGTAATCGCCCAAAACCGTCTCAAGTGCTCGCTCATAACCCGGCTGCGCCTTTATCGTCTCGCCCAGCCTTTTATATTCACCCAGCCCTGCAGACTCCAGCCAGTCACTGACCACTGCATTACCCTGGCCAAGGGCAGCCTGCTGCAATGTTTCTAATGAGGCGTGGCGGCCGCGTTTAGACTGAAACTCTTCCCGCGCGGAACTTAATTGCTCGCCAACTTCTTGTAACTCGGCCCTCTTGCTAGAAATTGCCTGCTGCAGTGACTCCACAAGCTCTTGGTCCGACTCAGCCTGCAACTCAAGCTCAGCCAGCTCCTCTTGTAAAATCTCAATCTCTTCGCCATCTTGACCACTAACCAGCTCTTGTTGCTCAGCCTGTAACTTACGAATACGGTCATCTAAGCGGCGCAACACTTGCTCAATATGCATAATTCGCGACTGCTGCACTTCAGCTTGTTGCTTAGGTTGCTGCGCTTGCTGGTTAAAGCTATCCCAGCTCTGCTGCCATTGCTGCTGCTCTTCTTCTGCCTTTAGCAATAATACGGCTGATTCCTCTTCGCCTGCGGCAAGAATCTCTAACTCTGGCTCAATCTCTAATAGCTCCTCACTAAACTGTTCGAGCTGCTCCTCATCCATCTGAATTTGTTCAACAACATCGCTAATCGACACCTGCACCTTAGCTAGGTCAGCGGCGAGCTGCGCCTCACGCTGCTTCTGGTGTTGGATGTTCTGCTCAGAGCGCGCAATTTCAGCTCCCAACGCATAAAACTTTGCCTGTACACTATTAAAGTGCTCGGTAAGCTCACCATGCTGAGTACGTTGCGCATCAATGGCAGACTCAGCACCTAAGCGCTGCGTGATCATATCCTCAAGCGACTCTTCTAAGGATTTGATCCGATCCTCTTGATTACCTGCTAAGCCATCAAGCTCTCGCCACTGAATCGCTTGCAGTTGCGCCTTCAGCAATCTCTCTTGTGCCTTGAATTCAGTATATTGCTCTGCCGAGCGGGCCTGTCTTTTCAAGTGAGAGAGCTGCCGTTCAAGCTCATCGCGTATATCAGTCAAGCGCTCAAGGTTTTCAAAAGTACGCTTCATGCGACTTTCGGTGTCGCGCCGGCGCTCTTTATACTTCGAGATACCCGCCGCCTCTTCAATAAACACTCGCAACTCTTCAGGTTTGGATTCGATTAGCTTACTAATCATCCCCTGCTCAATAATCGCGTAAGAGCGCGGCCCCAAGCCCGTACCAAGAAAAATATCGGTAATGTCACGACGGCGGCATTTTACGCCATTGAGGTAATAGCTGTTTTGAGCCTCGCGCGTTACCTTTCTTTTTATGGAGATCTCAGAGAAACGTGCGTATTCACCAGTTAGACTGCCATCACTGTTATCAAAGATCAGCTCGATGGTTGCCTGCCCCACAGGCTTACGCGCATTTGACCCATTGAATATGACGTCCGTCATATTTTCGCCGCGTAAGTTCTTCGCTGAACTCTCACCCATTACCCAACGCACTGCGTCAATGGTATTTGACTTACCGCAACCGTTTGGACCGATAATCGCGGACATATTGCTGCTGAAGGTGACCGTAGTAGGGTCGACAAAAGACTTAAATCCGGCGAGTTTTATTGACTTCAAGCGCATAAATAATTATTCGATTCCCACATACGACCTACATCGTATGATTTCCAACCTAGCACGACAAACCACGCTGCAAGTTATCAACCGAGACTACAGACGTCGGCATCAATACTCTTAAATAAACCTACAGCTACAGGCGATAATTGATTTCAATGGATAACCCAAGTGTATAACCTTTCGACGTATTTAACTACGTTGAGACATAAAAAAGAGCCCGTAAACGCTTCCGTTTACGGGCTCTTTCTGAATGAGCAAATCAACTTTTAGAGCTGTTTGTCTATCAGTAGGTCGAGCTCATGGGTCTTTTTCGGCGACAGTGGCGCACTAACCGCCTGCCAGTCTCCCTTAGAAGGTGAGACTTTGCCGCTTTTAGTGATCCTGGCAATAATCTCAACCTGCTCAAAGCTAGACATGTTCATGCCGGCCATCATCGACATTGAATCATCAAGAGTCACCGTCAAAGGCAAGGACGCTACGGTTGTGCGATGAATTGCCAGTGGCATCTTAGGTCCATCAACAGCCCTCGCATAGACAAAGACCGTATCAGTCGCAGATGCGCTAACACCGTCAGCCAATGCGATACTCACAGAGATCGATGCTGCAGGTACTGCATTATCTACCTTAGTCACGCTCTGATCCTTAGCCGCATCATCAACGGCTGCGTTTGCTAGGCCCTCAACATGACGAACAGTGTCCGCCAAAAGTTGACCGTTTCGCGTATTCGGCGGTGTTACGCGCTGCAAACGCTTCCAGTAAGTTAACGCTTTCGGATAATCTTTTAGAGTATAAGCATCCATTGCGACCAAGGCCAATAGCGTCGGCTGATTTGGATCCGCCTTCAATATCCGCTCAATGATCATCTTTAAACGATCGTCGATTTTGCGATCGTTTGCCAGGTACTCCGACTGCACGTATTCAGCAGCTAATGACATATCGCCCGGCATCAACTTAACCAAGCGCTTAAAAATAGCTGCTGCTTCCTTAAAATTCTCCTCACGCATCTTTAAAGAAGCTAGTAGGTAGAGGTTGCCTGGGTTATCGTTGCCCTCAAGCTGCTGGGCTAACTTGTTAGTCATCAACTCTAGCTGTTTTGGCGGCACGGCTCCACTTTCACCAGCTGCGGTCAGCTTCTGCCATTGCTGGGCGATAATCACGTCATCAATCGCACCCAACTTGCCGTAAGCAAATATAGCCATTAACGCCAACACCCCGGCACAAATCACCACAGGAAGCTTGCTACCGGCATAACTGGCGACATTCTTCTCACAACCTTCAGTATCTTCAAGTAGCGAGAGTTTGAGCTCTGCCAAAAGGCGCTCAAACTCACCCTCACTCAAACGCTGTTCAGTCAACTCAAGCTCAAGCTCACCTTGGCGCTGCTTAAAGGCAGCAACATTCATCGCTTTACGCTCTGCTGCTGTATCTACTTTTACTGAGTGCTTGCCCAGTACAGGAACGACAACGATGGCAATAGCGAACAGCAACATTAATGCTGCGATTATTATAAACTCAATCATCATTTGTCGTTTTCACCGTCCAATAGTTTGTCTATCTGTTGTTGCTGCTTTTCGGATAGGGCCGCTGCACTCTCATCAGACTTTACCCCCAGCTTTGCCTGCGCACTACGGTGACGACGGACAAGCAGTATGACGAAAACAATCCCTCCTAGGAGCAGACCTAGAGGACCGAACCACAACACAATCGTCTCGTGGTTTAAACGTGGTCGATAAAGAATAAAGTCGCCGTAACGGTCAACCATAAAAGCGGTAATTTCAGTGTCGCTTCTACCATCTTTCAACTGCTTATAGAGCTGCTCGCGTAGATCTTTGGCAATTGGTGAGTTTGAGTCGTTTAAGTTTTGGTTTTGACATTTTGGGCAGCGCAGCTCCGTGGTGAAATGGTGATAGCGCTTCTCCTGCACATCGTTATCAAACTGATAGGTTTCAACAACCGCAAAGCTTTGTGCACTGATCATCCAAGCAGTAAGAACAAAGGCAATATATTTCATCATGACTACTGCTCCTCTGCCCGCAATCTATCGACCACTGGCTTCAAATCTTGTAGCCAAATATTCATATCAACTTCACCAACATGCTTATAACGAATAACCCCCTGACGATCGATCACATAGGTTTCTGGTGCGCCATAAACACCGAGATCAAGCCCTAGCCCACCTTCTCGGTCAGCAATGTTAACCTCATACGGATTACCTAGCTGGCGCAACCACTGCATCGCCTTTGCATCTTCATCTTTGTAGTTCAAACCAATAATAGGAATGCCAAACTGGCGAGAGATATCCATTAGGTGGGGATGCTCAATACGACAGGTAGGACACCAGGTCGCCCAGACATTGAGCAAGATCACCCGCCCTTTCAGATCCGCTTCGGTCATGGTCCGCTCAGGTGTCTCTAATGCCTGTATAGAAAACGCTGGCACTGACTTGCCAATCAACGCGGATGGTAAAATTTGTGGATTGTAGCCCTCACGCGTCAACATACTATAAAACATTCCACCCAACGCTACACAAAGCAGTAGCGGGATAAACATTCGTAAACGTCCCATCGTCTAAGCCTCGATTACTTTCTTTGCTTGCAAGCGATAGCGCTTGTCGAATACAGCCAATGTTGCACCCAGCGCCATTAATATCGCGCCCAACCACATCCAGCGCACAAATGGCTTGTAGTGCAGACGCACTGCCCAGGCACCGTCACCTAGGGGCTCACCCATAGCGACATAAACATCACGCCAAAGCCCGCCATCAATAGCCGCCTCTGTCATCATCTGCCCGGAGGCTAAGAATTGACGCTTTTCAGGGAAGAGCTCAAAACTTTTGCCATGACGCTCAACACCAAAGTGCCCTACTTCAGACTGATAGTTTGGCCCATCGACATGCTTAGTACCATGAAAGGTAAAACTATAGCCTGACACCTCAAGCTTATCTCCTACCACCATACGAACATCACGTTCGACGTTATATTGACTGGTTAGGCAAACACCAATAATCGCCGCCGCCATACCTAGGTGACCAAGCTGCATCCCCCAATACGATGGAGTCAAGCGCCGCACTGAAGCTAGAAAGCTAGAACCGTTTCTTGTCTTATCCAGAAAGTCTACGAGTAAGCAATAAACCAGCCATCCTGCAAAGGCAATCGTTAAGGCTGCCCCGACACTATATTCAGGCGCATCATAGAGCAGCGGAAATAACGCTCCAGAAGCAACACTAATAATCAGCGGCAACCAAAGCTTAAGTTTCATCCGGCTCAGCTCAGTGCGCTTCCAACGAAGCAGTGGTGCTGGCGCCATAAAGACGACCAACAGCGCGATAATCGGTACAAACAAGGCATTGAAGTACGGCGGCCCAACAGAGTACTTACCCATCCCCATCGCATCCATAAGTAACGGGTAGAGAGTACCCAGCAACACCATAATGGCAGCAATAACCAATAACACATTGTTAATGAGTAGGAATACCTCCCTAGAAAGGAAGTTAAAACTGACTTTTGAGGCTACTTGTGGGGCACGCAACGCATACAACAGTAATGAACCGCCTACCACCAAGGCCAAGAAGGCAAGAATAAATAGCCCTCGCTCTGGATCTGCTGCAAAAGAGTGTACAGAGGTAAGTACACCTGAACGCACAAGGAACGTACCCAGCAGGCTCAAGGAAAAAGCAAAAATGGCTAACAAAACCGTCCAGCTCTTAAAGGCACCACGCTTTTCTGTAACCGATAACGTGTGCACCAGAGCCGTACCCACTAACCACGGCATGAATGAGGCGTTCTCGACAGGATCCCAAAACCACCAACCTCCCCACCCAAGTTCGTAATAAGCCCACCAACTTCCCAGAGCGATACCAATAGTCAAAAAAGCCCATGCGACGTTTGTCCAAGGGCGCGACCAGCGTGCCCAAGCACTATCCAAACGACCTGAAATCAGCGCGGCAATTGCAAAAGCAAAAGGCACCGCAAAACCAACATAGCCGAAATAAAGCATAGGCGGGTGAATAATTAGACCAATATCCTGCAGCAGCGGATTAAGATCATTCCCTTCAGAAGGTGGGAAAGGCAGCTCACGCGCAAATGGATTAGAGGTAAAAAGCAAAAATAACAAGAAACCAACGGCTATAAGCCCCATCACCGACAACACTCGGGCAACCATATCATCAGGCAGAGAGCGCGAAAATATTGACACAGCCAGAGTCCAGGAAGATAGAATCAACACCCAAAGCAGTAGCGATCCTTCGTGCCCACCCCAGACGGCGCTTATCTTAAACGCGACGGGCAGCAGACTGTTCGAGTTCTGCGCCACATAGCTAACCGTGAAGTCGTCGCCAACAAAAGACAAGGTTAGACAGAAAAAACTTATCAGCACAAAGACAAAAAGCCCCTGTGACAGTGGGCGCGACATACGCATCCACAATAGGTTGTTGGAAGATGCGCCAGCCATAGGAATAACGGCGAGCGCCATACTCATACACAGGGCTAAAATCAGCGAAAAATTGCCTAGCTCAGGAATCATAAAGCTCAATCACCTAATACGGAAGTGGGTAGTTGTTTCTGGCTATCATTGTAGCCTGACTTATCGAGCGCTTCTGATACCTCAGGAGGCATGTAGTTCTCATCGTGCTTGGCTAACACTTCAATAGCGACGAAGACGCCTTCGTCATTCAGTGTGCCGTGGCAGACAACGCCCTCACCTTCAGAAAACATATCCGGAAGGATCCCCTCGTAGACTACCGGTACCTCAGCCGCAAAATCAGTAACGACAAACTCAATACGCAAAGAGTTCGGGTCACGCTTAACGCTACCTTTCTTCACCATACCACCAGCCCTGATTTTGCGATCAACCGGCGCTTTACCTTCGGCTATTTGCGTTGGCGAGAAAAACAAGTTCATGTTTTCACCCAAGGCATAAAAAACCAACCCTGCCGCCAACGAGGCCCCTAACACAATAATCATTACGATGATTAACCGCTGCTTGCGCAGTGGATGCATAGCCATTTACTACTCTCCAAAAGCTAACTTTTAAATAACAACCACTTCAAATTTATGGGCCGGCGATGAAATGCCTGCTCAAACGCTTTTTTGACTCCGATCAAGGCGTCTTAGTTCATTTTTTTGCAACAAAACAAAACGTTTTTTTACCCGAAGTGGCTGCACAACCAAGGAAATAAGCACAACCGCCGCGACGGCATAGGCACCCCAAACATAAGGACCATGCCCACCCATTGCGATAAGATCTTGAATACTATCGAAGTACATTGATTAAGCCCTCTATTATTTAGACTGCAAAATAATCGCCTTGACCCATTTCTGGTGACGATAACGAATGAGGGTTTCTGTGCGCATACGCAGCATCAACACCGTGGCATAAAAGACGTAAAAACCAACAATCATCACAACTAAGGGCTGCCACATAGAGGGGTGCATGGTCGAAGGCTCAGTGATTTTCAACGATGCGGGTTGATGCAAGCTATACCACCAATCGACAGACTTGTAGATGATCGGTATGTTCACCGTCCCGACAAGAGCCAAGACTGCACAAGCTTTCGCTGCAACCTCTTCATTCTCAAAGGCTTCGTAAAGCGCGCTGATGCCTAAATAGAGGAATAACAGCACCAACATCGAGGTATTACGTGCGTCCCATACCCACCAAGTCCCCCAGGTAGGCTTACCCCAAGTAGCGCCGGTGATGAGCGCCAACAGTGTCATTGCTGCACCAATAGGTGCTGCACACTTAACCGCAACGTCGGCCAGTTTCATCTTCCAAATAAGGCTAACTGCACCCGCAATGGCCATCACATAGTAGCCTGCTAACGATATAAACGCTGCGGGCACATGGATGAATATAATGCGGTAACTATTGCCCTGTTTATAATCAACCGGGGCAAAGGCTAACCCCCAAACCGCCCCACCAATTAACAAGGCAGCAGTAATAACCGCGAACCATGGCAGCATCTTATCAGTCAATTGATAGAACCATTTTGGCGAGCCAAACTTATGAAACAGCGTATAAAGGTATTTTTTCATTAGAGTACAAATTGCAATGAGGCCAAAAAACGATACGCAGTGTAGCATTTTGTTGCCATCAACGGTCAACCAAGCGAGCTACCTGCACCATAAATTATTTACTGCTGCGGACGTTCTTTGCCTATATATTAATTCGTATCACAAAAAAGCATGATGATTAAGACAATCGGCGTAGACAATACCGCTAACCTTCTACACTGATACGCAACGCCCCCGCAATCGCAAAGGGCGCTAGCGTAACCGAGCCTGCTAGCAACGCTCCTAGAATAGCAAGATGACCTGCATACTCATGCGAAGACGCCGCAGAGGTGACGGCACCAGCGCCAAAAATCAAGACTGGCGTATAAAGAGGCAATACAATCAAAGAGATAAGAATCCCTCCCCGCCTCAGCCCCACCGTCAATGCAGCCCCTATAGCACCCACATAGCTCAGCACCATCGAGCCTAGTAGCATGCTGTATACCAACGGCATGACAGCATCAAGTGGCAAATAGAGCATTAATGCCAACAGGGGCGCAAACAAAGTGATCGGCAGGCCTGTAATCAACCAGTGCGACAAGACCTTCGCCATAACCAACAAGTACAGCGGTTGAGGCGCTAACAAAAGATGCTCCAGTGTGCCGTCGTCATAGTCACTGCGAAACAAGCTATCCATCGATAGCAAACAAGCCAACAGTGCCGCCACCCAAACGACACCCGGCGCCAACTCTGCGAGAACCTTGCGCTCGGGGCTTACACCAAGAGGAAACAAGGCGATAATAATCAAAAAGAATATCAGTGGGTTAAATATATCTGAGCGACGGCGATAGGCTAAAGAGAGATCTCTTTTCAATACGCCAAAAAAAGCGCTACCAAGACTAGGCAAAGTATCAGGGCTAAGCACCTTCATAGTGATCCCCCCAACTTTAATGCCGTAACTTGGCGGCTTATATCAAGCTGGTGGTGCGTTGTCAGCACGACCGCACCACCACGCTCAGCATGTCCGGCAATAAACTGCTCGAGCTCCGCCACCCCCTGCTTATCGATAGCCGTAAAAGGCTCATCTAGAATCCATAGCGGCGCACTACTGAGGTGTAGTCGCGCGAGGCTCACTCTGCGCTGTTGCCCCGCGGACAATGAGTGACAAGGAGAGTCCTCAAAGCCATATAACCCCACCTCATCCAACGCTTTCATCAACTGCTGATCACTAAAAGCTTCTCGACTTGAAAAATACCAACGTAAATTCTCCATCGGCGAAAGAATTGCCTGATTGCCAGCCGCATGCCCCATAAAGACCATGTTACGTTGATAATACTGCCGAGTTTTTCGCACATTCTCACCGTCAAAGAGCAGCTCACCAGTATAACGCGCAGAAAGCATCGCTAATATCCGTAACAGCGTCGTCTTCCCTGTTCCGTTAGCTCCTTCTACCTGTAGAATCTCAGCACGAGAAACCGAAAATGACAAATCGTTAAATAAGTCACGATCAAACCAGCCTCCAGTAAGACCTTTTACCTCTAACAAAGGTGACGACAAAACAGGCACACTCCAACACTAAAAAGTTTAAAAGGTTTCCCTTGCATACTAGGGCTATCGGCTTAGCCGAAGAGTATATCGCAAAGCCCCTAAAGTCAGAAGTTCCTTTACACTGTCTTATTGGTATTGGGTAATAACCACACATACTCAGCATTGCGACAGCTTATGCAAGCGGAAGTGAGGCGAGAACAACACGGAAATTTAGTGACAAAAACACGCGAGATGAATTGACGCTTTAACGAACAACACCACCGAACAAAGGCTCAACAACGACTCTTTCGCTACTAGATTTTACTCAAACACGTAACTACAGACCGATACTCACGCTTTACTTGGTCGATAATAGGGTCGGCCTCCGAGATATCCCCCTCGTAACCCATGTCTTCCAATTGCTTACAGAGCCGACTCAATGCGATCGCCCCCATGTTGCTAGCACTCCCTTTAAAGCTATGAGCACTAACACGTAAACTTTCAGCCACGCCTGACTCAACCGCTTTATCAAGACTTTCAATCCGTATTATAGAATCGTTAATAAAGGTCTCAACAAGTAGAGGGTAGTCATCCTCCATCACATCTTTTAACTCTGCCAACATAACAAGATCTAGATGATCAGCTGTTTGCATTCACTTTGCTCCCTTATAAACAGTGACTATTTTATTATTCTTGCCAACGATAGCCAATTTCAACATCGCCCTTAGTATAGCTAACTCTATAGCAAAGCTGCTTGAGGATACCTAAGCCTCTCCCACTATAGGGATTTGACGCTTCAATAATATCCTGACTATCAATGTATTCATGCCCGCTGTCGGTCATCCTGACCGATAACTCCCCACTATTATCATCACCCTGATAACGCATAGCAATCGAAATATGACCGCTAGTCAGATCTTTTAAGCGCCGCTCACGCTGCTGATAGTATTCGATAAAACCCTCACCCGTTGCTTTCTTTACCGACGACAACCGAAGCACACCATGCTCCAGGGCATTAGAATACAGCTCAGCCAAGATCGTATAGATATCACCGCTATAAGTCCTCAGCGCAGGCACCTCAAGTAACAACTGATGCAGCAAAGGTAGTGGGTTACTATTTTTAAGGCTTTCAAAACCTAGACGATACTCCAGGGACCAATCGACACGCCCCTGCTTCGCTCTTGCTAATTGGGGAACATTTTGTTGGCCAAACTGTGTCGACTCGATCATTTCTACTTCTACAAAAGACAAGTCATCGCTTTGAGCACCGCCACCAACAAACTCACTCACACACCGCATGACTTCACCCATTAGCGCTTCATCACCACTGTGCCCATCAAAAACCGCCCGTAGACGCCCCTCGCCAAACATCTCACCACGAGCATTCGACGCCTCAATAATGCCATCAGACCACAGATAGACTTTATCGCCATAACTAATATCGTAATACTGACCTTCACTCTTAAACTTATTCGTTCTCAAGATGCCCAACGGTAAGCCCGTTGAACGAAGTGGCGTAATACCCGCGTCTTGCCGATGAAATATATAACAATCGGGTAGACCACCGTTCCACCCCCACAAGGTTTGCTCGGCAAGATTCAACTCAACAAGGCAAGCACAACAGAAGTAACCGACAGGTAACGCATCACCCAACACATCATTCAATTCACGAAGTATGTCAGGTGCCGAATACCCCTTCTCCGCCATGGCGTAAAAACTCTGCGAAAGAGGCATTGCACCTAATGCCGCCGCCAACCCATGCCCAGTGAAGTCACCAAGAAGGACCAGTAGGGTCCCTCTTGGTCTAATCGCCGCCAATAAAACATCACCATTAAAGATGGATAGCGGCGACATAATATAACGAATATTACTCACCCCTAGGCAGCCGGCCCTCGTCACCTTGTCATATACCGCCTTAGCAACCTCCTGTTCTTGCAGCAAATGCTGGTTATTGCGAGAGATTTCATCCCGCTGTCGCTGCAGCTCAAGGTGCATAGACTGCATGCGCCTAAACGACGTAATTTTCGCAGCCAGCATCACTCGGTTATAAGGCTTAGTGATAAAGTCATCCCCGCCTGCTTGCACATATTGCTCGAGGATTTTCGCTTCCTGCAGTGAGGATAAAAAGATGATCGGAATAAAATCATCACCGGCAACGAGGCGGATCTGACGCGCCGTCTCAAACCCATCCACGACGGGCATAAGCACATCGAGCAAGACAATATTAGGCTGATTACGTTGAAATAACTCAATTGCCTCTTGCCCGTTTTTGGCTTCGACAACCCGATATCCTAAGCGCTTAAGAATCGTCACCAACAATAAACGGTCAGCGGCGTTATCCTCTGCTATCAAGAGGGAAAAATCTTTATTGTCTATTTTATCCTGCGAGTCAGACATAAAGTCGGGGCAGCTCATTCTATCGCGCCAATCACTAACGGCACTCGCCCACAACAAAACCAACTCCCATCAACTGAAACACACATTGCTACTGAATGGTAAAGAGTTGTTCGAAGTTTGATATCACCAAAATCTTTTTCACATCTTCATTACAGTTGACTATTTTTATCGTCGCTGTATCCCCGCCTGCATGATCTCGCAACAGCAACAACATACCCAGCGCAGAACTATCGAGGTAAGTCGTCTCGGTCATATCGACCTCATACTCCTGCGGCGTAAAGTCAACGTCTTCGTATGCTCTTCTAAAGTCTTGGTGAGCACTAAAGTCGAAGCGACCCTGTATATTGATACGGAGAGCCTTGTTGTCTCCCTCCGGTGTTGATGAAATACTCATAAATGCACTCCGTCGCAATGATTTAACACAGCCTTGAACTTACCCTATAACAATTGTCGGCAGACATAATCTTTCACGTACGGCCTCGGCTTAGCTCACACTGTCACACGAACATAGACCACAGTGAACCGACGGCTCACCGCAATCAAAGGTAATCTTAGGATAGACCAGAAACTACCTATTCACAGACGTTTTAACTCATCGAGGACTTCCTCCCGCCTAGCGACGAGAGTCGACGAAAAAACGGCGCAAGCGCCCCATTGCGACACCAGCATCCTCCAGCACCATGTACATTGCCGGCACCAACAGCAGACAGATAACAGTGGAAAACAAAATACCGTAACCGAGCGATATAGCCATGGGTATCAAAAACTTAGCCTGCCTAGAAGTCTCGAAAATCATTGGCGCCAAGCCACCAAAGGTCGTCAGCGTTGTGAGCACGATAGGTCTGAATCGACGCACCCCCGCCAAACTGATCGCCTGCAACGCCTCAGCGCCTTTAGCACGCTGCTTATTGGCATAATCAAGCATAACAAGGGTATCGTTCACCACCACCCCCGACAGTGCCAGAATGCCCAAGATACTGATCATACTCATACCGAAGCCCATCAGCTTATGACCAATAATCGCACCAATAACACCAAAAGGGATGGCCAGCATGACTAATAGTGGCTGGCTGTAGCTACCAAATGGAATCGCTAACATCACGTAAAGCACCCCAAGAGTAAGCAGGCTCGATACCATCAAGCTGGAGGCACTCTCTTGCGTATCTTGTTGTTTACCTCGGTAACTGATCATAAGCGCAGGGAATTGCTCCTGCAGCCCCTGTAAAACACCGCTATTGAGACTAACCAACACCGCCGACGTATTTTCAATCGGCTCGACATTAGCGGTAACATTAATAGTGCGACGCCCCCCACGTCGTGTGATATCAGTGTATGCGTGACCGAAATGAATCTTCGCCACCGAATTCAACGGCACAAAATCCCCATCCGGCGTGACAATCTGCAACTGCTCAAGGTCATAGATCGACAACCGATCCTGCTCTTTTAGCCGCACCTTTACCTTAACCTCATGGCGACCACGCTGCTGTCTCAACGCCTCCGAACCATAGAAAGCAGAACGTAACTGACCTGCAACATCCGCATTGGTGAGCCCCAGCGCCTCACCCCGCGCCAGCAACTCAACATCGAGCTGCGGCTTACCTTGACTGTAGCCATCGGTGATATCACTCACCCCTGCGATAGTGCCGAGACTCGCCGCCAACTCACTACTGGCCTGTTGTAACACCGCATCATCACGATGAGACAACTCGATAGTCAGAGCCGCCCCGCGCCCCGGCCCACCACGATCACTCTCAAACTTCAGCGAATCAACCCCCGCCAAGTCGCCGGTCAGCTCTCGCCAACGCTTAACGACCTGCCCCGTCGATACCGGGCGGACCCCTTCTCCATTGAGTTGCAGGACCACCTCAACCTGGTTGGCCTTTATCTCGCCTCTTACACCGCGAATCAGCTGCTCTCGACCGTACTCGTCGATCATTTTATTAGCACTCGCAATCAGCGAGTCACGCACCTCGATAGCTGACGACATGGGACTGCCTACCGGCAATACTGCCGTTACTGCGGCCCGATCCGACTCTACACGCGGCATCAAGGTAAAACCCATGCGACCACTCATGGCATAGGCCATCACCACCACAAAGACAAAAACTCCCAACGCCACAGTCAAGTAGCGATAATTCAGCACCATCGCCAAAACCTTGCTGTAGCGATGCTCCATACCTATGGTGAGCTTTTCACTGAGTCTCTGCTGACGACGGTGTAGCCTGCCAAACCACCGTCCCTCCTTCTTTTCACTACTATGTGCAAGGTGAGCCGGCAAGATAAACAACGCCTCCACCCAAGATATGATGAAAACAGAGGCGACGACCAAAGGGACTATGCCGAACAGCTTGCCAAGAAAGCCCGGCAGAAAATACAACGGTATAAAGGCGATAATATTCGACAAAATACTAAATGTGAGCGGTACAGCAACAGACTTTATACCCTCGATCGCCGCCTGTATGTTCGAGTAGCCGAGCTTGCGATATTCATGAATATTTTCACCGGCGATAATGGCATCATCAACAACTATTCCTAATGCCAAAATAAACGCAAACATCGACACCATATTTAGCGTGACATCGAACAACGGTAAAAAAAGCATTGCCCCAAGAAAAGAAGTGGGTATACCCAACGTTACCCAAAACGCGAGACGTATATCAAGAAAGATCCCCAGCAAAACCAACACAAGAAGCAAGCCCATAAAGGCGTTCTTCAACAAAAGATCCAAGCGTCCCTGATAGAGATCAGAACGGTCATTAAGCACATCCAGACTGACTCCAGGCGGCAGACTGGCCCGAATAGACGCAAGTTTATCGTGCACTGCAGCTGAAACACTGAGCGGGTCCTGATCACCCGAGCCATACACCTGAAGTGAAACGGAGGGCTCTTCGTTGTAGGTAAAGCTCACCTTATTGTCGCTAAAGTCATCACGTACTGTCGCAATATCACCGAGTGTTAGGTAACTACCATCTGCATGAGTAACAATCGGGATTTTACTGAACTGGTCGGCCCACTCCGCCCGTTCCGATACCCGAACCATAATTTCACCAGCCCGACTATCGATACTACCACCAGGTAATTCGACGGACTGACTTCTGATACGCCTTGCCACATCATCAATTTGCAGCTTATAGCGCTCCAAAGTTTCTCGTGTGATTTCCACCTGAACTTCATAGTTACTCCCTCCCTGAAGCTCAACATCACTCACACTATTGCTCTGCAGTAATTGGTCCCGAACATCCTCGATAACCTCACGCAACACCCAGTTATCAAGATCTCCGTGGAGCACCAGCTTCAACACACTAAAGCGACGCGAAGTCATCGACACCACTGGGCTCTCTGCACCATCGGGAAGCGTCGATAATCCTGAGACAGCCTGCTGAATATCCTGGTAAACCAACGTTCGATCACCGTCACCAGTCAACTCACCATTAATAACGGCAGAGCCTTGTCGTGCGGTAGAGGTTACCTCTTTGATTCCCTCGACCCCTCGCATCACCTCTTCGACAGCCAACACAATCCCCTGCTCTATTTCTGCTGGACTGGAGCCTGGGTAACTCACCTTTACGGTAACGTAATCTGTATCAAAGGTTGGAAAAACTTCTTTCTTGATGATGCCCGACATCGCCAGACCACCAAGGATCAATACGAGCATTAATAAATTAGAACTGACCTTATTTTGAATCATCCATGCGATAGGGCCACGACGAGGCTCACTCATGACTCAATCACCTCGTCCAGCTCAGACACCACCGCATCATCACCCTCGCCAACATCCACATTAGTCGTTATAGCTTTCAATAACGTGCCGACCACCGGCGTCTTCATCAGAGAGGTTATCACCCTTTCACCATCCGTTAGCCCAGCACCGATATAAACCTGCTCCGCACCACGGTAGAGGATTTGCACGTCACGCACAGCAAGGCGGTTTTCATCCGACATCAACCAAACCTTGTCGCCATCACGAATAGCCCCACGCGGCAACGCCACTAGACCATCAACAGGCCGACCATGGATGATAGCTTTAACATATTCGTTAGCCATCACTGCAGGCGCTGCAGCTAACTTGTTCGCTGTTAGTGCCAACGGGTCCTTTAAACTAATCAACAGCTGAGCCTGACGTGTTGTCGATGTCAGCTCTGGTATCAAGCGCAACACTGTAGCCTGCCGTTGCTGCCCACCACTGGTGACCACATTGACTTTAGAAGCTAATGGCGAATCTGCCGTTGGTATATCGATCCACTGCAATTGCTTAGGAGGCAGGGTGACAGTAATCCAAAACTCATCACTCGCCAACAACCCCAACAAAGAGGAGTTAACACTGACAGAGCTACCTAAATCAACTGACTTGTCTACAATAATGCCGTCGAAGGGTGCACGAATCTGCGTACGTGTAAGGTTAAGCTCAGCCTTGTTCACCGCCGCTTGCATCGACGCCACTTGCGCCTCTGCTGACTTCAGCTGCGGCTGCCGAAGAATTAATGAACGCTGTGCCGTCGGCAACTCCTCACCAATAAGCTGATACTCCTGATAGGCGACGGATTGCTGCCCCTTTTCTATATGTAAGTCAGCCCTTGCCTGTGCCAGCTCAGCTTTCGCTTTAGCTAGCGCGCTCTGGTAGTCAGCATCTTCGACCGCCAACAAGAGCTCACCTTTTTTGACCTGGGCACCAGGTATCAGCTTCGGCGAAACATTGATGACCTCCCCCTCTACACGCGATTTAATATCAATTTTGTGTGCTGGCGATACGAGCCCTCGGGCAACGACCTTCGGCATGACCTGTTCTCTATGCACCGTGACTACTTCAACCCATTTGGCCACTTCTGCCATCGGTGGTCGAATACCAGCACGCGTGGGCTTATTAAGCAAAGCCATCGCTATGATGGCAGCCAACAGCAGTACCAGCAGCGGGGCACCCACTTTAATCATTTTCTTTTGTTGTTCTGTTAACGATTTCATCAATGTCTCAGTCCTAGCAATAACTTACTCAACTCAAAGCCAATATAGCCAAGTGATAACTGAATAAATCAGCCATCATTATTCAATTCAAAGATTAAACACACTACTCATCCGCCAACGGCCAGCCACCAGACAGCACTCTATAGAGCTCTATCCGATCACTTAATAACTGGCGCTGAGCCGTCAGCTCCTGTAACTCAAGCTCTTGAGCTGAGTTTTGCGCCGTCAACACGTCAAGGTAGTTGGTGGCACCATTATGGTAATAAACCTGCTTACGCTGCAGCGTAAAGTAAGCCAAGGCCTTCTGCTTGCTGATGCTCGCCAGATAGAGCTGCTGCTGTTGCTCATTCACCAGCGCCTTCTCAACCTCTTCGATAGCGTTGAGCATGACACTGTTGTAGTGATGTACCGACTCACGCACAACAGCCTGTTGACGCCTCACTTCAGCGCGCCGCTGACCGCCATCGATCACTGGGCCGATAATGCTCGCCGTCAGCTGGTTTAGCCAACTATCAAATAAATCGCTGCTATTAGCGCTGGCAGATTCGCCATGGTAGCCGAGACTAATGCGTGGGTAACGGTCTTTAATTGCTGCCGCGAGTGCAGATTGACTTGCATTAATAGAGGTCCAGGCCGACTTTACATCAGCACGGCGCTCCAACAACTCAAGCGGCAACCCCGTTTCCGGCCTATCAGCAATAGCTGGCAAGGTTGCGAGTGACTCATTAATGGCATGATTAGGTGAGCGCCCCAGTAAAACGTTGAAGCGATAGCGGGCGTTCGCCTCCTCGGCCTTTACCTGCGTCAACTTAGCGCGGTTGGACTCTACTTGCTGTCGCTGCTGGCTAACATCGGTAATGACCACCGAGCCGGACTTAAAGCGCAGATCGATCACCTCTAGACGCTTTATGTTGGCCTCAAGCTGTTTTTCCAATAATCGTTGGCGCTGTAATGACTCTTGCCATTGGTACCAGCTATCTGCAACCTCTGCAGAAAGTGTGACGGCTGCTGTCTGATAATCAAATCGCTGTGCACGATATTGTAGCGACGCATCCTCGACACTCGCTGCCACACGCCCCCATAAATCCAGCTCATAGCTGGCATCTACCGAACCACGGTAACTATCCTCACCACTATCGGTGTCACGTTGCTGAGTGACACCGGCATCGACGGCAAACCAGCGCGCAGAGGCTCTACTATCACGAAACGCAGCCGCCTGCTGTAAACGCTCATAGACGACTAATAAGTCCTGATTATTTTCTAACGCTTCCTCTATATAGGAAGTCAGCACCGGGTCACCGTGATTAAGCCACCACGGCCGCTGATCTGCTGTCATCATGCTCTGCTGACTAAACTCAGCATCAACGGGCAATAGCAAAGGATCTATTTCCACTTGCTGCGAACTACAGCCACCAACAATCAACACTAAAAGCATCGACCCGCAACAACTTAGCTTCTTCAAAAAGTCACCCATGAACAATTTTATAGTTATGACTCGCACCGGCCACCCTCATAAATTCAACTGTACTGCACTCATAGTAAACATAAGTGTGATACACCGGGGTAGCTTCTCGTAGAATATTGCAAGAATTATGAAATAATTGTCGAGTAACTCAATATTAATAAATAGCAACATAAGCACGACGCGCTCAACAAAAGTATCGTTTCCTATCAACTCATCTATCAACGACTCACAAACGGCAAAACGTGGTCATCTATAAAGCTCGCGACTACACTGTGTTAACAGCGAGCACATTTATTCACCATATATGCAAAAATATGCATAAGAAACGATGACAGCCACCTGTATCTAAGGTAGATTGCCAGTACACAATACAACTAATAAGGGTTCACACTATGCGTCTCGGTCTTGTACTCGGTTATTCTGGCAAACAAATTAATCTGCCGATGGATCTTATTCATCACGCCGAAGAGCTCGGCTTCGACTCAGTATGGACGGCTGAATCTTACAGCAGCGATGCAGTCAGTACCGCAGCCTGGGTTCTAGCCAACACGACTAAAATACGTGTTGGCACCGCCATCATGCAGATGGTGGCACGCACACCGGCAACAGCCGCCACCACCGCGATGAGCCTCGCTCAACTTTCTGGTGGACGCTTCATCATGGGACTAGGCGCCAGTGGGCCGCAGGTCGTCGAGGGATGGCACGGCACCGGCTACAAGCGCCCTCTTACACGCACCCGTGAATATATCGACATCTGCCGCCAAATCATGGCACGTGAAGCGCCCTGCCAATACGAAGGAAAAATCTATCAGCTACCGTATAACGGCCCCGGTAGTGTCGGTCTCGGCAAGCCCTTAAAAACCATCTTACAAGCCGACACCTCAATCCCTATTTATACCGCTTCAATTACCCCCTCAGGGCTCGCGACAAGCGCTGAAATCGCCGACGGCGTCTTTCCCGTATGGATGGACCCAAACAACTACGATGTTGTCGGCAAGCATCTCGAAAAAGGCTTCGCCAAGGCAGGTAACGGCAAGGGGCTTGCCGACTTCGAGGTCGCCCCAGTGATCACGACAATCATGGGTGATGACTTAAAGGCTTGCGAGGGCCCCGCACGCGCCATGATGGCGCTGTACATCGGCGGCATGGGCGCCAAGAACAACAACTTCTACACTGATTATGCAACGGCAATGGGTTACGGCGCCGATGCCGAAAAGATTCAAGATCTCTACTTAGCGGGGAAAAAAGACGAAGCTGCCCTCGCAATCCCACAGGACCTTCTTGATGCCGTCGCCCTACTCGGCCCCGAGGCGCGAATTCGCGAGCAGCTACAAGCCTGGAAAGCGGCCGGCAGCCGCGGCGATGTTTCTGCCATGCTACTCGGTGCTGTGCAACCCGAAGTGCTGAGCGTTGTTGCAGACGAAATGCTCTAGCAATTAATTGTAAGCACAGAAATGGAACACAAAAAAACCGGCCTTGGCCGGTTTTTTTATCAGCGGTGTTACTCCACCCAGCATCAATATCACCAACGAGGCGACACCTGCCTAACTAGGTATTAAGTAATCGAGCCAATGCCCACCTTGCGGCGCACCTCAGCCAACAATGGCCGTGCATAGGCGCGCGCCTTTTCGCCGCCCTGCTGCAACAATTGCTCTATTTCTTCGCCGTTTTCCATCAAACGCTCATAGCGCTCTCGCGCCTCACTAATTTGACCGTCGATAAGCGCGCAGAGCTCCTTCTTCGCTTGCCCCCAGGCGATACCATTGGCGTATTGATCACGCATGTATTGCACCTGCTCCTCGTTTGCAAAAGCCTCCCAAATCTCAAAGACCGTCGAGCCTTCAACTTCTTTCGGCTCACCCGGCTCCAATAAGTTGGTGACAATCTTATTGATATGCTTCTGCAGCTTCTTCGGCGGCAAGAAAAGCGGGATGGTGTTGCCGTAGCTCTTACTCATCTTGCGGCCATCAAGACCACTCAACACAGCCAGATGATCGTCAACCACCGCTTCAGGCAGTACAAAAGTCTCACCGTAAAGGTGGTTGAAGCGCTGCGCGATATCGCGAGCCATCTCAATGTGCTGCACCTGATCTCGACCGACAGGGATATGCGTGCCATTAAACATCAAGATGTCAGCTGCCATCAGAATTGGGTAGCTATATAAGCCCATAAAGACACCTTTATCGGCATCAACCTCTTCCTCTACATTTGCCTGCACGGCCGCTTTATAGGCGTGCGCACGATTCATTAACCCCTTCGCAGTTAACGACGTCAGAATCCAACATAGCTCTGTAATTTCAGGGACATCCGACTGACGATAGAAAACAGCGTTATCGGTATCAAGACCCAAAGCCAGCCAGGTTGCAGCAATCTCCTTACTCGACTGCTGTACAGCCTTGGGGTCTGTGCACTTGATTAGGGCATGATAGTCAGCCATAAAGTAAAAGGACTCATCGTCATCATTACGGCTTGCTTCGATTGCAGGACGAATCGCTCCCACATAGTTGCCAAGATGAGGAGTACCGGTAGTCGTTATACCGGTCAATACGCGCTTTTTGGTCATAGTCTTATCCAGATAACAGCTTGCGTTTTCGGCCACAAATAGCGGCCTTCATGAGTAACGCTAAAAATAAAGCGGATCATTATGGCATAAACCACTCTAACTAACAGCGCCAACCTTACGCCAGACCGGCTATTTACCGCTTAAAGGCTAACCTCATCTCTTCAATAAGCAACGCATTGCGATGCTTTTTATCTGCAGAAGCTACAAGTACTTTTCCGTAACAAAAAAAGACGCCCTTGGGCGTCTTTTTCGTCGACATCGAATCGACTCAAGTCATGCTGTTAAGGCCACGCTTTCAAGCTACATGAAAGCAAGTAGTGGCGAGATACAAAGCAGGATACCGGTACCGATGATTAGATTTGTTGAAGTCCCCTTGTACTTGTGCAAGCTGGGTGTCGCATGAACAAGGTAAGCCGGAATTAAGCAACCAACAATACCAAAGATGGGAGAGCAAATTGAAGTAAACGATAGGATAGGTAAATTCAAAGCCACTGACGACCAGGCCAATAGGATGATAAATACAATAACCAGCTTCTCTACCAAGGCTACATTAATCTGCTCCTCTTCATACTTACGCTTTAATAGGTTCATCACAATACCGCGACACGCCTCTTTAAAGGCCAAGAAAACACCGAAGAACGATGTCACAACAGCGAAAATATTAACGATCACACCCACCACAGTAACGAAGCTACCTGGCATATGCTCACCAATCATAGCGAGTGCAGAGATGTTCTCTGTCATTGCCGACTTGGCAGCCTCTTGACTAGTA
This sequence comes from Sinobacterium caligoides, assembly GCF_003752585.1. NCBI lineage: Bacteria > Pseudomonadati > Pseudomonadota > Gammaproteobacteria > Cellvibrionales > Spongiibacteraceae > Sinobacterium > Sinobacterium caligoides. The sequence continues at coordinate 169,398 of NZ_RKHR01000003.1, forward strand.
GCAAAGGTAAACGACACCGCGAAAAAGAAGACAATCACAAATAAGATAATAAACGAGATCTTCATTGCTCGATAAGCTTTATACCGCGCCACTTCGATTGACTTCTCATGCGAGCGGAAAGAGATCACCATGGGGCTCAATGACTGGATGAATAAAATCGATGTCAGCGTAAAAGGAAGAGTGATGATCGCATCCTTAAGCATGCTTCCGGCATCGCCCATCGCAGGAATGTTAGAGAAATCCCAGTGCGGCACCAACAAAACACCCATGGTTGCCACCAAGACTAAGACTGTAACAGCCATGAATCCAGATACCTTAAACAGAACCTTCTCACTCTTAGAACCGACAAAAGCCAGAACGCAAATTAGCCCTAAGCCGTAGAAAACATTATGATTAAGATACCCTTCAGTAACGCCAAAGGTATGAAGATATGATGCACTATCATTAGTCACCGCCAACGAATAGACAAGCACCCAGATAACAAGCATCAAGAAGTAAAGAACCCCCAGAGCTACCCCCCAGTTCTTGCCCAGATAACCGGTTATAATCCCGGGGTAATCCTTACACTCTTTAGACTCAGCCAGCGTGTTAATGAACAGCTTTTGAAACAAGTACATCGCTGGATAGCCGATGACTGAAGACAACAAAAAGACCCATAAACCCATCACACCGACTTGAACAGGTAGAAACACAATACCCGCTCCGATCGCCATACCAATGCTCATGACGATCCAGCCATAGTCAACCTCGTCAAACTTTATCGCCTTTTGCCACTCTTGCGTAGTCATGCCATGCATAGCTATTTTCCTTCTTCTCAATACAGTATTAACCAATTTTGAACTCTGGTGATTAACGCCAGCATTTCTAGCCAGCAGCCACCTTATGAAAATTATTTATCAGCTTATTGAGTCGCTCATCCCCCCATCGCTTCACTTACTCTCCTGCCTAACTGATCGCTTCCACCCCCTTATGCTTGACGCAACGATAGTTTAAATACACACACAATCGCAAGGGTTTTTGCTAAAAAAAGTTGCACCCATGATATAACGCTATTTTTAACATTCTAATCAGATGTTGAGGATTGGGATGATTTAGATCTAAGAAATAAGGGGAAAAAAGGAGCTTAGTATAAAAACAGTTAAAAAACACAGCATACTTTTAATCAAATATATTTGCATATAATTGGCCGTGTAATATTTTTTGCAGATTTAACAACCACCACAAAGGCATCATCATTAGCGTTATCGAGCACCACATCATTAATCTTTGCCGCCTAGCAATACCTAGTGTCGGCAGTACTAATAGCAAGATCATTGGCACCATGTCGCCACAGCCATCGCATAGGAATAGGGCCAGCAGCTCCCGCTGCAAGCTCTAACCAATACGGAGACTAATAATGCGTGAATTAAACCAAGGGGACTTCGATATACTTAAGTCTGTTGAAAATATCGTTGATGGTATTGCCGCGATGTTCGGCAAACACACTGAAGTCGTGCTGCATAGCCTTGACGCACGCGCCCCTTCGATTATAAAAATTGCTAACAGCCACATTACTGGCCGCTCTGTTGGTGCGCTCATTACCAATTTGGTGCTAATGAAGCTCAATGATGAAAAAAATATCTCAGAGCCCTACATTACTGAAGACGAAAACGGCAAAACGCTACGCTCAGTCTCGATCATTATCCGCAACCCACAAAAGCAAGCCATCGGCCTTTTATGTATCAACTCTAATCTCGACGCTTCTTTTCTATCCGTGATTAAAAACCTAGTGCCGAACTTCTCAACACCGACCGACACCCCCTCCCCTGAAACCTTTGCTCGCAGCAATGACGAAATGATGGAGGACTCTATTGAAAATATTCGCTGCAAAGTAATGGCAAACAAAAATATCAGTGCCTCGCAAAAAAGCCGTGAAATGATCACACAACTCTATCAACTTGGTATTTTCGATCTCAAAGACAGTATTCAAGCAGCCGCAACTACCCTGCACATCTCTGTTCACACAATCTACCGCTATTTGCGTGAACTACGTGAAGTACAGCCCAGCTAACTGCCAACTCGACAACCTTAATTTCTCAGCACTCGATAAAACAATAAACACCAGTTCACAATAAGTTTCGACACTAAAAAGCGAACAAAGGCAAAGCTATCGCCCCCGACTCAACACCAATTGTTCAAAAACACGTCGATACCCCTCTTTAAGCCTTGCCCAAGAAAAGCGTTGCGCCTCTACAGCTTGTTCATCAGGCCTGATTAAGGCGATATCGAGCAGTTTATTAACGCAAGACTGACTGTCATCATAAAGAAAACGCTCATCAAATAGCTCAGGATAACTGAGCCGATTCGGTAACATAGGCGTCGCCCCCAACGCCACCGCCTCTAATACCGAGAGCCCCTGAAACTCATGTATCGCTGTCGACAACACCACATCAGAGCGTTGTAGCAACTCGATATAAGCTTGACGAGAGGTTACAAAACCAAAGTGCGCAAGACGATGCGGAAAACGCTGTTCAATCACATCAAATGCCTCCGGCCTTTGCCTGAACTGACGACCTACAATATTCAAACGGTAATCGAGCCCCGATGACTCCAGACCCTCGATGATTTGTAACAGCTGATCTGGGTTTTTGTCATACTCCCAACGATGATTCCAAGTAATAACCAACGCCTCTACGTCATTTGCGCTTGTAGGCAACGGCTTTAAATCATCCTCTATTGGAACCGCTAAACACTGTGATTTATCGGAAAGCAGCTCAACAACACCTGCTGGCACACAATCAGGCAAGCGCCTTAACAACTGCTCAACGCCACACAGAAAGCTCGTTCGATTCCATTCACTATTAAAAACCAATCGATCCGCCGCTAGCGCACTATAAAGCGTTACCATTTGGGGCTCTATCGACCGATGTTGCCGGCCAGAGTCTGGGTACTCAAATTGATTCTCGTGAAAGTAAAGCAGCAAGGGAGTCATCGCCAGGCTCGGAATACAACCTCGTAACACACTAACATCGACCATCGAGGTTGCCACAATAAGATCATAAGCCTGCTCTAGCACAGCTCTATGACCTACAGCCCAGGTCAACGCATTCCCTCTAATTCGCCAACTAAAATACCGCCCAGGCAACGACAACAACTGCCAATCGATATCGTCAAGTTCTCGCATCAAGCCATCGCACCAGCTTTTGTGTGAGTCGGTATGGTAGGCCGACAGCAGTAACACTTTCATTGAGCTCTTCCCGAATAAACCTGACGCTATTAACAACTAATTACCGCAGCTAAAAGCCAGCCTCGGCATAATGACTATCTACCACACACTATTGACGCCTACAGTTCGCTCCACTAAAGTCGCTGCACTAGAAATAAAAGCATAAATCACTTGCCGCCTTAGCTTACCGAGCCGTGCAATCACACTGGAAGCCTATAATGTCAGATTTTAACACTATCAAGCTTGAGATTAACGATGCGGTTGCAACACTTACATTAAACCGCCCCAATGCTGCAAATAGCATGAATGTAGAGCTCAGTCGCGAAGTCAGCCTCGCCTCGATCATTATCGATGAGGACCCTACTATCCGTGCCGTGATCATAACCGGGAAAGGAAAAATGTTCAGCGCCGGCGGCGATCTAAGCGCTTTCGCCGCAGACCCCGCCAAAGCCAGCTCAATTATCAAAGAGATCACCACTTATATTCATGCTGCCATGGCACGCTTTGCACGCATGGAAAAGCCAGTCATCATCGCAATCAACGGCACCGCGGCCGGAGCGGGCTTTAGCCTTGCCGTCGCTGGCGATTTAGTTATTTGTGCTGAGTCGGCTAAGTTCACTATGGCCTATACAGCCGCAGGACTAAGCCCTGACGTGAGTGCCAGCTATTACCTCCCCCGGCTTATTGGCCTACGCAAGACACAAGAGCTGATGCTGACAAATCGCCGGCTTTCAAGTGAAGAAGCCTTATCTTGGGGGCTCGTTACGCAAGTCGTTGCCGACAATGAGGTATTACCCACTGCACAAGCATTAGCACACAAACTTGCTAACGGACCTACGCTAGCTTTTGGCCAAGTAAAGCAATTACTACTCGCTAGCGGTGACAACAACTTAGAAGGACAGTTAGAGTTAGAGTCTCGCGGCATTGCTCGAATGGCAAACAGCAGCGATGGCCAGGAAGGTGTTCGAGCATTTTTGGAGAAGCGACACCCTGTTTTCACCGGGCAATAAACTAACGACATAAAAAAGGCGCCCTAGGGCGCCTTTTTTATTCGTAATATTTAGCAGAAGCAGTACTGGAAAAACACCAGTGATGCGACGCCGCTCAACACCACCCAAATAAGGCCGAAGCGCAAGCTGACTAGAGTACAAACAATTGCCGCTAACACTTTAGGGTTATGTATATTGAACTCCATGTGACTACCAACACCCAAAACTTCGATCGCAATGATGGCAGGCAATACTGTTACTGGAACAAAACGTAAGGTTTTCTTGAAACGCTCTGGCATCGTAAATGAGCCAGCCATTCCGATCACCGAAAAGCGTACTACAAAGGTTGCAACAACCATTGCTAGAGTTATTAGTACAAACGTATGGAGGTTAATTCCGTGATGAAGTTCAGTCATTATACTGCTCCTTGCTCTTGAATTTGTGGTAAGGCCTGCTCACTCGCTACATTCTGCTGCTGTTGCTTTTCCTCTTGCTCCTCAAGCTCACGTTTTTCTTTCGCGATATCCATACGGTAACCAGCAAAGACACCGACAATCGCAGCAACAACCAACCCTAATGAGTAAGGCATATCCGATAACAACAAGCCTGTTGCTGTCGCAACCACTGCAGCAACAATACACTCATGACTTTTCACCTGCGGTATAACAATCGCAATAAAGGCCGCGACCATTGCGAAATCAAGCCCGTATTGTGAAATCTCTGGGAACGATGAACCAATAACAGCACCTAAAAAGTTAGAGAAAACCCAGTTAAACCAAAAGCCACCCATAGCCGCCAAGTAAAACCAGTGGCGCCCTTTCTTTTCTTCCTTCATCTCAGAGATGGTTGAAGCATAGACCTCATCTGTTAGTCCGTACGACATCAACGCACGCATCGGCAATGGATAATCCTTCATATACTCAGACATCGAAGCACTATAAAGAAGGTGCCTCAAATTAATCACAAAAGTCGTTAGCATGATTACTAAGATGCTGGCAGAAGTCTGTATCAAGCCCAGCGCAACCATCTGTGATGAGCCAGCAAAGACAAAAAATGACCACAACGTACTCTCCAATACGCTCATTCCTGCATTAATACTAATCGCACCGACAATGAATGAAAACGGAAACGCCCCTACACATAAGGGGAAAATCGCTTTCAAACCTGCCCTGATAAGTTCCTGCTTGTTCATGGTATTTCAGCCTCTGGCTACTTTGATAAATTTTATGCAAAGATAGTTGAATATTTTTATCAATGCAAGTTAATTTGCTAAATATATTTGCAAATCTGAGTGAGATTCATTATCAACGGATCGAGTAAAAAAATCAGTATTTATGAGTAATACCCCCTACATAAGTAGGTATAGGCGTCATTCTATCTATATAAAGAAGAACTAGGATGAGAAATACTCAAAATTATTTGCGCAAATTTAGTTGCAAAAAGAGATCGGGGTATGTAAAGTTATTTTGCACTTTCAAGAGGAGTTACATTATGAAGAAAATCATCACCGCAGATACCGCACCAGCAGCTATTGGCCCGTACTCTCACGGCAATGCCTTTGGTGATCTAATTTTCACCTCAGGTCAACTACCTGTTTGTCATAACAGCGGAAAGATTGTCAGCGATGACATCACCGAGCAATCGAAGAAATCACTCGAGAACTTGAAAGCTGTAGTCGAAGCTGGCGGCGGCGATATGAACAGTGTTTTAAAGACTACGTGCTACCTTGCAAATATCACTGATTTCCAAGCATTTAATGCCGTTTATAGTGATTTCTTTCAAGATAACTGCCCTGCTCGCAGCTGTTTCGCAGTCAAGGATCTTCCCCTCGGCGCACTCGTAGAAATCGAAGCTATCGCATCTTGTAAATAATCCCATAAAGTTAAGTAAGAGGTTCTCCATGAACAGTCAATGGCAACAATATCAAGACATCATCAACGCTGTTGTAAAGCCCGCACTAGGCTGCACCGAGCCAGTTTCAGCAGCTTACGCCGCAGCAGTAGCCGCCGAAATGCTAAACGGCAAGGTCGATAGCCTTTCTGTGCAGGTCTCCGACAACCTCTTCAAAAACTCAATGGGCGTTTTCGTTCCGGGCACAGGGAAGATAGGGCTAGCTATTGCCGCAGCCGTTGGCGCACTGGCAGGCGATGCAAATGCCGACTTAGCCGTGCTCGAAAAGATCAATAAAGATCAGGTCGCAGAAGCACAAGCGCTTATCGATTCAGGTAACGTTGCCGTTAGCCGTACAATTGTTGACGAATTTATCTACTGCTACGTAGAAGCACGCTCTGGTGATAATATTGCCACCGTTAAAGTCAGTGGCGGCCACACAAAAGTTGTCGAAAAGACATTAAACGGTGAGATCACCTTCCAAGCAGATGAGAGCACCGAAGCCGTTTCAACTGCCTCCATCTGCGAAGGTGTCGACATCAGCGTTGAAGGTATCTACGACTACGCGCTTAACGCCGACTTCGATGATATTAAGTTCATTCTAGAGTCTGCAGAACTTAATAGCCGCCTCTCTGAAGAAGGCTTGAAAAATGAATACGGCCTGCAAGTTGGTCGTACCATCGAGCAAAGCATCGCCAAGGGACTAATGGCTGCGGACCTAGGCAACACTATGACCATGGCTTCTGCTGCTGCTTCTGACGCCCGCATGGGAGGCGCCAGCCTGCCTGCCATGAGCAACTACGGCAGTGGCAACCAAGGTATTGCCGCCACTATGCCACTAGTCATCGCCGCTAAGCACCACAACTCAGGTGACGAAAAATTAGCGCGCTCACTGATCATGAGCCATCTTGGTGCTATTTACATCAAGTCTCACTACCCTCCGCTGTCACCTTATTGCGGTAACACCGTAACTAGCGCTGCAGCCTCAATGGGCTTGGTATACTTAGCTGGTGGATCATTCGCTCAGTCATGCTCTGCTATTCAAAATGTCTTAAGCGATTGCTCAGGCATGGTCTGTGATGGCGCGAAATCAACCTGTGCGATGAAGGTTAAAACCTCTACACGCAGCGCCTTCATGAGCTCGCTACTCGCGATGAACTCAATTGAAGCACATGACCAAGGCATCGTTGCTCACGAAGTAGAACAGAGCATTCGTAACGTAGGTCAACTCGTTACCTTAGGAATGTCTAGCACTGATACGGCAATCATCAATATAATGGCATCCTAACGTCATTATCACCCGGCACCTAAACATTAATCGACCTGGTGCCGGGGTCCAATAGGGAGTAACAAAATGCGCGAACTCAGCCAAGGAGATTTCGATATTCTAAGAGCCACCGAGAATATCGTCGACGGCATTGCCGCTATGTATGGTGAACATACAGAGGTACTCCTGCACAGTTTGGACGTCCGTAACCCCTCCATTGTAAAAATTGCTAACGGCCATATCACCGGGCGCGCTGTTGGCGCACCGATTACCAACTTAGCTTTAATGAAACTAAACAGTGGCCACGACGTCTCTGAGGCCTACCTGACCAAAAGCCCTGACGGCAAAACGCTGCGCTCAATCACCATGATTATTCGCAATGCCGCACAACAAGCCATCGGCTTGCTCTGCATTAATTCAAATGTTGATGCCCCCTTCCAGTCAGTCATCAAAAGCCTTTTACCAGGCCTGATGACACAAAACGATAAACTCCCTTCACCTGAGACTTTTGCTCGTAGTAACGACGAGATGATGCAGAGCTCTATTGAGACCATCCGAGCCAAAGTCATGGCAGACGACAGTATATCGCCATCAAAGAAAAGCCGAGAAATCGTTACTCAGCTATATGCTCTTGGTGTTTTTGACCTAAAAGATAGCGCTCAAATAGCCGCCAATGGCCTCGATATCTCTATTCATACTGTTTACCGCTATCTGCGTGAGCTTAAATAACGACCTCAAGAATCAGTAAATCAATAGTTTCCTGTCTCTTGCAGTGTCTTAGCTTTTTCGGCGGCGGCCTCCTGCCGCCGTTGCTGCACGGCCTCCTCCCCCTCAATCGCCACTGCATGATGCTGCGACGGCGCCCCCTCTTCAGCCACCCTGGTCTTCGCTGCTCCAAGCTCATCCTGTTCTATTTGCTCGTCCGCGCAACTAGCCATCATGGTAAGAAATAGCAGTCCTGACGCAATATGCTTAAAGTTCATCGCTAACCTCCGTAAATATTTTGCGCTTACTTACTGAGTGTAATCCCATACACGACAATGTGTTACAAATCTCAACATAAGACCTGCGTCATCAAGTTAGAAATTACTCCTCGTATTGTTGAGCCAGCTCATTAACGAAGGTTAATCAGCGGTATAGTGTATACATTGACCCTGTCAATTACTGAGGAAACAACATGGGACTTTTAGATTTCACCAAGAGTATCGGCGAGAAAATCTTTGGCTCGGAGGATGAAGCTCCTGAGAAAATAACTCAGCATATCGAAGCTAACAACCCCGGTATCGACAGCCTCGATATCAGTGTCAAAGATGCCGTCGCTACCGTTTCCGGCGTTGCATCTTCAGCTGCATCCAAAGAGAAAGCAATATTAATGGCTGGGAACATACAAGGTATTGAGCGGGTCGTTGATAATGTCACTATCCATGGCAGTGAGCTAAGCACCAGCAGCGAAGTTCCAGGTCAGCCTGTTGAGAATACTGCTCCTGCAGCGACCTTCTACATTGTAGAGTCTGGTGACAGCCTCTGGAAGATTGCTGAGAAGCAACTCGGCAATGGCGCTAGACACGACGAAATATTTGCCGCCAACGCGGAAGTTATTGTCGACGCCAATAAAATCTATCCCGGTCAAAAGCTACGAATTCCCGCCTAGCTTTAAGCCCGTAAAGCCGTCACTCGCACGGCTTTACACTTCTATCCCCACCCACTTCAGCACTTAGACTAATAGCCCTCCAAGAGCAGCCGCTAACACCACAAGCAACACGATGGGGAGTTTTATCACCCTAAGAGCGCAGAAGCCCAATATTACAACCACCATATCTAACCCAGACAAAACTGCACTAACAAACACCGGCTGATACAGCGCCGCCATTAACAAACCAACCACCGCAGCATTTACCCCCCATACCGCACCAGCCACTCTTGGTTTCGCAGCGAGCACCTGCCACCCACTCTCAAGACTCAGCAAGAGCAGAAAACCAGGCAAGAACACCCCAATTGTCGCAAGCAACGCTCCTTGTAACGGATGTGACGGTGATATCTCAGCACCTAGAAAAGCGGCCAACGAAAACATCGGCCCAGGGACAGCCTGCGCTGCAGCGTAACTTAACAACAGCCGATCAGTCGGCACAGCCTCACCCATTGCCTGCTGGAGTAATGGTAAGACAACATGCCCACCACCAAAGACGAAACTGCCTGCGCGATAGAAAGGGGACACTATTTCCGCCCAGGAAAAGGCCAGCAGCGGTAGCGCTAATAATAACAGTAAAAACAATAGTAGAGGCCACCATTTAAAAGAGCCGCGTAACGCCCCCATTGAGTTCTCGACACTACCACGCCAGCAAAACATGCCGACAATAGCAGCTAACATCAACCCCCCAACCTGCACCCACAAGCTCTGCAAGAAAAGCAACGAAACAGCCATTAATAGCGCCAAGATAATCGCTATACGGTCGCGGCAAAAAGCACGAAACATTGTCAGCGTTGCATCTGCTACGACCACCACCGCCAACAACTTAAGGCCGTGAATCACGCCTGCTATCATCACAACATCAAGCTTATCAGTCACTGTCGTTGCCAATAGATAAAGTAAGATAAATGAAGGCAGAGTAAAACCAAGAAAGGCCGCTACCCCACCCATGAGACCGGCACGGCGAAAACCGATCGCAAACCCCACTTGACTGGAACCAGGCCCTGGCAGGAACTGACTCAATGCAACCAAGCTCACATATGAAGCTTCATCCAACCACTTCAGCTTTCCAACAAATACCCTATTAAAATAACCAATATGCGCCGCGGGGCCCCCAAAGCTGACGCAACCAAGAAACAAAAAGCGCCAAAAAATCTCCACAACTCTACTCATCGAATCCTCAGTATCTAAAAAAAAAGTACGCCAACAGCAAGGCCAACACAATTAAGGTCGAGTTTTCAAACCGAGAAGGCTACAACAGTTTTCTGAAGTGATGGCTATTTACCAAAGCCATTCAGCATACCTTGAATTATTCTTTATTTTTCTGCTCAAACAGAGAAGTGCCAAAACTTAAAAACCTAGACAATATCATTATTAATATATTCTACAACAATATAATTACCGTGTTATTTCATCGACCAAATTGCAGCCAAAAAGACCTTTATTCAGTAAAATAGAAGCTCGTTCTAGCAACTTTATTATATGAGGTGAAAAAATGGCTAGCGGCTGGGCTAAAGACGGCGCAGTACAAGAGCAGATCGACGCCAGTATTGAGGATGCCGTACAACATGCACGCGATCAGCTAGCTCACGGGGAAAGCTTAAGCCACTGCGAAGAGTGTGGCGTAACAATCCCTATTGCTCGGCGCCAGGCCGTGCCTGGAACTAGGCTTTGCATTAACTGCCAAGCACAAGTCGACGAACAAACTACAACAACAAGTGGTTACAATAGGCGAGGCAGTAAAGATAGCCAACTCAGATAACGATATAGCTAAACTCTTAAGTAAGCCGCACAGAAAACCACTACAGCGATAAGGGTATTCGCTCATAGCCGTAAATCCCCCCCTGCGTATAATACTGAGCATTCCAACAACGCAGAGAAAAATAATGAGGCTTAAGCTCGCAACAATAATCATCGCCCAACTTTTTAGCCACACTGTGTTCGCTGACGACACCGCTAACATACTGCTAAAGGTGACAGTTCCCGCTAAAATCATTGTCAACCACAACACGGTAAAGATACCACCTGCAACATCCTACGAAGTACGAAAATCAAGCTACGGCTATACTGTTGCCGCATTATAGATAGCACTCCCAAAACAATAACGAGCACAATATAAAACAAACATTAGCTATTATTATCTGGACAGAGAGTAACCGGGAGATTATAAATTCCGGCATACTGCAAGAATAACACGACCCCAATTTCCACACCCTGGTGATCAATCTTCATATCAGGAAAGGACTGCAAAATCTTACCAAAGGCAACCTCCAGCTCTAATCGTGCAAGTGAAGCCCCCAAACAGTAATGTTTTCCCTTGCCAAAGCTCAAGTGCTGCACCTCTGATGCTCTTTTAATATTGAACACCTCTGGCTGATGAAAATATTTCTCATCATGGTTAGCAATGCCTGGGGAGAGAATAACCCTATCGCCCTTATTAAAATAATGTCCATTAAACTCAAAGCCGACCTTTGCTGAACGCATTAGCCAACCCAGGCCACAAGTCCTCATAAGCTCCTCTATTGCCCCAGGCATTAAGCTTGAGTCCTGCCTCAGAAGGTACCACTGTTCAGGGTTCTTCGAAAACATTAACAACCCCTTTGCGAGAACACTTGCCGTTGTCTCATGACCGGCAAAAAGAATATTAGCGCAGTTAACAAGTGCCTCTTCTTCAGAGATACTGCCGCTATCGATCTCGCACTTTAACGCTGCCAGTAAACAGCCTGCAGATAAATCACCAGATAGCATCAACCCCTTACAGTAATCAACCATCGCCAACATGGCTTTTTGGCCTGTCAAATAGCCACGATAATCATAAGGGTGGAATACCGCAATCAAGTCCCTAGACCAAGAGTAAATTTTTTCTAAATCAGTCTTCGGAACCCCTAAAATCTCAGCAATGACCATTATTGGCAACGTGAAACAAAACTCTTTACTAAAATTTATCTCGGAGTAAACATCAAGGTCGGAAATAAGCTCGTCCACCAACAGCTCAATTTTACTCCGTAAGCCCGAGATAACTTTTGGGGAAAAATACTGCAGGAAAAAACTTTGAATCACCTTATGGCGCTGATCGCTCGCTTCTGGCAACGACTTTTCCATATAACGACGCAAGGAACTCAACGCCTCCTGTTCCTCAGGGGGCGCCTCGTTCAGGTGATTTATCGTATTAGAATTTGACAGACGCTTATCGTGCAATAAACGAGAGACATTATCATAGTCCGTGACAAACCAGGTTTTAAATATCTCTGTATCAAAATAATAAATAGGATCTTCATTGCGCATTTTTGCAAAAATCGCTTTGCGGCGCGGTAAGGCTTCTACATCCAGCAGATCGATATATTTACTCAATTTTATCATCCTTTGACACACCCCTGTGTCAACAACGTTACAAAACGAAGCTATGGCTATTGCCAGAGCGCGCGACTTATTCCTTTAAAAACGGCATTCATCACAAGACTAGATGAGCTACTACCACACTATAGCTTTGTGATTATAAGGATGGAAAGAAATGCCTTATAAGCATGGCTCGAAGTAACACCTTTAGCTGACATAGTTAAAAACTACGTCAACTTTTACAGTGGCATTTCTTCGCTACATACTAGGCTTTAGAACTAACACCAAGGCAAGTTTTCTGTATCAAAAAACGCCTTACAAACACGACTCAAACCAAACGCATCTTCCACACCGCCCATCTCACGTATTGAGTGCATACCAAAAGTCGGCACCCCTATATCCATCGTCCTCACACCAAGCTCAGTGGCTGTAATTGGGCCTATAGTCGAACCGCAGCCCATATCACTACGCACCACAAAGCTCTGCACCGGCACGCCAACTTGATCACTTAAATGACGATAGAGTGCTGCCGTCTCGCTATTGGTCGCATAGCGCTGGTTAGTATTAATCTTAATAACCGGGCCCGCATTGATCTTTGGTCCATGATTACCATCATGCTTATCAGAGTAGTTAGGATGAATAGCGTGAGCATTATCAGCAGAAATCATCATAGAGCGCTCAATGACTCGTGCAAAGTCCTCAGGCTTTGGGAACAGGCGCTGCAGTAAGTGCTTTAGCATCGGCCCTTGGGCGCCTGCTGCAGAGTTGCTACCAACCTCTTCATGATCGTTGCAGACAAGCAAGCTCGTCACCTCTTCTCCTGCGCCCAACAGGCTCTGAAGCCCGGTATAACAGCTCAATAGATTATCGAGGCGAGCTGCGCTAACGAACTGTTGCTTTAACCCAGTGATAGCAGCCGGCTGCGTATCGTAAAAACTTAACTCCCAATCAAGGATCTTACCAACCTTCACGCCTGGATTATCGAGTTCAACTTGCTGGCTTAATATACCATCAAAGTTGAGATCATCATCCTCTTCGATAAGCGCTAGCACAGGCGGAATGTCTGTCTGCTTGTTCACCGTACGCTTACTGTTAGCATCACGATCAAGGTGGATCGCTAGACTGGGAATCACTGCGATAGCACGCTTAAAATCGACCATTACTGAGATCAATCGACCTTCACTGTTAGTCAGACTTGCTCGCCCAGCGAGAGACAAGTCACGGTCGAACCATGGATTAAGCAGCGCGCCGCCATAAACTTCAACACCTAGCTGCAAGTATCCGTGCTTACGAAGATCAGGGTTTGGCTTAACACGAAGACAAGGACTATCGGTATGTGCTCCGACCATCCGCACACCATGCACCAGTTCACTCTTATTGCCATAGCGGAAAGCGATGATAGATGAGTCATTGCGCGTAATATAATAGCCTCGGCCTCGCTCAAGCTGCCAACTATCACCCTCATCTAAACGGTTAAAACCTGCAGCAACCAACGCATCAACCATTGTGGTTACTGCTTGAAATGGTGTCACCGAACTATCTATAAATTCTAACAACCCATCGTTGAATTGTTGTTGTGTCATGAGTTCATCCTATGTTTTACACGAATACCAGCCAGAATAATCCAGCTGCGAGGAACAGGCGATAGACCACGAACGGCATAAAGCCGAGGCTGTCGATCAGCTTGAGGAAATAATGAATGCATATATAAGCTGTGATTGCTGAAATAGCTGTAGCCGCCGCAATCTTAAACCACTCAACAACCACACCACTCTCTACGAGCTCTAGGCTCATCAAACCGCCTGCCGCAATAATTAGCGGGATAGACAGTAAAAAGGAAAACTCTGCCGCCGTCTTGCGGTTAACGCCCATCAGCAGTGCCGCCGTCATCGTAATACCAGAGCGAGAAGTGCCGGGTATCAAAGCAATAGCTTGGGCGACGGCAATAACGGCAATGGTTTTCCAGGTCAACTCTGAGATACCACTGTCACCTTTACGATCAGCAATCCCAAGCAAAATACCGAAAATTAGGGTTGTCGTCGCAATGACAGTAATGGAGCGCAGCTCAGTCTCGATAAAGCCACTGAAAGCAAGTCCGGCAAGGCCTGCAGGCACCGTCCCCCAGATAACAGCCCAAGCGAGATGGCTATCCCGTGTATGTTGGCGCTGCAATACACTGCCGAACCAAGCTCCAGTCATATCAACAATTTTATGGCGAAAGTAAATCATCACCGCCAACAGTGAACCTACGTGCATCGCCACATCAAAGGCAAGCCCCTGGTCAGGCCAGCCAAATACCTCCGACGGGAAGATAAGGTGCGCCGAGCTAGATACCGGCAAAAACTCAGTCAGCCCTTGAATAACGGCCAGAATAACAACATGTAACCATTCCATCACGCTTTCCTTTAAGAGTCGTTTAAGTGGTTTTTTGCCAAGCGACTGAATCGCGTAAATATATGGGACTCACGTCTGCAGCGGTCACGGTCTGACCAAGCTCAAAGTCTTTCATCGCCAATGCGACAACAGCCGCCGCTGTCGGCAGCGCTTCGCTATCAACCATCAACTCAAGTTCTTTCATATCACCAAAGTGTTCTCGATAACCCCAGCCGCTGCCAACGCCCTGCCAATCGCTGACCTCTACGCCAGCATAAAGCATTGAAGTCTTCATCTGCTCAGGCTTGATCAACAACTCATCACTCAGGCTAATTAAGTCTTGTCCTTTTGCGCCGAACACCCCGGTGTACAGCTCCCCCATACGGGCATCGACACAGGCAATGACTGCACGCTGTTCGTCAATATAGGGGTAAGCCAAAGCCGCCAACGAGGATACCGCGACCACAGGTAAACCGGCACCAAAGGCCAAGCCCTGAACAATACCACCGCAAATACGCAGGCCGGTAAATGATCCGGGGCCACGGCCATAAGCGATGCCATCTAGATCAGACATCTTCACGCCATGATCCGCTAACAACTGCTCAATCATTAAGAGCATCATCTTAGTATGCTCACGCGGTAACAAGCGATGGTCACTGACGATCTCCCCGTCAAGCCAAAGCGCTACGGAACATGCGTCGGCAGCGGTATCAAGGGCAAGGATTTTACTCATAAAAGATCTCGTTCATCACACACGGTGAAATTAAAACTAATGCTAAAAAGAGACAAACTAGCGCCATAATTGACTAACTTACAGTGGCGACATTAAAGCTAGGCCGTGATTCTATAAAGCTTAACGCCACCTGTCGATCACTTGTCATCGGATATTGTGGCAGAGCCGCCATAATTTGCTGCCTATACCCCTGGTAATGCAATCGACTATCACCTATAACCACAACACCGCCATCATTATCAGCCCGAATCAACCGCCCTACCCCCTGCCTCAGACGCAATATTGCCTGCGGAAGCTGCCACTCCACAAAGGGATCACGCCCTTGCATATTCAACATCTTAGAGCGCGCTTGCACACGAAAATCATCGGGTGACGAAAAGGGAATTTTATCGATAATGACCAAACTTAGGTTAGCCCCTGGAATATCTAGGCCATCCCACAGCCCCGTGGCTAACAATAAACTGTTAGCTCGACGACTAAATTGCGCAACCGCCTGCGATATTGCCCCACGTGAAGCCACACATAGGTTGAAGTCATCGGCATACTGACGCAGCCAGCCCTCAGCGATCTTGCGGTTATCGAGACTACTAAAAAGCAACAGCGCCCTGCCTTGATTATGCCGCAACAAGGGTAAGACATCCGTCATCAACGCCTCAATATGCCCTTGCATGCCCGGCGCAGGCAGCGATGCAGGCAAGTAATAACGTGCTCGCAAGTCCTCACCTGGCGCAAGCTGGCTGCAATAAAAGTCATATTTTTCTAGCCTTAGGGTATCTGAAAAAGCAGAGAAGTCACCGTCAACACTGAGACTAGACGAAATAAACAGTGAGGTTTGCGGTAGGTTGGTGATGGCATCGGCCTGCTGCAAATACACGCTGTGAATACTCAGGCGCCCTTGACGTCGCTGATACCATAACAGGGCCCCAGGCTGCAGTGGAGACAGGCTGTGCTGATAACGTAATAATGTCTTTTCCGCTTGCAAAAAGCGCCCACTCCGCAACCCCCACAGTCGCATATAGGCAAGCAGCAACCTAAAGCTGCGACGCCACGGCTGCCACACCGCCATCAAACGCGGCTCCCTTAGGCATAGCTCTGGCCAATCACCCGACGATTCCGGCTGCAGTCGCTGCAAACGCAGCTCTAGCAACTGCAATAACTTCCGACAACGACGAATGAGTTGGCCAAGCTCAGCGCCATCCTCCTCGCCCTGCACCCAGCGCTGCAACGGCGCCAGCACTCGCTCTAAATCGGCTCGATCAAAAATAGTCGTCGAACGATCGATCGCCAGCTGCTCAAGCCGATGCGCCTCATCGAAGACAACTTGCGTAAAGCGGCCGCGTATACTCTGTGATAGCGGGGCCATCGTGCTATAGAATAGTGCGTGGTTGACCACAGCGATATCTGCTGTCGTCAATTGATGACGCTGACGAAAATAGGGGCATCGCTCATACCAGGGACACTTTTCTGCCGTGCAATCCCCTTGCGATACCGTCACATGGGCATACAACTGAGCCGACTCAATCCCCGCATCACTGGCAAGTGTACGCCATGGGATCACCGGCTCTCCTTGCTGCAACCAATAATGATGCAGCGCCTCTGCTCGACGCCGCAGCTGCCGCGCCCCTCCCTCGCCAGAAGCTGCCCCACCCTGCTTTGGGCAATAGTAGTTGGTGATACCCAGTAGCTCGACAACTTTGCAACTGCGCCCCAAAATCTTCGCTAACTGTGGAATATCTCGCTGCACCAGTTGCTGCTGCAAAGCGTGACTCGAAGTCGATATTATCGATGGTTGCTCTGCCTGCAGCACACTGGTCAAATAAGCAAAGGTTTTACCCGTACCCGTTGGTGCCTCAGCAAGCAACACGCCCCCCTTTTTAAAGAGCGCATCAACCTCTCCCGCTAGCTCCTGCTGATCACACCGATAGATAAACGGAGGCCAACGACTAGCGATGAGGCCTTCGGCTGAGAATAGCTTCGCAGACATATCTTCCTTACAGCGGAGAGTAAACACCGTATTATACACATACTGACTGCCTCTCCTAAAACGAGTTTATCAATGACGAAAGCGAAACCTAACAGCAATATTCGCCCACAATCACGCTTACCCAGCGGCATCATCTTAGCCGGTGGGCAAAGCAGTCGATTCGGCGGCAGCGATAAAGGACTGATAGAGTGGCAGGGCCAAGCAATGATAGAGCATGTCATCACACGCATTGGACCACAGCTGGATAAACTCGCGATTAGCGTCCGCCATAACGCCGATAGCTACAAGCACCTGAAGCTCCCTTGTCTTATTGACGAGCAACAGGAATCACAGGGGCCTTTGGCTGGCATCGCCCGCGCACTAGCGGATGAACACGAGCTCATGCATGAGCAGGAGTTTTTACTTGTTGTGCCCTGCGACACACCACAACTCCCCTGCGACTTAGTAAAGCGACTAATGGCCGCCGCACAACAACACCACCGTGACCTCTGCTACGCACACGATGGCGAGCGAGGCCACTTTCTCTGCTGCCTCATTCATCGCCGCGCTCTTGCGCCATTACAGGCTTACATTAAAAGCGGCAAACGCTCGATGTATCGACTAATCGAGCAGCTCAACAGTGAGGCCGTCGACTTTAGCGATCAAGCCAGAGCGTTTATCAATATTAACGACGCGCAAGAGCTCGCCACTCTAGCTAACACTGGCTCTGAGCAGAAGAATAACTAGAAAGCAGAGTTAGCTTAATCGATGAAGCCCAGCATCTGCTTGCTAGCAATATCATGGAACAGTTCTACATGGTCGGCTCGATCGTTCAACGCCGCGATATAACGATAAGACTCATCGACACGATCCTCTCCACGAGCAGCAAAGTAATGATCACGATTCTCGATCGCCATCTCCTCTAGCGTTTCCAAACAATCCGCAGAGAACGCTGGACAGATCACGTCCAAATTGCCGACGGGCTGCCTCGCCAAGTCCGTTAAGGCGTCAACAGTATACGGCGACAGCCATTGTGCCTTACCCAAGCGAGACTGGAAGCTCATCGTCCACTGCTCATCGCTTAAGCCTAAACGCTCTGCCAGTTTCCTCGCCGTCTCGTCGCAGTGCTGATAATAAGGGTCACCTTTATCGACATTAGCCTGAGGAATACCATGAAAGGACATCAGCAAATGGTCGCCCCGCCCCTCCCGCTGCCAAAACTCTTCCACCGAGTTTGCCAGCGCAGCAATATACTGAGGGTGACGGTAATAACTTTTTACTACTCGCAAATCGGTGATATCGCGCTTGGTTTCGAGGTATCGACCCAGCTGATCCGTCACCGCCGCCGTCGTCGTCGCAGAGTATTGCGGATATAAAGGCAGCACAACAACCTGCTCAATACCCTCATCGTTCAAACGATCTAGCATGCTGGCAATGCTCGGTGCACCATAGGTCATTGCCGACACGACTTTCACAGGCGCCTCGTCGGCATCAAACCGTGCCTGCAAGGCAGCGCACTGCTGCGACAAGATCACCCGTAACGGCGAATCCCCGTCCCATACAGAGGCATAGGCCTTTGCCACCTTAGCCGGACGGAACGGCAAAATAATGCCATGCATAATCAACCACCAAATGGGGCGCGGCACCTCAACCACTCGACGGTCGAATAAAAAAGGCTTAAGAAAGGCACGGACAGCTGACTTGGTCGGTTGCTCAGGGGAACCAAGATTAACCAACAACACAGCTTTTTTAACTGAAACGCTCACGCATTCACTCCATGACAGTAGACAAATTGTTTGGGCAGGAAATAATAACGTCTAAATGGGCATCATGAGAACAAAAAAAAGGGCCAAAAGGCCCTTTTTCATCTCTAAGCTCGTACTGATTTAAACTAGTGCAGCAAAGACAGCGTTGCGAATATCATCGACACTACCGACGCCAGGAATATGCGAGTACTTCGCTGCATTACTGCCGGTCTGTGCCTGATAAAAAGCCACCAAAGGCTTGGTCTGCTCATGATAGACACCTAAACGATGACGCACAGTCTCTTCGTTGTCATCTTCACGCTGAATCAGCTCTTCACCTGTCTCGTCGTCCTTGCCCTCAACCTTTGGCGCGTTGAAAACAACATGGTAAATACGACCCGAACCTGGGTGAACACGGCGGCCACTGAGACGGGTAACAATCTCATCGTCTGCCACGTCAATCTCTATCACATGGTCGATATCGACACCTGCTTCAACCATCGCCTCTGCTTGAGGAATGGTGCGCGGGAAACCATCAAAGAGAAAGCCCTTTGCACAGTCAGGCTGTGCTATACGATCTTTCACTAGGTCGATGATGATCTCATCAGTCACTAGCCCGCCAGTTTCCATCACATTCTTAACCTTAAGGCCAAGTGGAGAACCCGCCTTAATCGCAGCGCGCAGCATGTCGCCAGTAGAGATCTGGGGGATACCATACTTCTCAACGATGAACTGTGCCTGAGTTCCCTTACCTGCACCAGGCGCACCTAATAAAATAATTCGCATGAATAATCTCTCTTTCAATAAACAAGGTATTGGGAGCAACAACGCATTACGGCTTCCAATACCTGCTTCACTATTAACCAACCACCTGACACTCCGCTGGCACGAAGCAGGTCCTACTACCGAAGATTCATAGCGAACAAAAGGCCGCTACTCAGGTATAATCTTGTGTCTTAACCAGAGCGAATCTCGACGAGCGGCACACAATACACAGATTGTCCGCCAAGAGCAACACAGCTACCCCTTCTCCATCAGTTTGACCGCCTCCCACAACTCAGTCTGACCTTCTAAATCATACTGTTGGAATGATTTGCCTGCTTTGTTCGCCAAGCTATTCATACCCTCAAAGCGCCGACTAAACTTACGATTGGCACGACGTAGTGCTGCCTCTGGATCAACCTTTAACTTACGCGCAAGATTGGTCACCGCAAACAGCAAATCACCCAGTTCATCTTCTATCGCATCACGGTCCTGATTTTCAACGGCCTCCAAGACCTCGGCCAGCTCCTCCTCAACCTTAGGTACAACGGCTTCTGCATCCGGCCAATCAAACCCCGACTTGGCCGCTCGTTGCTGCAACTTCACCGAGCGCCCGAGGGCAGGCAACGCTGTGGCAATGTCGTCAAACACACCCTCCTGCAAACGCTCGTTACGCTCTTGCTGCTTGATTTTCTCCCAAGTGCCACGTATTTCCTCCTCATCCTGCCGCACCTCCCCTGCACGATGTGAAAGCTGACCGCCAGGAAAGACATGTGGGTGACGTCGCAACAATTTCTCGACAAGTTCAGAGACAATATCAGCAAAACCAAACAGTGACTGTTCCTGACCTAATTGCGCATAGAAAACGACCTGAAACAGTACGTCGCCCAATTCCTCACGTAGGTGGCCGTAGTCCCCCTTTTCGAGACAGTCCACTAATTCGTAAACCTCCTCGAGTGTGTGCGGCGCAATGCTGGCAAAATTCTGCTGGCGATCCCAGGGACAACCGTCCTGAGGGTCACGTAGACGCCCCATCAAATAGAGTAGGTCTTCCAGTTGATAGGATGCCATCGACTACCCCTCCCCTTTACGCAACGCCATAACCACGTTAGGCAAGCCATTTATTTTACTCAACAGCTGGCTCAAGACCACGAGCCCTTCTACTTCAATACTGACCTCCATCGTCGCTGTATTACTGTGTTTATCAGACTGCGTATTAATCGAGGTAACATAAACCTTTTCATTGGCAAACAGCGTTGTAATATCCCTCAGTAAGCCGTGACGGTCATATGCCTCGATATAAATACCCGCCGTGAAACTGCGGACATTATCGCTACCCCAATCAACTTCAATAATGCGCTCAGGTTCATGACGCTGATGCCCCAGTAACTTGGAGCAATCTTGGCGGTGAACAGAAACACCTCGACCAACGGTGATGTAACCAGCGATTTCATCACCAGGCACAGGATTACAACAACCTGCCATATGCGTCATCAGATTACCCACCCCGCGCACCTGAATACCGCTTTCTTTACTGTCATCGCGCCCAGGGCGATTATTGAGATTTAGATTGAGCGTCTCTTGCTTCTTATCTTCTTCAACTACCATCCGCTGTGCGGCATTGAGTACTTGACTGTTGCTAAGGTCGCCAGCACCTACAGCGGCATACATATCTTCTACGGAGTGGTAATTAACCTTCGTTGCCACCTCCTTGAAGTCTACACTGGTCAACGCCAAGCGCTTAAATTCCTTTTCCAGCTGACTGCGACCGGACTCAATATTCTGATCCCGATCCTGTAGTTTGAACCAGTGCTGAACCTTTGAGCGCGCGCGCGAGCTGTTCAGATAAGCCAAGCCTGGGCGCAACCAGTCACGCGAGGGCTTCGCTTCCTTCGCGGTAAGCACTTCAACCTGTTCTCCCGTCTTCAAGCGATAGGTCAGCGGCACAATGCGGCCGTCAACCTTAGCGCCACGGCAGCGATGCCCCACTTCAGTATGCACCTGATAAGCAAAGTCGAGAGGCGTACTTCCCTGCGACAAATCGACAACGTGGCCGTCTGGGGTAAAGACATACACCCTCTCTTGGGTGACATCCTTAGTCAACTGCATGGCGATATCACCATGCCCGTCAGTCTCTTCGTGCCAATCCAGTACCTGGCGTAACCAGGAGATTTTCTCCTCGTAGCCGCCCGTGTCCGAATTTTCGTCTGTTCCCTTATAGCGCCAGTGGGCACAAACACCCAGCTCAGCATCGTCATGCATTTGCTGCGTGCGGATCTGTACCTCGATCACCTTCCCTTCGGGCCCGATGACCGCAGTATGTAGCGATTGATAGCCATTTTCCTTAGGGTTGGCAATATAATCATCGAACTCATTGGGGATAATGCGCCACATCGTATGAATAATGCCCAGCGCGGTATAACAATCATTCAACTTAGGCACGAGAATACGTACCGCCCGAATATCGTATACCTGAGAAAAACCAATATTCTTTCGCTGCATCTTTCGCCAAATACTGTAGATGTGCTTAGCTCGCCCCTGCACATCCGCATCGATGTTCACCTCGAACATTTTCTCTTCTAATGTACTTACGACAGTCTCAATATAGCCCTGTCGGTCGAGGCGACGCTCATCTAACAACGAGGCAATCCGCATATAAGCATCACCTTGCAAATAACGAAATGCCAGATCCTCTAATTCCCACTTAATATGACCTATACCTAGGCGGTGCGCCAACGGTGCATAAATCTCCGCCACCTCATTAGCTACTTTCATCCTCGCTTTCTCAGGGTAATTCTTCGCCCCCCTGATAGCACAGGTTCGCTCTGCCAGCTTGATCAAGGCAACGCGGACATCATTAACCATTGCGACCAACATTCGACGAATATTGTCCATTTGACTAATATTCTGTCCGAAAACGGCGTCTTCCTGATGCGGCGTGACAACGGCACTGATTGCCGCCATCTGTTGAACGCCCATAATCAGCTTGGCAACACTCTCACCAAAGACCGCCTCAACGGTCGATATCTTCAACTTACGCTCACGCACGGCTCGGTACAGCACGGCCGCCACAAGCGTCTCATGATCGAGGTGAAGCTCACTGAGAATTTCCGCCATTTCAAGGCCGGTCTCATAACTACTCACCCACCCCTTAAAATCACCTTTGTTACGCTGCGAAGCACTGCGGGCAACGTCACAAGCCTCTGTGAGCTGCTCCCGGTCGAGATTGTTCGGCAATCTAGGTAATCGGTCAATCCACTCATCGATCAATACGCGACCATCGTTATCGATGGGATACGCCTTACGAACCTGTACCATAATTAATTCCTAACCTTACAAATCTTTCACGCCAAGACAGCCGCCACTCAACAAAGCCTATGCCGACCGCTATAAAATTCACTACACCTACTACCCTGAAAACACACCAGTACTGAGGTAGCGGTCGCCACGGTCGCAAACAATCGCAACGATAACAGCATTTTCAATCTGCTCACTGAGTGTAAGCGCGCCCGCAACAGCACCACCACTGGAAACTCCACAGAAAATACCTTCCTGTGCAGCCAAAGCTTTCATAGTCTGTTCAGCATCTAGCTGATCAATATCCATCACTCGATCAACATGGCTGCCATCATAGATGGCAGGCATATAAGCCTCCGGCCAGCGCCGAATGCCGGGTATCTGGGCGCCATCTTTAGGCTGTAAACCGACGATCTGGATATCACTGTTCTGCTCTTTAAGGTACCGCGAGGTTCCCATAATTGTGCCCGTTGTTCCCATCGAGCTGACGAAATGGGTAATATTACCCTGTGTCTGCTGCCAAATCTCCGGGCCAGTGCCCGTATAATGGGCCAAGGGGTTATCCAGGTTATCAAACTGATCGAGTACAACCCCTTTTCCATCAGCTTGCATTGTCAACGCTAAGTCACGCGCCCCTTCCATGCCCTGCTCTTGGCTCACCTCAATCAGCTCTGCACCATAAGCCGACATAGCCTGCTTACGTTCATCACTCATATGCGATGGCATAATTAACACCATCTTATAGCCTTTAATAGCCGCTGCCATCGCAAGTGCAATCCCGGTATTACCACTCGTCGCTTCGATAAGAGTGTCTCCAGGCTGAATATCACCACGCTGTTCGGCCCGCTGAATCATCGACAATGCTGGCCGATCTTTCACCGAGCCCGCAGGGTTGTTGCCTTCCAACTTGAGCAAGATAATGTTATTACGGTGACGGCCAAGACGCTGCAGGCGTACAAGTGGCGTATTGCCAACACAAGACTCAATAGTCTGGTAATCCATTGTTAAATTAGCCTTTTATAAGTTTTCCAGCAATCGACAGCAATAATTAAGCTGGTACTAATAGATAGTCGGCGGTTATTATAAACCAACATCTACGGTAGTAGTTGAATGTTATGCTATTGCAATCAATATATTCCTCTTATAGATGGGTTGCATGAACAACAATAACAACCATGAAGAGCTAAATTATGCCTCAATGGAGTCTGCGCAATAAGATACTCCTGCTCGCCTTACTCCCCTCCGCACTGATTGCAGTGATGCTGGGAAGCTATCAGGTGCACAATCGTATCGGCGAACTTGATTTGCTGCTCGAACAGCGTGGCCTTGCAGGTAGCCAACAACTCGCTACTGTCGTACAAGCAAGCCTACGTCTTGAAAATTTGGAGTTAGTCAGCGAGCTGTTACGTAACACTCTCGAGGAGCCCGGGGTACGCTCTGCGGGCTTTTACGACCGCCACCGCCAATTAGCCTTGCGTGCTGGACCAAAGATGATTGATAGCGGCCTAGGCGACACAGCCGAACTACAAAATAGGTTCATCGATACTGCCCACAAACTTACGAGCACCAAAAGCTATCGTTTTATACGCCCAGTCTTCGACAATCACCAGCACGGCGCTGACTACACTAAAGCCGAGATCGTCGGCTGGGTCGAGATAGAGTACCATTTCAATGCCATCACGCTGACGACCTACAAAAACCTGCTTATCAGCTGCCTATTGCTAATCTTCGCCCTAGCCGCCTGTTGTACACTCGCTATAAAAGTGGGGCTCGACTTCAAACGTGCTAGCCTCCGCATCGGCAAGGCCATCGACAACATCAAGGCTGGAGATTTCGACACCGTCATCGAAGTTGATGGGGAGGACGAGCTTTCTCTTATCGCGCTGAAGGTCAACGATATGGCCGACACCCTGCAACAAGCCAATATCGACATGGAGTACAATATTGAGCAAACCACAGGAGATTTGCGTGAGACGCTAGAAACCATTGAGGTACAAAACATCGAGCTTGATATTGCCCGACGTGAGGCCTTAGAGGCCAGTCGCATCAAGTCTGAATTCTTGGCAAATACGAGTCATGAGATACGAACACCGCTTAACGGCATCATCGGCTTCAGCAATCTATTATTAAAAGAAGTCAGTGACGGTCGGCATCGCGACCAACTCGACACCATCCGTCATTCTGCCGAAGGTCTCTTGGCCATTATTAATGACATCCTCGACCTCTCAAAAATCGAAGCAGGCAAGCTAGTTCTTGATAACGTACAAATAAACATCCGCGAAATAGTTGAAGACACCCTCACTATCCTCGCACCAGCTGCGCACGATAAGGGGCTAGAGTTAATCCTCATTAGTTACAGCGATATTCCTGCCCGCATTATTAGCGACCCACTGCGCATAAAACAAGTCGTCACAAATCTCATCAGCAACGCTATCAAGTTTACCGAAAGTGGCAACATTATTGTCCGCATCAAACTTAAAGATATTCACGATGCTCAAGCAATACTTACAATCAGCGTGACTGACGCGGGGGTTGGCATCAGCGACCAACAACAGCTCAATATCTTTAATGCCTTTACCCAAGCCAATGCATCTACCTCACGCGAATATGGTGGCACTGGCTTAGGGCTCGTAATCTGTAAACGTCTCGTTGAACAAATGGGCGGAGAGATAGGCCTACAAAGTGAGCTAGGAAAAGGCGCGACCTTCACCTTTTCCCTACGCGCAAAACTACCCAGCAAGGCCGTCGACACCCCACCAATGGATGCGCTTGTCGATAAGCATGTCGGCCTTTACGCCGATAATAGTGCCGCAAACCTCGCACTACGTTATCAACTTGAGAGCTGGCAAGTACACGTACATACATTCAGTGACGAGCAAAGTCTCATGGACGAGCACCAATGCGAACCACTTTCCGCCATGATCATCATTCCCGGAGACAGCGAGCTATCAGTTTCGACTCTCAACCGCTTCTCCTCCCATGTCTATCAACAACATCAATGTCGATCCGTATTACTGCTACCTACGGGCATTGGGCCACTCAATGACGACGGTCTGAACTCTCAGCATACTATCGCGCTCAGTCGCCCAGCCCCTCACGCGAAGCTATATCAGGTCCTTGACACCGCAGTTAACAACTACGACATCACGGCAACAAGCGCCGACTACAAACACCTCTTTAACGGCGACGCGCCACACATCCTTGCCGTTGACGACAACAGCTCAAACTTAAAACTCTTAACCATCCTCCTCGAGGATCTCGGCATCGAGGTAAGCCAGGCCACAAACGGACAGGAGGCGATAGAGGAAGCTAACAAGAACGCTTTTGACTTGATCATGATGGATATACAGATGCCCGTTATCGATGGCATTCAGGCAACCCGGCATATTCGCACGCAGTGTAGCTACAACCGGACCACCCCGATCATCGCAATCACCGCCCACGCTCACGCAGAAGAAAAGCGCAACCTCATGCTGGCCGGTTTTAACGACCACGTCACCAAGCCGATCGATATCGCCCTGCTTGAACAAACATTATTAACGTGGACCGCCCACCACGCTCAGCAACAGGCAACAACTTGCCTACCGGGCTCGATCGATTCGATTGACATACTGAGCAATACAAATGCACTCGCATTAGAAGCTAATGACAAGCCACTACCCAAACCTGTCGATACGCAGCTGTGCTTGAAGCGCGCCAACAATATGCCCAGCCTTGCCGTTGACATGCTAAACGGCATTATTGCCAACTTAGGGGATGATTACGAGCAGATTCAAGATGCCGCAGAGCAGGGGGATATGCCCAGTCTATTAGAGCTTGTCCATAAACTACATGGCGCCAGCTGTTATACCGGTACTCCTCGACTACAAGAAACACTGAGCAATATTGAGACCGAACTAAAGACATGCTGCAAAGAGGCGCTCAGCCAAGAAGCAGACGCTCTACTGGAAGAGTTACTTCAGGCTTGCAATGAACTAATCATCTGGCAACAGCAGCATGATATTGAGCTGCTCTTGGACGACTGTCACCAAGATTAGGCGCTGAAAACCACGAAAGCAACAGCATAATCTCGCTCATCACTGATGCTAATGTGATGGCTGCAGCCACCAATGGCAGTAAAGCGCTCTTCAGCGAAACCTGTCAGCAATAGCAAGGGGGCACCGAAATCGTCATGCTGTACAGCGATATGTTGAAAGCTCAAGCCACGCCCAATGCCAGTACCCAGCGCTTTCGCGACAGCCTCCTTAGCCGCGAATCGTCGAGTCAAAAATGCTGCTTGATCAGAGCGCTTCTGAAACTCATCGTATTCAGCCCTCGTTAAAATACGCTTTGCAAACGCCTCACCACGACGCGCCAAAATATCAGCGATACGTTGACTGCTGGCAATATCAGTACCGATTGAAATTATCATGAAGTACTTCCTAGCGGAGCTCTGCGAATAAAAAGCGATCTCGACTTGAGCGGCTCACTACCGAGATAGGGCCCCAGCAGCTGCCGAGTAATACGCTTCGCGACAGCAGCTAACTGCCGATCTTGAATACCATAGTCGCCATAGGCGATGCTAAGCAGGTGGTCACCACTATAGCTATCCTTTGTCGCCACCGGCACAGGTACATAGCCCCGTTGGTACTCAAGACGATAATAAGAATGCTCAGATAATGCCACAGCAGTCACATCGTGATGCCAGTCGATACCATAGCCGAGGTGCTGCAGTAAGAAAAACTCAAAGCGGCGAAGGATGAACTCGAGACTCCCCTCGCCTTCCAGCTGATAGAGTGCATGCTCATAAGCCTCAAAAAGCGCCACACTCTCCTCCCCAAGCGCTACCAACCTCATGATGATCTCATGGAGATAAATAGCACTGTAGAGCCGCTGTTGACGCAGCATGAAACGCTTGCCAGATGATTCAATAGAAGTGACGGTTTTCAACTCCGTCTTACCTCGCCAACTGATCTGCAACAAAGTCAGAGGCTGAACGATTGCACGCAGCGGGTTCTTCTTGGTGTTTCGTATATTTTTAATCACCGCCCGCTGCCGGCCGTGCTCGTAACTGAGAAAGTCGGCGATTACGCTATTGTCTTGGAATGGGTATGTATGTAGAAGATAGCAGCGATCAAAATCGACAGTCTTCATGCCGCCACCTCTATCATCAACTATAGGTCGTCATAACCCAAGCTACGCAGGGCACGCTCATCGTCACTCCAACCCCCCTTCACTTTAACCCAAGTCTTTAGCATCACCTTACCATCGAACATACGCTCCATATCACGACGCGCCTCTTGCCCGATTAGCTTAAGTCGCTTACCGCCCTTACCGATAACGATAGATTTCTGACTATCTCGCTCCACAAGAATTAGCGCGTTGATGGTAATAATCTCCCCATCATCCTCAAAGGTTTCTATCTCAACAGTCATCTCATACGGCAGCTCGTCACCCAATTGACGCATAATCTTCTCACGCACAATCTCGGCAGCAAGAAAGCGTGAACTGCGATCGGTAATTTGATCTTCGGGAAAGAAATGCATACCCAAAGGTAGCAGCTGACCTATTTCAGCCTCTAAATTCTCTAGATTATGCCCATCTAATGCCGAGATAGGGACAACGGCGGAGAAGCTGAGCTTACTTGATAGCATCTGCAGGTGAGGCAATAACGCCCCCTTGTCATCAATCTGGTCGATCTTATTGATAGCAAGAATCACAGGGCTACGCGCCTGCTTAAGCTGCTCGACAACCATCTCGTCCTCATCGGTCCACTGCAGCTTATCAACCACAAAGACAATAACATCAACTTCTTTAATGCTGCTACTGGCCGCCTTGTTCATGTAACGGTT
Source organism: Sinobacterium caligoides (assembly GCF_003752585.1). NCBI lineage: Bacteria > Pseudomonadati > Pseudomonadota > Gammaproteobacteria > Cellvibrionales > Spongiibacteraceae > Sinobacterium > Sinobacterium caligoides. The sequence goes on from NZ_RKHR01000003.1 coordinate 198,476, forward strand.
AATCGCTTTTTTCTGCACTCGATGCAAACCCGGCGTATCGACGTACATAGTCTGAAAATCACCTTCAGTCTTAATCCCCAGCACACGATGACGTGTCGTCTGAGGCTTTCGAGAGGTAATGCTGATTTTCTGACCCAATATATGATTGAGGATCGTTGACTTGCCAACGTTTGGTCGTCCAACAAGAGCGACATACCCGCTACGCGCCTTACTATCACTCATTTCAACTCTCCCAGTAATGCCAAGGCTTCGGATGCAGCCTGTTGCTCTGCTTGACGACGACTACTCCCCTCACCTACGGTGGGTTTAGCCAACAATTTATGAGCGCACTCAACAGTAAATACCTGTGCGTGCGCCTCCCCTTTCACATCGCTCATACTGTAGACAGGCAGAGCATGTTTGCGAGACTGCAATAACTCTTGCAGCTGTGTTTTAGGGTCTTTGCCACTTTTTTCTAAGCTGGTTTCGTTAATCCGCGCATGATACCAACGCAACACATGTGTTTTGCAGTTATCCATATCGCTATCGAGATAGATCGCACCGATCAGCGCTTCTACAGCATCGGCAAGGATCGACTCACGCCTGAAGCCCCCGCTTTTGAGCTCTCCTGACCCCAGGTTGAGACAATCTCCGATAGCGAATTCACGCGCCACCTTCGCTAACGTCTCTCCTTTAACGAGGCTCGCTCTAAGACGGCTCAGCTGCCCCTCTTTGGCCTCAGGAAAACGTAAAAACAATGCCTCTGCAATGATCAGGTTGACCAGAGAATCACCAAGGAACTCCAAGCGCTCGTTGTTACGATTGCCACAAGAGCGATGAGTTAAAGCTAACTCCATCAAACCCTTATCTTTAAAATCATGGCCTAAACGGCGCTCTAACTGACTCTTAATTAAGTCCACACTTACCTGCTTAATTTACTTTTTCATCTCAATAACGCTGTCTTCAAACTTTAGGACAACATCAATATTATACAAAAACGGCACTCGAATTTCATAGCTAGGGTCGAGTGAGTAACCGCCCTTGATAGTTTCAATCTTAATGTCTTTAGCCTTGAGCTCAGTCACCATGCTGACATTAAAGTTCTTTTGAATTTCAGCCCGCAGCTGCCCCTTGCTATTAGCCGCCGAGCTTGCTGCCACACGCTCAACAATCGAGGTGATCGTGTAGTTCTCCGCATACTTAGGCCCGAGCTTAATCGCCGCGGTAGCAAAGACTGCAGCGACAAAAACAATAACAATCCAGCCCAATAACGATAACCCTTGCTGACGTTTATACATTTCAACCATCCTATTTAGTGTTAAAAGTGTCGTAAGGCTACGAGCTAACTATCAGTCAATAGAGCCAACACGAGAAAAAGTCGGTAGCGTAAAGCCTGGGTCCTTATGCATCCAAATCGCAAAGGCTCGACCAACGATGTTCTCTTCCGGTACCTGGCCCCAGCAACGACTATCACTACTATTATCTCGGTTATCGCCCATCATAAAGTAATGACCCGGCTTTACTGTCACAGTAAAGTTGGGCTTCTGAGCAGCCACGCAATCTGGGCTGCGCGTGAAATCAGGGCTACGACGCAGGTGGGCACGAGCAATGTGCTCTACACCGTTCAAATTTTCAGACAAGTCCGCATACTCAGGGCGTGTAACAGGCATACGTGCCACGAGTTCTTGCTGCTGTTCTTCGCCATTAATAAACAGTGTTTTGTCACGATACTCAATCACATCGCCAGGCACGCCGACGACGCGTTTAATAAAATAGCGCGGGTCATGTGGAGGGAAGAAAACCATCACATCGCCACGCTCTGGCTCATTATTTTCCCAAACTTTATTACGTACAACCGGTAGACGCAGGCCATAGGTAAATTTGTTCACCAAGATAAAGTCACCCACCTCTAGCGTCGGCACCATGGATGCAGAAGGGATCTGGAACGGTTCAATAATAAATGAGCGTAGTATCAAAACCAGCGCCAGCACGGGGGTCAGCGACTTGCTGTACTCAACGGCAATAGGCTCTTTACCAGCGACTTCAAACGCTGCGCGATAGTTGCGAGCGTCTTCGCTGCCCTCATCGTTACGATTAGGGTACTGCTTCTCGAGAGCCGCAACCCTCGCCTTACGCTTGCCGGCCCAGAGCAAAATATCTAGCAGCCAAATAGTTGCGCCGACAAAAACTAACACGACCATTACTAAGGGGAAATTAATATCCATAAGTCCTTCTTATCTTAATTATCAACTTTCAGCACAGCGAGGAAAGCACTCTGCGGGATTTCAACATTACCCACCTGCTTCATACGCTTCTTACCGGCCTTCTGTTTTTCTAGCAGTTTCTTCTTACGGCTGACATCACCGCCGTAACACTTTGCCGTGACGTTCTTACGCATTGCCTTAACCGTCGAACGCGCACAGATCTGCCCGCCAATCGCCGCCTGTATAGCAACGTCAAACATCTGCCTAGGAATCAACTCTTTCATTTTCTCGACCAACAAGCGACCACGATGCTGGGCCTGATCTCGGTGGATAATCAACGCCAATGCATCGACCTTGTCACCATTGATCAATACATCCAGCTTTACCAATTTAGCCTCTTCAAAACGTACAAAGTTATAATCTAGGGAGGCAAATCCGCGGCTGGTAGACTTCAAACGATCGAAGAAGTCCAAGACCACCTCACTCATCGGCAGCTCATAGCTGATTGAGACCTGGTTACCGATGAATTGCATATCTTTCTGTACACCACGCTTTTCGACACAGAGCGTAATGACGTTACCGACATACTCATTGGGTACGAGGATATTCGCCTCGACAATCGGCTCGCGCATAGCCTCGAGGCTACCTGGGTCGGGCAACTTAGACGGATTGTCTATTTTCGTTACATTACCCTGCCTATCAACGACCTCGTATACTACTGTCGGTGCCGTTGTAATAAGGTCAATATCATACTCACGCTCTAGCCGCTCTTGGATAATTTCCATGTGCAACATACCGAGGAAACCGCAGCGAAAGCCAAAGCCTAGCGCATCAGAAACTTCAGGCTCATAGAAGAGTGAGGCGTCATTTAGCGTTAATTTAGCCAGCGCCTCTCTAAAATCCTCATAATCATCAGAGCTTACCGTAAACATACCGGCGAAAACCTTCGGCTTCACCTTTTGGAAACCCGGCAACACATCGACATCTTCTGTCTTCAGGTGCGTGATGGTATCGCCGACAGGCGCGCCATAAATGTCTTTAATACCGGCAATGATATAACCAACCTCACCCGCTTTAAGGCTGTCACGCTGTTCCCGCTTAGGAGTGAATATGCCGACATTATCAACAATTTGCGCTTTACCAATAGACTTAGCGATGATCTTATCCTTCGCTTTTATCGTCCCTTGCATGACGCGCACCAGAGAGACAATGCCAAGATAATTATCAAACCATGAGTCGATGATAAGCGCCTGTAGAGGGGCATCTACATCACCCACAGGCGATGGTATCTCGCGCACGATGGTCTCGAGAGCATCCTCGATACCCATACCCGATTTGGCACTGACCTGACAGGCCTCCATCGCATCAATGCCGATTATCTCTTCAATCTCTTGAGCGACACGATCGGGCTCGGCCTGCGGCAGATCCATCTTATTTAAGATCGGCACAACTTCTAGGCCTTGCTCGATAGCCGTGTAACAGTTGGCCACCGATTGCGCCTCGACACCCTGCGCAGCATCCACCACGAGTAAAGCACCCTCACAGGCCGATAAGGAGCGCGACACTTCATAAGAAAAGTCGACATGCCCCGGCGTATCGATAAAGTTCAACTGATAAACCTCACCATTGCGCGCTTTATAATCGAGCGTCACGCTCTGCGCCTTGATCGTGATACCACGCTCTCGCTCGATATCCATGGAGTCGAGGACCTGAGCCTTCATCTCACGGTCACTAAGACCTTCACAATGCTGGATAAAACGATCCGACAGCGTTGATTTGCCGTGGTCAATGTGAGCAATAATAGAAAAATTGCGAATATGGGTAAGATCTGTCACTCGGTCACCAAGTCTGTATACATCTAATAGCAAGGCGGCATATATAAATCACGCCTTTACCAAACGCGCCATCATACCCGATTGCAAGGCTGCGGGCTATGTATGCCTGCATAGTTCTGACTCATCCCTATAAAGATGCGCCAGAACATGCAACATTCAGCCTTTAATCAATGCGAATAGCAACATAGCCCGGGCGCCCTTCTCTTACAACACGCACAGGAATCGACGCTTTCTTCGGCAGCTTAGCCACGACTTTGTCGAAATCATCGACATCCTTAATGCTATAGCCATTAATCGCCGTTATTACATCACCCACCATAATGTGTGAGCGGGCTGCCACCCCCGATGGATCGACAGAGCTAACGATCACGCCGCCCCTTAGGTGCCAACGACGAGCAAAACGCTGATCAAGCGCCTCTACTGAAAGACCTAACGGGCTCATAGCCACTTGCCCTATCTCAGTCATTGCGCCCTGAGCATCTAAGCTACCGACCTTCACCACCAGCGATTTTTCTTTACTTCTGCGAATGAGCTTTACCTTAGCCTTGCTACCAGGCTCCATCAAACCAACCACATGCGGCAGGTCGCCTGAGCTCAAAATCTGTCGGCCATTAAACTCAATGATAATATCGCCTTCTTTAATACCTGCCTGCTCTGCTGGCCCACCTTCTTCAAGGTAGTTGATCAAGGTGCCTCGAGGCTTATCTAGGCCAAATGAGCGTGCCAAGTCTTTATCGACATCTTGAATACCAACACCCAACCAACCCCGGGAGACACTCCCCTTCGCTTTAAGTTGTTTGACCACCTGCTTAGCTAAGCTACTCGGTATCGCGAAGGACAACCCTATCGAACCACCGCTATTGGTGAAGATTTGCGAGTTAATTCCTACAACCTCTCCCGCCAAATTAAATAACGGGCCGCCTGAGTTACCGGGGTTGATAGCTACATCTGTCTGAATAAAAGGTACATAATTCTCATTATTTTCATTAGGCAGACTCCGCCCTATAGCGCTCACGATACCCGCAGAAACCGAATAATCGAGACCGAAAGGTGAGCCAATCGCCAACACCCACTCACCCACCTTCAGCTCGTCATCTGCAGCGAAAGATACCGTCGGCAGGTTTTTTCCCTCAACCTTGAGTAATGCCAAATCTGAACGCGGGTCGACACCAATCACCTTCGCGTCATATTCACTACGATCTGTCATCCTTACCGTAATGCTGTCCGCGCCATCGACAACATGATTATTCGTCAAGATATAACCATCTGAACTAACAATAAAGCCTGAGCCAAGGCCCTGACCGCTGCGTGGCTGAGGCTGACGCTGCTCAAATAAGCGCCGAAATATTTCTGGCACATCGTCTCGTGGTACTTGGTTGAGCTGAGCGCCACCTTGACGCCCCTTATAAAGCGTGTTGATTTTCACCACAGCTGGCGCATTATCTTCAACAATACCCGTGAATTCGGGCAGACCAGCCTGTACTGATGTGAAAGTAAATAGTGCGCACAACAGTACGACCAACTTAGGCATAGAAGCTATAAGTCGCATCATCATTTCCTCTTATTGTTAAGGTATAGGGGGAATAACATAAGAAACACGCAAAGAACAGAGCGCGATACACGCTCTATTTAAGTTCGACCACTTGCAACGTAGACATTTCTGCCCCACTTCGCCAAGCAACCAATTTTGGCTGTAAGCGTCGACAATTTGCAGCATTATTAATCAAACGCTTACTAATCAACAAGCCAAGAGTGAAGCCGAGGATGGCGCCACTTATCGAGCCAGCATCACCGCTGACAATACCGTTACCCAATAACGCTCCGGCAATCATCACCACTAAAGGCAGGCTGTAGATTTGCAGAGAGCCCTTAACGATAGCCTCTCCTGCAACAGATATTTCGACCACGTCGCCCACACTATAATTGTGACGACCATCATTATCGATCTTGATAAAGTGCGCATCTTTGCTGCTTAACTCTGACAACACTTTCTGGCTACAACCATTTTTTGCAGCACAGCTAGCACAGCTAGTCTGGCGCTGCGTTGCTAACCATAATTCCCCAGACTCAACACCAACAATTCTCGCCTCTTCGTTCACGGCACCTCCTACTGTGTCACAGACTTCTTCGCAGGCTGCTTATCTGCCGCCTGCTGCGGCTTTTTATATTGTAACACCACTGAGCGAGCAACCTTTGCAGCGGTAATTACCGGCACCTCGCCCACAACGCTAATCAGGAAAGCCTGCTGACCGATAAAATAAGTGCGCGTCAACGCCACCGTACCACCAAAGCGTGCTTTACCTTCAAGATCCTGCGGTACCTTAACGCTTGAGGAGATCGGCTCGACAACAAGCGACAGCGTTGCCAGACCATCAGTATAAGTTGTTACTTCTGCACCATAGCCTGCGATACGATCAACACTTCTAGCGGCAACCTTAAACCCTACGGGCAACCATTGTGGCTGCATCGACACATTAGAAGCCAGCGCCTGCGTGCCCTCAGGCGTATGATGATGCGCCTGCACGAAAGAGTTCTCACTCGGTGCCACCATCTTTGGCGTTACTCTATCGAAGCTAATCGAAACAAATTGAAAACGCTCGAGTATTTGTCCATCTGAGCTAAATAGTACAGATTTGAGCGGGATGTTATGCTCTTTATCGAGGTAGAATTGATAGCCATTCCTATAAGCATCTCTTGGCTCAACAGTGATCTTTACCACATCACGGTCGGCGATTCTGGCGCGACCACTCACCACAACACGATAATAACTTTGAATATCGTAGTCTGCGACCTGTTCGCCAGCAAAAAACTTACCCGCATCTATTGGCTGCTGTAAGGACACCAATTTCTGTCCCGGGTGGATACAGCTCAATTTGTGTCCATCACGGATAATCTCGCGATGCTCACCATTAAGAAAGAGGATTCGTTCTTTTTCCACGCCGTTTTCAACGCGATGTGCAACACGCAACGCCTGCAGCTGGCCACCACGTTCAAAAGTGAATTCACCACTATAATCGAGATTTCGGAGCGCCTCCACCATGTGAGAGAGGCGCTCTCGTGGACTCACAGCCGCTTCCGCGCTAGCTGTAACAGGAAGTAAAGCAACCGACAATAGCAGCAAACCTGCCCACCGCCCCCGATTCAACGCCATATTAATTCTCGCCTTCGTCAACCATACGAGCAAATTGCATCATGCCGTAACCAGAGTTCAACGCTGAGTGCTCAGCATGGCTATTCATATACCACTGTAAGCGCTGTCGAGCCAAGGCATCTGCTGTCGCCGAAGCATTACGTACATTGCCTGAAACAAAAGGCGACGCCCCACCCTGCATCTGTTGTCCTGTTGAAGCCTTTAAGCCGCCGCCCAATAGTGGTGTCGCCGCCTGCTGAGCCACCTGATTAACGCCACCTCCAGCAGTGGATGCCTGCTGCGTATTCACCAAGTAACTCGTTGTTAATACCCCAGCCATGACAGAGGCTGCCACTGCAAATCGAGCCAGAGGGAGGCTCTTGAGCCAGTTTTTACTGTGCGTTGACTCAGCCTCGATAGCCTGACTAATGCTGTCTGCGAAACTCAAATCACCGGCTAAAGCGTCTTTTCCAACAGGCTCACCTTTGAAAGCCATGCGCAGTGAGTGCTTTCTCGCCCACTGCTCTCGTAGCTCATCATCTGTCGCCATCGCTTTGACGACTCGACGAAACTCAAGCTCCCCTGCTTCACCGTCAATAACTGCTGACAATGATTCCGTAAACTTGTCGCTACTCATAATCCACCTCGACAAAACATAATATTTACACCTAACAGTTCCAGGGCCCACAGAGTGTTAATTGAGTTATTATTAACAATCGCTCGCTTCATCCACCATGCCTCGCACTGATTAGTAGCCTTCATCAACTAAACACCTTAGCGCCATAAACTGGCGCTATGCGCTTATCAATCGCCTCACGCGCTCTGAAAATTCGCGACCTTACCGTACCAACGGGGCAATGTAAGATATCGGCGATTTCATCATAACTAAGACCATCGAACTCACGTAATGTTAACGCCGCTCTCAATTCTTCAGGCAGCGATTTCAGTACTTCGTGAACAGCACGCTGCAACTCCATCGAGAATAGCTCGTTTTCAGGTGTCGATTGATCCTGCAACGCAGCATCAGCCATCACCGCTTCACTATCTGACTCTAAGTCACTCGCAGGTGGCCTTCGGCCCTGCGACACAAGGAAATTCTTCGCCGTATTAATCGCAATACGGTGCAACCAAGTATAGAAAGCACTATCGCCACGAAATTTAGGCAGCGCTCTATAAGCCTTGATAAAAGCCTCTTGCGCCACATCTTGACACTCAGACTGGTCTCGGACGTAACGCCCAATCACAGACAGCACCTTATGTTGATACTTCAACACCAACATATCGAAAGCTGACTTATCGCCCTGCTGTACTCGTTTAACTAACTGGCGGTCTTCATCGTTGCCACTCAATGCAACAGCTCCCCCAGCCACGGTAATTTGATGATAACGTTTTACTCCGATCGACTTCGGTCTTATCTATATAGACGCCCGTCACACTATTAAGTTCAATAACACGCGATTTTTCTCTCTACCGCAAGCCTACCAACACTTACCGCAAGCTCTACAATTCACCACAAGGCCAGCCTGCGGCCAATCAAATGACGGTAGAACTCTACAGCGTCAGCTAGATTGTATATACTAGCCAGCGATTTTAGCCTCATATGCACGATGAAAATATAGTCTCTGCAAAATAAATGCAGTCCTACCACCCTCAATAATATGACCGAAGTTAAATCGATGAACAGTCGCGATAAAAGATCAGAAGAACTGCAGCCAGACATTCTCGTTATTGGCAGTGGCGCCGCCGGCCTAACCGCCGCCCTCCAACTCGCCAAAAGTTGCAAAGTTGCCGTCATCTGCAAGGGCGAACTGAACGGTGGCAGTACGTTCTACGCACAGGGTGGTATTGCTGCCGTGCTCGATGACGACGACAGTATAGAGAAGCACGTCAACGACACCTTAACAGCCGGTGCCGGCCTGTGCAGTAGCAGTGCCGTCGACTTTACCGTACGCCACAGCCGTGAGGCGATTGAGTGGCTGATCGACAGCCAGGTCAACTTTAGCCGTCGCGAAGACAAGAAACGCATGGGTATCGCCGATTTCCATCTGACCAAAGAAGGTGGCCACAGCCATCGACGCATCATTCACAGTGCCGATGCGACAGGCCGGGCCGTCTCCACCACGCTCACCGAGCTCGCGGCCAAACACCCTAACATCACCCTACTGACCAACCGTGTCGCCGTCGATGTTGTTATCGACGAAAGCGCAATTCCACGACGCTGTACTGGCGCCTACGTACTTAACAGGTCCAGTGGTCACGTCGAACTCTACCAATCTAAGTTCACCGTGCTCGCAACCGGCGGAGCCAGTAAAGTTTACCTTTATACCTCAAACCCTGACGGGGCAAGTGGCGATGGTATCGCTATCGCATGGCGCGCTGGCTGCCGCGTCGCCAACATGGAATTCAACCAGTTTCACCCTACCTGCCTCTATCACCCTCAGGCCAAGTCCTTTTTGGTCAGCGAAGCACTACGAGGCGAGGGAGCTATATTGAAACTCGCCAATGGCGAACGTTTCATGTCGCGCTTTCACGAGAAAGCTGAGCTCGCACCTCGCGACGTCGTCGCTCGCGCCATTGATCATGAGATGAAGCGCCTGGGCGAGGATTGCGTTTACCTCGACATCAGCCATAAAAGCCCCGAGTTTTTACGTAGCCACTTTCCGACCATCATGAAGCGCTGCCTTGAACTTGGCATCGATATCAGCAAAGAGCCTATCCCTGTAGTTCCTGCAGCACATTACACCTGTGGTGGCGTGATGGTTAATCACTGCGGCCAGACTGACGTTGCCAACCTCTACGCAATCGGTGAAACCACATTCACTGGCCTGCATGGCGCCAACCGCTTGGCCAGCAATTCGCTTCTTGAGTGTCTTGTCTACGGTCGCTCCACAGCAGACGATATCCTAGCGAACATCGGTACAACCCCCCACCCCAAACAGGCCTCCCCGTGGGATGAATCACAGGTTACCGATTCCGATGAGGATGTAGTAATCTCCCATAACTGGGATGAGCTACGCCGCTTCATGTGGGATTACGTCGGCATTGTCCGTACCGACAAACGTCTACAGCGTGCACTCAATCGCGTCAAATTATTGCGACAGGAAATCGCTGAATACTACAGCAACTACAAAGTTTCAAACGATTTACTTGAGTTGCGAAACTTAGTACAAGTCGCAGAACTGATTATCCACTCCGCGATCGCACGCAAAGAAAGCCGAGGGCTACACTACACCTTGGACTACCCCGATACTGATGACGTGTTGCGCGACACCATTCTCAAACCTGAGCCCTCTTCATCACGCTAGAAAAAAAGCTCCACCAACGAAAGCCATGGCCACAGCAAGGCATGAGGTGATAACTGTAATTGCCTTGCGTAATTAAATAGACTGCCGCCTGCTCGAATGGCACTAACTGGAATAAAACCTTACCGCCAAACGAAATCGATGAAAGCTCTGTGCTGGCATGCTATCGGCTACGACCAAGAGATAGCGCCAGCAGTAGGCCCGAGGCATCAACCATGCCCAACAACTCGGTAGCTCGCCCCCCTCTATTCGCCGATATTTTAACAACACAAACCACCGACAGATAAAATGCTCCTCTGCACACTCAACCGGAACACTAAATAAGGCCTTGCTGTGTTTTTTTTGTTCTTGGCTAGGGAGATAGTCAAACGACCAGCGCTGCTGAGAATATGTGATCTGACAAGGGTATCGCCCCCCTGCCACACTAAAACCCTGCAGCTCCCTCAAACCGAGAGCGAGCACCACCAGCAACACAGGAAGCAGGATAGAAAGCGGCAGACCAGCGGCGACAGTTGTTAGCAGGGCAGCCAGTAAGGCCGCCAAGTAAGCAGCCCTTAGGCTGCGCGATGCGATAAGGGAGTAGCAGCCTTGGCTAAGCGAGGCTTCTGTTATGTTCGAGGATGAGTTTGACGATCGTGGCAATTTCCGGGTCCTCTGGCAGCTCCGCCTTCAGAAACCAACGAAACATATCCTGATCTTCACAGGTGAGCAATTTAATATAGAGCTGCTGCTCACTATCCGCCAGCTTGAGCAGCTGATCTCGGTAAAAAGGCCCCAATACAAGATCCAATTCCAACATCCCACGACGGCTGTGCCAACCAATACGCTTGTATTCTGTTTCCGAAATCATCTCTGGCCCCTAATGCATAATATAAAACTTTCGACGGCGCATTATACACAACCTGCTGGGCAAATATGCATACAAGCTGACACCCTCGTCGTTTAGCTTTATCATACCGCCATCATTCAGCGTCTCTCCGCTCTTTACCGACACAAACTTGTCAGCGGTGTAGCGACAACACAACGACGATGGAAGCTTCATACCATGACTGAGCCAACCACTATGATCCAGTCGATCAACGGCGATATCGACACGTTCGGCGACATTCACTTTAAAAACAGCCAAGAAACCATAGCCGATGAGTTTTTCACCCTCATCAACCGACGCGGCATCGTTACCATTAAGGGCGTGGACAGTAAGACCTTTCTACAGGGCCAGCTAACCTGCGACGTACAAGCGATCAATCAAGAGAAGCTGTGCAGCGGCGGCTATTGCACCCCAAAAGGCAGAGTAATCGGTAACTTCTGGCTCTCACAGTGGCACGATGAGCACCTCTGTATGGCCAGCGATAGTGGCGGCGCTGCTGCGCTCATCAAGCAGCTGAGCAAGTATATTGTTTTCTCCAAGGCGGAAGCGGCCCTCGACTCCGATACCGCCTGCATCGGCATTCAAACCAATAAAATTGCGAGCGTCTGCGGCACCTTGTTTGAACAGCTCCCAGCAGGCCCCGAGCAACAGGTCATCAATGGCGATCTCAAGCTGCTGCAACTCAACGAGCAAGGCCTATACGAGCTTTGGACGCCAGCTGACAAGCTCAGTGAAATCTGGGGCATACTCAACGACAAACTCCACCTTGCCAATAGTTCGCACTGGGATCGCGCCATCATCGCCTCCGGCTTCGCCACGGTTGATGCCAACACCACTGAGCTACTGATTCCTCAGCACCTCAACATGCAACTTAATGGCGGCATCAACTTTACCAAAGGCTGCTACACCGGCCAGGAAGTGGTCGCTCGAATGCAGTATCGCGGTAAGCTAAAACGCCATATGTACCGGGTCTCCGCCCCATCACTGCCTGATTCAGGCGCACCGCTGTTCGGTACAGACGGCGAGCAGTCGATCGGTAACATGCTGCAGAGCTGTCGCAGCGGTGAACAGCAAGAGGGCCTCGCCTGCATCACCGTTGCGGCGGTTGCCGCCGATGCGGTCTTCGATCAGCCTGCTGGGCAACAACGTCAGCAGCTCAAACTGCTGCCCCTACCCTACGACATTCCCGCTGACGACTAAGCGAAGCGATAGTGGTCGGCCAGTCGGCTATAGCCAAGGCCGCCCCCTTTACGCAGCTTAATCTGCACCGGTATTCGCTCCTTTAAAGCCTCAACATGTGAGATCACACCGATCATCTTGCCACTTGCATTCAGGTTATCCAGGGCATCCAGGGCGATATCAAGCGTCTCCGCGTCAAGCGTGCCAAACCCTTCATCCAGAAACAACGAATCAATACGGGTGCGGTGACACACTAGGTCAGACAGCGCCAAGGCCAGCGCAAGACTCACCAAAAAGCTCTCACCCCCGGATAGCGTCTTAGTGTCACGAGCGACATCGGCTTGCCAGCTATCGATCACCTCCAGACTCAACTGCTCACCTGGCTGGCGGCTCAGTCGATAGCGCCCATGCAACACCTGTAGACGACGATTAGCGAGAGCAATCAAATTGTCCAGTGTCAGTCCCTGGGCAAAGCGCCGATACCGTGCGCCATCGGCAGAGCCAATCAATCCACTCATCCGCGACCAAACATCGTATTGCTGTTGCTGGTCAGCGAGTTGCTGCAATAACGCTTGTTGCTGCTCTTGCCGTAGCGCATCCTCGGCCAAACGCTGCTGCGCACCGGCAGCCGACGCCATTGACTGCTGTAATTTCTCACCCGCCTCAGTCAACTCAACGCGCCACTGCTCAGCCAACTGGGGTATTTGCTGCACTGTAAAGTCTGCAGCCTCCACTAGCAGCGTAAGGCGCGCTTGCAGTGGCTGGTAATGATCCAATGCAGCCTTCATGGTGGCCTCAGCTTCTGCCTGCTGTACTTGCAACTGGTCTTGCAGCGCCTGAAGCTGATCGCGTTGCTCTGCGCTGATTAGACTGGCGGTAAAATCGCCCTCGTTAACGAAAAGGCTCTTCGCTAACGCCTGCTGCCAACTCTCTTGCGTTGCACTTAAATCGGCAGCCACACGCTCGAGCCCCGCTGTCGTCTCTGCCAACTGCCCCTTTAGCGTATCTAACGCCTGCGCACTGCTCTGCTGCTGCGCTGCATGGTCCTGCCGCTCTTGTTGTGCTGCAGAGACCTCATCGCGACTCTGTCTTCGCGCAACAGCCACCTCACGGTCGGCAAACAACACTTGTCGCCTAGCACGCAACACCCGCAAATTTTCACCCAGCTCTTTCTGCTGTTGCTGCAGACGCTGCAAAACCTGCTCTTTAACCCCAGCCTGTTGCTTCAGGTTAGCTATTTCAGCATCAACGGCCAGCCGCTTATCTTGCAACAACCGCTGCGATTCAACAGTGCGCTGATAGTCTTGCGCACGCTGACTTAAAGTCGATAACCATGTGGCTTGTGCCTGCAACGAGGGCAGCGTCCCATCCACTCGGTGGTCTGCTGTACTCTCTGCTAACTGATACTCTAGCTCGGCAATATCACCAAGCACATCGTGTAGCTGTTTCTCGCACTGTTGTTGTCGCTGCGTCAGAGCCTGCTGCTCGCCTTGTAAACGCTCTAGCGCAATAGCCGTAGATTGCTGTAATTGTCGAGACGCTTCCTCACTATGCTGAAGTGTTTTTAAAACATCATTCAGCTGCTGTAGCTGCTCATCCTGTTGCCGCCATTGTGAGCGTTGCACCTCGAGTTTCGCTAACTCAAGCTCTGGCTGTGCCTGTTCGAGGGCAACACCTTCACCCAGCAACGACCACTCCTCTCGTAGCACGTTCAGCTCTTGCTCCGTACGCTCAATAGCCTGCTGCTGATGACGATAGTCCGTGCGTTTCTCTGCTGCCTCAGCCTCTAAGCCCGACTGACGGTGACGCTGCTGCAGTAGCTCGTCCTCAAGCAAGGTTAAAGCTCTGCGCGTCTCACTCGCATCAACGGCTAAGGTCTCATCGACATAAGGGTGCTGCTCACTGCCACATAAGGGGCAAGGCTCACCGTCAATTAGTTGCTGACGCTGTAGACTAAGACTCTCCACCTGCTGTTCACTTGCCAGCAATTGCTGCAGCGTTTGTTGGCGCCGCTCTTGCTCGACCAATAGAGCTCGCTGCACCTCAACTTGCTTTGTTACCGCCTGCCCCTGCTCTGTTAGCAACTGCAGTCCTGCCTGCGATTCCACCAGCGACCGTTGCTGCTGCTGGTAACGCTTAACAAGCGCAGCTTGCTGCTGCAAGCTTGACTGACGCTGCGACAACAGCTCAAACTGTTGACGCCACTGCTGCTCAGACTGACCCGATAATACTGCCGCAACTTTATTTTCCTGGTCTGCTCGCTGTATCTTGAGGTTGTCGAGCTCCTGCTCAACCTGTTGCTGCTGCTGTCGGTGCTGCTGTAGGCTCGCCTGCAACTGTCGCCCACTCACCTCAATGCCATCGCACTCGCTACTCAGCGTCTGCTTTAATTGATAGCCACGCTGCCTACGCTCACACAACTCAGACCACAGTGACAACTGTGTCGACAGCTCCGCGTCACCAGCGTGCAGATCAATGTAAGCCTCCGCTTTAGATAACGCCTGCAAATTTTCCTGATGCCGCTGCTCGGCATCAGGCTGTTGAGCAATCACCTGCTCCCGCTCACCTTTGGCTGTCGCCTGCTCAGCATTAAGACGGTCAAGATCTGCCAGCACGGCGCTAATCTGCCCATCTAATGGCACAACCTGCTCCACCAACAGGGACTCAAGTTCGGCATGCTGCCGCTCTTTCTGCTGCAATTGATTGGTGGCGACAGTAAGCGCGCCGGTTGATTGCACTAGCGCCTGCTCAAGCTGCCCAGATTGAGCAACTAACAACTGTCGTTGCTGCTCCCCCTGCTGCTGCACTTGCACGGTATTTTGGTAACGCTGAAAGATAGGCTGTATTTCCAGCGCCGGCACAGCGCGCTGCAACACTTTTAATGCGTCTGCATGACCCGCAGCCGTCTCATTAACGGCTATGACCGCCTGCTCTGCTTCTCGCCAGCGCTGCTCTGCCATCTCGGTCTGCTGCTGTAACTGCAGCTTCTGCTCCAAGCCCAACTGTTCTTGCCGCCATGTTTTCGTCGCCGCCTCCGCCTGCGACAACTGTTCTGTGAGCAGCTGCCGCTCCTCCTGCCCCAGCAAGGCAACACCCTCGAGCCGGGCTCGCAACAACTCCAGCGCCTCCTTTTCATCGCGACGGCGCTCGTATGCCTGCATGGAAAGCTGACCGTATACCTCCGTTCCCGTCAACTCCTCCAATAGCTCAGCACGCTCGTTAGCATCAGCATTCAGAAAGGCGGCAAAACCGCCCTGTGCTAACAACATCGACTTGGTGAAGCGAGCAAAGTCTAGGCCGCTAAGGGCTTCGATCTGCTGTAACTTATCGGCAATTTTGTCGCTGAGGATTTTCCCCTCTGCATCGGCGAGCTCAACCAGCGGTGCCTGTAGGCGACCATCAGACTTGCCCCTCGCACGACGCTGACTCCAAAACGCTCGGTAACGTTTGCCCTGCGCCTCAAACTCCACCTCCGCCAAGCTCTCTGCGGTATGACGAGTCATCAGCTGATTGCTACTCGCGGAGACCTTCAGCCTCGGCGTCTGGTGATACAGCGCAAGACAGATCGCGTCCAGCAGCGTCGATTTACCCGAGCCGGTCGGACCTGTTATCGCAAACAGGCCGTTATCGGCAAACTCTGGCGAGCTAAAGTCAATTTTCCACTCACCCTTAATCGAATTGATGTTCTTAAAACGCAGGCTCAATATTTTCATCTTGTCTCGCCCTGCTGTTCGTCGTGTAACTCTGAGACCAATTGACGATACAGCATCTTTAGCTCTCCGCTTAACGCATC
Organism: Sinobacterium caligoides; assembly: GCF_003752585.1. Classification (NCBI taxonomy): domain Bacteria; kingdom Pseudomonadati; phylum Pseudomonadota; class Gammaproteobacteria; order Cellvibrionales; family Spongiibacteraceae; genus Sinobacterium; species Sinobacterium caligoides. The sequence continues at coordinate 214,766 of NZ_RKHR01000003.1, forward strand.
ATCCAGTGACTCTTCGGCAAGGCGTCGATCGAAAACCTCGTAAACGCTCAGCTCATTCAGACTCTGCCCCTCCGATGCCGACAAGCTCGGCTGAAACTGACGACGACGCTTGGTTCGCAACACCTCGATGGCACGGCCGTCAATCATTTGCTCGAGGCGCTGTGGAAGGTCTGCCAGATACTCCTCATCGCACACCTCAACTTCTAACCAATAATTCTGCCCCTGCACCAAGTCCGCAAGATCCAAAGCATCAATAGACGTCTGCAGCGCTTGCAAGTCACCACTGAGCGCTGCCATGGGCTGGAAGCAGGGGATCGGCAGTGAAACCACCGAGCCGAGCCTATCCTCGTCGAACGCCGCCAAATGCACGACCTTCTGGGCATTAAGCTCGTCAAAGCTCAACGGAATCGGTGAGCCGCTATAACGGATATGCTCTGTCTTGGCGACCTTCTGCGCTCGATGAATATGCCCAAGCGCAATATAATCGGCCTCCGGCAATAACTTGGCAGGAAAGGCCTCTAGGCTGCCGATGTAGATTTCACGCACCGACTCACTGAGCTGAACCCCCATCACGGTCAGATGGCCTGTGGCGATAATCGGCAGCGCGACACCCTGCTCCCGCCATTCAGCTTGTCGCTGCTGCGCAACGCTGAACAAGCTCTCATAATGTGCCGCAATCGCCGTCATCAACGCCTGTTTTTTATGCTCGGCACTCTCACCCGAGTGCGCCAACAAGACATCGCGCGGGCGAATAAACGGCACGGCACACAGCAAGCCAATTGGCTGCTGATCACGATCACTGAGCGTAATCACCTGCTCTTCAGGTGATGACAGCACGCCACCGACAACGTGAATGTTGAGGCAAGCCAATAGCTCGCGCGACTCATGCAGCACCGCCACCGAATCATGATTGCCACCAATGAATACCACGTTGCTCACTGTCGACTGTTCGAGCTGCACCATCAGCTGAAGATAAAGCTTACGCGCATAACTGGGCGGCGTCGCCGTATCAAAGATGTCACCGGCCACCACCAGCGTGTCGACAGACTGCTGCTCGATCGTCGTCAACAACCAGGTAAAAAACGCGCGATGCTCTCGCTCTCGGCTCTTCGACATAAAAGATTGGCCTAAGTGCCAATCGGAGGTATGGAGTAAACGCATGTTAATCGCCGCAAAGCGTCATAGACTAACATAGCTAGAGCAACTGACTGTAGCGCCAACCGTGAAACCACGCATTCAGGTGGGGCTACGTGACAGTGAATAGTGTTTCGACCATTCATTACATTGAAAGCTGCTGCTTCTATACCCATATTAGGCAACTAACGATAACAATAGGCGCCACATAGCCATGCCAAAATCTCGCTCTAGTTTTGCGATCGCAGTCTCCATCGGCCGTTTTTTAACCCCTTACAAGAAAACCATGATTGCGGCGGCGGCGGCACTGATCTTTACCGCCGGTATCACTCTCAGCATCGGCCAAGGCGTGCAAAGGCTGATCGATGACGGTTTCGCCAGTGGCTCAGCGGAACAACTTAATCACGCCCTCATCTTCACCATGGTGTTAATCGGCCTGATGGCGATCGGTACCTTTATCCGCTTTTATCTCGTCTCCTGGCTCGGAGAGCGTGTCAGCGCTGACCTTCGTAAAGCTGTCTTTAATCACGTTGTAACCCTACACCCCAGCTACTTTGAGACCAATAGAAGTGGCGAGATCATGTCGCGGCTCACCACCGACACCACGCTACTGCAATCAATCATCGGCTCATCGCTTTCCATGGCCTTGCGCAGTTCACTGATGCTGATCGGCTCTCTGATCATGCTGCTGTCGACAAACTGGAAGCTCACCACCATCGTCTTCATCGCCGCCCCTATCGTGTTACTACCGATCCTACTGATTGGTCGCAAAGTACGGACACTGTCTAAACAATCACAGGATTCCATCGCCGATGTCGGTACCCGTGCCGGTGAGGTGATCGAGCATATTAAGACAGTGCAGAGCTACACCATGGAAGACGATGAGCGGGCCGCTTTCGGCCGCGACGCCGAACACGCCTTTACCGTCGCCAAGCGTCGTATCCGCCAGCGTGCCACCTTAATTACTGTCGTCATTAGCCTCGTCTTTGGCGCCATCACAACCATGTTGTGGATCGGCGGTAACGACGTCATCAACGGCACCATGAGCGGTGGCGAGCTGGGGGCCTTCATCTTCTACGCGCTGATGATGGCTGCCGCCATGGCGACGCTCTCCGAAGTCTATGGTGAAGTGTTAAGAGCCGTGGGGGCCGCCGAACGTCTGCTGGAGTTGCTAGCGGTCAAAGCTGAGATTGCCCCACCTGCTGAGCCTGTATCAGATCGTATTAATAAGGCCGAACTCACCCTGAAAAACGTCTGTTTTCACTACCCCTCACGCCCCGAAACGACGGCGCTGAACAATATCAACTTGCATATTAAAGAAGGTAGCAGCCTCGCCCTTGTCGGCGCCTCTGGAGCCGGCAAGTCGACCGTGTTCGAGCTGTTACAACGTTTCTACGACCCACAACAGGGAAGTATCAGTCTCGACGGCCACGATTTAACAACGCTAACACCGCAGCAACTGCGCAGCCACATGGCCCTCGTCGCACAACAACCGGCACTGTTTAGCGAGGATGTCCGTTACAACATTCGTTATGGCAAGCCCGACGCCAGCGATGCCGAAGTCGAGGCCGCCGCCCGTGCCGCCCATGCTCACGACTTCATCAGCGAGCTGCCCGAGGGCTATCAAAGCTATCTCGGCGAACGCGGCGTTCGTCTTTCTGGCGGACAACGTCAACGCATTGCCATCGCCCGTGCCATCCTCAACGACCCTGACATCTTACTGTTAGATGAAGCCACCAGCGCACTGGATGCAGAGAGCGAGCAAAAGGTACAGCAGGCGTTAGAGCCGTTGATGCAAGGCCGCACCACACTAATCATCGCCCACCGCCTGTCGACCATACTGAACGCCGATCAGATCGCCGTCATCGATCAGGGCCAAGTGGTCGCCCAAGGCGATCACCAGAGCCTGCTAGAAACCTCGCCGCTGTACCAAAAACTGGTCAAAATACAGTTTCAAAACACGCAAGCAGCAGGAAAATAGAAATCAATTGACGTGTGCATATTCAGTTTTTATGTGTCAGTCGGTAACAAATCTGCAACACGATGTCACCGATCGTTAATAGTTCCGCTAAGTTTCCAAAATATATTATGTTCTCATTGCATACTTCAATATTTCGGTCTTAATATCACCCCTAGGCGACATAATTGTAGAAAATTATCATCGTCTATAATGATGCTAATGTCACAAGGCATTATAAATATAAACGCCTGCTTCGCGCTCAAGGCACGTAGATGCTACAGCAGATTTAAAGCAGTAAGGCCATACGTTAATAAAGGGTGTACTAATTCCATGTTGAAACTACGTCAACTACCTCTCGCCGTTGCCATCGCCGCAGCGTCTAGCCAACTGAACGCCGCCGGCTTTGCCGTCAACGAACACTCGACCAACGGTCTCGGTCGCGCCAACGCCGGTGAAGCCGCAATTGCAGAAGATGCCAGCATCCTCTCGCACAACCCTGCCGGCCTTACTCGCCTTGATCAACCTACCCTCACCGGTAGCATCGCTTACGTTGACGCTAGCGTCGATGTAACCGGTAACAGCGGTATCGCGCCTCTCGATGACGCATATACCAGCAAAGATGTGGCTCCCGCTCAGGTCGTGCCCGCTGCCTACTTCGCACTGCCGATCAACGATCGCCTAACCTATGGCGTTGGCTTGTACTCCGACTTCGGCTTTAAAACAGACTATGACAAAGATTTTGCAGGCATTAACGATGCCGATGTCTCAGACATCGTCACCGTCTACCTGACCAACAGCTTGGGTTTCAAGGTCAACGACCAACTCAGCCTTGGTGCAGGTGTTAGCATCGTTAAAGCACACGCAGAGCTCAGCTCTTCAGTACCTACAGCTGTGCCTTTTGTCGGTGGCAAGAGTGCTATGGATCTAGAAGGCGATGATACTAGCTATGGCTGGAACATCGGCGCACTGTACGAGTTCAACGACAATACCCGTATAGGTATCAGCTACAAGTCTGAAGTAGACCTTGAATTTGACGGCGAAATAAGCTCTGAGCTTTACAACGGTCAAGCCCACCCAATCTTTAACCCTAGTGGATTGGACTGGAATACTGACGGCGGCGCAGACCTTACTTTACCTGCGATGCTAGAAATTGCTGCCTACCACGCCTTCAACGACCAGTTTGCAATCCACGGTAGCATCACCCGCACCTACTGGAGCAGCTTCGACGAGCTAGCCATTTCTATAGACAACGGTCAAACACCACCGCCGGTTGTCGATGAAAGCTGGAACGACGTGATGCGCTACGCTGTTGGCGCCACCTACAAGCTGAACCAAGACGTCACTTTACGCGCCGGTTACGCCAAGGACCAGACCCCAACCGATAACGAGCATCGCACCCTGCGCCTACCGGACGGTGACCGTAACCTCTACAGCGTCGGTGCCAGCTGGGATGTCAGCGACAACTTCGTTGTCGATGCCGCCTATCAGTACCTCGACGGTCAACAGAGCAACATCCTAGAAAAAGGGCACTCTTACAAGACCGCAACCTCTGCCAACCTGTTCTCGGTCGGTGGTAGCTACAAGTTCTAAATTAGCTTTTGCTAATCAATCAAAATACCGCGCTTAGCGCGGTATTTTTTTGCCTGCACTTTTCTAACGAATTAACAGCACTTCCCACTCAACGCTTCATCACAGACCGTTACCCTAGACCACACTTTGGCGATAATTATCGCCGAACACCCTGCTAACATCATGTTCTCGTTGCCAACTTCCCGAAACTCACTTATGATCGTGCGTACACAATTGATGTGTAGAGTTTGCCTCGAGAGTGGCAACTACAATAATAAATTAAGCTCTGGGTGAGCACCGTCTCGGCGATTACACTTCGCCAACTCATCAATCAGAGCCAAATCAAAATGGGTGTTATATGTCTCAGTTTGGCTTACGTCAACTTCCCCTCGCCATCGCGATTGCAGCCATGGCTTCTCAAGTCAACGCTGCCGGCTTTGCCGTCAACGAACACAGCGCAGCAGGCCTCGGCCGCTCAAACGCCGGTGAAGCCGCTATGGCCGACGACGCCAGCGTCATCGCCCACAACCCCGCCGCCATGACCCTACTGAAGCGCCCTACGGTCAGCGGCATGATTGCCTATGTATCACCCGATGTTAACGTCGAGGGTGTCTCTAGTGACCTCAATGCCATGGGAATTCCCAATAGCTACTTCGATGGGAATGATGTTGCCCCCTCACAGGTTGTGCCTGGCGTCTACTTCGTCATGCCACTAACCGAACGTGTTAGCTTCGGTTTCGGCGCGTATACAGATTTCGGCTTTAAGACCGACTACGCCAGCAGCTTCGGCGCCCTCGGTGCTGCCGACACCTCTGACATCGTCGGCAAGTACCTCACCGGTAGCCTTGCCTTTAAACCCTTCGATAAGCTAAGCGTCGGTGTCGGCATCAGCCTAATCAAGCTCAACGCCGAATTAAGCTCTGCCGCAGACGAGCAGGGTGTCGTTAGCGGTGGCATCAACAGCAAACTTATCAAAGGTGGTCTTCCACCCGAGAATATTGTAGCCGGCGATCGCGTCATGCAGCTCGAGGGCGACACCACCACCGTCGGTTGGAATGTTGGTGCCCTGTATGAATTTAACGACAGCAGTCGCATTGGCCTAAGCTATAAAGGCGAGGTCAAAAGCACTCTCGAAGGTGAGATTGAGTCTGATATATTCACCGGTAAAAGCGTTGACATAGGCCCCTACCCATACGAATACCTACCAAATTGGAACGACAAAGGTGAGGCCGAGCTTAATCTACCCGCCATCTTAGAAGCTTCCTTCTATCACGCCTTCAGCGACCAGATCGCCGTACACGCTAGCTACACTCGCACTTTCTGGAGCAGCTTTGATGAAATCCGCATTCAGATGGACGGAGGCCAAGATGACATCGTAACCCCTGAGAACTGGGACGATGTTAATCGCTACGCACTCGGTGCCACCTACACCATCAACGACGCCTGGAAGCTCCGCGTTGGCTACGCTCAGGACGAGACACCGTCTAATGACGAGACTCGCACCCTGCGTTTACCCGATTCTGATCGCAGCCTGTATAGCATCGGTGCCACATGGCAGGTTAACGATGACCTATCCATCGACGCCGGTTACCAGTACATCAAAGGCGAAGAGGCGAGCATCCACGATGAAAACCAGTTCACCCATGGTATCCATCTAGCGCAGAAAACCACCACTGAAGCCGATATATTCGCCCTGCAGGCAAACTATCAGTTCTAAGACACACTTTGTTGATCGAGAAAACGAAAACGGCGCCTCAGGGCGCCGTTTTTTATGCTCATTCAGTACCAGCCACTTACGTCGCCCTTCTGACACTCTCGACGAAGGCGGTTAACTCGATAAGATCATTCAGGTTATCGACCGCCACCACTGTCGCCGCGCACGCCACCCCCTCGAGCAGGTCCTTCTTATCCCAAGCTTCGAGAGCAACCTTCAAATGTTCGTACTGAGCTTTATCTAACATAGTAAGAAATACCAAAAGAATAACGACACGGTAGTGATATGAGGTCTGCGGCTTTCACCCACGGGCCAGTTAAGCTGTAGATGCTACTCCTATTATCTTGGTCTTTAAATGACCACACTCTACTTCCCGTGCGCTGTTGACGCATGTCAAGCCGCCCTCTCATGAAATTTCAGACACCTGAGTAACGTACAAAAGTCTTGAGTCGACAAACCTCAAAACGAACTTGATCAGCACCGATAACACGAGCAAAACCATCCCCGCTCAAAATGATTGCAGCGCAGAGCAATTAAACATAGAATAAAAACCACACTGACTGATCAGTCAGTGTGGTAATGATAACAAACCGGCCAGCAGCTAGACAGCGCTCTTATAACGAGGATCGACCCCATGACGACAGCGAACACCGCCCCCACTCTTCACCAACAGCTCCTCGTTCAGCAACAGGCCTACCGCGCTGCAGCCAACCCCTCGGCAGCCTTCCGCAAACAGCAACTCACGGCACTCAAGTCAGCCTTACTCAGCAACCAGCAAGCACTGCTCGATGCGTTAAGCCAAGACTATGGCCACCGCAGCGCCACCGACAGCATCATCGGCGACATCCTCCCCATCGTTAACCACATCAATTACAGCCTCAAACGACTAAGCCGCTGGATGAAGCCCAGTAAACGACATGCAGGCCTGTTACTAGCGCCGGCGTCGGTTACCGTTCATTACCAACCCGTCGGTGTCGTCGGCATCGTCGTGCCTTGGAACTTCCCTATCATGCTCTCCCTTGGGCCGCTGATCACCGCTATTTCGGCTGGCAACCGAGCAATGATCAAGATGTCCGAGTTCACACCGGCAACGAACAGCGTGCTCAAGACTTTGTTATCAGGTGTGTTTAGTGAGGATCAAGTGTGCGTTATAGAGGGCGAAGCCGATATCGCCGCCGCCTTCACCTCCCTGCCTTTTGATCACCTAATTTTTACTGGCTCGACGACTGTCGGCCGCCATGTAATGCGTGCTGCCGCCGACAACTTAACTCCGGTGACCCTTGAGCTCGGCGGCAAATCGCCGGTCATTATCGCCGACGATATCGATCTCAGCATCGCCGTCGAGCGACTGATCTATGGTAAATGTCTCAACGCCGGGCAAATCTGTGTCGCTCCCGATTATATCCTCTGCCCTGAGCACAAGGTCGACGAGTTCATCAAAGAGTACCGCCGACAGTTTCAGGCTATGTATCGTGACGGCGTTGGCTCTGACGACTACACCAGCGTTATTGATGCACGACAGTTCGCTCGCTTAACCAGCTGGTTAGAGGACGCAAAGTCGAAAGGCGCTAAAGTTACCCCCGCTAGCGACGCTGAAATCAATACCGCTGAACAACGCATGCCCACTCAACTGATCACACAAGTTGATGACAGCATGACGCTGATGCAGGAAGAGATCTTTGGGCCATTACTGCCTATTCTACCGTACGCGAATCTGCAACAAGCGATCGATTACGTCAACGACCGGCCGCGCCCACTGGCTCTGTATATCATGAGTTTCGACACTCAGTGCCAACAGCAGCTTCTCACGCAAACGCACTCAGGTGGCGTCTGCATTAACGAGACCGTCTTCCACGTCGCCGCCGATGATGCGCCATTTGGCGGCATCGGCCCCTCTGGCATGGGCCACTACCACGGTAAAGAAGGCTTCCTAGCCTTATCTAAAGCCAAGACCGTGCTTAAGCGCGGCAAACTCAACACCGGAAAGCTGGTCACACCACCTTATGGTACGCTTATCCATAAGATCATGCTCAAGCTGTTCCTACGCTAACCACTCAACTACCAGCATCACGACTTTGCGTGATGCTCAATCTTCGAGACAAAGACACCAGCATGAGCTCCGATAAGCGACAAGATATTTTAGATACCGCCCTGCAACTCTTCGTCGAGCAGGGATTTCACGCCACCTCAACCGCTTCACTAGCTAAAGCGGCCGGGGTCGCCAATGGCACGGTTTTTCATCATTTCGGCTCCAAGCAAGGCTTGATTAGTACGCTTTACCTCGACATCAAGAGCCAGCTCGCGACAGACATCCTACCCGATGAAATTCCAGCACTGCCGATGAACAGCCAAGATATTAAGCTGCTTTCCGCCAGCATATGGAATAGCGCCATTGACTGGGCCGTCGACAACCCAATGAAGCAGCAGTTCTTCAAAACCTTTTCACACTCCAGCGTACTCGATCAAACAATCCGTGACGAGGCGATGAAAAAGGTCATGGGGTTTATTGAACAACTGATCGTCATTGGCCAACAACAGGGGCTACTTTCCCAGTTTCCAATCGAGCTGATGCTAGAAAACTGCTACGGACAATACACCCATAGCGCAGGCTATTTCATTGCACACCCACAGCACGCTCAATCCACCGAGCACCGTGACGCCGCCTTCGCCATGTTTTGGAACGCACTGAGTGTGTCGACGGAATAAACTAACTTTTGTTCACTAGTCACCCCCTTCTGCACGAGCTAAGCTAATCGAAGTTAGCCGCTTTCGGGGGAAAATAGCATGTCCGTCTGGTCCAAAATAACACTAATAAGCTTACTGATTACCTTAGCACTCTCTTTTATTGTCAATCATTTGTACTGGTTGCTACCCAGCACGTTACTGACCCTTATCAGCGCTTTCTACACACAACGCAACGCCAATAACGAACTTAATGATTACTGCGCCACACTCGGTAAAGTTTGTAGCCTACTACTGCTTTCAGGGCTATCAATCTACACACTCAACGCCATGCAAAGCCCTGAGAGCCGGCAACAACGGGCCATTGCCGCAGATGCACGCACCACCTATTTGGCGCTACATCGCTATCTTATCGAACATCAGCAAGCACCAAACACGATGAGCCAACTTTATGAAGTCGATCGCTATGGCGATCCGTATCTCGAACAAACACTACTGGATCCATGGCAACAGCGTTATCGCCTTGATGAGCAGCAAGGTCAAACCGTTCTAGTAAGCAACGGCCCTGATCAAAAACGTTATAGTGACGATGACATTACCACAGTCGTTGAAAGGAGCTATTACTGAGCGGACAAGCTATTTATAGGTATGACTATAACTGCGATAACGCTCCTTTATTTCCCGGACATATTTCACCGGCTCTGTCCCACGAACATAGCCATAACGTGCTCGTTTATAATTTTTGGGATCGCTCAGGGCCAGCATCGCCTTCGCTACATTGCCGTCCCAGACATCGTCCTTGAGACCCATTTTTCTAGCCAACACCTGCGCATCATAGACATGCCCATGCCCCGCATTATAGGCAGCCAAAGCAAACCAAACCCGCTCCGCTGAGATTTTCACCATCGGGAATCGATCATACAGCCACTGCAGATGCTTGGCCGCTGCAATCAAAGACTGCTCTGGATCGTACAAGTCACTGACACCGTAGGCCCGCCCGGTTCGAGGCATCACCTGCATCAGCCCCCTCGCGCCGGAAGCACTTTTCGCTCGACGATTGAAATGACTTTCTTGGAAGGCCTGAGCCGCAATCAAACGCCAATCATAGTTGAACAGCTTGGCGTATTTCTTAAATAACGCATCATAGGGTGAGAGCGGTTTATCGGGGTCTAAAACGGAAGGCAAACTTTTCTTAGTAACATTCTTAAAATAATTGTTGTAAACAACATTGTAATGCAGCCCCTTATATTCCTTGGCAATAAAGCGATTAAGCTGATCGTTCAGCAGTTTGCTTTTACGGGCATGATACCAAACATGTGGCTGCAGCTGATCCTCTAGTGGCGTCAATACGAGACTCGGGTACATCACCTTAAGTAGCTTGGCAAAATGGCCATCCACTACCGTTGATTGGTAGCGTTTCGTCAACACCTGATAAGACAGCGATTCTGCAGAGGCTGATGGTACCTTCACCACCTTATAGCCAAGCGCCTCCACTTCATCCAGATAGCCGCTATTAGGGTTCATCGCGACCTCTATTTTTGCTGGTGCCTCCCCCTTCGCCTCAACCCCTTTATCTGCTGGTTGCGAAATAAGATGGGCCCGAGTGTATAGATAAGCCGATGTACCCTGCATGATGGCATCCCGCTCTGCTGTCGGGTTCAAACTCGCCGCCGCTACGTCCGCAAAACCGTCGGTCACTGCCGCATAGAGTTGCTCCAAGTTATCAACCAGAATAATACGCAATTTCAACTTATGCTGCTTCGCAAACGCCTTAATCAAGTCGTACTCAAAACCCGCATGATAACCACGCTTCATAAAGTACGTGGTCGGGCTGTTGAAGGTAACCACGCGCAGTACGCCCGCCGCCTTAATCTGCGCCCAATCTCGCACCTCTTGTTTCTGATACAACAAGTCTGATGCCAACAAGAACTGATTCAACTTATCACGCAACTGAGGTGAATCGTCCCTCAGTGCCCAGCTGATTTCACGGCTTTTCGCCAACACCCCAAAACTCTTTAACCGTGGATAGTTCGGCAATAGGGCTGCAACGATATCACCATCCATTAACGTAAATAGAGGCTTTTCGGCTTTACTCACCCAATGCAAGATCTCCTCTTCCTGTGTATCGGCCGGCAATAGTGCGAGGGGGTAGTCTGTGCCTTTCAGAGTGTCTAAGTACGCAGAGCCCACAGTCACGACAAACTCATCGTATTTGTCCCGCTTACTGCCATGTCGCCCTACCACCAACTCATCGACATACAGCAGCGGACGAGTAAACTCAACTTGGTAACGATCTCGACGTCGTTGGCTCACCGTAATATTGGACATCACGAGATCGGAGGCACCTGCGCTCGCGCTCTCCAACGCAGCCGGTAGATCATCAAAGTATATCCACTTAGCTTTTAAATCTAAACTCGCCGCAAACTCCTCCGCCAAGTCATGATAACTTGTAGCAGGCAGCCCCGTCCTATTCAATAAAGCGGCAACATCATGACGAACAGCCGCAATACGCAAGTGACCCGTCTGCTCTATATCATCGAGATCCCCCATATAGCGAGCAGCACTATCGCCCGACACAACAGGGGACTCACTGTGATCGATAACATTCGGCGAATGAGCACCATCACAGCCCCATAACATAAGCAACATGGCCATGGCGAAGCAACAAGCCAACGCTCTCATCTGGCCAGTAGAAGGACTCGCTTTACGAAACGCTACCGCAACCATATTTCACGCCCAAATTCTTAATAGTTTTTAACATCTTGCTTTACGCTAACAGCAAGATACCTAAAAGAACAGCGACTTCCATCAAGGTAAGCAGCACCACTAGTGCACACAGATTGCCTATAAGCTTAGCCCAGCCTCACATCTTCGTGCACTTTATCATCCACTCAACGACACGTCGTTAAGCTGTCATGGTTAGCCGGAATATTCGATCTCGACACCACAACAGACTAAACTTATCGGACATGATTAACACCGGCCGATGCAGCCCTCAGCAGAGTCGTCAACATGGATCACAAGTCGTTTATCCATCACCAAAACTTCTCTCAACTCCCTCGCCTGCAACAGGAGAAACTCATACAATTCTTCAACCGCGAGCATCACTACCTGATTCAACCCGAAGATATTAATAGCTTCTTAAGCTCTGGCACTCGCTTTGAAGTGATTACAGATATCGACAGCCTCTTCGTTAAGAGTCAGGCCGACAATGCCCGTGGCCTACTAGCGCACAAACAACCCTGGGAGCACCAAGAGCAGATGCTGTCTTGGATGAGTCAGCTCAGCCCTTTGCCCAATCAACTTCTCGTCACCATCATGACAAGGAGCTTCTGTACCGACAAAGACCTGAAAGATGAGTGGTATATATTGAGCTACCAAGACAGCGCGTGAGGCAAGCTAAGATTTTTATCACGCCGCAGCTAGCGACGCCAAATATCCCGCAACCTTCGCCTTCGGCAATTTCTGTAAACGCGCGTATTCAGCGAAGGTCAGGTCCCTTAAGTTAAAGTTTTGGCGTACATCTTCCAGCATTCTCAACCATAACCGAGCCGTCACTTCCGCATCGGCTAAGGCGCGGTGAAAAACGCCATCATTAGCGATATTTTTATAAGCAACAAGATTGGCCAACTTATGGCTACCCGCCTCCGGATAAAGCCGTCGCGACAACAGTAGCGTACACAAAAACTCACCCTCTGCACGCCTCCCTAAACGAACCAACTCTTCCTGTAAAAAGGCGCGATCAAACGAGGCGTTATGAGCCAACAGATTACAGCCTACGATGAAGTCAGCAAAATCCGCCATCACCTCAGCACACGGCCTAGCAGTAGCCAACATCTGATTACTAATGCCCGTATAGCCCTCGATAAAGTGGTCAACTCTGACACCTGGATTCATCAGCTCCTGAAACCGATCAACCACTATACCGTCAACCAACTTAACAGCGCCGATTTCAATAGGGCGTGCGCCTTGACGCACCGACAACCCTGTTGTCTCGAAGTCCAACACAACTAATGTGTTCGCCTCGACTAGAGACAGCGACATAAACCACCTATGAGCTCATTGATAAAACAAAGCCCAGCATCTTACGCGACTATCAGCACGACATATAGCGTAGCCCCCTCCCCCTGCTTCCGCCCAGCACCTCAAAAGAGGAATAAAACCCAGGTAAGGCAAGATATATAGAAAATTAATTCGAAATCAAACTCAGCAGCAAAACATATTTTCCAATGATGGGGGTATTAGGATGAAATTTAGAAGCTATTTCTCCACAGTGCTCGCTATCATAGCCGCATCTTACACCCCTCATAGAAAGCGTACCGATCACATGAACCACAAAACAATCACCAGCTTACTATTTTGCTGCGTCTGCCTCATCTGGGGAACAACCTGGCTAGGTATGGAGCTTGCCGTTAGTAGTGTTCCTCCTATTACCGCAACAAGCCTACGCCTGTTAATTGCAGCGCCCCTTATCATGTTATTGACCCGATATAAGCGCTTACCTATTCTATTTCCAGCAGATAAGCGCCTTGAGTTCGTTTTAATCACGTTGTTCTACTTCGCACTACCTTTTACTCTGATGATCTTCGGCGAGCAATATATTAGCTCCGGCCTCGCCTCTATCATCTTTGCCACGATGCCTATCGCCATCCTTAGTCTAGGCGCCGTATTACATGGTCACCGCGTTGCCTTTCATCAACTCGTTGGGCTTGCTATCGCCCTGATCAGCCTAATAGAGATCATTAATATCGAGCTTGGTATCGCAGGCGGACAAAATATCATCGGTGTCATTGCCCTCGTTGTCGCCGTACTCATGCATGCTAGCATTTACGTCAACATGGAAAAGCGCTGCGCTAACATAAACGTACTGACTTATAACGGATTACCTTGTCTAACCGCGGCAGTGCTATTATTGCTGGCAGGCGTCTTTATCGAACAACCCAATATCGCCAACTTTTCACTGCAGTCTCTCGGCGCTATATCCTATCTCGGCGTCGTTGCCGGTATCGGGGGGATTATGGCCTACTTTCAACTCAACAAAATGGCCAGCCCATTTCAGGCTTCATTATGCTTCCTGATTTTCCCTGTCATCGCTCTTAGTCTCGACGCACTCGTCAATGGCCGCAATTTAAGCGAAGCCTCACTACTGTTAATCGGCACGCTTTTGATCGGTGTTTTGCTCACTAAGATACCCAAGCAAAAGATGCAACAGCTACTAAAGCGCAGCACTTAAGTCTTTATGGCCCGCCCTCTCATGGAAGTAGAGGGCACTCTGTCAACGTTCAAATGTCTCAGCCTAACGATTTTTTTTACCTTTTAGTCATTTTATGATCAAATGTATATAAAACGAGCCTAGCTGCATGAGCTTGCACGCAGCCCCGCACAATAATAAATGAGCTGGTCACCTCAAAGCTGGCAGGCAGAGCATGATCTCAAATATACTAAAATACTTTATACCAACACCGTTGCATGACGACCCACGCAACATTGATCGCAGCTACCTCTTAGTAGGCGCGATACTGTGCAACATCATCACTGCTAGCTGTTTTCTTATCAGCCTTTTCACCGTTTTCGAGCTCCCTCCCGGAAACCATAATATTGCCGTCTCTATCATATCCAGCTGCTTAATTGCCTACAGCGTCATCCTTTGCCTGTTTCGCTTTGTTACGAGCTTGCGAGTTGCCGCCAACCTCACTGTGTCACTATTATTGATCGTTAACACTTTTGCTATTCAGATTACCGGCGGTTACTACGAATCACCTGTAGTTCCGATGCTTCTTATCACTACGATCGTAGCGTTTTTGATTCTGGGCCTATCGGATGGCTTGCGCTGGCTTATAATCACAATCATCACCAATATATTACTAATTCTCTCCGCCGATAGCGGTTACGGCTACACACAGCTAATCGAAAGGCAGCGGGACAAGCAAATTCTCGCCAGCTATATTCAGTTTATGCTCTACACCATGGCCGCAGGCACGCTCATCATCTACGAGGTGATTAATAAGCGGCTTACCCAGCACCTGCATCAGCAACGCAACCGCTTCGCCTACGAGGCAAGACATGACGCCCTGACGGGGATAGCTAACAGGCTTGAGTTTTTTAGTCTGCTTAACGAAGAGATAAAACATTGCCAACAGCAGAACAGCAAGCTTGCCGTCATCTATATTGACCTTGATAACTTCAAGATGATTAATGACAATTATGGTCACAACACTGGAGACGAGGTACTAGTAGCCGTAAGCGAAAGAATCACCGACGCTTTACGGCAGATTGATACCGTCGCCAGGGTCGGCGGTGATGAATTTATCATTATTTTGCCCGGCATCGAAAATCTACAAGACTGCAAAACAGCCATGGACAAGGTCAAAGACGCCATCACTCAACCTTTCTTCGCCAATAGCGAATCGTTAGATATCGAGGCCAGCCTTGGCTGTGCAATATACCCTGATCATAGCTGCGACATCGATACCCTCTGTCATGTTGCCGATCAAGCGATGTATCGCGATAAGCACCAGCAGCAAAGACAGGAGCTTGCCGAGGCTTAACTTCCTAGCTAGCGCTTAAGATCCTCGATTTCGACGACCTGTACACCGCTAAGGCTTTCACCGCCCTCGCTACCGAAAATATTCATCGGTAACTGTTGCGCAGGCTCTGGCTTAACACCGTTTCTATCAATACTCAGGTCGGTGAAGTTGAATAGGTTGACATCGGCCAACTGTGAAGGAGAGGCGTTTTTAATGGCAGAGAAAATGACCTCAAGTCGATTAGGCTGCTGTCGCTCCCAGTCACGAAGCATAGCCTTAATGTTCTGCCGCTGAAGGTTGTCTTGTGACCCACAGAGATTACAGGGGATGATCGGAAAGGCCTTATAGTCAGCGTAACTAATTAGGTCATCCTCTTTACAGTAAGCTAATGGCCTTATCACGATGTTGCGTCCATCGTCGCTGAGTAGTTTTGGCGGCATCGCCTTCAGCTTTCCACCGTAAAACATATTCAAGAATAGCGTCTCGATAATGTCATCTCGATGGTGGCCCAAAGCTATCTTAGTGGCACCTATGTCCTCAGCAAAACCATACAGCGTACCGCGCCGAAGACGTGAACAAAGGCCGCAAGTAGTCTTACCCTCTTCAATAATTTCAGTGACCACGCTATACGTGTCTTTCTCTAAAATATAATACTCCACCCCAAGCTCATCGAGGTAGTTAGGCAAAATATGTTCAGGGAAACCGGGCTGTTTCTGATCAAGGTTCACAGCCACCAGACTAAAACTAATGGGAGCACTACGTTGTAGACCCAGCAAGATATCGAGCATTGCAAAAGAGTCTTTGCCACCAGACAGGCAGACCATAACCTTATCGCCCTCTTCGATCATATTATAATCGGCAATGGCACTCCCAGTTTGACGCCTAAGCCGCTTTTGCAGCTTATTAAACTCAGTCGTCGATTGCTTCTGCGCATTATTATTGTCTGCGCTTGCCTTTACGGCTGGAGGGGTAGTATCGGACATGGTCGCTTCTATCACTTAAAAACAGTGGGCGGCATTTTACCCCAGCTAGGAATGAGCAGAAAGCGATAAACTCATATATACATCAGCTGAACACTAACACCGTGACTTCAGAGGTAAAAAGCGTAGATATAACTGGCATTTTTTACGTAAACCATCGCTATATTCGTCATTATAGCCATAGCAAGTAGCATTTTCGCCTAGAATTTACAGCCAAAGATGCATACAATAGCCCGGCAATAGATATGGTCGAAGCTTTAGCTCGTCTTCGAAAACTGGACCTAATATACCTAAATCCCAGTTTTGGCAGAAGACAATACGCCCTCTAACCAGAGAGGCCTCTCATGGGCCAGCGTAGCTACTTCGAGCCCCAAACTTGCTATAACTACAGGAAAGTTCGAATGAAAACCCCAGTTCGTGTTACCGTCACTGGCGCTGCAGGCCAGATCTCATATGCCCTACTTTTCCGCATCGCTTCAGGCGCTATGCTTGGCAATGATCAGCCTGTTATTCTACAGCTGTTAGAAATTACTCCAGCACTAGACGCACTCAAAGGTGTGGCTATGGAACTTGATGACTGCGCCTTCCCATTACTGCAAGAAATCGTTTGCACTGACGACGCCGAAGTCGCTTTCAAAGACAGTGATTACGCTCTACTTGTCGGCGCGCGCCCCCGCGGCCCAGGCATGGAACGCAAAGATCTACTAGAAGCCAACGCTGCGATCTTCTCAGCTCAGGGCAAGGCAATGGACAAGACTGCTAGCCGCGACATTAAGGTCCTGGTTGTCGGCAACCCAGCCAACACCAACTCGCTGATCGCTCAGCGCAATGCTCCAAGCCTCGACCCACGCAACTTCACCGCGATGACTCGCCTTGATCACAACCGCTCTCTGACACAGCTAGCCCAAAAGACTGGCAGCAGCAGCGACAAGGTCACTCAAATGACCATCTGGGGCAACCACTCTGCGACTCAATACCCAGACTTGCACAACACGCTAGTTGATGGCAAAAACGCCATGGAACTCATCGAGCAGAACTGGTACGCAGAAGAGTTTATCCCTACCGTTCAACAACGTGGTGCTGCGATCATCAAGGCTCGCGGCCTCTCTTCTGCCGCCTCTGCTGCCAATGCCGCTATCGATCATATGCGTACATGGGCAATGGGAACACCTGAAGGTGATTGGACTTCTATGGGCGTTTACAGCGATGGCTCTTATGGCATCCAAGAAGGCCTTATCTACTCTTTCCCTGTTACCTGTACGGATGGAGACTGGGCTATTGTACAAGGCCTAGAGATTAATGATTTCTCTCGCGAGAAGATGACAGCGACTGAAACCGAGCTCGCAGAAGAACGTGATGCTGTAGCGCACTTGCTACCTTAATCATTGCAGCTGTCAGTTCATTGACTGGCAGCGCCTGTAACGAAAAAAGGCGCCTTTTAGGCGCCTTTTTTATCGCTTGAACATAAGAAGCGGTATTCAAACAACCTGTATATACTGAAAGACCTAACGTGGGCAGCGCTACACCATGCTACCATCAACAATATAACGACAAGCCATCAGGACATATTGTTATGCTACACCCTCGCTCCCTTGCCACCGTGCTTTGGATCACTCTACTCTTTGCGCTGCCATGGCCGATCTATAATAGCCCGAGCCTAACAATACAGCCCTTGATCTTCACCTTTAGCCACTATGACGCCAAGTTTTCAACTTTCGCCGTTATAGCCCAAGCGGCAATATCTTGCGTCATTTTACTTATGGCCAGCATAATGATCGTCAAGCAACTTGGCCGATTAACGCCGCCAATGCCAATCAGCTTCGTCGGACTCATTATCATCAGCCTGTTATTTTTCAGTAGAACCTTCGCACTTTACAGCCTCGGTCACGACCAACGGTATAACCTGCAGGAAATTTATCAAGTAACAGCTACGATGGAAAAAAGACAGCCAGCCACACCGTTGTCTCATCCGTAGCGGTATAGCTTACTCGGTGTTTGCAGTGCGCCGGAATCAGCAGACAATCGCCGATCTTTAGGCGCTCAATCGCGCCGGTATCGAATGCTAGCTCTGCCTCCCCAGCCAGCAGTAGCACCCACTCCTCGTTAGGCTGATCATACCACCCATCAAACAAAAAATTCTCAGCCTCTGTAACCAAGGGTGTCGTCTGACCACGAGAAACAATGCGCTCGAATCGGCAGCCACTGTGCTCCAATAACAGCTGAAAATGTTCGCTCTCTGCACCAACCCCAGGCAGACCTGCAAACAGCGAACTTAGGCGCCGCGCCTCACCGTTATGCGAGACACCTTTAGTCTTCATAACTCGCAGACTTACCCTGCATTTGAGCCATTACCGAGCCCATAAGATCAACCTGACTTAACATCCCTGCGTTCCAGGTCGCGACATAATTAAGCGAGTCATGCAAGCTGTGGTCGCGCGCATAGTTAATCATCTCTTTACTGCCACGAATAGCGAGCGGCGATTTACTGGCAATGGTGACGGCCATCTCTGCCGTGTATTGGTAGAGCTCATCAATGCTGGCAAAAGTTCGGTTCAACAACCCTGCACGAGCAGCCTCATTACCTTCAAGCGCACGCCCTGTATAAGCGAGCTCTCGCAACAAACCATCGCCGATGATATTGGGTAGACGCTGCAGGCTGCCGACGTCTGCAGTCATGCCTAAGTCGATCTCTTTAATAGAAAAACTAGCATCCTCAAGCCCAAAACGGATATCGCATGCCGATATCATGTCAAGCCCCGCTCCTACGCAGGCACCTTGAACCGCCGCAATAACAGGCTTACGACAACGGTCAATCGCTGCAAAGCAATCCTGCAGAGCGATAATGAGCAGTCGCATCTGCTCACTACGACGTCCATGCTCCTCTGGCAGTGACTCCATAATATGCTGAAAAACTGACAGATCCATGCCAGCGCAGAAGTTCTTGCCGTGAGCCTTTAAGATGATCGCTCGAACCTCAGCATTAACGTCCAACTCGATGAAGCAGTGGCGTATTTCATCCCACATTTTTTGACTGAGGGCATTAGCTTGCTCAGGGCGGTTTAATGCCACAGTGGCTATTTTATCTTCTATTACAACGTCTAATAATTCAAACACGCTTAATATACTCCATTCCCCTAGCACAGCCGTTACCGGGGATTATTGGCTTATTTGTTATTGTTGCAGCACGAATATCATACTGCAGATAAAGACAAAAAAAGGAGGCTTGGCCTCCTTTTTTATGGTGTCAGCAGTGAAAACATTAGCCTATTTGCTGCCCTAGGTCTATTTCTTACCGCCATGGCGACGCAATTTGCGGTGATGACGATCACGCGTCTCCTTTTCGGCTCGCGTCAACGGACGCTTATCCTCTTTCTCCGCACCGCTCATATCTGCCAGTCCGTTAATTTCATCCTGAGATAGCTCTATCCACTGCCCCGAACGCACTTCAGATGGGATGAAAACATCACCGTAGCGCACGCGTTTAAGTCGACTCACAGTCAACTCTTGCGATTCCCAAAGGCGACGAACCTCACGATTACGCCCCTCCATGACCACAACATAAAACCAGCGATTGATCCCTTCTCCACCGCTTTCAACCACGTCGGTGAACTTAGCAAGACCATCTTCCAGCATTACGCCATCGGTCATCGCCTTGATCTTCTCAGGCGTCACATCCCCCATCACTCGACAGAGATACTCCCTCTCAATCACTGAGGAGGGATGCATGAGTTGGTTCGCCAGCGCACCATCAGTGGTAAATAGCAACAAACCAGAGGTGTTAAAATCTAATCGCCCAACAGAGATCCAACGCTCCCCATGCAGCCGAGGCAGGCGGTCGAATACCGAACGGCGCCCCTCAGGATCGTTACGCGAACAGATCTCCCCTTCAGGCTTGTTATAAAGCAGGACTCGACGACGCTTTTTCTCCAGCGAGCGCTGAAGAGGACGGCCATCGACAACGATCTTGTCCTCGTCCTCTACACGGTCGCCCAAGGTGGCCAGCTTGCCATTGACGCTAATGCGCCCCGCTGAAATCCAGCGTTCCATTTCACGCCTTGAGCCAACACCGTTGGCTGCCAATACTTTCTGTAGTTTTTCGCTCATTCACTTTTGCTCATTAGGGGCGACCGGTTCGTCTGCATCGTCCAACTCATCGTCATCCAACACTTCTGCCAACAGGTCAAATCCTGGATCTCTATCTCGCTCGGGCTCACCGCCATCTGTTGGCGAATCATCTCGATCAAACGTGCGACGCTCTGCGTCTTCAGCCTCTTTATCAGAGGGGGGGTATTCTAACGTTGCTGGCGACGAGGTTCTATCAGTATTCTCATCAATATCAGTCTCATCATCGACATCGAGCTCAGCTACCTCAGCCATGAGGTCCCAGCTACTCATCTCCTCAAAGCTGTTTGAGGGGGGGACGTCCTCAACCAGCCCCACTTGCTGAGGGTCCTTTTGTTCCTCTCTTTGCTGCTCCTCGCTCGGCTCGTTTGCCGATTCTGCAGGAAACTTACCATCCATTTCTGCCCCTTTGTCAGCGCTCGCCTCAGGGGAGTCCTCCATCAACTCGCTCTCTTCTGGTCTAGCCAGCTCCTGCTCTGAAGACTCTTCAAGCTTTCGCTGTTGACGCTCCTCGTCTAGACGCTCATCCTCTGCCGCCTGCAATTTCTCTTGCTCCGCAAGCCGCTGCTCTCTTTCCAGCTCTCGCTGCTCAATCTGCTTAGCCTCTTGTAGCACCTCCGCCTCAAAGTTTAGCTCTTTCGCAACCGCATCAAGGTCTCTTATCTCAGACAGGCTCGGTAGCTCATCGAGATTTTGCAGATTAAAATAGTCTAAAAAGCTACGAGTAGTCGCATACATAGCGGGGCGTCCTGGGACATCTTTATGGCCGACAACCCTAACCCAGTCTCGCTCACTCAGCGCCCTGATAATATTTGAGCTGACCGCTACGCCACGAATATCCTCGATTTCACCTCGAGTAATGGGCTGGCGATATGCAATCAGTGACAGCGTTTCGAGCATCGCTCGAGAATACTTCTGCGGCCGTTCTTCCCATAACCGCCCTATCCAATGAGCATAGGCCGCCTTAACCTGCAACCGATAGCCTGACGAAACCTCTTTGAGCTCAATGCCTCGCGACCCAAGCTCTTCCGCCAACGCCGCCAACGCCGCCTCAAGCTCTACGCGTTTAGGGGCATCGGCGTCGCCTTCAAACAGAGATAGCAGCTGTTTAATGCTGAGAGGCTTTGCAGCCGCCAACAATGCTCCCTCAACAATATTCTGCAGTGTTCTTGCATCAATACTCATATCACTTTTGCCTTCACATGTATCGCGCCAAACATCTCTGCCTGCACGATCTCCACTAGCGACTCCTTCACCAACTCCATAATGGCAAGAAAGGTTACCACCACGCCTAGGCGCCCCTCATCACCACTAAAAAGCGCAACAAAAGGAAGAAAGCTACGTCCACGCAGTTGCTCCAACACATCAGTCATGCGCTCACGTGTCGACAACATCTCCTTCTCTACATGGTGAGAATCAAACATCTCAGCCCGAGACAACACCTCACCAAGAGCCAATAACAATTCTCGCATATCGACATCAGGCTCCAAGCGCTGCCTTTCTAGCTCTGGGGGTTCAGCACTCACTGGATGAATATCACGCCCAACACGCGGCAGCTCATCGATATTTTCAGCTGCGAGTTTAAAGCGCTCGTACTCTTGCAGCCTACGAATCAGCTGGGCGCGAGGGTCGTCTTCCTCCTCTTCCTCCCCTTCAGAACGTGGCAGCAACATACGCGACTTAATTTCAGCCAACATCGCCGCCATGACCAAATACTCCGCTGCCATCTCGAATTGAGCACCTTCCATCAACTCAATATAAGCCACGTACTGCTTGGTAATTTCCGCCACGTTGATATCAAGAATATCGATATTCTGTCGGCGTATCAGATACAGCAATAAGTCCAAAGGCCCCTCGAAGGCCTCTAAAAAAACCTCCAAGGCCTCAGGCGGAATATAAAGATCTTTTGGTAACTCAGTAACCTGCTCACCATTAACAAGAGCAAAGAGTTCACCCTGAGAGGGCTGCAACTGCTGGCGGGCGCGTTCTAACCGGCTATGGATCTCGTCGACATCATCTTGGGTGGCTGCATTGTCATCGGCGTACTCATCTTCCTGCTCTGTCGCCAGCACATCAACAGGCACCTCAACCTCTCCGTCTTCACTTATAGTCATCAGTCTACCTGGTGCCTGTAAGTCTTCTGGGTGCCAACAGGAAACCTAGTCTCGCCGAATAAGTGTTTCTTCACAGGCATTCGAAACCACTAGTATCACCTAGACCTTGCCGTACAATCGAGACGTCGCTATCGAGCATAGAGATCACCGAGGAGGGCTCGATGCCGCAATAGCCACCATCGATGATTAAATCTGTTGCGTGCTCCAACTGGCCCCGGAATTCATAGGGATCGGTCAACGGCAGTTCATCACCGGGCATGATCAACGTCACACTCATCATCGGCTCTCCTAACTCCTCCAACAGCGCCAAGGCTATGGCGTTATTCGGCACACGCAGGCCGATCGTCTTACGTTTTGCGTGCATCAATCGGCGGGGCACCTCTGACGTCCCTCGTAAGATGAACGTATAGGGCCCTGGCGTATGGCTCTTAATGAGACGATAGGCCACATTATCGACCCGCGCATATGTGGCAATCTCAGATAAGTCTCGACACATCAAGGTAAAATTATGCTTATCATCGAGGCGGCGAATACTTCGAATGGCCTCGGCCGCGCGTTTATCCCCTAAGCGACAACCAATAGCATAGGCCGAATCAGTGGGGTAGACCACTATCCCCCCCGATAAAATAATATCGACCGCCTGCTTAATTAATCGGGACTGCGGGTTGTCTGGGTGTATCTGAAAAAATTGACTCATAAAAGCTCCTTGGCCATACCGCCCAAGTCATCCAACACTGAATGTCAGATAGATATTTATAGTGATACTAACTAGGCCCACAACTTAACGCCGTAGTGCAATAGAGTTAGATTCGTATTGATGTATTGTCGCTATATACTACGACATAGCTTTAACGTGTTGCCAGATCGGCGTCAAACCTTCACCAACCGTTGGCACCACTGCCAAATCATTCCAACGGTATTCTGGGTTGTGAAAATCGCTACCAACCGAAGCTAGCAAATCGTATTTAGCGCAGAGCTCTTCTATCGTTCTGCGAGTATTAATATGCTGAGATCGCCCTGCCATCTCTATCCCACGACCTCCTGCGGCCGTAAAACAGTCTAATAGCTGACTGAGTTTGGTGCGGGTCAACTTGTAGCGCTCAGGGTGAGCGACCACGGCAACCCCCCCTGCATCGACAATCCAGCCAACCACCGTCTCTAGGGCTGGCCAACCACTTTTAACATCACCAGGCTTACCGCTGCCGAGATAGCGATCAAACGCTTGCTTCGTCGATGTGACATACCCCTGATCAAGCATAAACTGAGCAAAGTGTGGGCGCCCTATTTGTGAGTCCCCCGCAATTGCCTTTGCTCCCTCAAGACAGCCTGAGAAGCCCAGCTTTTGCATCCTCTTGTCGATCGTTAACGCACGTTGCTGGCGAACATCTGTTTGTTGCGCCACCCCTTTTTCTATCTCAGGATGATCGATATCAAAGCCAAGTCCGACAACATGAATAGACCGCTTCCCCCACAAGCAAGAGAACTCGACACCACTGACAAGCTCAGCCCCTCTCTCTATGCTCCCACTTGCCAGAGCGGCTGAGAGCTGACGACAACCCGCAACCGTATCGTGATCGGTGAGTGCCAACCGTTGCGCTCCATTACCGCAGGCACGCTGATACACCTCCAGCGGGCTGAGTGTTCCGTCCGAGGCAGTACTATGACAATGAAAATCTACAACAGGGCGCAAGATATGATCGACTCTCTTTAAAGTATGCTTTCAGGCCAACTCTGGTCGAAAGCATATTGGTGTACAGGTTAGAATTCGTTATGATGTCGCACAACTTGTGCCAACAACTTCTTTATAATAACACTCGAGCGGCCGTAAACCCCACCATTACTAGGTAATTTCTTGCAATGAAGCAAATAGCAGAACTCGTCCCCATCCTCCTATTTTTTATCACCTATAAAATGGATGGCTATCATCTATCAGCCGCCGGCATCGATTACACCTTTGACGGCATCTACACCGCAACCTCCGTCCTCATTGCCGCCACTCTGATCGAACTTATTGTCAGTCGCCTCATTCGCGGGCACTTTGAGAAGCGTCAACTGTGGATGGTCGCTGCCGTTTGCCTATTCGGCGGCCTGACTTTAGCCCTGCGCGACAACACCTTCATCATGTGGAAGCCAACGATCTTCAACTGGGGGATGGCTATCGTCTTCATCGGCGCGCAGATCTTCACCGAGAAAAACCTACTCGAAAGAATGCTGGGCAGCCAAATTTCGATACCCAGCGCAATCTGGAAGCGCCTTAATACGCTCTGGGCCAGCAATTTTATCATCGTCGGTGCGCTCAACCTCTACGTAGCTTATCAGTACAGCGAAGACTTCTGGGTCAACTATAAGCTATTTTCATCCGTCGGCTTCACCGTATTGCTGCTGATAATAACTGCTGTAATACTGACGCCACACCTGAAAGATGACCTTAAAGAGAGCGAATAACATGCTATATGCCATCATCAGTCAAGATCACCCCAACAGCCTTGAGAAGCGTTTACAGGCCCGACCGGCCCACCTCTCTAGGCTCGAAGAGCTCAAGAACCAGGGCCGACTCTTCGTCGCAGGCCCTCACCCCTCCATTGACAGCGAAGCCCCCGGCAGTGCAGGGTTTAGCGGCTCCCTAGTTATTGCCGAATTCGATAGCCTTGACGCAGCTCAGACATGGGCCGATAACGACCCCTATATCGACGCCAATGTGTATAGCCAGGTAACCGTCAAACCGTTTAAAAAGGTGCTACCTTAAAACAATCAAGCCCAACCGCCTGCAATCATGTCAATGCAGGCGAACACCGTCTTCAGTAGCACGTGACCCTGTTCTCATCTGATCAAAACTTGTCACAAACATATCAAAACTACTGCGGATCGATATTGACAGAAAAAATCTGTCTATTACATTGGTCGTAGACCATTTCAATGGGTTAGAATGTCCTCACTCCGTCCGCGACCAAATTGTCGTGGATGGCTCATTTATCCATCTACACCGAACACGAATTATGAAGCTATCATCTTACGCGACCATCCAGCAATCCATCCGCCGAAGCCTCTCTATTATCGTCTTAGCCAGTGTCGCTACGCTCTCGTTCCTTGCCGCCACTAGCAGCGCTCAAGCAGCCGAATACCGCTATGTCTCAGACGTCATGCTAATTAACATGCGTAGTGGACCAACCAACGCCTACCGCATCATCAAACGCATCAAAAGCGGTACAGAGCTCACCGTCCTTAAACACAGCGACGACAACACTTTCACCCAGGTACGCCTCAACGATGGCACCACCGGCTGGGCCCCCTCTCAATACCTGATGAAAGAGAAAGGTACACGCGAGCGTCTCAAAGAGGCACAAAAGCAAATTGCTATGCTGTCACAAGATGCTGGCCCAATGCTTAAAAAGATGAAGGCTACCGAAACAAAAAATCAAGAGCTACAAGCTAAGAACCTACAGCTAACCAGCGAAAACAAGCAGATAAGCGCCGAGATCAAGGCAATCAAGATTGCCTCAGCCAATGCAATTGGCTTATCCAACAGCAACAAAACCCTGGGCGAAAGCAATCAGATGCTCAAGAATGAAATCGATGTACTTACCGCCGACAATGAACGCTTGAAGGATAAATCTGATCTAGAGTGGTTTATCAACGGCGCTGGCACAGTCGGCTTCGGCGTTTTGCTTGCCTTAATCATTCCGCGCCTCATCCCCAAGAAGCGACGCAGTGATTGGAACTAACGAGACATTGTCTCTATATCACTCCCTGTGAGCGGTGGGCCCCTACGAACAATAAATCGATAGGCCTCACCCCTCAAACAGTACCACAGCCGCTCAAAAGGCGCCTAAAACAATGATCGTTAAGGCCTTACGCCGAGGAAGCAACATGAAACGCAGCGCTAGTCTATTACTGGGTACCAGCCTATTTTTGGCATATAGCCAGCTATGCCTTGCCATCAACCCAAGCGTGGTCATTGAGACCAACAAAGGCGACATCACTGTAGAGCTCTACGCTGACAAAGCACCGATTACCGTGAAAAACTTTCTCGGCTACGTGGATAGCGGGTACTACTCAGGGACCATCTTTCATCGAGTCATCCCCAACTTTATGATTCAGGGCGGTGGCTTAACTGAACAAATGAAAGAGAAAGCAACACTCGCCCCCATTAAGAATGAAGCAGATAACGGCCTATACAACGAGCGCGGCACGCTTTCTATGGCAAGAACCTCTGACCCTGATAGCGCGACTTCACAGTTTTTTATTAATATCCGCAACAATCTCAGCCTCGACAAACGCGGTGGAAATGCAGGCTACGCCGTCTTTGGCAAAGTCACTGACGGCATGTATGTGGTTGATGATATTGCTGTGCAACCGACCACCACCAAGGGGCCTTTCAGCGATGTGCCAGTCGAGCCCATCCTGATCAATGAGATCTACGTCAAGGCCAACGAAAAACCTATACCCATCGAGCCTATTCGCCCTGAAAAGCAGCCAGCCAAGCCTGTTGAAAGTAGCGTAGACGGGCCTGTACCCGCTAAAATAAAAGCTAAAGACGACAGCGCGCCCAGTGCACCTAAGAAGTCTACCGAGACCGCACACTAGCCTCACAGATCATTTTAATCGTCGAAGCCCGCATCAGCCGGCTTCGTCCACCGACCATAGAAACTATCGTTATGACCGCACTCAGCATCAACCTCAATAAAATTGCACTCATTCGCAACTCTCGCGACACGATCTACCCCTGTGTCGTCAAGCACGCTGAGATGTGCCTCGCTGCAGGTGCTGACGGCATCACCGTCCACCCCCGCCCCGATCAACGACACATTCGTGCGGACGATTGTTTTGAGCTCGCCAACGCCATCGATGCTGAGTTCAACATTGAGGGCAACCCTTTCGCCGCCCCCATGCATAGCAATCGCAGTGGCGTCAGTGACTACCCTGGCTTCATGCCGCTGATTCGTCAAATCAAACCCGCACAGTGCACTCTCGTACCCGACAGCGATAGTCAGCTGACTTCGGACCATGGCTTCGACCTGCACCAAGATTTTGATCGCCTAAAACCAATCATTGACGAACTCAAAGAGCTCGGTGTGCGCAGCAGCCTCTTCATGGACCCGATCCCCGAGCAGATAGAACTGGCCGCCAAACTCGGCAGTGATCGTATCGAGCTGTACACCGGCCCCTATGCTGCAGCATTCGACTCTCAGCAGGGCCTTAAAGAATCTATCGATAATTTCGCCGAAGCTGCTCGCGTTGCTGCCGCCTGCGGCATAGAGCTTAACGCAGGCCACGACCTTAACATCCATAACTTACCACTATTCTGCCAACGACTGCCAAACCTGCTTGAGGTTTCAATAGGCCACGCTTTCACCGTAGACTGCATTGAGATGGGCCTAGTGAACGCCGTACAGGCATACCGCCTTGCTTTAACACAATAAACGACAGTCTCCGCTCATCACCCAGAGCAGATGAGCCCATTGACGGACCTAAGAAATATCCGGACATCAACAATCTATGGCCATTCTTGAACGATTCAGCCTCGGTGACCTCGACGCAATTCGCGTCGGCAGAGCCAACCGAGGCATCACGTTAAGCTTTATAATCTATCGTTGCGACAACACGCTTATCGACTTCGGCCCCGCCAATCAATGGCAACACGTCAAACCATTTATCGAAGAAAAGACTCTAGATCAGCTACTCTTAACCCACCACCACGAGGACCATAGCGGCAACGCGCATAATATTGCCAAAACTACCGGACTCACCCCCTACACCTCTTCATCGCTAGCCCATAAGATGAGCGAAGGTATAAAGGTACCTTACTATCGACGCATAGCGTGGGGGAGCTACAAGCCCACCCCCTTCCGAACGCTACCCGAGCACCCCCTGCAGCTGAGTAATGGCGACACCATAGAAGCCCTCTTCACCCCCGGCCACACCGCCGAAATGCACTGCTTCCACTTAGCTGATCGTGGCTGGTTATTTAGCGCCGACCTCTATATCGCCAACAAAATTAGCCTAATGACCGCAGGTGAAGATGTAAGCTTAATGATTGATAGCTTACAACGCTGTATCGAGCTTGATTTCGACACCATGTTCTGCGCTCACCGCGGCATCGTCAACGAGGGGAAGAGTGCATTAATCGCCAAACGTAACTACCTCACTGAACTTGCCGAACAGTGCTCATCTCTTTGGCAGCAGGGACACAACAGCGAGCACATTACGCTAAAGTTACTCGGCAAAGAAGGGATGCTGAAGCGTGTCAGCAACGGCAAATATTGTAAGCACAACTTAATAAAGTCCTGCCTCAAACATCATCAGCTCAACCCCAATGAGCGGCCTTAGCCTCATCACAAGACCTTAAGGGCGCAAGCTCTCATAATAGCTCTTAAAAGCACGCGCTCGGCTCAGCTTTTCAACGATCACAGCGTTACCAGGCTGTAACTCCAACGCCCGCTGCCAACTCTCAATTGCCACCTCAATATCGCCTAAGGTGTAAGCCGTATTACCCTCCATCACATAGCCTGTCACAGCTCGATCCAGCAACAATTGTAAGGTTTCTCGATAGCCCTTCATTTCATTTTTGGCGACCCCTAAATCCTGCATTTTCACCAGTTGGTCTGCCGCCATCAATAACTCCCCTTCAGCCAGCATCACCTCAAAGTCAGCACAGGATTGTTTACGCGCATCGACTAAGCGCTTATTTTTTTTATGGCTCCTCGATTTCGCCGCTTCGCTCAACTCTCTAGATAAACGCTTTATATCGGCATCCACGCTATCATCCTGGGCTAGCTGCTTAGCCAAACGATAATCTTTCAGGGCCACACTCAGGCGCTGTTGCTGCTCGTGGATAGCCGCCGTCGACAAGACATATGGCAACAACAATTTAGACTCATTGTGATACTGCTTATACAGCGCCTGAGCACGCGCATCCTCCGGATTAACAGCCAGGATAGAATTTACAGCTGCAATAGCCTCTGGCAAACCATCTGCACGCTGGTAATTCAATTCTCGCCAACGCCAACGCAAATGATCCTCGCGTGCACGCAGCAATATCTGCCGATACGCAAGCATCTCAGCACTAGGGTAGTTTTTCACCCCCTGCTCCAACAACTCTACGGCCTCCAGCCAATGCGCCTTATTAACTAAAGATTTCCCTTGAGCCACGACACTATTACGGTATTGCTCTGCCTTACCTCTAACCTCATCAAGCACAGGCGCCAGATTGAGCTCAGGGTTCCTCGCCTGTTCACGCTCAACGGTATGAATTGCCTGCTGGAAATGTTTTTCGGCCAGCTGATCCTGCAAACGTACATCAAAGGCACCGCCACCGATCGACTCACAGCCACCCAATAGCAACAGCAAGCCATAAAGTATCTTCATCCTCATGTTAGCGAGGTCTTCGATGTCATCAAATCATCGATCAGACTATCCATTGTAAGCTTGTATTCCGAAATCACATCATCAACGACATAAGTCTGCACAGGCAACGATTTGCCCCGTATATTTATCTTCTTATAGTAGGAAAGCATAGCTCGCTCCGGTCTTTCTAATGCACGCTCAAAGTCTTCGGTAATAATGATTTGCCCACCTTCGGCCTCACCACAAAGTCGCGACGCTAGATTAACAGAGTCCCCCACTACCGTGTACTCCATTTTCTTCTCGCTCCCCAACACTCCAGCCAACATTGGTCCACTGTTAATACCTATGCGCAATGAGACCGCGGGCAACTGGCAAGCTTCTCGCCGACGATTTAAGACCTTCGTTAATTTTTGCATCAGCACGGCACAGGCTAGCGCTTGAAACTGATGATCTGCATTAGGCTTGGGCGCACCAAACACCACCATCGCACAGTCTCCGATAAACTTATCGACGGTACCAAAATATAAGTCAGAACAGTGAGTGAAGTAACTAAAATACTCATTAAGCAAATCGGCGACCTGCTCTGGAGTCAACCCCTCTGACATAGAAGTAAAGCCAACTATATCTGCAAACAATACTGTCGCCTCGACACGCTCCCCCTTGATCCGAATCTCCTCCGCCTCAGCAATCACCCGCTTGGCAATATCCTGATTGACAAAGCCCGCCAGCATCGCCTCCACCTGCTCCTTCTGATACAGCCCTTGCCCCATATCACTTATCGCATGCAATAGCTGTCCGACCTCGTCTTGACGACGATCTTCTTCGACCACCGCCGACTTATAGTTACCCGACCCCACCTGCTTCGCTGCATATAAGAGCTCTGCAAACGGCTTATTAATCCTACGACCAATTAGCAGTGCGCCGATGACCGCCAATACGGACAACCCCGCCCCAACCCCTAAAATCAGCTTCAGCAGATGTTTGTACGTTTTCGCCATCTCGTTATGGTCGAGCAGAAGGGCAACTCTTCCTCCTGAAATCTGCCGAAAGACGACATCAGTGACAAAGTAATACATGCTACCGCTGCTAGCAGCCCTCAACAGCGCCTCATGGTCTCCCGCCGACACCACTATCGTGCCATCACTCGATACAATCTCTATGGCCTTTATCTTGCCTTGATGCGTACTTTGCTCCACCTGTAGCTGCAACGACATGTTATCACCGGTGAACAACGGTTCTGTCGCCGCTGATGCCACCTGTGCCACTAAGGCCCCACCAAGGTCCTGCAGCTGTTCATCCTGTAACTGGTTCTGCTTGTTTAATACGGTAATGCCGAAAACCGACACGCCGCCAATCGTCAACACCGCAATCAGCAATGCCAACTTAACCCCCAGGGAAAGCTTTCTATTCACGTCACTAGCCATGGCTATCTATGTAAAACCTCTATCAAGAAACGCTGCAAGCACCTTCAACGACCCCCTCTCAGACCAAACACGACATGATTTGATCCAACTCCTAAGAATTGATAACTATTAACCGATAAAAATAACACCTTATCGATAAATTTGCGCTGATATACTAGTGTCACCGACAACTTAATTTATCAACGAGGGTATTTTGAACGCCACCGACATATCATGCCTACGCATACTCGATAGACAGATGCAGCGAAACCGCCTAAAACTGTCACTAAAGACACTCATTCTTACACTTTTTTTTACCAGCCAACTCAGCTGGTCGGCCACCGTACTGCTGTATCACCACATCAGCACTACAACCCCCCGCGCCACCTCTACCAGCCCAGAAGAGTTTCGCCAACACTTACAAATGATAGAAGATGAAGGTTTCGAAGTTTGGCCCCTCAGTAAAATCACTCGCTACTTGGCAACCAATCAGCCACTACCCAGCCGAGTAACAGCTATTAGCTTCGATGATGCTTTCTCATCAATATTGACGGAAGCCGCCCCACTACTCGAGCAGCGTCACTGGCCATACACCATCTTTGTAAACTCTAAAGCTGTCGACGAACGACACAGCCACATGCTCAATTGGCAGCAGCTAAATTCACTACAAAGTCGCGGGGCTGAGCTCGCCAATCACAGCCACAGCCACAGCCACTTAGTCAAACGGCTCAACGGCGAGACCGAAGAACAATGGACGCAACGTATGCGTACCGAGATAACGACAACAAGCAAAAAGCTCAAGCAACATACCGGCAGCGAAAGCACACTCTTCGCCTATCCCTATGGCGAGTATGATTATCCCCTACAAGCCATCGTCAGGGAGCTTGGCTTCACCGCTTTTGGCCAGCAATCTGGCGCACTTTCTGCTGCTTTAGATAACACTGCTCTCCCGAGGTTTCCTGCAGCAGGGGCCTACGCCAACCCTAAGACACTACGCACCAAACTTCTCTCACAGGCAATGCCGCTTGCCAAGGTTGATATTATCAGCGGAGACGAGATCAACGGCCTCACCCCCTACAAGGTCGACATCCCGAAGCTGAAGCTACAGTTTAATGACGGCAATTGGCGTTTAGGGCAACTCAGCTGTTTCGCCAGCGGTCAGGGCAGAATCAAAACCCATCGCGAAGGCAACAGCGTGACCGTCGAAGCTAACCAGGCAATCAGCATTGGTCGCTCACGCTACAACTGCACCATGCCAAGCAATGAGGCTGGTCGTTACTACTGGTTCTCGCAACCCTGGATTCGATTTAGCAAAGACCAACAGTTACCTAACGACTAGGCCCACGCACAAAAAAGGCAGCTACAAAAGCTGCCTTCCCCCCTTTTCTCGACAACACTCAGCAAGAGGAGCCTGCTACAAATAGCAATGTATTAGCCTCCTCCGTCTAGTTCATCAAGGTTATTGAAGACAATCATGCGCTGTATCTCATCGACATAATGAGCGCCTCGGGCCGAGTAGCTCCCCAAGCCAACCGCCAATTCAGCACCACTTAATGACTTATTCTCCGCACGAAGCTTGCTTCTGATATCGCGTAACGATTTATAGGCCTTATGCGTATTCAGGTTTAAAAAGTAAGCACGTACAGAGCCACCCGTATCTTCAAAGGCAGCGACCTCATAGATCTCTCCCACCGGGCGAGATTGCGGCACAATGCCACAGCCTTGACGAAAGCACCACTGACCAAAAAAGTTATTACCCTGCTTCGCGAAGCGAGAGGTCCCCCAGGCAGATTCATTCGCCGATTGAGAAAGGGCCAATGATGGCGGAATAATATCTATACGATTTCGTAACCTTTTTATTAGCTCATCATCGTCATCAATTAGATGTAACAGCTTATAACGTGTAGCCAACCCCCTCAATACCGCCTTCTGATTGCTATTGAGACCACCTTTACTCGCTATTTCCTGAAGCGTTAACAACTGCTCACGCTCCGCCAATATATGCTGATTTTCAGACTCAATATATTCGCCTAAGTAGCCGAAAAACGCCTTTTTACGCGCCGTAACACCTTTAATTTCACTAAACTCGGGGGTATCCAATAGTTTTGTTGCTGGCAACTTAACACCAGCTAAAGTACTCAATCCACCTTTCGCTTCCGCATCAGTTCCATTGTTAGAGTGAGTAGGCCCCTGTAGCAATACGACCTTAGTGGCAGCCAATAATATCGCGGCTACATAAATAATTGTTATTGGCTGCGTCTTACGTCTCATTTCCATCCCCGCGTCATTTCATCGCCCTCATAATATACCAATCAATCTCCACGCAACAGAACCCCCCTCTGCCTCATGCTCAATAAGCGGTCGATTATCGACATAAAAGAAACAAGAACAAAACCCAATGTAGATCAAAGACTGGCTGTCTTGCTCGTTCTACGGCATAATCGGCTCTAACGACGATACCACCATGCGGGTCTAGATAAACGAACGGCTAGCCATTCGCTGTCACTCGCACCGATTAGAGAACCTATATAATTATGGCTGATACTAGCTACCATCATGGCAACCTACGCGAGAGTTTGATAGAGCTGGGTATTACCCATCTACATGAAAAAGGTGCAGAGAACATTAGCTTACGCGCTCTAGCACGAGAAATAGGCGTCTCCCAGACCGCGCCCTATCGGCATTTTGAAGATAAGAACAAACTCTTGGCAGCGATCGCCATCTACGGCTTCGAGCTTCTCGCCAATGACGTCAACGAATCACTTCAAGATGTCAACGATCCTGTTAGTATGTTACGGGCAATGGGGCACACCTATGTTCGCTTTGCTATCAATAACGTTGAAATATTCAAGCTCATGTTTGGCCCAATCCTTGGCAACCGCAAAGCCTATCCTGATTTACTAACCGCAGGGCAGCGCCGCTTCGAACTTGTCGAGCTAGGCTTGAGCAGTGGCATCAAGAGCGGTCAATTTGCCGATACAGATATACCGCTAACGGCCAACTCAATATGGGCGTCTTTGCACGGCTTAGCGATACTGATGCAAGACCGTTACGACCGCTTCCCTGGCCTATCGACAGAGCAGCAGATCGACACAAGTCTTGACATATTGATTGCCGGCCTCAAAAACAACCCTGTCGGCAAGAACAGCCGAACAGTAACTGCTATCTAAGTGAGCAGTCAGTCATTGATGCAGGTAATGACTCACCTGCATCAGCTCCACGCCCGTTGAATATTGCCTAATGCCTTTACGCATTGACCGCCACTCAGGCAACAGCTGCTCCATCCACTGATAAAAGCGTACGCTATGGTCAAACACCCTTAAGTGAGTCAACTCATGGGCAATGACGTAATCTGCATAAGCAACCGGCAGCTGTATTAATGCGGTACTCAAGTTAATATGACCAGCAGCACTGCAACTACCCCACCGGCTCCGCATATACCTCAGTTTAAGCGCCGGCTCGGTAACCTGTAACTGCCGGCACCAATGAGCCTTTAACGTCAAACGCCGCGGCAAATGGCGCTTAGCGACAGTCAACATCCAGCTCTGCAAGTAGCGCCGAAGACTCTCATCATCGTCACCCGCTAATAAGTAAACCGTTAACGTCTCAGCCCGTAAAACGATACGGCGAGCCTCAGCGATAACAACCACAACCTTACGCGGCCGTCCAAAGACCAGAAAATCCTCCCCAACACGCAGATCTTGAACCTCGAGCCTCTCCTGCAGCCAATCACTGTGTTGCTGCACAAAGTCATTAATGTACTTTTTACTCGTCCGCCGAGGTGCTCTCACCTCCACCACACCGCCGGGCAATAAATACAAACCCACCGTCTTACGGCGCATGAATTTAATGCGGTAGTCGATCACTGACTTAGGATTCGCCTGCTCGCCCGGGACAGCCGCCATCTTAAGTGGTTACCTGAAGCGACGCCGCTATGCAGCGCAGCACACCATAATCCAACAGATTACCTAACGCTTCACGAACCGGCTTTACACGAATAGAGCCATCACCTTGCCTGCCGTACTGCTCAATAGCGTCGAGCGCTAAATGTAAGTGCTGCTCGGTAATATCAATAACTGCCGACAACTCTACACGCCCCTCTTCTAATAATTGCGCACAGTGACCATAGACTGTACTTTCAGACAGCTGTCGCTGAATAGCAATCTGCGCAGGTGACATACCCGACTGCAACAAAGCTTGAGTCTCCCAGACCGTATTACCCGCCACCGACTCACCACTGTGACTCTGTAGATAATCATCAATGACAGCAAGGAAGGTACTTCCGTAGCGTTCAAGTTTAGTTGCCCCAATACCACTAATGGACAATAGCTGCTCATTATCGACGGGCTTACTCTCCATCATCTCCATCAATGTTGCATCACTAAAAATGACATAAGGCGGCACTCCCTGATCATCAGCCAGTCGCTTACGCGTCTGTCGCAACTGCTCCCACAGCAACTGATCAGTACCACTCGGCGTCCCACGCCTCGTTTTTCTCGTTCCATCTTGCTTCGTCACTGGATCGCGGCGTAACGATATCTCCTCCTCCCCTCGAAGCACGCTCCTGCAACTTGCTGCAAGCTTCAGCGCCCCCCAAGAGTCGACATCAACAACCAGCAAGCCTCTTGCGACCAGCTGACGAAATACCGAACGCCACTCCTTATCCTTTAACTCTCGGCCAATACCAAATGTCGATAGCTGGCTATGCCCATATTGGGAGATCTTATCACTCTCTTTGCCTAGCAAAACGTCGATAACATGGTTGGCACCAAACCGCTGTCCCGTACGGTAAACACACGAAAGTGCTTTCTGCGCTGCCAACGAACCATCCCAAACTACCGGTGGCGTCAAACAGTTATCACAATTGCCACAGGGCTCAGCCTCTTCACCAAAATACCGCAACAACACCTGGCGGCGACAACTGCTGATCTCACACAGTCCCAACATAGCATCCAAACGCATCGATTCGACTCGCTTGAATTCCTCATTACCATTAGAGGCCGCCATCATCTGCCGCATATTGATGACATCTTGAAGTCCATAGACCATCCACGCTGTGGCACTTGCACCGTCACGACCCGCTCGTCCCGTCTCCTGGTAATAGGCCTCAACGGATTTGGGTAGATCAAGGTGGGCGACAAAGCGGACATCCGGCTTATCGATACCCATACCGAAGGCGATGGTCGCCACAATGATCACACCATCTTCACGAAGAAAACGCTGCTGATTAGCCGCCCTCGTCTGTACGGGCAAACCTGCGTGATACGGCAAGGCTTTATAGCCTTGCTGAGCAAGCCACGCAGCCGTTGAATCAACACGTTTACGTGACATACAGTAAACGATGCCTGCATCTCGAGGGTGATCTCGCTTAATAAAAGCCAGCAACTGCTGCTTAGCTGTCTGTTTCTGCGCAATTCGATACTGAATATTGGGCCGGTCAAAGCCGCAAATATAGTGGTCTGCTTGCTGCAAGTGCAGGCGCTCAATAATGTCTTGCCTAGTTCGCTCGTCGGCCGTTGCCGTTAAGGCCACCCTGGGCACCTGAGGAAACTGGTTAAGTACTGAATCGAGCTGTAAATAATCACTACGGAAATCATGCCCCCACTGACTAACACAGTGCGCCTCATCAATAGCGAACAGCGATATTTTACAACTCTTCAACAGGGCAATTGTTCTTGGCTGTATCAGACGCTCAGGTGCGATATAGAGCATTTGCAAACGGCTGTCACGTATCGCATCCTCCGTGGCGCGCTGTTGATCAAACTCCAGGGTTGAGTTAAGAAAAGCCGCCTCTACGCCCAGCAAGCGCAAGGCGCTCACCTGGTCTTGCATCAAAGCAATCAGCGGCGACACAATAACCCCTACCCCCTCTCTAACAATCGAAGGGATCTGATAGCACATCGACTTGCCTCCACCGGTAGGCATGATGACAAGGGCATCACGACCGCAATTAAGGCCGTCGATAATTTGATCCTGTGGGCTACGAAACTGGTCGTAACCAAAGACCTCGGAGAGTATTCTTTGGGCATCTGTTAGCATGGGCGGTATTATACTGAGCCCTCCTGAAAAGTAACTAAACAGTGATAAATAGTCCGCGATCCTTCATAACAGCTAATCTCCGAGACTCTTAAACGGTAACGACTCCATGTACGACCCTAAGCAGATTATAGAAGACGACAAGTCTTTCGTCTGGCACCCCTACTCATCGACCCACAACCCTACTGACAACTACCCTGTAGTCTCGGCTAACGGCGTGAGACTACAGCTTGCAGACGGCCGCCAGCTTATCGACGGCATGGCCTCCTGGTGGTCGGCGATACACGGTTACAATCACCCGACACTGAATCAGGCAGTCAACAAACAGATTGAAGACATGAGTCACGTCATGTTCGGCGGCCTAACACACCCTCAGGCTGTATCGCTCTGCAAGACACTGGTAGAAATCACCCCTAAAGATCTCGACAAGGTATTTCTCGCCGACTCGGGCTCTGTCTCCGTCGAAGTCGCCATCAAAATGGCACTGCAGTACTGGCTATCACAGGGGATTAAGAGCAAAACAAAGCTATTATCACTACGAAACGGCTATCACGGCGACACCTTCGGTGCCATGAGCCTCTGCGATCCAATAACAGGCATGCACCACCTGTTTGAGCACTCCATGCCGCAGCACCTGTTTGCCGAGGCACCTACCATGGGCTTCGACACAGCATTCGATGAGCGTCATATTGCCGATCTAAAGCGGCAGCTCTCAGAGCAACACCAGCAAATCGCCGCCGTCATTGTTGAACCTATCGTACAGGGTGCCGGAGGCATGCGCTTCTATTCTCCCGACTACCTCAAACGTATTCGCGAGCTATGTGATGAATTCAATGTATTACTGATCGCAGATGAAATCGCCACCGGCTTTGGCCGCACCGGCAAACTCTTTGCGTGTGAGCACGCAAATATCAGCCCCGACATCCTTTGTCTCGGTAAAGCTATCACGGGGGGCTACATGACCTTAGCCGCAACACTTTGTAGCAACAAGGTGGCACGAGGGATCTGTGACGGAGAGGCCGGCGTACTGATGCACGGACCAACGTTTATGGGCAATCCGTTAGCCTGCGCAGTCGCCAACGCCAGCATCCAGTTATTACTAGACAGCCCCTGGCAACAGACGATCAAGAGAATCGAGCAGCAATTATTGCGCGAGCTTAGCCCCGCCAAAGCACTAACTCAAGTAGACTCTGTTAGGGTGCTAGGCGCTATTGGCGTCATTGAGATGAAGGAGGCCGTTGTTATGACTGAGCTCACCCCTAAGTTTGTCGATGCCGGTATCTGGGTCCGCCCTTTTGGTAAGCTGATCTACATCATGCCGCCTTACATCATCAGCAGTGAAGACCTCAGCTTACTCACCAGCCGCCTTGTTAACGTTATCACCACTAGCTAAGCAGTAAATTTAAACGAAAAAAAGGAGGCTCAAAGCCTCCTTTTTTTATTTGAGGGATGTGATCCCTAGCTTAGTCTAAATAACGACTAGCCCAATGTACCCGTTGCAAGACCAACGATGTAAAGAACCGCAACAATAGCGACGGCAGGCTTAATATCTCTGTAACGCCCTGACATCAACTTCACGGCAGTATAAGCCACAAAACCCATACCGATACCGTGTGAGATTGAGAAGAATAACGGCATACCGATAGCAGCAATCCACGCTGGCGCAGACTCTGTCATGTCATCCCAGTGGATATTGGTCATGTCAGATGTCATCAACAAACCAACAAACATCAAGGCCGGTGCCGTCGCGTAGGCTGGAACAAAGCTTAGTAGTGGCGAGAAGAACATGGCCACCAAAAACATGATACCTACCACAACAGCCGTTAAACCAGTACGACCACCAGCAGCAATACCAGCGCCAGACTCAACATAGGTTGTAACAGAGGAAACACCAATCGCTGCACCCGCTGTTGTCGCCGCGGAGTCAGCCACCATTGCACGCCCCATATTGTCAAATTTACCATTCTCGTCAGTCAAACCAGCCTTAGAAGCTGTTGCCATCAAGGTGCCGGAAGTATCAAACAAGTCAACAAAGACAAAAGCCAACACCACCGAGATCATGCCTGCCTCAAGCGAGCGGCTGAAGTCCATGGCAAAAACTAGTTCGCTCATTGAAGGGGGAGCAGACACTAAGCCGCTGAAGTGTGTCAAACCAAGGAACGCTGCAATGATACTGACGATTAGAATAGAGACCAATACCGCTCCGGGGACTTTTTTGTGGTCCAGAGCAATAATCAGTAATAGACCAAAGCCTGCCAAGATTGGACCCGGCGATGTCATATCACCCAACTTAACCAAAGTCGGCTCAAAAGAGACAATGATGCCTGCATTCTTGAATGCAATAATGGTCAGGAATAAGCCGATACCAACGGTGATACCGTGGCGCAGACTCTCGGGAATACTACCGATAATCCATTCGCGGATCCGGAAGGCAGATAACAGAAAGAAAATGATACCCGAGACGAAAACGGCTGCTAGCGCCTGATTCCAGGTATAACCCATACCGCCAACAACGGCGAAAGCAAAGAAGGCGTTTAACCCCATACCTGGTGCAAGACCAGCAGGAAAGTTAGCCCAAAGACCCATCACAAAACAGCCAAGTGCTCCTGCGACGGCAGTGGCGACAAATACAGCATGTACTGGCATACCTGCTGCACCCATAATATCTGGGTTGGCAAAGAGAATGTAAGCCATTGTAAGGAAGGTTGTAAGGCCGGCCATCACTTCAGTTTTCACTGTCGTGCCATGGGCCTTTAATTTAAACATTTTTTCCAACATGGTCCGCTTAACTCCTGGAATCTGACTAGTGGTGCAAGAGCGCTTATAACTCGACACTCCGCTTCCGACTAGACGACATCAATACATTTAATAAACTCTATTATGTTTTTATAAGTAAGCAAACGCCCCCCGCGGATCCGTGAACTTACTTACTTACAAACGAATTTATATTAAAAAGCTGTCCTTTGCGACAACTTTTGTTGTTTTTAACTGGCCAACAAAAAACTGAAGCGGCTGAAAACAGCCGCACAAATATAGCGACAGAGCATCAATTAGCAAGAAATAATTATATCAATCAGCAGTATACGTACTTATACCTATACGCAATAAGTGTAGCAAATGCGCTTCCGATCCCGCCCATGAAAGCTGCCTACTCTCACAAATTAAGATATGGAATACCCTATAGCGATGTAAGCTAACCCACACCTTTTAGAGAGGCAACAATCCCTGGCCAAACATCAGGCATAGTCATATAAGGTGCGTAGATCCCAAGCCTATCAGAAAAACCGCCATATCGTTGTTTAAGTCGTTTAGCCATGTTCCGAGGCTCATCACACACTGCAAATGCCTGTAGAAAATCATCATCAATTAACGCCGCCATCTCACTCCAACGCCCCTCCCTGGTTAATCTATTGAGCTCTGGCTGCAGCTCAGCATAGCCAAGGGCCTCCATCGGCGGGAGATAAGCTTTTGTCGAGGCATAAAAAGCCAAGAGCCCTTTTACGCTCTGCTCAGCCGCTCGATACTCCTCCTCGTTATTACCTGTCACACATATCGCCGTCGCCGATACAGTAAACGATGAACGCTCTTTTTCTTGCGCACGTAGCTGTTTATCGATAACAGACAGCTGTCGCTCTCTGATAAAGCTTTCAGTGTTAAAAGGATGAAGAATTAAGCCATCAGCAACTTCAGCCGCCACCTTTGTCATCAATGGACCCAGTGCTCCCAGCATAATATTGGGTACCCCGTAGCGGTTAGGTTTTGCATCAAACATCGGTGTCATCAACGTGTGCTGGTAAAACTCGCCATCAAAGTTAAGCGGACTACCTTGCTGAAAGCAGTCAAAGAAAGCCTTTATCGCTAAGATTTGCTCGCGCATTCGCCGAGCAGGCTGGCTGAATTCACAGCCGAAGCGTCGCTCAACATGGGCCTTTACTTGCGAACCCAAGCCAAGACTAAAACGCCCTTTCGACATCGTTTGTAAGTCCCATGCTTGGTAGGCCAAATGGGCTGGATTTCTCGGAAACGCCACCGCAATCGCCGTAGCGATATCCATACCGGGGGCGTGTTCAGCCGCTAACAACAGCGGAAAGAAGGGATCGGTATTTCCCTCCAGCGTGTAAACGCCATCATAACCAGCTTCCTGTAACCGTTTGGCTTCACTGGCTGCATTTTCGACGGTGGCATAAAACGGGCCATCAATCTTCATAAACACCTCTATTTTATTATTCTATTAGGCGCTGCTCGGATACATCCTTGATGGCATAAAACGCCCTGTGATTTACGCTCGGGCAAGCTCTTCCCTCCCGCCCATTGCAAAGCCGGCATCGACAACAAAACGACTGCCTGCATCACTATACTGAAGAGCGCTGTGGCTGTATCCGTGTAACTAGCCGTTTATACCGCCTTAATAGGCGAGACTGTTAAGTGCTCTTTTATGCCCAAAACCTTGCGACCATCGCATTAAACAAGGCGGGCTTCTCAGCGTGCAACCAATGACCAACCCCGGCAATCATTTTAAAGCTGAAGGATGGGAAGTAAGCCCGTATCATGGTCTCAGCATCGCGAGTTATATAGTTTGAGTTTTCACCCTTTATAAAAAGTGTCGGTCCCTGAAAGCTCCCCTCTATATCTGGCCCTCTGGCAATAAGCTCATAACCCTGCTCTAACGCCTGTATATCCGCGCGCCAGTTATAGCCACCCTCCTCATCCTTGTAGAGATTTTTTAACAAAAACTGACGAACGCCTGCATCCTCAACATAAACAGCCATCAAGCGATCGGCATCGCTGCGACGAGATATCTGATCAAGAGGTACTGCTTTTAGAGCTGCAAAGACATTTCGATGCCGATGCTCCAAGTAATGAACGGGTGCAATATCTACAACAATCAAAGACTCTATGCGTGTAGGCGCTAGTAATGCCATTTGCATGGCCACTTTACCGCCCAGGGAGTGCCCCAACAAACGAAAGCTATCGATACCGAGCTGGTCAAGTGTCGCAAAAACACTCGCCGCCTGCTCACTATGACTCACACCTCCTTCGCGAGGAGAGCGGCCATGATAGGCAAGGTCTGGCAAAATCACACGGTACTGCTCAGCCAACGATTTAGCCAAAGCTAAGAGGTTGTCACCCATACCAAACAAACCATGGATAAGCACGACAGGGGCGCCTTGGCCCAACTCACGATAATACAACACGATAAAACAACCTCGAACGATACAATAGAGTAGTAATCAACGCGCCATTATAGCTCAGCACTACTGCATTAGGGCAGCATTCAAGCTAGAATCATCTGCCACCAGTTACAATATAAACAAAACAAATACGACAAACTTCAGAGGTACTTAACGTGAGGCTATTTTTCTTCACCCTGCTATTAATCACACTCTCCGCCTGCTCATCCACCTCATACAACCCCACCATCTTCTCGTATCAACTGAAGAAGGGCGAATCTGCCGAGCAAGTGAGCAAGGCAATGAATAACGTCATCGTTGCGACGATTAATTTCGGTGTGCCATCACGAAAGTACCTACAAAAGGAGCAGTATAAGGTGGATTCCGCTGTTGAGTCCTACCTAGAGTCACATAACTATAACGTACTGCCTGACTACCATTTTAAGAACGCACTCAGAAAAGCAAGCTACGAGTACGGCAAATACTACGACGAGCAAACAGGTAAGCTTGATCGAGCGACACAACAAAAAGTCTTACTCTCTATCCTCAAGCAGCTTAGGGAGCAAACTGATGCCGATACGATTATCTTTACAGACCTCATCGAACGAAAAATAAGCTTTACTGCCAATATGCAAAAGCAAGCCCGTTTTGATGGCGTTACTCGCAAGGTTTCAATGCAAGGGCCCGGCAATGGCGTCCCAAGTGACTTCGACTGGAATCAATTGGTTGACGCAGCATCATTGCAAGTTGCTATCTTCGACATGCAAGGCGAGGTGCTGTTTCATTCTATCGGCGGTATCGACGCCACCCAATCCATCGACACGCGCAAATCCCCCCCTCTCTTCGTACGTTCTCGCAAGGTTCTCAATAGCATGGGGCACATCGAAGAGGCCGTCGAGCTTGCCTTCCACCCAATCATCGTCATGAAGGATTACCCTAGCAAAGCGCAGTAATACAGACTCTCGCTCTTCAAGCCAAAAGCTGACCAAAAGGACAAGCTGTTGATATAACAATTATTGTCCCGCCTTGTCGATGCAAAACAGTGGCACGACAAGGTATTTCTGATAGAATCAGCCGCCTCATGGTAGCTCCTACTTCAGCCTCATCATCATTTCGATTTCGCTTTCAGCAGGTACGCCACAAGTTCGTTCCTTCAGCCGCGCCAAGCTTATTTTTCTACAGGATACTCGCTAATATGAGCACTGCCTCCTCTGTTCTTGCCGTTAACAACGACCTTCCGATCCGCACCGAAAAGCCAATTCATAGTGGTAAGGTACGCTCAGTATACTGGTTAACAGAGAGCGATAGCGCGCGTCTCATTAAAGACAAAGGCTACGATGTCCCGCTCGACACGCCCCTTGCCATCATGGTCATTAGCGATCGAATTTCCGCCTTCGATTGTATCTGGCACGGTGAAGGTGGCATGCACGGTGTCCCCGGCAAAGGCGCCGCACTTAACGCCATATCAAACCATTGGTTCAAGCTATTCAAAGAGCAGGGACTCGCAGATAGTCACATTCTCGATATCCCCCACCCCTTCGTTTGGATCGTACAAAAAGCAAAGCCTGTAATGATAGAAGCTATCTGCCGCCAATACATCACTGGCTCTATGTGGCGCGCCTATGCACAAGGCGAGCGAGATTTCTGCGGCAATCAACTCGGCGAACAACTACAGAAAGACCAAAAACTGGAGGAGGTCATCATCACCCCTTCTACCAAAGGTATTCTTGAAGGTATTCCAGGTATTCCTGCCGTCGACGACGTCAATATCAGTCGCAAGGATATTGAGGATAATTTTGCCGCCTTTAACTTCCGCCAGGCCGAGGATATCGATCTCTATGAGAAGCTGCTCAAAGAAGGCTTTAGCGTTATCAGCAAGGCGCTGCACCAAATTGGCCAGATCTTTGTCGATACCAAGTTTGAGTTCGGTTATGTAAAAGATCAATCTGGCACGGAAAAGCTTATCTATATGGACGAGGTAGGCACACCTGACTCCTCGCGAATTTGGGATGCAGAACGTTACGCGGTAGGCGATATCGTCGAGAACTCTAAAGAAGGCTTCAGACAACTGCTATTAAATCATTTCCCTGAGCCAGATATATTATTAAACAAAGACAGGATGGCCGAGCGTAGCGCACTCGCACGCGACAACACCCTGC
Source organism: Sinobacterium caligoides (assembly GCF_003752585.1). Classification (NCBI taxonomy): domain Bacteria; kingdom Pseudomonadati; phylum Pseudomonadota; class Gammaproteobacteria; order Cellvibrionales; family Spongiibacteraceae; genus Sinobacterium; species Sinobacterium caligoides. Next base: position 259,681 of record NZ_RKHR01000003.1, read on the forward strand.
CGCGCGAAGTATTGATGTCCATCTCAGAGACCTACATCGGCATTGCAGAAAAGATTACCGGCCAAAAGATCAATATAAGTAGTGACCCTAAACAAGAAATTATCGCCATCTTAGACAAACAATATCAGCTGATTGTCTGACCCGGTGCGGGGAAGCTTCCCCGCCAAAAATAAACGTCCTTATTTAACGAACGTTCAGCCAGCCCAGCACCTCACTCTGTTGGGCGTAATAGCAGTCAGTAATCTCGGCCAACACTGGCTCGATAGCAGCTCGAACTTTCTCAAGGCTGTTGTTTTTCTCGCTGATATGACCAAGCACCAGCTTTTTCAATGCCGTTACACCAGCACGATTACGTTGCAGTAGATATTGCGCAGTCTGCTCGTTGCTCAGGTGTCCATAACGCCCCGCCACCCTCGCCTTAAGAGAAGCAGGGTAAGGACCATAAGACAGCATCTGCGGGTCATAATTCGCCTCTAAGACCATCGTTGAGCAGCGGGCGTAGGAGTTAGCCATTGAGGCAGTAACCTCACCACTATCACTTAACAAGCCCAGGCAATCTTGGCCGTCATCAATAATAAAATGACAAGGTTCGGCACTATCATGCTGCGTTGCAACTGCGTAAATAGAAAGCTGGCCGATGACGATTTTTTCAGCAGTAGAGAATAAGTGTAATCGCGGGATCTCACCGACTTTAGCGCGGCTCGCACAACCACGAGTCATCCACACAGGCAGATTGAAACGGCGGCTAAGTACACCGACACCTGAGACATGATCTCCGTGTTCGTGAGTGACTAAAATGGCATCAATTTGGCTGGGACAAAGATCTAACTGCGACATCCTGCGCTGAGCTTCACGACCTGAGAAACCACAGTCCAATAAAATAGTCGTGTCGCCAGCACTGACAACCGTGGCGTTGCCACGGCTGCCGCTACCCAATAAAGCAAATCGCACTAAGAGAGCTGGCCCTTTATCTCGATCAACAAGTTCTCTAACTGCTCAGCTGTGATTTCCTCACCCTTAGAATCTTCAATCGCAAGGCGTACTTCAGACCATCCCTTACGTTCCGTACTATTGCTAACTGTAATACGGTAGAGCGCCCCTTTCTCTGCCTCAAGCTCTTCATCAGAGGCGCCAAACATACGGGCAAAGAAGCCAGGCTTATCTTCCTCTAACTCAGCAGGCTGATAACGAGCAAAGAACTCACCACTATCACGATTCAAATCGATAATATTAAACTGTGCTTTCTTCAACGCCTTCGCCGTTGACGCCCAGGCACGATTACGATCGAGGTCAACGAGAATATGGCTATCCTCACCACGATAAAGCTTTAATCGCCCTTTAGTATCAATACCTTGAGCTAACAACGAAACAGAATCAGCTGCGCTAGTATTCGCTACAAACGTAGAGAATTCGTGCAGCATCCAGTTTTCTCTCTCGGCTACTGTCGAAGTTGTCGGCCAATCTGCACGGCTCAACGCTGAGTCACGATCACTCTCCCACTGCAAGACTCGAACCTCAGAGCTCTCGCGCTGCACACCTTGCAATACGGTAAAACGGAATTTTTCACGCTTGGCCGCATCTTCGCTACGTAACAACCAAGGCGTCTCTAAAATACCGGCAACGCCATCAGAAAATTCAGGTGTAATACCGTTGCTCATCAAAAACTCTCGTAACCGTGGCCACACCTGCCCAGGCTGCAACTCGATGATTGCCCAGCTATCACCTTTCAAGCTCTGAATTCGCACCATGTCTTCATCAACACCTGAAGCCAAAGGCGCTGGTCGAGGCGTTTCGAACACTTTACCTAAATCATCCGAATCAGCTATTGGAGGGATAACATAGGCATCTTCAATAGCATCCTCATGCACCCCTTGCGGCAAAGTAATACGTGCCGTTTCCTGCGACTTTAGGTAATCATTTGATCGGTCAGGAAAAACACCGTCCTTACCAAAGAAGTAACTACAGCCACTTTGCGTTAGCACGATAGTTGTACATGCTGTAAACAGAGCTAATCTACGTACCATTAAATTCGAAACCTTTGCCACCTTCATTATTTAAGAAGCCCCGCGTTACGCAGAACCTGCGCTACCTCTGCCTGCTTACTCTTCTGTAGAACTGTCAGAGGTAATCGAAGACCATAGCCCATATAACCCATTTCAGCGAGAGCCCACTTTACTGGGATAGGGTTTGATTCCACAAACATACTCTCGTGCACCGTCACAAGTGCATTATGGATCTCACGTGCGCCCGTCGCATCGCCAGATAGCGCCAGAAGACACATATCAGCCATTTGCTTTGGCGCTATGTTTGCCGTGACAGAAATATTACCGTGTCCACCAAGAATAATCAGCTCAACAGCCGTCTCATCATCGCCAGAATAAACAGCAAAGCCTTCTGGAGCAGCATCAATTAACTGCTTTGCACGTGCCAAGTCGCCTGTAGCCTCTTTGACGCCGACGATATTATCAATCGAAGCCAGTTTTAATACCGTTTCGGGCAGCAGATCACAAGCTGTTCTACCCGGTACATTATACAGAATTTGCGGAATGTCGACCGCCTCTGCTATAGCCTTATAGTGAAGAAACAAGCCTTCTTGTGACGGCTTATTATAGTAAGGCGTCACTAACAAACAAGCATCTGCTCCGGCCTTCTTAGCTGCGCTAGTCAGCTCAATAGCCTCTGCTGTTGCATTAGCACCAGTACCTGCAATAACAGGTATCTTTTTATTAACGCGCTCAACAATGCGAGTAATAACTGCGCAATGTTCGCTGACACTCAGTGTTGCAGACTCGCCAGTAGTACCTACAGCAACAATCGAGTCGGTACCCTGTTGCAGATGAAAATCGACCAGTTTATCGAGCGCAGCCCAGTCTACATCTCCGTTATCAAGCATAGGTGTGACCAACGCTACAATACTGCCCTTGATCATTAGAATTCTCCGCAACATTACAAAAGAGATGTATGTTACTTAGGCATAGCGCATAGCTCAAGCAGGGAGTGACAAATGCAGAAATTTATTGCTTTCAACGACTGTTTAACCTGCTAGAACGATGATAAAAAAGCATTAACATCCCAACTAAGACAAATATGTTAGCCTATGTGACTTCATCGACCGTCAATATACGGCTAACACTCAAGCCGCACACAATGATGAGCAATAATCATGAGTAAGATAAAGAGTTGTACCCTTCTGCTGCTAGCGTTATTGCTGCTGCCAATACACATTGTCCAAGCACAGATAGATCATAAGCTACCGCCAACCATTACGCCGCTAACACCAATGGATATACGCTATTTGGACATTCAACGACAGCGCATAGAAGATCTCTTTATCAGCCATTTTGGCCAAAATATTCGCCAGAATCATAGTGACTTAGAAGTCATGCAAAAACTGCTCGACAAGCGTTTAATTAAGCGTAATGACACCTTGACCAACCAGGCACTCGGTATTGTCTTGGGAGACCTCATAGCTAAGGAGCTCAATATGAAGTGGGTTGTTTATAGCGATAGCTATGGCCGCTCTAGGGCTTTACAGCTAGGTCGTAGCGAATATTTTCTATTCCCAGTAACGATGATATCGCGCCGCACAGATGCCGATATTAGCCCTGATGTAGAGCGCCTCTTCAACAAGGCCATCAGCACCATTCAGCCGCATATCACCAAAAACCCTTACTACAAGCCCGTCTATTAAATACAAGCATGCTGGCTTCCTGAAACTCTAAATTGAAGTTAGAGCTTCAGGCTTACTAAGCATTACTGGCTAGTAGCTGCTTATTTAGCATAAGCATGTATCAACTCAAACACTAAAAGTCATCTGGCCGCAACATAGCGTCGTGACCACCATCGACAAAAATCACAGAGCCGCACATAAACGATGCCTTATCACTCAGCATAAACATGACGGCATCAGCAATCTGCTCTGGCTCTCCGAGAGAACCGACCGGGACTGTATCTGCAAAGTCTTTCATCACCTGACCTAGCGCTTTATCGGCCATGACTTTGTCGGTCAGAGGCGTGCGAACAATACCCGGTGCGACCGCATTTAGCCTCACCCCCGATGCTGCATAAGCCGTGGAGTTTCTTCGCATCCAGCGCGTCAACGCCAACTTTGAGCCGCCATATGCATTCTGCGGCTCCCCCAGCTGATCAACAATTGCGCAAGCCTTTACCTCATCATGCTGTAGACAGGCCTCTACTGAATCTGGGTCGGCCCCCATCGGGGCGGAGTTCGACGAGATAACAACAACGCTACCTCCCTTCTTAATTAACAAATCCTTAACGCCTTCTATGGTTTCAACTGCAGCAAAGTAATTCACCTGAGTGATGAGTGACGCAGGGGTTACTGACGGTCCTAGTCCAGCACAGGGGATATAGCCATCTAGACCATCAGCAGCCCGGGAGCGCAACTCCTCCACGGCATACTCACGACCTTGTCGAGTTGAAAGATCAGCAACAACATCTGCATCCTTAATATCGACAACGATAACTCGATGCCCTTCATCAACCAATTGCTGCTGAATTGCCGCACCAATACCTGTTGCCCCCCCAGTCATTGCGTAAGTACCCATGTATCAACCTCTCCTCTCTGCCATGACAACTAACGTTGTCATTATTGTTATGCTTATTAAGACAATCTAGTCATGCAACTAGCATCGCCACGAAGTGGTCGCCGGCAAGTGCTGTCAGGTGCTTTGTTACATCATGAAGGATTATACAGCGTTTTATTAAAATTCAATTCAACACTATGTTTCCAGCATTTAAGCCACGTGTTACTGATAGAAACCAATCCGTCTCTTTACAACAATTTAAATCGATATAATTTACATAAATATCACTGATCCCCTTCAAAAAAAAAAACCTACCGAGTGACATCCTAAGAGTTAGAAGTTCTGCTACAAAAAAATAAAACACATGATATATTTTAATCGTTCCCCCTAAAGCAATAATAAGATGAAGGATATCATAGTGATTAAAAACATTTTGGTCAGTGGCTGCATCGGCAGCTGCCTAGTTCTTGCCTCACAAGGTTATGCCCAACAACTTAGCCCATCAACAGGCGTCAGCATCCTCAGCGTCAGTGAAAATGCAGACAACACTGTCACAATTAACGGTAAAGCCGGTCCTACACAAGCAATCACCGACCTGACCATTAATGGCTATCAACCCAGTGATTACACCCCCAGTGTTGCTCCAACCTTCAGCCTAACCATCCCTGCTTCAGATCACTATGAGGTCGTTACTTACGATCAAATAGAGGGCACACGTAGCGCCGATTATGTTAGTGGAAATACCTCCGTCGAAAACGCTGTACAACTTGCGATTAGCGATGGATTCCTCACAGAGGTAGGCCCCGTTGTAGAGACCTTACTCGAAGACATCAGCCTAACAAGCTTACTTGACATCGATAGCAACGAGTGTGTATTTCAACTACGCAGCTGGAGATCTTGCGACCTCTACCTTCGTGAGATGGGAATAAATGGTCGCCCAGAAGCACACATTTTCTTCTCGCCAAATGGCGATGAGCTTACCATCAACATCGGCCTTACCATCCCAGAGGTCGCTCTAGAGACCAGCATCAAGCGACAGTGGTGGTGGGGTTATCGCAACACTCGTATTGCCGCCAAGAATGTCACTGTAACAGCGCAAATCGGCGTCACTGCAACTGACAATCAATCTATTAAGCTTGTCCTAGATGACCCAAGCGACATTTTCCTCAATATTGGCGCCCTCGACGTCAATAGCAATACCGTCGCAGCCAAGATGATCCCACTGTTCCGTGGTGCGATTACCACAATAGTCAACAATCACCTTGTTAACCTAGTGGGCCCTGTTCTAAGCAAGCTTGAAATCCCTGAGATTCCTCTGAGCCTGCCCTTAGATATCGATGGCGATAGCGTCAATGATGGTGTCTTCGACATAGCACTGCATGCGAATAAGCTATCAGTGACTGATAATAGCGATGGCGTTGTTAGCTTAGGCGGCTCAATATCAGTTAGCAAAGAAAATACAGCTCCAGGACGTAGCATCCTAGGATATCGAGTTATAGAGGGAGAGCTTCCTTCCCCCGAGCTAGGCAGCAACACCGACATTAAAGCATCGCTATCTGTCAGCTTTGTTAACCAAATTGTCGCTGCACTCTATCAAAGCGGTATAGAAGAAAAGATCTCTATCCCACTAAAAGTCGGCGACCTAGGCTCTTTTGGTGGCATGCTAGCAAACTTAGGTCTCGGTTATACACTCGACTCACCAATGTTCTTTGAAATTGGCTTTGGTGGTCTGCCTGAAATCACACTGGTGAACGATGCCGCCAACCCTCTAGGACTACAACTTGTTGCTCCTGAGCTACGCTTTAGAATGCTTGTTGATAACGGGGCTGGCACAATCGATAATCTTCTCGATCTAGACATGGATATAGCTATTGCCACCTCACTTGGGGCTCATGCCGATGGCAAGCTTGATATCGACTTCAACGATATACTCGCGATGAATATCACCAAGTTCCACCCATCGCTTATCCCTAGTCAGGGCGGTGAGGAATACAGCAAAGTCATCGTTGAGGTTGGTCTGATAATGATGCTTGATGAGTTCGCTCCTATGATCGAAGAACTCTCTAATGCAGCGCGATTGGATCTCGATCTCGGCTCGCTGCTAAACGACTTGCTCAAGACTAACGACTTTGCCTCTATACCGGCTACCGGTTATGTAACTGAAGCTGAAACTAGTGATGACAATGCTTACATGAGCATTGGCCTTGGCGTTGATTTCAACTAAAGCTAACCATCTAAGCTAAATACAAAAGCCGACTACCTTAGTCGGCTTTTTATTGCTTGTTTTTTAACACCGTATGTTGCGATAGATTATGGTGAACACGCTGAGATAGTAAGAACATACACGTCGATTGACCTAAGCTATTAGTATCAAAGTTTTAACAGCGAATAGCTTAAGCGCCCTCCTCTATGGAAGCACTTTGGTCTCCACGTTATCGACAGGTACCCTCATGCTTGACCACTTAGTGCACATCTATCGTCAAAAAATGCTCAGCGATCCAAACCACATCGCACAGAGCGAAGGGGATGAACACTGGACCTGGCAACAAATACAGCAGCAAGTTGATGCAATAGCGATCGCTTTACTGGAAACAGAAGTCGCCATTCAAGAGAATATCGGCATATTTTCCGATAACTGTGCCCAGTGGACATGGATAGATCTTGCCAGCCAAGCAATACGGGCGGTTCCAGTCCCGATCTATGCGACAAGCACAGAACAGCAACTGGCTTATGTCATCAATGATGCACAAATACGTATCCTGTTCACCGGCAACAAACAACAGCACCAGTCTGCCTTAAAAATACGCTCTCAGTGCCCTAGTCTCGAGTACATCATTTCCATCGAGGATTTAGAGATCACAGACGACGAACATAGCAGCACATTGAACGCCTTTTCGACAGCGCACCATGAAGACATCTACCACGAAGCACTCAGCGCAAGAATTAGCAGCGCCGACCTTAACGATATCATCACCCTGATCTATACCTCTGGCACCACTGGCGAGCCGAAAGGGGTAATCCTTGACTACCAGAACATTGCAGCAGCCATAGAAATGCATCAGCAACGAATCATTATCGATACAAATGATGTCTCATTATGCTTTCTTCCTCTCTCTCACATCTTTGAGCGTGCTTGGAGCTGGTACGCACTCGCCAACGGCTGCCGTGTCGCATACTGTCGAAACCCAGCCAGAGTCATGCAAGCACTCACGCGAGTCAAGCCTACCGTAATGTGTGCCGTCCCAAGACTGTACGAAAAAATCTACACGCAAATAATGAGTCAAGCAGACTCGGCCTCAGCACTAAAAAAGATAGTTTTCAATCTTGCCTATAAAATTGCTGACGCGCGCTTTAATCGACAGCAGAATAAGAAGTCACCCGGCTTTTTTCTAAATATCGTGCACCGCCTCGCCGACAAACTCGTTTTTAACAATATTAGACAGGCCCTAGGTGGTAACATGCGCATACTTCCATGCGGCGGAGCCGCCCTAGACGCCGACATCAATCGCTTCTTTCAGCTATCTGGTCTCAATATAGTCAGTGGCTTTGGCATGACTGAAACCTGTGCCACAGTCTGCTGCCGAGACGAAATCAGCATGCCGTTAAACAGCTGCGGCACCGCTCTACCAGGCGTAGAGCTAAAACTCGGCAAAGATAACGAACTGCTGGTTAAGGCGCCAACCGTAATGCGCGGTTACTACAACAAGCCAGAAGCCACTGCAGCCACCATTATCGATGGCTGGCTACACACCGGAGATGCGGCCGAAATTATCGATGGCTGTATTATCATCACAGAAAGGCTGAAGGATTTAATGAAGACTTCAAACGGTAAATACGTAGCGCCACAGCACGTCGAAGGCAAACTAGTAAAAGAACAGTTAATAGAGCAAATCACTATCATTGGCGATGATCGACAATATGTCTCCGCCCTTATCGTACCCGCATTTGAACACTTAGAAACCCTTGCAACACAAAAAGGCATCGAATATAAAAATCGACTGGACTTAATCGCCAACAGCGAAGTAATTCAACACTTTAAAGAGCGTATAGACAAAGTACAAAAAGAGCTAGCCAACCACGAGAAGATCAAAAAGTTCACACTACTTGCTGAAGAGTTTACTATCGCCAAAAACGAGCTAACACCGACCTTTAAAGTTAAACGAAAAATCGTTTTAGAAAAGTTCAAACATGAAATTAACGCGATGTACCAAAACGTCAAAAATAAAGCGAGTCGCCACTAACTAGCAGCAACTTCTGACTTACATCGACCAAAGAAAACTGCACAGCTAGGGCGCTTCGCCCTCGCCTTCGAGCCACTCCTTCTCCAGCAAAAGCCAGCATCGCGTCAATCGAGCGACAGCTGAATAGAACTCACCACGATCTGCCTCTGCCACACGCTCAGAAAACCCAGTAACCCACTCCCCCAAACACTCCGTTAAGAATTGGTGTTGCTGCACTTGCTCACCCTCGACACACAACTGCGCCATAAACGACAGTAAAACTGCAATATGGTCAGCCGGCTCAGGAAAATCACTCTGTAATTCTAGACCACTAGCTCGCAACTGCTCGACTACACGTTGATGGGTCTCACCGAACAATGTCGGTGCATCTCTTTCGTCCTGTGCTGACTCGAGATAAGAGCCCGCATAGGGGGACACGGCTTCCCTGCCCACGACTAGGAATAGACCACAAAAATCCGCCGCTAAGCCCAGTGTCGCCTCGCGCCCCTCAATCGAAGCAAGTGCGGCAGACAGGCTTTCTACAGCCTGTTTAAGCTCAGGTTCGCCTGCCAGTTGTTGCAAAAATAACTGACCTTCTTCAGAGCGATACAAAGCCAAGTCATCCTCAGTAAGCTCTCGAGCAAATAAGCCTGAGAGCCACTGATAAACCATGGCCCGCGCCGCATTCAGCTGCTGATCTTCGCTCATACCTTAATCTCAATAGGACCAGAAAAGGAAACAACCTCAGGCAGCTTACCGTTAAACTTCTCGAACTCTACCACACAGGTATACGCAGAGCAGGCCTGAGATAGCTTCGAGCTACCAATATCCATCGTTAGTGTATTCGGATCACCATAGCTGCAAAGCGCACCAATCTCACTCCCCCCCTGTTTGCTGCCATCCTTACCGACAGGGCCATACCAAGCGCCCTCTTCTATACGAATGACTCCTTCAGGGTAGCTATCATCAATAACCGCGCCTGCTAGTAACTGCCCTCGGTCATTGAAGACACGAACGACGTCTCCAGACTTAATCCTGCGCTTTTTCGCATCCACAGGACTAATATAACAAGGCTCTCTACCGTGCACGGTATAGCTATTACGGTATTCTTCCGACTCACACATCTGTGAATGCAAACGATGATTAGGGTGGCAGCTCTGTAGCCAAACAGGATATTTGTCTGAGCCTGGTCCACCATGGCTTCTCTCTGCCTTCTCCATCCAAATTGGGTGCCCCTGACAATCGTCGTAACCATAAGCAGCGATCTTCCGGCTAAATATTTCGATCAACCCCGATGGCGTCCCAAGGGGATGGAACTCAGGGTCCTTGCGGAAGTCGGCGTGACGCGTCCAGTTTTCTCCACCGGCGAAGTGTACATAGCCGTCAGCCCAGAACTTATCAAATTCCGGCATTTCAAACTTACCTGCGTTTGCTTTCTTGCAATCATTATAAAGCATCGCAATCCAGTCAAACTCACTCATACCACGGGTATAACCCTTCTCATTACCCAAAATCTTTGCAAAACGAGTAAATATATCAAAATCAGATAAGCTATCAAAAAGAGGCTCCACCATTTTCTGCATAGCAACAATGCCACGGTTAGAATAGGCTCCATAGACATCGATATCGTTGCGTTCCATAGTCGTACAGGCGGGCAAGACAATATCAGAAAAACGCGCCGTTGCTGTCCAGTTCACCTCGACGGTCACCACGGCCTCTAACTTACGAAAGGCCTGCTTCATTTTATTGCGGTCTTGATGATGGCTCCATGGATTATTACCAGAAAACACCATCATTTTAATATCAGGCAACGTCACCTTTGAACCATTGGCATCGATAACCTTACCTGGCTCTAAAATAGCATCGACAAAACGCGCCACGGGTATCGTCGGACTATAATCCTTAAAATCATCGCTAGGAAATAGAGGCTTCATGCCCTCGTCAAGATTACGAGGGAACGCACCCGGTGCCGCCGCACCAGAGGAAGGCACACCGATAGAGCTGTAATGGTGGCCGTAAGAGATACCTCCACCTGGCAGGCCAATTTGCCCAAGCATTGTCGCCAGAACAGCTGCCATCCAGTAAGGCTGCTCTCCGTGCTGTTGGCGTTGGATACACCAACCCACCATGATTTGAGTACGATCCTTCGCCATCAACTCGGCGAGCTCCTTAATCTGCTCGACGCTGACGCCAGATATCTTAGAGGCCCACTCGGGCGTCTTAGCTATGCCGTCTTTCTCACCAAGCAAGTAAGGTACGAAGCGTTCAAAACCTAAGCTGTAACCATCGATAAACTCTTGGTCATGCAGCTTTTCACTATAAAGATGGTGAGCCATCCCCAGCATCATCGCAACATCGCTCTGCGGATTAATATAAATACGCTCTGAGCCTAAATACTTCTGCGTCTTGGAAACAACTGGGTCAATATGAATAACACGAATCTCACCTGCCGCAACTTTCTGCTTTAGCTCGGCAAGATAAGCATAAGACTCATGCGTCTCTGTATTCCAACCAACCTGCAGGTTTTTATAGGGGTCGTTTGCCCAAAGAACCAAAGTCTTTGTGTTCTCTAAGATCAGTGGCCATGAGGTACCTTGTGCATAGACCTCCGTCGAGCCGAGCACATAGGGCATGATGGTCTGCCCCGCCCCTGTAGAATAATCGCCTATTTTCTTAACAAAGTTTCCGTGCATCGCCACAGCGCGCTGCATATGGCTCGTACAAGAGTGCATCTGACCAACAGCTCGCCACCCGGTCTGCCCGGCATGCAAAGCCCAGGGGCCATATTTGGTCTGGACCTCATCTAGCGACGCTTTAAACAGCTTCAGCGCTTGATCCCAAGTCACCCTAACAAAACGGAAGTCGCCACGCTGTGAAGTGTCAGATTTATGCCCCTTTAATAAAAAGTCGAGACGCACCATCGGATAGCGCACCCTCGAGGCATTATAAACAAGCCCCCGTACACCGTTAATCATATCAGTCGGGTACTTATCAGGGTCAAGGGGGACAACTTGATCGATGACGCCATTCTTACGGCTCATCTTAAAAGCACCCCAATGGCTTCCCGTCGTCAACCATTCTTGTTGTGGTCGAGTCGCCGCCACCGCACTTAGCGGCGCTAGAACAGAAGGACCTACAACCGCTGCCGTTGTACCTAGCAACCCCTTCAAAAAATCACGTCTTATCATGCTCATGCTGACTCTACCTTAATGCTTTTCTTTAGAGAACGTGGATGAATGCGCCTGCAAGTACTTTTGCACTAAGGCCTCGGTATCTTGGTCGAAGTTAACAAAGGCCATCATTCCCTGGAACATACCTGGCCAAGTATTAGCATCAAAATGATTTTCCGCAGGCTGCGTATGGCATACCGAACAAGAAGACTGGAACGTTGTTTTTGCATAATCCCAAAGTGGTTGCTGCTCTTTCAGCATGTAATCAGCATCAGTCCACGCCGTCACTTCAACACGCTCCCAGGTCAACCCCGTCATCTCATCGACTTTATCTTCAAAGACTTTGATGACGCCGTCTGTCTTTGCTGCGGTCATTGTCAGCTGCGCTGAGTTCATATTGATACCAAAGCCAAAGTAAATAACACGCCCCGCGCCAATCCGCTTTCTCCAGCCATCAATATGTAACTTAATCCGATCGCCCTTGGTCTCTAAAACAGTCACCTCTGTTGCAATATTCAGCAGGCCCGCTTCCTCTGTCGCATCAGCAGAGAGGTATAGAGGCTTCGTTAACGAGCTGAAATATTGCTCGCCGTCATCAAACTTAGATGGTCCCTCACCCACTTCCGCTATAAGTTCAGGTGCTCGAGAAGCTGCCATATCAGGTAGGTGGTGAGCAATTCCCTTGTGGCAATCAAGACAGCTTTGATCACGCTTCGCAGCACGCTTCATTTGCTTCTGGGCAAGCTTCGACATCTCTTCCCATTTCATCGACTTATAACTATGACACTGCTTGCACTCTAAAGAGCCATTGGCTTCGAAACGCGCCCACTCATGGCTGGCCAATTCTAAGCGCTTATTAAGAAATTTCTCACGGGTATTGATAGCACCTGTTAATTTAGCAAACACCTCTTTCGATGCCTGCATCTTCCTGGCTATTTTGTTCGTCCAGTTATGCGGTACGTGACAATCAGGGCAAGTGGCCCTGACGCCGGCATGATTACTGTAATGAACCGTCTCCTGCAGCTCCTTGTAAACATTGTCACCCATCTCATGACAGCTAATACAAAATTCTTCTGTATTCGTTGCCTCTAATGCAGTGTTAAAGCCCCCCCAAAAGATAATCCCCATGATGAATGCAGAAATTGCGATGGTGCCCAGCGTAAGATGCTTTGCAGGCTTGGATAGCGCACGCCAGATATCAGTGACTAGTTTCATCTGATAGTTTCCCTTTGATAACGATGGAAAGAAGAAGTGTAGGGTTTACAGACCGTGCCCTGGCGGGCCGAAAATTATTTGCAACATCCAAATAATAAAGCCATACCCCCCTACTCCAATAATGCTCAGGATTGGAAAAAGGAAGATGGTAATAAACGCCAACGCCTTTAGTTCGTTCTTCTTCTCATCGTTATCAGTAGAATCTTTAGTCATATTATTCAGCACCTTAATCTGCAACATATCCCTGCATGGTCTGACCGAAGCCAACGCAATCACATCATTGTTACGAGTAGCTTCGCTAATGCCAGCTTAGACAACAAAACGCCCTACTTCCAACAGCCAGAAAGATGTGCGCAGCGAACACATTAACAACTACCCATATAAATATGAGCGCATTTTATGCCTCTTAGGAACAACTTTACTGACTCAAATCAACTGAAAACAGCTCGCAAAACACATCCTCTTGTTGCTTGCTCTACATCATTAATAGAATTAAATTTCTCACCAAATAAAAAACTTAGACACAAAAAAACCGCCCTTAGGCGGTTTTTTAAACGAGTACTATTAGAAGCTAATAAGCACTACTTCCAACCAGTGATCTCAGAAAGTGCATCACCGATTTGCGCAAGAGAACGGACAGTCTTAACGCCTGCGTCTTCAAGGGCAGCAAACTTCTCATCAGCAGTTCCAGCACCGCCAGAGATGATTGCACCAGCATGCCCCATACGCTTACCTGCAGGTGCAGTAACACCGGCAATGTAAGAGACAACAGGCTTAGTCACGTTAGCTTTAATATAAGCAGCCGCTTCTTCTTCAGCAGTACCACCGATCTCACCGATCATCACGATCGCCTCAGTCTGTGGATCGTTCTGGAACATTTCCAGTACGTCGATGAAGTTAGTACCTGGGATTGGATCACCACCGATACCAACACAAGTAGACTGACCGAAACCGTAGTCAGTAGTCTGCTTAACAGCTTCATAAGTCAGCGTACCTGAGCGCGATACGATGCCAACCTTACCCGGCAGGTGAATGTGACCAGGCATGATACCGATCTTACATTCGCCCGGTGTAATAACACCAGGACAGTTAGGGCCGATCAGGCGTACGCCCAACTCATCACACCTAACTTTACACTCCAACATATCCAACACTGGAATGTGCTCAGTAATGGTGACAATCAACTTGATACCAGCATTTGCCGCTTCAAGGATTGAGTCCTTACAGAAAGGAGCAGGCACATAGATAACAGAGGCATCAGCACCCGTTACTTCAACAGCCTCGGCAACAGTATTAAAAACTGGCAGACCTAGGTGCTCAGTGCCACCCTTACCAGGTGTAACACCGCCAACCATGTTGGTACCATAAGCAATTGCTTGCTCAGAGTGAAAAGTACCCTGACCGCCAGTGAAACCCTGACAGATGACTTTAGTATCTTTATTAATTAGTACAGACATTGATAATTACCCCGCCGCCTTAACTGCTTGCTCAGCAGCATCAGTCAGACTTGTTGCTGCAATGATGTCTAGGCCAGAGTTCTTAAGAACCTCTTTACCCAAATCAGCGTTAGTACCTTCCAGACGCACAACAACAGGAACGGTTACACCAACTTCTTTAACTGCGCCAATGATGCCTTCGGCAATCATGTCACAACGAACGATACCGCCGAAGATGTTAACCAACACACACTTCACTTTCTCGTCAGACAGAATCAGCTTGAATGCGTGAGCAACACGCTCTTTAGTCGCACCACCGCCAACATCTAAGAAGTTTGCAGGGCTACCACCGTGCAGTGCGACGATATCCATAGTACCCATTGCTAGACCAGCACCGTTAACCATACAGCCGATGTTGCCATCAAGCGCTACGTAGTTAAGATCCCATTTAGCCGCCTCAGCTTCACGAGCATCTTCTTGCGAAGGATCGTTCATGTCTGCAATTTTTTTCTGGCGATACAAAGAGTTTCCATCAACGCCAAGCTTGGCGTCTAGGCAGTGAAGATCACCGTCTTCTTTGATAACAAGAGGGTTAATCTCGATAAGAGCAAGATCTTTCTCTTCGAATAATTTAGCCAGACCCATGAATATCTTAACAAATTGGCCAACTTGAGTCTTATTCAGACCCAGCTTGAACGCTAGCTCACGACCTTGATAGGGCTGAGCACCAACCAACGGATCGATTTCACATTTAAGAATCTTTTCAGGAGTCTCGTGAGCAACAGTTTCAATCTCCACGCCACCTTCAGTAGATGCCATGAAAACGATACGACGAGATGAACGGTCAACAACCGCACCCAAGTATAATTCGTCAGCGATATCGGTGCAGGTTTCTACTAGAACCTTAGAAACTGGCTGACCATTTTCGTCTGTCTGAAAAGTCACTAGGTTCTGACCCAACCACTTTTCAGCGAAAGCCTTTGCTTCGTCGGCAGACTTGATGAGCTTAACACCACCCGCCTTACCACGACCACCAGCGTGAACTTGAGCTTTAACAACCCACATGTCGCCGCCGATCTTTTGAGTTGCTTCTGCAGCTTCTTCTGGGGTATCGCAAGCGAAACCCTTCGAAACTGGCAGTCCGTATTCAGCAAACAACTGTTTGCCTTGATACTCATGCAGATTCATATCTCATTACCGTTTTATTTGTGCTGATTGCCAGCACCTCACTCTTCCAACACTGCCTCGATATTTGTTTTTTATTCGAAACAATGCCCCAAAGACAACCTGTGCTACTAAAAGCAACACAGATTGTCCTTCTTATTAGCGCAATGCGCAAATAAAGTCGTTATTTTTTACGCTTTTTTCTGTTCGCGATATGAATCGCATGACCATCCACAGCCAGTGCTGCCTCATGAACAGCCTCTGAAAGCGTCGGGTGACCAAACACAATCATCCCCAAGTCTTCGGCGCTAGAACCGAACTCCATCGCGATAACTACCTGCTGAATAAGGTCTGCTGCACTTGGGCCAATAATGTGCGCACCCAAAACGCGATCTGTCTCTTCGTCGGCAAGTATTTTTACAAAGCCTGCCGTCTCATTTGCCGCCATTGCACGCCCAGACGCTGCAAACGGGAATACGCCAACCTTGTAGGCATCTCCTGCCGCCTTCAGCTGCTCTTCAGTCTTACCAACCGCCGCAATTTCAGGGTGGGTGTAAATAACAGACGGAATACAGTCATAGTTCATCTGAGCTTTCTTGCCCGCAATACGCTCAACAGCGACAATACCTTCTTCAGAAGACTTATGCGCCAACATCGGGCCACGGACAACATCACCGATGGCGTAAATACCAGGCATTTCCGTCTCACAAAAATCATTGACGAAAATAAAGCCACGCTCGTCCAACTTAACACCAGCGTCTGCCGCAAGCAGGTTCTCAGTATGAGGACGACGACCGACAGCAACGATCAACTTGTCAAAGACTTCTGTTTGAACGCCCTTGGCATCTTTATAAGTCACGGTCACTTCACGCTTATCAGCATCGACCTCTGTACCCGTAACCAGTGCGCCGGTACGAATATCAAGCCCTTGCTTCTTCAGCAGCTTACGCGCTTCTTTAGCCACCTGACCATCCATCATCGCCAAGAAGTCATCCATCGCCTCGATGACAACCACTTCTGTCCCTAGACGATTCCAGATGCTCGCCATCTCTAAACCGATAACACCACCACCGATAACACCAAGACGCTTAGGCGTCTCATCAATTTTCAAGGCGCCAGTAGAATCGAGAACGATATCTTCAAACAGCGGCGCAGGCGGGATATTTACAGGAGAAGAGCCAGAAGCAATTATGATGCTTGTCGCATCGACAACCTTAACCGAACCATCATGAGCTGTGATCTCAACTTTCTTACCAGCTAGAACCTTCGCAGAACCCTCAGCCAGCTCAACGCCATTCGCCTTAAACAAACCGGCAATGCCGCCAGTTAGCTGTGAAACGATAGCATCTTTACGTGCGACCATTGCTTTAACGTCAATAGCGATATCATTGTGGGTAATACCATGCAGGGCATAATCATCACGCGCCTCATGATACTTATGACTAGAGTCCAGCAACGCCTTAGAAGGAATACATCCGACGTTCAAACAAGTGCCGCCGAGCGAGGTCTTACCCTCATCATTGAGCCACTTCTCGACACAAAGAGTTTTAAAACCAAGTTGGGCAGCGCGAATAGCGGCAACATAACCACCTGGGCCAGCACCAATAACAACGACATCATATGAATCAGACATGGATAACCTTCTTAAATTAAGTCCTACTCTCGAGAGTAGGGATTGGCACATACGCCTACCCGCAATTTTTATGCTAAGTAGCCGTAACAAAAAGAAAGCGGCTTATGGCCGCCTTCTTTCATTTTTAGCTTATATCTCTAGCAGTATTCTAGCAGGATCTTCAAGTAGTTCCTTAATAGTGACGAGGAACTGCACAGAGTTTTTCCCATCAATCAATCGATGGTCGTAAGAGAGGGCCAAATACATCATCGGGCGCACAACAACCTCACCGTCGACAACCATCGCACGCTCTTGAATCTTGTGCATGCCGAGGATAGCAGCTTGTGGTGGGTTGAGGATAGGCGTTGACATCAACGAACCAAAAACGCCACCGTTAGTGATGGTAAAAGTACCACCGGTCATATCCTCGATACCAAGCTTGCCGTCACGTGCACGCAGACCGTAATTACGGATACCGGCCTCAATATCAGCCAGCCCCATCTGGTCCGTGTCGCGTAAAACAGGAACGACCAGCCCCTTTTCGGTAGACACAGCAATACCTACATCTTGGTAGCCGTGATAAACAACATCGTTGCCATCAATCGAAGCATTGACCGCAGGGAAACGCTTAAGCGCCTCAGTTGCCGCCTTCACAAAGAAACTCATGAAGCCAAGGCGAGTACCATTGTGCTTCTTCTCGAACATGTCTTTATATTGCTTACGCAGCTCCATAATCGGGCCCATGTCGACTTCATTAAAAGTCGTCAACATTGCCGTACTTTGCGTTGCATCTAACAAACGCTCAGCAATGCGCGAACGCATACGCGTCATCGGAACACGCTTTTCAACACGCTCACCTGCATCAACTTCGATTACAGGCTTAGCCGCCGGCGTTGGCGCTGGTGCCACCGCTGCAGCAGGCTTCTTCGTCGCCGCTACAACGTCTTCCTTTGTGATCAAACCGCCCTTACCTGTTGCCACTATGCTAGAAGCATCGATCCCCTGCTCATCAACCATTTTACGTGCTGCAGGGCTCAACTTCACATCAGCAGCCGAGCTTGACACTGAAGCCTGTGCGGCAACAGGTGCAGCTGCCTCGGGTGTAGCGGCAGCAGCCCCCTCTTCGAAGTAGCCGATCAACTCTTCACTAAGCACCGTGTCATCTTCGGCCTTAACTATTTCTCGGATAACACCGTCGGCTGGCGCCAAGATTTCTAGGGTAACTTTATCCGTTTCAACTTCTACGATTAGCTCGTCGCGGGTACAGGCTTCACCGGGCTGCTTCACCCAGGAAGCGATAGTGCCGTCAGCGATAGACTCAGGGAACTGCGGTGCTTTTATTTCGATAGCCATGTTAATTCCTTAGAACTTGTCTTTCTCGTCGTACGCCTCACTTGTGCGCACTACAAAAGTTATGTATTCGTACCACTTAAACAAAGAGCCCTGCATTAATATAATGCAGGGCCTTCACTTAAACGAGCCCGAGGGCGTCTTTAAGTAACTTGTCTTGCTGGGCAAGGTGCAACGCCATATACCCTGCAGCTGGAGAGGCCGATGCCTCACGACCTGCGTACTCTAATTGGCAATCCTGATTATGAGCTGCCAACACTCGGCGCATATGGTGTTGCGAGGAATACCAAGCCCCCTGGTTTTGCGGCTCATCTTGACACCACACCATGGTCTCTAAATTAGGGTACTTAGATAGCTCAGCCATCATTCCCTCCTCAGGGAATGGGTATAACTGCTCCAAACGCACAACCGCGACACCCTCAAGCTCATGCTCCGCACGCATATTGTAAAGATCGTAGTAGACCTTACCGCTACACAACACTAAGCGCTTCACTTGGTCATCAGCTATTTCATCAGCCTCACCAATAACCGTCTGAAAGCTACCTTCCGCCAACTCTTGCAACGTTGAAACAGCCTGCTTATGGCGCAACAGGCTCTTTGGCGACATCACAATCAGCGGTTTACGCAGCGGTCGAATCACCTGACGGCGTAACATGTGATAAACCTGAGCTGGCGTCGTTGGCACACAAACTTGAATATTGTGCTCTGCACACATCTGCAAAAAACGCTCTAGACGAGCCGAAGAGTGCTCAGGACCCTGCCCCTCATAGCCGTGAGGCAGCAACATAGTCAAGCCACAAAGACGCTGCCATTTGTGCTCACCACTAGTAATGAACTGATCAATAACGACCTGCGCACCATTGGCGAAGTCACCAAACTGAGCCTCCCAGACAACCAGCGCGTTTGGCATCGTCGTCGCATAACCATACTCAAAAGCAAGAACAGCTTCTTCTGATAACAGTGAGTCATGGATTGAAAAGGCTGGCTGATTCTCTGCAAGATGCTGAAGAGGGACGTAACAATTCTTTTCTTTCTGGTTATGCAGAACCGCGTGACGATGCGAGAACGTGCCACGCCCAACATCCTGACCCGTTAGACGAATAGGATGCCCCTCATCGAGTAGAGTCGCATAGGCCATTGTCTCGGCAAAACCCCAGTTCACAGGCAACGCACCTGAAGCCATCTTTTTGCGATCTTCGACAATTTTGGAAACTTGGCGCTGTAAGGTAACTCCTTCAGGAATATCACTTAAACGTAACGCAAGCTCTTTCAGCTTATCCTGATCGACTCGCGTGTCTGCGTAAGCCGTCCAATCGTGACCAATATAAGGCGCCCAGTCGACAAACATACCGGTATTAGGCTCTAGCACCAGCGACTTAGCAACATGGTTACCGTTATCAAGCGCATTTCGATAACCATCGACCGCCTGCTTATCCTGGTCCGCGCTGATAATGCCTTGAGCAATCATTGAATCAACGTACAACTCACGAGTAGTTCGCTGCTCACGAATCTTGCTATACATTTGTGGCTGAGTACCTGAGGGCTCGTCCGCCTCATTATGACCTCGACGACGATAGCAAACCAAATCTAAGACAACGTCTTTCTTGAATTCCTGGCGGAAATCTAACGCAACTTGAGTAGCAAAGATTACTGCTTCAGGGTCATCGCCATTAACATGAAAGATAGGTGCCTGAATAACTTTCGCCACATCGGTACAATACTCAGTAGAACGAGAATCTTCGACATTGCTTGTCGTAAAGCCCACCTGATTATTAATGACGATATGAACTGTTCCACCTGTCTTATAAGCTCGAGTCTGAGACATCTGAAACGTCTCCATGACTACACCCTGTCCTGCAAAAGCCGCATCACCATGAGCGACAACAGGCAGCACCTGCTCAGGCGCATCTCTTCGATCCTGCCTAGCGCGAACAGAGCCCTCAACAACAGGCGATACAATTTCCAAATGAGATGGGTTAAAAGCCATGGCAAGATGAACTTCACCACCACTGGTCATCACATTAGAAGATAGGCCCTGATGATATTTCACATCAGCTGAACCTACATAGTTGGCTTTGCCGTCGAACTCATCAAATAACTCACGAGGATTTTTACCTAGCGTATTGACCAGAACATTCAAACGACCACGGTGCGCCATACCTATGACGACTTCTTGGACACCGTAAGAGCCTGCACGCTGAATAAGTTCATCCAACATAGGGATAAGACTCTCAGCCCCCTCTAAACCAAAACGTTTTGTGCCGGGATAGCGCGAGCCAAGGTACTTTTCTAGCCCTTCCGCCGCTGTTAAGCGTTCCAGTATATGGCGTTTAACCTCATCACCGTACTCAGGCTTGGCACGAACGGACTCCATTCGCTGCTGCAACCATTGTTGCTCTTCATGAGAGGTGATATGTGCAAACTCAACCCCCACGTTGCCGCAGTAGGTTGACTCTAGCGCATCAATAACCTCTTTAAGTGTCGCTTCCGACTTGTTACTAAAGAGGTTGGATGTTTGGAAGGTTGTATCGAGATCAGCAGCTGAAAGCTGATGAAAATGAATATCGAGATCGGCAGGCAATTGGCGCTGCCATAACCCTAACGGATCTAGTGTAGCTTTTTGATGGCCACGATTCCGGTAGGATTCAATCAGGTTAACAACGCGCACCTGTTTACGCTCATACTCAGTACTAACGCCTTCACTGCTTGCCGCAGCGGGCCTTAACCTTGACTTACCAAGCAGTTCAAAATGCTCAACGACGGGGGAGTGAGGAGTATCTTGATTGACAACACCCTCCACCCGAGGAAGCTTTTCGAAATAGGTGCGCCAGTCTTCCGGTACAGAATTAGGGTCCAACAAGTACTGCTCGTAGAGATCTTCTACGTAAGCAGAGTTACCGCCACTTATATGTGAACTGCTCCACAGCAGTTCCATGATGCTCTCTTGCATTATCACACACCTTAAGATGGGAGCAATTATTAACCCAAAAGCTAAGCGCTGATGTAGCACCAAATAGCAAATCGAGAATACCTGAGCATTCCAACCGATCGACCTAAGCCTCCGATAATAATCGGGATTTTATCCGCAACCCCCGAGGGATACAGCTTTTTATTTAGCCTCAAACCATCCAGCAAGATGGTCGACCACCCTTACCATTAAGACGGATCTCACTCTGCCTTAAATCGGGCGGAGGCATTGTAAAACACCTCCACCCAAACCACTAGGGCTAACGCTACATTTTACGTGGCATTTGCTAGCAGCATATTTCTGATATGACCAATTGCTCGGGTTGGATTAAGACCCTTAGGACACACATTGACACAACTTTGAATACCATGACAGCGGAAAACGCTGAACGGGTCATCAAGGCCTGCGAGACGCTCCTCAGTAGCCGTATCACGACTATCAACAAGAAAACGCCACGCCTGAAGCAAGCCGCTTGGACCGATAAAACGATCGGGATTCCACCAGAACGAAGGGCATGATGTCGAGCAACAGGCGCAGAGTATACACTCATACAAGCCATCAAGCTTTTCACGCTCCTCAGGTGACTGCAAGCGTTCAATGGCTGGCGCTGGCGTATCATTCAGCAGATAAGGCTTGATCTTCTTGTACTGGTCATAAAACATTTCCATGTCTACAACTAGATCACGAATAACCGGCAGCCCAGGTAACGGACGAATGACTAACTTGCCACCGCGCAAGCCCGCCTCAGACAATGGCATGATACAAGCTAAGCCATTTTTACCGTTGATATTAAGACCATCAGAACCACAAACACCTTCACGACACGAGCGCCTAAAGGCGATACTTGAGTCCTCAGCTTTAAGCTGCTCAAGCACATCCAACACCATAATATCTTTGCCCTGGGTATCCAACTCATAATCAACCATTTTAGGCTCAGAGTCGGTCGCAGGGTTGTAGCGATAAATAGAAACTTTCAACATTTTCCTGCTCCCTTATTAGTACTTACGTTCCATCGGTTCAAACGTCGGTACGGTCTTCGGCTTGAAGTTTACCGCACGCTTAGAAACTCGCTTTTCACCGGGGAAGTACATTGAGTGGCACAACCAGTTTTCATCATCACGATCCTGGAAGTCATCACGAGCATGAGCGCCACGACTCTCCTTACGCTCCTCGGCCGCTACAGCTGTCGCCTCAGCCACCTCAAACAAGTTTTGCAGCTCGAGCGCCTCGATACGCGCCGTATTAAACGCCGCCGACTTATCATCTAAGCGACAGTTTTCAATACGTGTACGCAGCTCCGCAAGCTTCTTTATGCCTTCTTGCATAAAGTCTCCACGACGGAACACGCCAAAGTGGTTCTGCATAATAGTCTGCAACTCTTTACGCAAGTCACTGACCTTATCACCATCAGAGGCGCTGTTAAGGCGATTCAAGCGCGCCATAGCCTTCTCGACATCCGCATCTGTTGCCGCATCCATCTCAATACCTTCACGCAGTGCTTTTTCGATATAGATACCGGCAGCACGCCCAAAAACAACAAGATCAAGCAACGAGTTACCGCCTAAGCGATTGGCACCATGCACAGAAACGCAGGCAACCTCACCACAGGCATATAGACCATTAATAACGACATCCTGACCGCTATCATCCACAGTCAGCACCTGTCCATGAATATTTGTAGCCACACCACCCATCATATAATGACAAGTAGGAACTACAGGCACAGGCACCTTAACAGGATCAGCGTGTGCGAAAGTAATCGACAACTCACAGATTCCTGGTAGACGGCTATGCAAAACCTCTTCACCGAGGTGATCAAGCTTAAGATATACGTGATCTCCATCCGGCCCACAACCACGCCCTTCAAGAATCTCTAGTGTCATGGAACGCGCCACAACATCACGACCCGCCAAATCCTTAGCGTTAGGTGCATAACGCTCCATAAAACGCTCACCATCCTTGTTAATCAGGTAACCACCCTCTCCTCGACAACCCTCGGTAACCAAAACACCGGCACCGTGAATACCTGTCGGGTGGAATTGCCACATTTCGATATCCTGAACAGGAATACCTGCACGGAGCGCCATGCCAATACCGTCACCCGTGTTGATGTGCGCATTCGTTGTAGAGGCAAAGATTCGACCAGCACCGCCAGTCGCCAGAACAGTCGCTTTTGACTTGATAAAGACGGTCTCGCCGTCTTCGATACAGATCGCGATACAACCAACAATATCGCCTGCCGCATTCTTGACCAAATCAACCGCATACCACTCATTCAAGAACTGAGTATTACTCTTCAAATTACTCTGATAAAGCGTGTGTAGCAGCGCATGACCAGTACGGTCAGCGGCCGCACAAGTACGAGCAGCCTGACCACCCTTACCAAAATCCTTTGACTGACCACCAAAAGGACGCTGATAGATACGCCCCTCTTCTGTACGAGAAAAAGGTAGACCCATGTGATCTAACTCGTAGACGGCCTCAGGGCCAACAGAGCACATGTATTCGATAGCATCCTGGTCACCAATGTAATCAGAACCTTTGACAGTGTCATACATATGCCAACGCCAGTCATCATTCGGGTCATTACTAGCGATTGCACAGGTTATACCACCCTGAGCTGACACGGTATGCGAACGCGTCGGGAAAACTTTAGTGACGACAGCCGTGTTATAACCTGACTGAGCCATTTGTAGCGCGGCACGCATGCCCGCACCGCCACCACCAACAACGATGGCATCAAAAGAGATAGTGCGAATAGACATTACGACACGCTCCACAAAATCTGAACACCCCAAACGAGGTATGTAAAGGTCACGACAGCAACAACTGATTGAAAGACCCAACGAACGAGATTACCTTTCGCACCCATCATACGGGCAGTCATGTAATCAGTAGATACTCCCCACAGACCAATCCAGGCATGCGCGCACAACGACAGCAACGCCATCATGCTAAAGACGCGCATCCAGGTCTCTGCAAACAGAGCACTCCAGAGCGCAAAAGTAATTTCATTGCAGGCAATAAAAACAGTAAGAAAAACAAAGTACGCCAACAAGACAACGGCTGTTACGCGCTGAACTAGCCAATCGGCCAAGCCATTACGCCCATACGTAGTTACAGATGTTACACTCATACTATCCACACCCCCGCAAGAATAATCAGTACAGCTGAGATGGCGATAGTCAACTTAGCACCCAGCAAACCACCCTCTAGTGATTCACCGATACCCATATCCATAATCAGGTGCTTAGTACCAGCCACGAGATGATAGATAAGGCCAGCTAAAACAACCCACAGCGCAAACTTTGCGACAGGAGACTGCAGACTTTCTTGTGCAGCACGGAAGCTCTCTTCGCTCTCTAACGAAGATCCCAACAAGCACAGCAGCAAAGCTACTCCAGCAAAAATAAACACCCCAGAGATTCTGTGTAGAATCGAGGCATAGGCGGTAAGAGGGAGTTTCATGGTCCCAATTTCGAGATTTACAGGTCTATTATCTTTCACGACTAGTTACACTTCTATAATGCCCAGTTATGCAGGCGGTTCATCGAAAAGTGTTGAGGCTTGTCACTTTTTACAAAGGAGGCCCCATATTATGTTTGGAATCATCGATTATCCGGCATTAAAATTACGCATTTCGACACCAAACAACCAAAATCCGCCCGAAATTATATGCTCGCGACGAGGTAATTACAACGTCATATGACAGATTTAAAGGGCCGAGGGTGACTATTGCGCAGCGCTTATTAGCAATATTTTTCAAAATGATAGAGCGCACCAAAACAGTGCCTAAAGCCCCATTATGAACGCGTTATGGACTGATTCCGACTAACCATTGAGTAATGCTCTCACGTCAAGCCCTTATGTACGAAAAAATACCTATATCGCGACACTCCGCTACATTGACAAAGAATTTAATCCCTCTATAGTGATGCCGTCCTCAAAAGGGACACCTCTGTAATGTAAGAATAAGTTATCAGGAGCCCAATATGAGTGAGCGCACAGCAACTCTCAAGCTGGACGATCTAGAAGAAGCACTAGAATTGCCCGTAATGTCTGGCACTATCGGACCAGACGTGATCGACGTTGGCGGACTGACAGCCAAAGGTTATTTTACTTACGATCCGGGATTCGTCTCCACCGCCTCCTGCGAATCAAAGATCACCTATATCGATGGCGGAAAAGGTGTACTTCTACACCGCGGTTACCCTATCGAGCAGCTAGCCGAGAAATCAGACTTTTTAGAAACCTGCTACCTTCTCGTTTATAGCAAGCTACCAAACAAAGAAGAAAAAACTAAGTTTATCAACAACATCCGATACCACACGATGGTGCACGATCAACTCAGCCACTTCTTTAACGGCTTCCGCCGCGATGCCCACCCTATGGCCATCATGTGCGGCGTAGTCGGCGCACTGTCCGCTTTTTACCACGACTCTCTCGACATCACCGACGAGCGTCACCGCGAGATCTCCGCACAACGCCTAATCGCTAAGATGCCAACTCTCGCCGCCATGACCTACAAGTACTCTATCGGTCAACCTTTCGTCTATCCTCGCAACGATTTAAACTATGCTGAGAACTTCCTCTACATGATGTTCAGCAACCCCTGCGAGGAGTACAAAGTCAACCCTGTACTCTCCAAGGCAATGGATCGGATATTCCTGCTTCACGCAGATCACGAACAAAACGCCTCAACCTCAACAGTACGCCTTGCGGGCTCGACAGGCGCCAACCCATTCGCCTGTATCTCTGCGGGCATTGCTGCACTCTGGGGGCCATCACACGGCGGCGCCAACGAAGCTGTTCTTGCCATGCTGGACGAGATCGGTGACGTATCAAATATTGATGAGTTCGTCGCCCGCGCCAAAGATAAAAACGACCCCTTCCGCTTAATGGGCTTCGGTCACCGTGTTTATAAGAACTTCGACCCTCGCGCTCGCGTGATGAAAGAAACTGCCGACGAAGTATTGGCCGAGCTTGGTCTAGAGGACAGCCCTCTACTCAAGATCGCTAAACGACTCGAGCAAATTGCATTGGAAGATCCTTACTTCATCGAGAAGAAGCTTTATCCAAACGTCGATTTCTACTCAGGCATCATCCTGAAGGCACTAGGCATTCCGACCAGCATGTTTACTGTCATATTCGCACTAGGCCGCACGCCAGGCTGGATTGCACACTGGCATGAAATGATCAGCCATCCTTATAAAATTGGCCGCCCACGCCAGCTTTATACCGGACCAGCCAAGCGTGATTACCCCGAGTAATCACGTAAAGCAAAAAAAAACCGCCCTTATGGGCGGTTTTTTTTTGCTAATAGAATATTGCCAAAGACTACGTAAAAGAAAGTTAATCTCAACCTAGAGCGCACCAATATAATGCACAACAATCGCCCAATAGTTAAAGGGCAGCACAAAACCACCCCCTTAACTCAACCAATGTTTAACGACCAGGCTTACTCTTGCCAGCATATTTCAGCGCAATATAACCAAAGATCCCTGAGAGCAACGAAGCTATTAAGATCCCGCCTTTGGCCAAAATCAATTGCTCGCTTCCCGCAAAAGCCAACTCAGCGATAAAGATGGACATCGTAAAACCGATTCCACCAAGCAAGGCCACACCGACGATATGCATCATATTGCAACCCTTAGGCAGCAAGCCGAGCCCGAAAGAGCGCCCTAACCAAACAGCACCAGCGATACCAATCAGCTTGCCAAAAAACAAGCCGACAATAACACCAAGCGTTACATTATTTAGTAACGAAACATCACCCGAAAATGCAGAGAAAGGTATCCCCGCATTCGCTAGGGCAAATAAAGGTACAATAAAGTAAGTCACAGGAGTATGTAAACCGTGCTCAACCTTCTGTAACGGCGCCTGGGCCAGCTCGATACCACTCTTTAAGCTCTGTGCATTGGCACGCAGCTCATCATTACGCATGATATCGATACCCAAATTGGCACTATCTCCAATCCTAACCGCCGAACGCTTAACCTTGGTAGCAAATGCCACGGCATCAAATTTTGGCATCGCAGGAATAGTAAAGGCTACAACGACGCCAGCCAGGGTGGCATGAATACCAGTTTTTAATAAGGCAAACCAAAGCAACACACCAACAAACATATACGGGCCCGTGCGCCTAATGCCACCGAAATTCATCGCCACCAGCAAGAAGGTTAACGCTCCTACCCATGCTGCTGCAGCAAAATTTAACTGCTCGGTATAGAATACTGCAATAACAGCAATCGCCCCTAAGTCATCAACAATTGCCAGCGCCACCAAAAATGTTACCAATGACTTAGGAACTGTATTACCCATCAAGGTAATAATACCCACAGCGAAAGCTATATCTGTTGCCATCGGTATACCCCAGCCTCCGGCACCAGGTCCACCAATATTAAAAACAGCATATAAACCTGCCGGAATGACCATGCCTCCGATAGCTGCCATAATCGGCAGAACTGCTTTCTTAGTATCTGCGAGCTCACCAACGAGAAACTCCCGCTTAAGTTCTAGACCGACCAGAAGGAAGAAATAAGCCATCAAGCCGTCATTGATCCAGTGCTGCAGAGACAGTTTTAGCTCAAACCCGCCGAAAGAAAGCTTAAAATAGGTCTTTAATATATTCTCATAGCCCGCCGACAAAGGGGAATTAGCCAACAACAAGGCTACAACTGCCATAGTCATTAGAATCAAGCCACTTGTTGATTGACGATGTATAAATTCGTCAAACGGCGTCAGTACCCTGTCGAAAGCCTTTTCCCATGGAGCATAAAACACCTTGCCCACATTCTTCGATTTTTCCTTAGCACCAAACATGACTCTCCTTCAGTTTTATTAAGTCGTAAAAATTGATGGTATGCGTTTCCACAGCAATACCAATAAGTACAAATACGTAACCCACACCTGCGCTTGAATAATATTTCATGTTTACATGACTAAACAAGTTTCTCTGACACAAAAAAGCGGCTATTTGTAGCCGCCTATTTACACTCCATGACCTAACGATCAGTTAAGTGCAAAGCGAATCGGCACTTTAACCGAGATGACATCCCCCTTTAGAGCTATTGGGGCAGCAGGATAACTCTCTACAGAAGACACTGCGGCCATAGCCGCCTTATTTAACAAGCTATATTTGGCTGACTGCACTCTCTCTGCAGATAAGCGCTTACCAAAACGATCTAGGCGCACCTCGACAACCACCAGCCCTTCTAAGCCACGCTTAATAGCACGACTCGGGTACTGAACCTTACGCAATGTTTGCTTGACAATACTTGAGCGATAAAGCTTCAACATCATATCGTGCTGCTGCTGGATAATTTCAGGATCAATATCGAAGTCATCCCCAAGCTCCAAGTCGTCGACAAGCTCCTCCTCGACCGCCACACTTTCTTCAACAAGCTCTGCAACCACCTCCTTTTCTTCAACGACTATCGACTGACTTGCTGGCTTAGTGCTCTCTATCTTATCGGGTACTATTTCTAACGTAGAGGCGGCATCAACGGCCTCTGTCGTTGCGTTTGCCAACCCCCCTAAAGAAGCTGCAGGAACTTCGCCCGAACCAGCAGCCATCGCAAGCTGCTGCATCGCCCCCATCCACTGCACTACGATATCCCGACGCTCAGGCTGAACAGTTGTAGCTTCATACAACGATAGGGCTCCAGCATTATCTACAGCCCCCAATATTGATTGCTTAAACTCTGTAGAAGGCGGTCGCTTACCTATCCATGTGTTCAGCAGCATATCAAAACTACCAATTCGGTCATATGAGGCCGTCTTGACACCATTAACATGTATCACAATCTTGCCATCCGGGCTTTGGTCAAAAAGCAAAGTGTCTCCACGCTTCAGGCTAAAACGGGCCATGTTATTAAAAGCTATAAACTCATCGGAATAACGGTTCAACATTGCCTCTTCATTATTAGCAACAATCAACTGAGTCCACTGACTCGAGAACCGCCTAGGACTCCAGCGCTTGGCCGTGACTCGAATTTCCATCATTCGCCGTGTACTAGCAAGCGCCTGGACCGCTTCTGCTGTATTTGCAGGCTCTTCTAAATACAGCGCACCAACAAAATAAGAGCGGTTTAACTCTTTAAATTCGGCCACTCCGTTTAACACCATGCCTTCTGGTAACGTCTCAGCAACAGCCATAAAACTCATTAATTGACTAAAGAAAACAATCGTTATTATTCGCATCACATTCCTGCCCACTTTCATCCAATAGCAAATTTTTTATTATTAGTAGCTATCCTGATGCTTCAAGGTGTCATTCTTGATCAACTTACAGCACCATCGTGCCACCGAATAGCCCTTTATTATCACTCTACACTAGCCTAAAAGCCTAATAAAGTCGTTAGCATTGAGGAGTATAGCTTTTTTCGCCTCTAACAGCAGTGCCTTTCAATAAAAGACAACGAGAAATAACCTCGGGCAGCCCATACCTACCTGCTTTTATAAGCTCCCCCCCCCTCTGCGTCGGGCTCTGGCATTGCTTTTCAAAAGACCAGCCTCTTTGCTATATTGAAACTATTACAGCGACATTGCTGTCTATCCCCGATACTATAACTGTTTGTACCGAGCCCTTTATGATCCGCATTACTATATTCTCCCTCATTCTCCTAATCACAGCTTGCAGCAGCCAGCCAATGAAGCCAAAGGATATTACCGGACTATGGCTTAAAGCCAGTAAAAACGGTGAGCCTGAAGGGTTCTATCTCGGGCCTCAGGGAGACTTACAGCTATACAATATTTTTAGCTGGCTTGGCGAGAGTTGGGGTATCGAAGGGAAATCATTGCTTTGGCTCACAGCCACCGAACAAGTCCCCTCACCAGAGCTCAGCGAGCTCCATTATTCACTAAAAGGGGATAACCTAATCATTTCAGAAGGCTCCTACTTTAATGGTGAGTATCAACGGGCTGCAGTACAGATCCTTTGCGGGAGTGTAAATATATTGCAGCAAGCCGATGACCAACAGCTCTCTATCACACTCATCCAAGAAGACAAAAAAAGCACGATCAATCAAAAGCTTATATCAAGAAAAGTTATTGCCAACCCGGAGACAGCAACCCCTTTCACGCTTGCCATCGCTTCTGACCTAATCAATGACAAACAACCCTATCGATTACTTCTCGTCCTAAGTGATGGACGTACGATTATCAGTCGTCAAAGTATTGAGTACACAAAACTACCGGGGCAATGTGTCGCACCAATCGACCTCTAGCCTCGATAAAAGAACTAACTCACCCTATCTCGAGGCTATCCATCTTCTCTAACAAAAACTCAGCCTCGAGATCTCCTGTCAACATAATCGTGTCATCAGTCACTAATAAACCGATCTTCATTTGTCGTTTAATCCCCCCAGTCAAAGTCTTCAGTAAGGCCTCAGGTAGCAAGTAATATTCACACTTATCTAGTACTGACAATTCAGCCCCATGCTTTGCCCACCATACCCGCGACGACTCTTGATAGGAATAGTTCGCATAAGTGTCTGACTTCCCCCTCAACCACATCATCCGATCAACGGATGGACTTCCCACCTCTATCCACAACTTAACCTCGCCAGTATCATCTTTCAGCCATAACGGCGCATCATCGACCTCCGACAACCCTCGACCAAAGGTTAATTTCTCATCGGCGTTAAGGCCAAATACAATAATTCTTGTTAACATGCGCAATAGAGATTCAGAGGGGTGACATGCAACAGATAAATGATGCTCAGCATAGTAGTGCCGGTTCATATCGGATACTTGTAATTGAATTTTGTAGACCGTAGATTTAAGCGCCATTCACTGCTCACAGAGTTGCTATCAGTTAAAATGCCCATATTAACACTAAGCGAGACAAGAATAATCAATGCCACTCCCACCCAGGTGTTTCAGACCGTCATCGGTATCGATCATTATCATCGCTGGAACCCTTGGCTCAAAGAGGCGAAAGGCTCCGTCAAACCTGGGGATAGCGTAAGAGTCAAAGTCGATCTTGGCCGAGACAAGCTGGAGGAGTATAACCATACAATCCTAGCTTACAAAACGGACAAATACTTTGCTTGGGAAGACAAGGGCTGGTTCACCTTTCTAACCAAGGGCTCACGTCATCGCTACTTTTCACTGACAGAGGAAGGCGCGACTCATTACAGAGTTGAGCTAAACCTCTCAGGTCTATTTGCAGGCCTTGCTCAGCGTAAGTTTGGCGCTGCTTTGTCGAAGGGGCTAGCCGCCGAAGCAGACGCCCTCAAGAACTATTGCGAAGCAATGACGAGCAATTAATTTCCTTTTTAACTCACCACCTCCTTCGTCGCCGCAACAGATAAACTACGGTCAAATAACCTCCCTCTCAACAGCAATTCTGATAACGAGAGCACGATGAGTCCCAGTGCCCCCCACACTGATAGCCACTCCCTATTAGAGGTCGGCACGAATAGCAACCATAAAAAATCCGTACTTTACTCCTGGTCACTCTTAACGATTACACTCGTGGAAAAAGACACTACGCTGCAGAACAAGTAATTCATTGATGAGTCAATACCACTAACATTACCCCCCCCTTTAAAAAGTGGTGTGAAACAATGACTAACTCTAAATATCCTTTGTTATTCTTAGCTCACGGCAGCCCAATGAACGCAATCGAGGACAACCCATTTAGCAGGGATTGGCATAAACTCTATATTGGCACTCCTTCACCTAAAGCCGTAATCGTCATTTCTGCACACTGGGAGAGCAACGGCACTTATATCACCCACCACAGAAGCCCTCCAACACTGCACGATTTTAGCGGTTTCCCCGCTCAACTAAACCAACTACGGTACGCCTGTCCCGGTGCACCGATACTCGCCGAAGAGGTACACCGACGGGTGCCCTCTATTCAGCTCGATCAGCAGCGGGGTTTAGATCATGGTTGTTGGTCTCTCATGAATCAACTTTTTCCTCGCGCCAACATACCCACCTTACAGATTAGTTTAAACCGTAAACTTAGCCCACAACAACACTGGGACTTAGCAAAACAGCTTAAATGGCTTAGACAAGAAGAGGTGTTAATTTTATGCTCAGGCAATATAGTACACAATATAGCCGCTTGGCAGGCTTGGATGAGCGGAAATATAAATGATGTTACTTGGGCGGGTAGCTTTGACAAAACGATATACAACGCCCTTAAAAATAGCGATACGTCATCACTCATACACTACTCAGAACACTACGGCAGCGAGCTTTCTGTGCCAACTGCAGAACATTATTTACCACTAATATATGCTGACGCAATACGTGACAAGAAAGACCCGCTTATTAGCTCTACCCCCTCTATCAATAGCTTCGAGGCCAGTTGCAGTCGATCAATCCGATTTGGCTAAATTTTAATTAAGGTTATCGTTAAGCATAGCAATTAAATCCACTGCCCCTCCCCCTGCACACTTTGCTCGCACCCGCTCCGAGCAAAGAAGCGCCATCGCCTGTTCCTCGCTCATAGGGCGATTAAATAAGTAACCTTGCTGCACACCACAACCTAGACTAGCAAGAAAGCCAGATTGCTGCTCTGTTTCAACCCCTTCCGCTACTAAACTACAATCCAAGTCTTTGGCCAAACTAATAATCGACTTAATAATATGCTCACTACGACTCGAGCGATAAATGTTTTTGACGAAGCTGCGATCTATTTTCACCTCATCTACCGGTAAACTTTGCAAATATGACAACGACGAATAACCTGTACCAAAATCATCGATGGCTACTAAGACGCCCTGGTTATGCAAAGACTGCAACGCCTCCCTTACCGGTAAATGCTTGTCGATTAGGAGGCGCTCCGTCACCTCGAGTGTGAGACAATTTGCTGGCAGCTCTGTCAACTGGAGCAGCTCACTCACATCCTTCAATAACTGAGGGCGACCAAACTCAGCTGCTGAGATATTCACTGAAATCCTAATCGGCCGCCGCACCCGCTCAATCCACCGCTGGCAAGCAATGCAAGCCTGTTCCAATACCCAACGATCGATTGCCTTTAACATACCGTTAGACTCGGCCAAAGGAATAAATTGATCCGGCATTACTAAGGTCCCATCACACCTTAACCAACGAACTAATGCCTCAAACCCTACCACCCGCCCAGTCAAGACATCCACCTGAGGCTGATAGCGCAAAGTGAGCTCATTATTCTCTATAGCAGATCTCAGCAGATTAAGCTGCACTAACTCCTCTGCCATATGGTGCTGTAGACCACTGACGTAATACCGATACACATTACCGCCTGAACTTTTAGCCTGACTCAATGCTAAACCTGCATTATTTAACAACTCACTGCTATCTCTACTTGAATTTGGATAGTCTGTAATACCTATACTAGCGCTTATATAGACTGTGTTTCCTTTTATAATATAAGGCTCTGCTAGCGAAAGTAAAAGTAATGAAGCCAGCTCACCGCTATCAGCTATAGAATCGATATTCCCATGCAGAATGACAAATTCATCTCCACCAAAACGCCCGCAA
Source organism: Sinobacterium caligoides (assembly GCF_003752585.1). NCBI lineage: Bacteria > Pseudomonadati > Pseudomonadota > Gammaproteobacteria > Cellvibrionales > Spongiibacteraceae > Sinobacterium > Sinobacterium caligoides. The sequence goes on from NZ_RKHR01000003.1 coordinate 293,843, forward strand.
TTTTCACCTACAATGCCTACAATTCTCCCCGCAACTAGTTCGAGCAATAGGTCTCCACATTCATGCCCAAAGCTATCATTCACTTGCTTAAAACGGTCTAATCCGACAAACAACAGACTAAATTGCTGATGATGACGAGCAGAAAACTGAATCTGGCTCGATAAGACACGATCAAAAGCACTGCGACTCATCGTTCCTGTTAACGGGTCTTTCTCTAATATACGACGCAGCTTTTTCTCAGCAGAGCTCTTTTCTGCCAGTTCATGCAGGGTGACGACAACGCCCACACATTCCCCCTCATGCAACATCGGGGTCACCAAGCACTCCGTTCTCCAGCAGCGCTCTGAACCATGCCAGTGAACAGCTATCTCAAAATCAACAACTACCTTCGCCAACACACAATCAGTATAGAAACACGTATCACGCCACTTGCTAGCATAATTACCGGCCAAATCTACCGGAATAAAATCGATCATCAACCTGCCAATCAAGCCATCACTATCGCTCATCAGCATCTGACAAGCCGAGTTATTAACAAACGTAATCCTCCCCTCAAGGTCAGCGGCGAGAAGAGGCTCTGCAACAGCCTGCAGTAACAGCTTATTATCATTTTTAAGCCGGCGTTCCCCTTCTTCAACCAACTGATTTTCAAAGCGTAGGCGCTCTATGCTTCGCTCATATTGAAACAATGAATAATACAACGAGAGTTTTATTTCTAACTGCTTAGAGGTAAGCGGGAGTATAACCTCATCAAACGGCCATCCTATATTACCTGTAGGCTGCTCGGAACCATTGTTCGAACACAGCACAACAGGTGGCGGAGCCGCTTGCCTCGACACTAGAGCAAGGAGGCCCTCCAACACACTCATCTGCTCCGTATCTGCCAATAGTAAAAAAATATTACCCTCGGCCAGAGCTTGACGCGCCTCGTCAAGATTAGAGGCGCAAACTAACAACACCCCAGGTTCCTGTAAGATAGAACGGCAAAGGTCAATCAAAGTTTGATTTCGGCATAATAACAAAAGCTGTGTCGTCGCTTGCTCACACAGCCCAATCAATTTAGGCCTAAGCAACAACAGACGTCCTGTCCTATTTATTGAGCCGTCCAAAGCGATTACACTCCCAAGCCATTAACTACTTACGTCTCGCTCTAGTATGTGCAAGCTAACACCACAACAACAATGCAGCCGAGTAAAGCTTTAAGCCAGAGGCGAAGAGCACTACAATCAACTGTAGACCAGTTCTTAAACAATAAACCTTTTAAAATCTAATTAGTGCGGTATCTATTATGAGCAACAACAGTACGCGGATCTCCATCGAAATCGTCGCCAGGGACAACAACAGTCTCGAAAATGAACTCGACGTACTGACGAGCAGCTTTAATAAAGTCGATACCATTAACATCCCGGATCTAATGCGTTTTGAACTGCGCAGCTGGGATGCTTGTAGCGCTGCAAAGCTGGCCATACCCCACTGCATTCCACACCTCCGTGCTATAGACTTTGACCTGATTAATCACCCTGACAACATCGCCGCAGCTGTCGCCGACATGGATGAACTACTCATTGTTACGGGCGATAAACCACAAGACTTAGGTCGCTCCATCTACCCCACAACCAGCTGTCAACTCATCCAATACATAAAGCAACACTGGCCAGAGAAAAAAGTATTTGCCGCGCTAGACCCCTATCGCCAAAGCTTCAGCCAAGAACTACTCTACTGCCAGCAGAAGATTTCTTCGGGGGCTGATGGATTCTTTACCCAGCCTTTTTTCGACATTCGCCTCATGTCTCTCTATGCCGAGATAATGCCTAAAACTATTATATATTGGGGTGTTAGCCCCGTTTTGGGGGAGCGATCAAAGGCCTATTGGCAGACTAGAAACAACGCTATATTCCCTAATGACTTCGAACCAAGCATGCAATGGAACAGAGAATTTGCCAGACAGGCACTAGCATTTGTTAGAAGTAGAGGACAGAATATCTACTTCATGCCGATTAGGGCCGACCTAAAAGAATACTTACAGGGCATCATTTAACGACAGCCCTCGACGTTGCTGGCAACACGGATGTTCATTTGCTGCCATTAGCCATATTAGGAAATAACATTATGATAAAAAAGATAATACTTAACCTGACCCTTGCTAGCCTCAGTTTCAGTTCTCTTGCTCTAGAGGTCAACCAGCCTTTACCCAACACAGAAATCGCCAACAAAGGAGAAATTACTCTCGATGGTGACAATACTCAATACGCAGGCTGGAAAAGCACAGCGCTGGATAATGGCAAGGTTAATGTCGTCATGTACCTTGCTGGACGCATGGCTTCAGATAAAATGATCAGACCTTTCACCGATGCCTTAGAGCTCGAGGCCATTCCGCTCGATGTACTGCACAGCACAACCATTATCAACTTAGATGACACGCTATGGGGTACTAGTGGTTTCGTTATGTCTGAGGTCAAATCCAACAAGAAAAAGCACCCCGAAGTGACCTTCATCCTCGATGGCAATGGCAAAACACGTCAGCACTGGCAACTAGATGAAAAGAGCGCTGCCATTATTATCTTAGATAAAAAAGGTCAAATTGCTTATCTCAAACAAGGGGCCTTTGATGAGGCCGAGGCCTCAATAGCCATCAAGAAATTAAAAGACACACTGAAATAGTTCATGGTCACAACCACACGTTTTATACGCCCGTCACTCTGGCGGGTGAATTCATTATAATATCAATATTTTTTTCTTGCTCTCCTACTCTCTGGACAGCAAAGTAGTCCGATATAAAACTAATGATGGTTCACCATATAAAGGATATCCGCTATGTCGCAAGAATATGACTATATCATTGTCGGCGCTGGCTCCGCCGGTTGCGCCCTCGCCAACAGGCTATCGGCAAACATCGACAATCGAGTCCTGTTACTTGAGGCTGGAGGTAAAGACCGCAGTCCTATGATTAGTATGCCTTTAGGGTTTGCCTTTCTAATGAAAGACCCTGCTAATAATTGGTGCTATCTCAGTGACCCCGAGCCGGAGATGCATCAGCGCCAGATGGAGCAGCCACGCGGTAAAGTCTTAGGTGGCTCAAGTTCTATCAATGGCATGGTCTATATTCGCGGTCATCGCAATGACTACAACAACTGGGCTAACAATGGCTGCGTTGGCTGGAGTTATGACGACGTTCTGCCTTATTTCAAGCGTAGCGAGCATAATGTCAACGGTGCTAACGAGTACCATGGCAGCGGCGGCCCTCTCTGGGTCGACAACCCCGTCAATAAATACCCTCTAGGTGAACTCTACATCAAAGCCGGCATGGCTGTCGGTATGGGTTATACCGAAGATTTCAACGGTGCCACGCTTGAGGGCATGGGTAGATACCAAGTCAACATAAAAAACGGTAAGCGACAAAGTACCGCTGCGACCTACCTGAAGCAAGCTAAAGGGCGCTCTAACTTAACCGTTATCACTCATGCTTTAACAGATAAAATTGTCTTTACTGGCAAGCGCGCCAGCGCTGTCAACTACACCGTTAAAGGCAAAGGATTCAACGCCAGTGCACGCAAAGAAATCATTCTATGCAGCGGCACGATTAACTCGCCACAGTTACTTGAGTTATCCGGAATCGGCAATAGCCAATTGCTAAAGCGCCACGGCATCAGTCCTGTTTATCATAGCCCTGGTGTCGGTGAAAATATGCAGGATCACCTAACTGTTAATATCGAGCAGAAACTAAAAGATGTCGTTACTTTTTACGAAGAGACAAGGCCCCTGGCCTTCATCAAAAACCTATTTAGCTACTTCATTAAAGGCCGCGGGCTGTTTGCTCACCCGGCCTCTGAGGTCGGTGCCTTTTTTAAGACCGACGAAAATAAACCACACGCCAACGCACAAATCCACTTTGCACCTGCCGCCAGCGAGAAAGACAAGAAAGGCAACTTAATCACCGTCCCCGGCACAACTGCGACCGTCTGCATCACTCAACCATCAAGTGTTGGGTCGGTGCATATTCGTGACCACAAGCCTACAACCTACCCTAGCATTAAGTTTAATTATCTACAGACAGAGCAGGATCGCACCGACATCGTCGCGGCAATAAAGCGGGCTCGTGAAATATTCCTTTCCCCCGTACTTGACGCCCACCGCGAAGAGGAGATTCTACCAGGAGCCCAGTGCGACAGCGACGAAGATATCCTGGAGTACGCGCGCAGCGCCGGCAATTCGGTCTACCACCCTGTAGGGACCTGCAAAATGGGGGTCGATGAAATGGCTGTTGTCGACCCTGAGCTACGAGTATACGGTGTCGAGGGATTACGCGTCGCCGATGCCTCTATCATGCCTCACATATTGTCCGGCAACACCAATGCTACATGCGTAATGATCGCCGAGAAATGTGCCGACTTCATATTAAAGCCCAACAATAGCCGCAGCCCATTAGACTATAGGGTCACTACAGAATGTCACGAGCCTGCCTAGCAGGCAAAGCCTCGCGCCCTAACGATGCGCGAGGCTCCCGTTCGAACCTCTATCACTGTACACATCATCTTTGCTGCGTATGATAAGCGCTCCTCTTATCATCTGTTTTTCACATAAACCGGCAGGGAGTAACTCTGCGTCATGCTTGATCACAGCATTGCACCACAACCCACCTGCGACTTTGGCGATAAAACGGCCGATATTCGTCTCTACATCGCCAATGCGCCAAAAATTGACCTCTGTAAAGATGGCCATTCACTAAGGGCTATATCTCCTAACGAGATTACCAACATCGTCAGCTTGACGGGCAATCATTGGCGAAAGATTTTCAATATATATGCCAAACTACTTTATCAACTCGATAGCCAACACTTTGATAGCTGGCAAGATTTACGTGAAAGACAACTATTACAGCAGGGCAGTCGCCAGCAGTTATTCTGCGCGCATAAAAAGCTGCAGCCATATGCCAAGCTAGAAATTGTCTGCGGTAAACAGTACGCTCGGCAGCTCATCGATGACGCACAGCTGAACTGGCTAGACAATGATTTCGCCCAGCACAAACAACGCCCACTCATCGTCACCCCCTACTTCGATTACAGGCAGCTCAGCAACACTAAAATTGAGTACTTGAGCCAGCTAATAAGTATCTCCGGATAATATTAGCCACGACACTCATTAGTGCAGTCACACGCAGATTACGTTAAAATCCGCCGCCATGCTTCTATCACCAGCCAACCTTACTCCCTGCGAAAGGCCCTACACGACTCATGCCTGATAACCTCCATCCTTCTGACGATAGACAAGCTATCCCCGTAGATGGCAATAAAGCCCGGAATATCGATCGTCGCTTTTGTGTCGCCCCTATGCTCGACCTTACCGATAGGCATTGCCGCGTGTTTTTACGCCAGCTCAGCCAGCAGGCCGTGCTCTATACTGAAATGATTACAACTGGCGCCCTAATCCACGGCAAAGGCGGTCCAGCACGCTTCCTAGATTATGACGAGAGCGAACACCCTATCGCACTCCAGCTTGGCGGCAGTGATCCAACCGCTCTCGCCCATTGCGCAAAGCTTGCAAGCCAGTGGGGTTACGACGAACTCAATCTAAACTGCGGATGTCCCTCCGATCGTGTACAGAATGGCATGTTTGGCGCCTGCCTCATGGCTAAACCTGAGCTCGTTGCCGACGGCATCAAGGCCATGCAGGACGTCAGCGACATTGATATTACCGTCAAGCACCGCATCGGCATTGACGACATGGAGTCCTACCAGGAGTTGCTCGACTTTCTTCAGCCTCTCATTGACTGCGGCTGTCAGAGCTTTATCGTACATGCCCGCAAGGCTTGGCTGCAGGGGCTCAGCCCAAAACAAAACCGTGAAATCCCACCTCTCGACTACGAGATGGTTTACCAGCTCAAGCGAGACCTGCCGGACCTCGAAATTATCATCAATGGCGGCATCAAAACAATTGCAGAGTGCCAGCAACACCTACGGCACGTTGACGGCGTTATGGTCGGTCGCGAGGCCTACTACAACTCAAGCTTGATGCTGGATGTCGACCGAGAAATCTACGGCGATAGAAGTGAACGCACTCGACCAGAGTCCGCAATTAGGGCGATGTATCCCTATATCGAGGCACAGCTAAGCACTAATAATGTCCGCCTTAATCATATTACTCGGCACATGCTCGGGCTCTTTCAAGGCGTAAAGGGCGCGAAGATGTTTCGCCGGTATCTTAGTGAGAATGCCCACAAGACTGGTGCAGGCACCGAGGTATTGGAGCAAGCCCTAGCGGCACTAGAGCTTTAGCCTGCGAGCGACTACTCAAACCAAACAGGGGCAATCTTATCGATTACAGGCTCAGCAGCAAGCCGCCCTAGCACCTTGCGGTAGTCAGGACGGTGCGTATCGCTAATCATCAACCACTGATGATCATTACAGCCTATTCGTCCAGGTGAGCTTCGGTACACCCTTGCCTTGACGTCGATGGTTTCAATGCGCCGTAAGATTGCGGTGTCCGCAGGGATACAAAACTCGTAACTCAAACTTCTCAACCCATCCGGGGGACCATACAACCCCATATTATTGAAACTACTCAGGTCAATCGCCAGCGATGTAGCTGGCTTGCCAGACGGCTGCCAAAAGCTAGCACAGGCAGGCAGCAATAACACCGCCAAGATAAAACCCCCTCTTATAAACATGTACATTACTCTTGCATTAGAAAAAAATAGTCTCATATTATCTAACAGCCAACGTTAATATGCAGCTATCTTTAGCGATAAATGCGCTATAGCCATGGTCGCCTTAAATTACATGGGTTAGCATAACGGCATACATTAACGACACCTTTAACTACACCTTTGACCAACTTGGGCCCGCATGAACAACAAACTAACGCAACTCAAAAACATGACCGATGTTGTGGCCGATACCGGCGACGTAGAGGCGATCGAGAAATTCACCCCTCGTGACGCCACAACCAACCCCTCACTGCTACTTAAGGCCGCACAACTGCCTCGCTATCGCCCTCTAGTGGATGAAGCTCTCGCTTGGAGCCAGCAACAGACAGAGCAAGACAGCGCAATGAGCCTCTGTATCGATTATCTTGCTGTCGCTATCGGCAGTGAAATCCTCACTACGATCCCTGGGCGCATCTCGACCGAAGTTGACGCCCGCCTCTCTTTCGATACCGAAGCCACCATTGCCAAAGCACACCAGTTGATCGACATGTATCAAGCGCGAGGTATCGATAAGAGCCGTGTTTTAATTAAGATTGCTTCAACCTGGGAAGGCATTAAAGCAGCCGAGAGTCTCGAGAAAGAAGGCATCAACTGCAACCTCACCCTGCTTTTCAATTTCGCCCAAGCCGTCGCCTGTGCCGAGGCCAAATGCTTCCTTATCTCACCCTTCGTCGGCCGTATCCTGGACTGGTACAAGCACAACACCGACCAAAAAGAATACCCCCCCATGCAAGACCCTGGTGTCGTCTCAGTTAGCCGAATTTATCGCTACTACAAACAATACGGCTACGAGACGGTCGTTATGGGAGCAAGTTTCCGTAACACCGGCGAAATAGAGGCACTGGCTGGCTGCGACCGCCTCACTATTAGCCCTGCACTGCTAGCCGAGCTAGAAGCAGATAATGGCTCTTTAGAGCGCCAACTCAGCCCAAGTGGCCACTGTGATGAAGAGCGCATATCACTAAACGAAGAGGACTTCCGCTGGGCGATGAATCAAGATCCTATGGCGACAGAAAAGTTAGCTGAAGGTATACGTAACTTTGCTGCCGACCAAGTCAAGCTCGAGCAATGGCTGGCGACATTAAATGCTTAAGCGTCTAGTAGAGTTGTTTACTCAACCCAGCGATGCCACTGCAGCACAAGACAGCATAGAAATCGCTGCTTGTGCATTATTGCTCGAACTAGTCATGGCTGATGATACGGTAGAGGAGGCTGAAGTGAATGCCACCAAAGCCGTTATGCAGAAACTGTTCGAGCTAGACGAACAAAGGCTAGAAGAAATTAACGCTATTGCACAAGAACGTCAACGTGAGAGTGCCGACCTTTACAGCTTCACGAAGCTAGTCACAGAGCATTACGGCGCCGAACAACGCCGCCAGTTCATGTTCTGTATGTGGCAAATCGCCTACGCCGATAAGCACTTAGACAAGCACGAGGAATCACTAATACGTAAGATTTCCGAGCTAATCTCCGTGCCACACTCTGTTTATATTCAGACCAAGCTCGAGGCCGAAAAACAGCTCTCTAACGACCCAAGCTAAATCAACTGTCGATACTCGCCTCAAGTGTTGAAACTAGCTCTTCAAACTTAAGGCGATTCCCTTCGTTCATAGTCATCAGCACCTTATGTGCTTCGATAACCTTATCCCTTACCTCTTCCTCGCTACAATCACCATCGCTCAAGCTGACCACATCATCCCAGGCCCCCTCAAGGGTACCGGTCATACTAAAGACATCGGCGAAGCCCATGCTTTCAAGTAGCCGAGTGATGCTAGGTTCTGGCGAATATATCACAGGGGTGTGCTGATAATGACGTTGCGCTTGAATCGCCAGTTTTGCTAACAAACCAAGCGTTGTGCTATCGATGCCCTCAGCTTCAGAAACATCGATCAAAATACTCTTAAAGCTCTCATCGAGAAAAATTAGCTGTAAATATTTGTCAAAAGACGTACACCAAGTCATCCTGACGTCGCCGACAAATTTGATCATATAAGCACCGTCATGCTTAGCGACCCATATCTTTCCCGTTTGCATCTCTACCCCTTAACAATCATCAAGACCGCTATATCATCTGGTGCCTCTTCTACCGTGTCGAGGGCCAATAGTTGAGATAGCTCCGCCATATCTTTAGGCTCCCCTGAAAATAAGTTTAGGAGATACGCCTCTTTTGCCATCAGATCAGGCGGCGGCAGTATCTCTAAAATACCATCCGAGAACAAGTTCAAGGTAAAAGTATTGGGTAGCTGCAACGTATTCTCGTGGAAGTCTGCCTCTTCAAAAAGCCCAACAGGCATCCCTTTACCTTGAATATATTCAGGTTTTCCATCGGCAACAAGGATGGGCAACGGTAGGTGACCCGCAACTGAATACGACATCTCATTACTCGTCATATCGATCACACCGAAAAACATGGTCATATGCTTTTCAAAGCCGGAGTTCAATAACGATCGATTTACCTTACCCAAGAAAGTCTTAGGCTCAAGTATCGCTTGGCTACGGCCACGTTGATAATAGCTATATTGCCGAGCCGAAAAGTTTTTCAGTAACGCAGTAAGAAAAGCAGAAGAGGCTCCGTGGCCGGAGACATCGGCAATAAAGAAGGTAAGCCAACGCCCATCGACAATCAGGTAATCAACAAAATCACCACTCAAGTAGAGTGAAGGAATAATCCGGTGACTCAAAGAATAATCACCAGCACTAAGCGGACTTGCCGGTAACAGCTTCTGCTGGATCATTCGCCCCGCCTGCTGGTCTTGCTCCAGCAACTTCAGGTTAAACTTCAACTGTGTATTTTTAGCTTCAAGTTCAGTACGATAACGGAGGTTTTCCTCCCGTAACCGGCTCTGTTCGAGGCAGCGCGCAATACTATGTTCAAGTACCTCAAGATCAACTATTGGCTTAATAAAGTAGTCACATGCCCCCAGCCTTAAAGCTTCGACGGCATCGTTCATTCCTCCTGCCCCCGAAATAACGATAACGGGCTGCTCAGGTACCCTCTTGGTAATTTCCTGCAGCACTGTCAAACCGTCTATATTAGGCATTCTTAAATCTGTTAGCACAATATCAGGCGAATACTGCTCGAATAGCGTCAGTCCTTGCTCGCCATCAACCGCCTCAATCACACTGAAGCCACTATCCTCTAAATAGGCAGCGATACTCTGTCTGACGCCATCGTCGTCGTCGATCGTCAAAATCACAGCATTTTCATCTGTCGGCATATCTGCTCCGGCAACAGCCTTTATCGTTATATTGCTTCAGCGTAAAACAATACCACCTTGTGCTCCCCTCACTCTACGCCTGTTATCCATTATCGACAATAGATCAAAGCAAACGACTATAAAGTCTATTAAAAATCAATCTCTTCGCCAAAATCATCAAAATCTTCATCACCGAAATTGTCTTCTACCGCACCATCATTTATCAACCACTCTCGACGCTGCAGATAAGCATCGCGAATGAAACTATAACGGTCGCCGGTCAACAACTGCTCAACAGCTAACACGTCGGCCCTTTTACTCACAAGATTCGCTGCAAACACCTGATTTCTAGTAGGAATGTGATCGATAGAACTGATTACTGGTGCTAGTTGAGCGTCGGGTATCAAACTAAAACCGTCCCGTACTGTACTACTTCCTAAAAAAGGCAATACTATGTAAGGACCCGAGGGCATGCCGTAATAAGCCAGTGTTTGACCAAAATCTTCCCTACGGTGCTCTAAGCCAATCTTACTCGCCACGTCAAAAAAGCCAAGTAGACCAACAGTCGTGTTGATAGTAAAGCGCGCACCATCGCGCCCCAGCTCAAGAAACTTAAGCTGAAATAAGTCGTTCATTAAGGTTACGACTAGATAGCTATTACTAAAAACATTGCTAATGCCCGTCTCTATAGGGTCTGGAGTAATATAATGATAACCACTGGCAACGGGCCGTAGCAGATAACGGTCGCCATAATCATTAAAAGCGAATATCTTGCGGTTAAGCCCTTCCCACGGATCAACCGCGTCAACCGCATCAGCTGCCGCAGGGATCACATAAGCTAAACTAAACAATGCCGTTAGTAATACCGCTCTTCCTTGGCTGAACATTCTCATCTGCTCCATTCAATACTCGCTACACTCTGATTAACTCGCCGACATTTTCGGCGTGAGATTATAGCGTTAGTCAAAGAGACAAGCTAGATAGAATAGTGCACCTTCGATGAGCCAAAAACAACAAAGCCCGCTGTTAACGGGCTTTGTTGTTAAGTGCAGGGGTATACTAACGGAGTTATTTCTTCAATGACTGTTGCCGCACTTGCCTTCTTTCTTCATGTCGCCGCCGCATTTAGCCTCTTTCTTCATGTCGCCGCCACATTTGGCTTCTTTCTTCATGTCGCCGCCGCATTTAGCCTCTTTCTTCATGTCGCCGCCACATTTAGCCTCTTTCTTCATGTCGCCGCCACATTTAGTTTCTTTCTTCATGTCGCCGCCGCATTTAGCCTCTTTTTTCATGTCGCCGCCGCACTTACCGTCGCCACACTTACCATCTTCTTTATTGTAATTGACCTGCTCAATACCATTTGAAACCTGGTCAATAGCGAAGGGGTTCGTTGTTTCTGCAAGCGCAACTGTAGACAACAACGAAGCAGCAAGGACCGCCGCCATCATTTTAACTAATTTAATCATTCTAATCTCCGTGACATCCGTCTCTGTTATGTAGTTAATTAAAAACAAGAACTATTCTCAATGTTCAATGTTCAATGTTCAATGTTCATGCCGAGAAAAATTCACATTTTGCTCGGCTGCATCATCCTGTCTGACAGCATGTCTGAGAAATAGTTTCTTTACAAACTATAGTCATTCTAACCATCATTTCGCCATCGAACAACTTATCCCCTACACTTTTACCGCGACGGTGGTCGCGTCAACCCACATCTTTTTCAAGCGCTTTTCCGAAACTGGATGCTTCGTTCCCAAACGCTGTGCAAACAAAGATATTCTATATTCCTCAATGGCCCAGCGGAATTCGAACAAGCTGTGGTCTTCACGCAAAAGAGAGAAATCGCCATTAATTTTATCATCAAGCAATTTCAGCTGCGCATCAACTTTAATAACCGCAGCCCTGTCTCGAGACTCCGCGCCACCAAGCCCTTCAAGCCGCTCAAGAACCCCCTTAAGATAACGGGGGTAATCCAGTAAAACGGGATACGGCACATGATCAACAAAACCACTGAAGAATAGACCGGACAACTGCCGCTTAACATCACTCGCACAGTATGCCCAAGCCAACGAGTTCAGCGTTTTCAGCTTTGCCATCACCTTTTGGTTAAGCGTCAATATAGTCTCGACCAATTGCTCATACTCATAACCATTAGCCACCAAGTCCGCACGTTTTTCCTCAAGCAAAGACTCAAACGCTTGGCGCTGCCTCGGCACCGCATCAGCACGCGTAATATCTGACAAAAAGGTACGGCGAAAGACAGCTGCAATCAGGTCATCGAGGAATACTGATTTTTGCGCAACCCCAACTAGACTTAAATTCGCTTTATTACTTTTAAGCAGCTCTTTTTTTAGATATTTGACCTGCTGCGGCAAGGCTAACATCAGCAAACGTAACAAACCGGCTTGGCTTTGCTCAAAAGCTTCTTGCTGCGAGTCAAGCAGCTTAACAGAGACACTCTTCTTGTCATCAACTAGGGCCGGATAAGCCTTAATTTTCATGCCTGCTTGCTTAAAATGATGCTCTAGTGGTAGCTCGCCAAAATTCCACTCGGTAATGTCAGCCTGTTCAAAGCGATTATCAGCCTGCTTAGCCAATGTTTGCTGTGCTGTTTGTTGGTATTCATGCTTTAAAGCCGCAAGGTCACGACTGCAAATAATCTCTCCACCACGCTCGTTGAGCAGGCGGAAGTTCATTCGATAATAGTCCTCTAAAGTCTCGGCACGCCACTGCTCGATGGGTATTTTAACGCCTGTAATACGCCGTAAAGCCTCATTCAATGCCTCCACTAGCGAGCTATCTGAACGCTCTAAAAGCGCCAAGGCCTTCTCAACATACTCTGGTACCGGCACGAAGTTTTTTCGATAACTCTTTGGTAAGGCCTTAACCAAGGCAACACACTTATCAAACAACATGCCAGGCACCAGCCACTCGTACAAGTGGTCGGGTAAACGAGCAAGCAAGGCTACTGGTACATGGGCAGTGACACCATCAAGCTTACTGCCAGGCTCAAAGTGATAGCTCAACGGCACAGTAATATCTTGCCACTGTAAACTATTAGGGTATTGCGCCTCGCCTGCACCACTTGCACTATGCCGCATCAGGTACTCACGCGTCAGAAACAACAGCTCAGGCTGCTGCTTTTCACACTCCTTTCGCCAATGCTCAAAGCTGCTCAGGCTACAAATATTTTCCGGTATACGCTGATCAAAGAACTCATAAAGCACTTGCTCGTCAACCAAAATATCACGCCGACGTGTCTTCGCCTCCAGTCGCTCAATTTCCGCCAAAAGCTGTAGGTTATGCCGTCTAAAGGCAGCCTTCTGACGATACAACCCCTCCACCAAAGCGGAGCGAATGAATATCTCACGACTGACGACTGGGTCAATTTTACCAAAGTCGACGCGTTGGCGATCACTTAACACCAAACCATATAGACTGACCTTCTCATAGGCCATGACCTGGCCACTCTTCGTGCTCCAGTGAGGTTCGCTGTAATCTTTCTTTGTTAGATGGCCGGCATAATCAAGCACCCACTCTGGTTCGATCAGCGCAATGGTGCGAGCAAATAGCTTACTCGTTTCAACCAACTCCGCCGCAACCACCCACTTTGGCGGTTTTTTATAGACAGCGGAACCGGGGAACAGATGGAATTTACGATTACGCGCCCCGTAATACTCCTTGCCCTCATCACGAAATCCAATATGACCAAGCAATCCCGCCAACAACGCCCTGTGAATCTGCTGTTGGTTCGCGGGTTCGGTATTCTCTTTTAATTTAAGTGTTTTTATCGCTAGACGCAGCTGATGGTGAATATCGCGCCATTCCCTCATGCGCATATAAGAGAGAAACTCGCGCTTACACATTTTTCGCAGTTGATTTTGTGATAACTCTTCGCGCTGCTGCTCGTAATAGTCCCATAGCTTTAACTGACTCACGAAGTCTGAGTCTTGCTGCTGAAAACGCCGATGCTTCTCATCAGAAGCTTGACGCTTATCGGCCGGCCGTTCGCGCGGATCTTGTACACTCAGCGAACCCGCAATAATTAACATCTCTCGCAAGCAACCCTCTCGAGCCGCCGCCAATACCATTCGACCAATACGAGGATCAACTGGCAGCGCGAGTAGCTGGCGCCCCAAGGCTGATAGCTTACCCGGAGCGCTCACGGCACCGAGCTCTTCTAGCAACTTCTCACCATCACGAACTAAGCGACTATCTGGTGCGTTGATAAAGGGGAACTGCTCAATATCGCCCAACCCCAGCCCCTGCATTTGCAGAATAACCGCTGCCAAGTTGGTGCGTAATATTTCAGGGTCAGTAAACTCAGGCCGCGATATAAAATCGGCCTCATCATAAAGCCGTACACAGGTACCCTCGGCAATCCGCCCACAGCGCCCCTTGCGCTGGTTTGCACTCGCCTGCGAGACCGCTTCAATCGGCAGTCGCTGAACCTTTGTCCGATAACTATAGCGTGAAATCCTCGCCACACCACTATCGATAACATAGCGAATTCCTGGCACGGTCAATGACGTCTCAGCAACGTTCGTCGCTAATACAATACGCCGCCCCTGGGACTTTGATGGGTTGAAGACTTGATCTTGCTCGGATGCCGTCAGTCGTGCGTACAGGGGCAAGACGTCAAGATGGGGAATCTCAGCCCGCCTCAACTTCAGCGCCGACTCACGAATCTCCCTCTCACCGGGCAAAAACACCAAAATGTCGCCCTGACGATGACCCTGCCCTTTCGCCTCAAGCGCACAGATATGGTGAACCGCCTCAACAATTTGTGCGGCAGTATCTCCATCCTTAGCCTCACCATCAGCCATATCACTTGGCGGAAAATACTCGACCTGTACATCGTAGGCTCGACCACTGACTTCAACCACAGGCGCACCGGAAAAGTGCTGAGAAAAGCTCTCCACATCGATAGTAGCAGAGGTGATGATCACCTTGAGGTCAGGGCGTTTCGGCAACAATTGCTTAACATAGCCCAGTAAGAAGTCGATATTCAGGCTACGCTCGTGCGCCTCATCAATGATCAGTGTATCGTACTGCTGTAAGTAACGGTCATGCTGTGTTTCGGCAAGTAAAATACCGTCAGTCATCAGCTTGATCAGCGTTTCTGGGTTGCTGTGATCACTAAACCGCACCTGATAACCCACCTGCTCACCCATTGGCACTGCGAGCTCTTCGGCGATACGATGCGCAACAGTTCTTGCAGCCAAGCGGCGTGGCTGGGTGTGGCCTATTTTACCGAAAACACCTCGACCCGCCTCCAAACATATCTTCGGCAGCTGTGTTGTTTTACCCGAGCCGGTCTCTCCCGCCACAATAACAACTTGATGCGCCAATACCGCTGAAAGAATCTCATCTTTCAACTGGCTTACTGGCAACTGCTCTGGATAGTTGACGGTGGGAAGTTTCTCCCGGCGACGCTGCGCCATTTCAATAGATTTCTGCTGCTGAGCAACCAGCTTTTCGACACTCTTATCTGTTGGCTTACCCTGCTTTAGCAAAGATTTCGTTCGACCAATAGCCTGCTTCAAACGATGACGATCCTTAATCATCGCTTGATCGACTTGCCTAGACAATGTTTTTAACTGCTCAACACTCACCCGCACACCTCTTCCACTCCAGAGCAAACGACAGGCTATTCATTGCTGCCACCTGTCGCTACTATGACTGGCGTGTAAATTAACGCCAAAAATCATACAAAAAAAGCCCCATAAGATGGGGCCAGATAATGCATTATAGCGTCATTGTATATTCGGTGCAGCTGATCATCTGCTACCGCAAGGTTTATTCTCGCAGATCCTTACGAAGCACCTTACCCACATTGGACTTGGGCAACTCATCACGGAACTCAAAGAAGCGCGGCACTTTATATGCAGCCAAGCTCTCTTTACAGAATGTTTTGAGCTCTGCCGCATCAACGGCCGAGTCATTAACAACAACGAAAGCCTTCGGTGCCTCACCACTCTTATCATCCTTCACTCCGACAACGGCGCACTCAAGTACGGAGGGGTGCCTCACTAATACCTCTTCAACTTCATTGGGGAATACATTGAAGCCCGAAACGATAATCATATCTTTCTTTCGGTCGACGATACGCAGGTAACCGTCATCCTGAATAACGGCAATATCTCCTGTTGTAAAGAAACCATCAACATCGAATACTTCCGCCGTCGCCTCAGGGCGGTGCCAATAGCCACGCATCACCTGAGGCCCTTTAGCGCAAAGCTCTCCAGCCTCACCGCGAGGCAATGTATTGCCCTTCTCATCAACGACTTTTAGCGCAGTACCTGGTACAGGCACGCCAATAGTTCCAACCTGGTTACCACCCGGACCACCACAGTTAACGGTTAAAACCGGCGCGGTTTCTGTCAAGCCATAGCCCTCGTAGACTTCGCACCCAGTCACCTCGTGCCAGCTCTTAGCCGCATCACCGGTCAGTGCCATGCCGCCAGAAATGGTCGCCTTCAAGTTTGTGAAATCTAACGCCTTAAACGACTCGTCATTACAGAGCGCAACAAACAAAGTGTTTAGGCCGGAAAACATGGTGAACTTCTGCGCGTTCATTGCCTTAACCACGCTAGGAAGATCACGCGGGTTAGGAATTAGGATGGTGTGGTTACCAGTATGTGAGATCAGTAACGACACCGTAAAGGCATAAATATGGTAGAGCGGAAGAGGTAAAACTAACGTCTCCGCTCCCTCCGTAATACCGTACCCCTTAAACATTTCCGTGCATTGTAGTGCGTTAGCAACTAGGTTTGAGTGCAACAACACTGCACCCTTGGCTACACCGGTTGTCCCACCAGTATACTGTAACATTGCAATATCATCAGGTTGAGGCTGACAGATAACGGGGGCCTTAACGGCGCCAAGCTTCATCGCGTCAAGTAACATGATATGCCCGGGCAAGGCATAGGGTGGCACCATCTTTTTGATATATTTAGCAGCAAAGTTAATCACTGTTCGCTTGATCGGCGGATGAAAATCAGCAAGCTGGGTAACAACCACCTGCTTAATACCTGTTTCAGGTAAAATAGCTTCGATTTCTGCCGCCATGTTTGCCAGAACGACTACTGCTTTGACCTCGGCATCATTAAACTGATGCACCATCTCACGGTGACTATAAAGAGGGTTGGTATTAACTACGACCATACCTGCCTGCAAAGCACCAAAAACCACAGCAGGATATTGCAGCAAGTTAGGCAACATCATCGCGACACGATCACCAGGCTGTAGATCGGTGTGATTCTGCAGGTAACTGGTAAAATGGCCTGCTTTCTCATACAGCTCGGCGAAGTTAATCGTATGACCAAGGCAGGTAAAAGCATCATTACCTGCAAAACGAGTACAGGCCGTAGCGAAAACATCCACCAAATTAGCGTACTCACTCATGTCAATCGGCTCAGCAATCGCCATGTGTTCCTTAGTTTTCACATCAGTACTCATTTTTTCTCCCAGTGGCCAAAACGTAACGTCGCCATTATTTTGTTTTTAAATTCTGATATAGGCGAATTGCACGCAATATACGCCCCGATTAAGCCGCAGGTTATTTAGCAATGAAAGCTACTTCCTGGACAAACCGTCATTGATGTTATCATTGGTAACATGAGATTCACAACTCACCCCCCGCCGCAATACAGTATAGCCTCGAGAAATTACTATGCCTGCTCCCTGAAGCAATAGCCCCGTACTCACTATCTGCGGTACACTATAAGCTCTCGGTCACTGTAGAAAGCTATCACACACCTTCCCACAACAGAATAGAGAGAGTTTAGCGTGAGCACACTTGAAAACGTCACCTTCGACGAGATCACTATAGGCCAAACAGCCAGCTATGAAAAAACCGTTAGCGAGCAAGACATCCAATTGTTTGCCGCCGTTTCTGGTGACGTCAACCCGGTCCATTTGGATGAGGAATTTGCCTCCGCCAGCATGTTCGGCAAACGCATTGCTCATGGCATGTTTACAGGAGCCCTCGTATCTGCAGCCCTAGCTCTCCGTCTGCCCGGCCCCGGGTGTATTTATCTTGGGCAGAGCCTCAGCTTCCGTGCACCTGTTTTCATTGGCGACACCATCACCATCAACTTAGAGGTGACAGCCAAACGTGATGATAAGAAATTTGTCACTTTAAAGTGTGTCGCAACAAATCAAAACGGGAAGAAAGTGGCGACAGGCGAGGCAAATGTTATTGCGCCGACAGAAAAACTTACTATCGAAGCGCCAAGCCTACCTACAATCAGCATCGCTTAACGCTACAGCCCCCTCTCGATGCTTTCTGCTATTATGCGGACTGCTTCGAGGGATCAAGGTAATTCAAAGTAAATAATATTTTCCCCGGTGTCTGCGTCGACATACCAAACATCAATATATTGACTTTATCGCCATCCTTCATCATGGCCGGTATATTAAATAGATGATTCGCTCCTCGAGCATCACTACGCATATTCATTCTATCTGGACCGTTTGATTGTAAACGCTCATTGATACGAGCAATCAACAATGAGACATGCTTTTTGAAACTTCCGTAGTTCAATTTACCTTGATAATCCTCTGCGTACATTCTCAAGTTAATCTTCACCTCCGTCTCATCATCTAAGCGCATGGTGACAAGAGAAGCAGTCCCCCCCTCTAACAACCCTCCATAGAGTCTCTTTGAGTCGATCCTCGTCGCCTCTAAAAAAGCCTTGTAAAGAATATTGTTACCAACACTTAGAAGACGCTCCGGTGAGAGCGAATGTTGCACAAACTGACTCATAATTTTATCTCTACTATCATTATTATCATCGTACTGAAAGGTGGTCGCGATTGTACGAAAAGCCTATAACCGTCAGGTTAGCATATTCTCCCCCGGCTATGGCAACACCTTCATGCACATTAACCCCACGATGTCACAGGCAGGTATCACCGTCATTTCAATGACAGGCACCCGTATGCACAAAAGCAACAGAGGGGTGACGAAAAATACAAAAATGGTTATTTTCTGATGCAATTGTTAACGATAGAATGCACAATGAAGTGGAAAAACTAATAATATCGTTCCTGCGACATCAATCTCAATCAAGGAGATGTGTTAGCAGTAGCATAGATAGTCGATACAGCAACATCGGTTACGGCAACTGCAGCACTCAATAAAATGTTAAAGACAAGCATACTAACTCTAACACTCTGTCTTAGTCTTCTCGCTAATAGCCTTAGCAATGCGGACCCGCTACAAGCTGAGAAAGAGTCCATCATTAGCAATCAACAACGTATTGCAGAGCTGCGAACTGTCAATAGCGATATAGACAGCAACAGCAACCTACTCAATAGTGACCTAGAGAAGCTCAATGCTCAACTGCCTGCTGTCCGTGGCAGCTATATAAAGCAGCAAAGCACACTCAAAAAAGTTGAGCAGCAACAGCTCGAGACTCCCAACAGTGCCAGCGAAGGGCTAGTAAAAAATGCTGGCTTCAAATTCTACCTAGCCGAAAGAAAATATAAGAAGCTCAATAATAGTATCGCTCAGCTTGATCGACAATTAAGTGAGCTGAAGGTTGCAAGAGCCAGCAATAATAGTCAAATTGCAGCGCTGAACTCAGATATTGTACTCAGTAAAGAGCGCATCATTAAGCTACAAGCCGAAAAAGAGGATCAGCAACAGGCAGTAATTGCCGCTCGCAAACGGCAACAACAAGAGCGCCTAAAAGCTCAGCAAGCACAAATCGCAGCAGAGAAAGAAATGAAGGCACTCAAACAAAAGCTGCTTGCTGCTGAAAACAAGGCAAAATCAACTGCCCAACAAGTCTCCCCTCCTGTCGCTCGGCCTGCATTCCCAGACACAACCACACAAGAACAGCTACAGCTCGCTCACAAGACGGAGGCTATTGAGGCCGCAGAAGAGGTAAGACCGGTCCTCATACTCGATCAAGCAACAGCCAAAGAAGCAGTAGAAGAGCTCGACAAACTCGTTGAAAACAGTTCCAACCGCAACAAAAAGATTAACAAGATCTTGCACGTGAAGACCTACCACAATAAGGATCTAATCAAACAAAGCTCACATACCATGAAGTATCTTGGCAACGAACAGTACCGAGCAAAAGTAAAAGCTCGCGCAGGTGCCAACAAGTTAATCGTTGGTGGCAATAGCTGGAGTATTGACATGCCACGTAACCAACAGCGACAAAGCTTTGATTTTGTTCTCGATTACCGCAACCCAAACAAACCTATCCTCAGCGCTTACAACCATAAGTTTGCCAACTAGATCGCCAGCACAGCCACTGAGGTAGCTGTGCTGACGCACTTCTGTTCTAGAGATAAGCTGTTACACTCTGTCCATTAAGCCCTATGCTCACTGGTAAGTAACACACTATGTCTTCTACGCCCTCCTCAAACAACATCACCCCGGCCGACGTGCGCTTCAGCGACGATAATACTCCCGCATCCATTGAATTTGATGATTTCTACTTTTCAACGGACGGCGGCTTAGCAGAGAGTCAGTACACTTTTATTGAGGGTAATAATTTAATCGACCGTTGGCGCGCCCTACCCGCAGATGAGTGCGGCAACTTTGTCATTGCCGAGACAGGCTTCGGTAGCGGGCTCAACTTTCTACTGGCCACAACACTCTGGCAACAATACGCCCCCACGTCATGGCAGCTACATTATATCAGCACCGAAAAACACCCGCTGAAAGCCGCAGATATTCGCCAATCACTAACCCGCTGGCCCCAACTTGCCAGTGCATTGGATGAGCTGCTCGCCGGCTACCCCCCACTGGTTGCTGGTGTACACACAATCAATCTGCGAGGCCTACGCAGTCAACTTCACTTGGGGCTCGGCGATAGTAGCGAGGTTTTAGCTGGCTTCTCAGATACCGACTTCGCTACGTGCATCGGCACTAACCGCCGCGGCGTAGACGCCTGGTTCCTCGATGGCTTCTCTCCGGCCAAGAACCCCGACATGTGGTCTGCAGCACTCTTTCGCGCCATCCGCCAACTCAGCGATACGGGCACAACACTGGCAACATTCACCGCCGCAGGCAATGTTCGCCGCCAGCTCGAAAGCTATGGTTTTAACATCACTAAACGTAAAGGCTTCGGCGTTAAGCGTGAGATGATCACAGCCAACGTAAACGCCCCTTTATGCTGCTGGCCCGCCGAGAAACCAAAGGCCCGAGCCCCTTGGTACTTGCAGGATAAACAACCGAAAGTCGCTAACGTTACTGTTATTGGTGCCGGTATTGCTGGCATGCAGACAGCTTATGCACTCGCTCGACGTGGACTGCAGGTCACCGTGCTTGAGGCTGAGGAAGAGATTGCCAGCAAGGCTTCCGGAAATCCACAGGGGATATTATATACCCGACTATCTGCCGGACAGGGGGAGCTAAGCCAGTTTGCTATGCTGAGCTACATCTACGCCATCAACCACTACCGAGAACTCTTTGATAACGGCACCTTAGTCGATGGCACCGATGGTCAGCTCTGCGGTACTCTGCAACTTAGCTTTAATGAACGCGAAGCTGACTTTGCCACTAAGCTCGCCAAACACTTTGCCGGTAAAGAGGACCTCGTCCAGTTCCTAAATGCAGAGCAGGCCAGCAGTAGAGCCGGCATTAGCATCAACCACAGCGGCTTATTCTTCCCCGGTTCTGGCTGGTTACAACCTAAAGCCGCTTGTAAAGCACTCTCTCTACACCCTAATATCACTGTGATGCGGGGCATTACTGTTGAGCGCATTATTGAAAGCGGTGCTCATTGGCAGCTAGAGTGTAACGATAGCGTGAGAGAGGCTGAGGCTGTCGTCATTGCCACCGCCGAGCACCTCAGTCAGTTTGAGCAAACTCAACACATTCCAATCAAACCAATTCGCGGCCAAATCACCAAATTTAGCAGCAGTAAGTACAGTGAACAGCTCCACTGTGTGATCTGCCATGAGGGCTATATCACGCCATCGCTGCATTCAACTCACACAATCGGCGCCAGCTTCAATCAGGGTGACTTCAGCAGCGAATTAACGGCTCGTGACCACGATAGTAATTTCGCAAAACTGGGTTCAGCAGTCCCCTCGATCGTCCGCGATATTGATCAGCACAACATCAGTGGCCGCGTCGGCTTTCGCTGCACGACCCCTGACTACTTACCAATCACCGGCCGCGTTGCCAATCATCAGCAAACCATCAAGCAGCTGCAGCCACTGGCCAAAAACGCCAAAACGCGCCTTGCCATTACCGCTGACTACTACCCAAACCTCTACATTAATGTCGGCCACGGTTCGCGTGGCCTTACTTCGACACCATTATGTGGAGAGGTGATTGCAAGTCACATTTGCCACAGCCCCTCCCCGCTGAGCTGGACGCTTAACCGGGCGCTCAATCCTGCCCGCTTTATCACTCGAGCGATCATGCGAAAGGAAGTAAGTTACTAAAGACCGAGCCCATCAATGCCACCCCCTCACACAATCAAACCGCTACTGTTATTAATGCTTACCACCTTGTTGCCGGCCCGCGCCGGTGCAGCTCCAGAATGGCAACAAACGGTCAGCGGTGAAAAAACCACCCTAACGGCCCTGGCAAGGGTCAACAAAGACCCTAAACTCTTTACTCAAGGTCTTGTAATCGACAGTGGCTGGCTCTACGAGAGCAGCGGTGGCTATGGGCGATCAAAGGTCTGCAAAACCCCCCTTCCTCTCGCTTCACTCGACAAACGCCAAAGCTATTGCCAGAACCTTAATGCTAGCCTATTCGCCGAAGGTATTACCCTTTATCGGCAGCACCTGTTTCGCCTCAGCTGGCGAAGCGGTGAGTTAGCCGTCTACAACAGCCGTAACTTATCCATTATAAAAACAATCCCCTATCGCGGTCAGGGCTGGGGGCTCACGCACAACAATCAACATTTCATCATGTCTGATGGCAGCTACCGTCTCTACTTTAGAAATCTAGACAGCTTCGCGCTCGAAGGTCATGTCGATGTAACATGGCAAGGAAGGAAGATAAAAAATCTCAACGAATTACAATGGATAGAAGGGCAGATCTGGGCTAATCAGTGGCACAGTAATCTTATTTACATTATCGAGCCCAAAAGCGGTGTCGTACTCGAAACTCTCGACTTCAGCCACCTCGCCCCTCAGCTTCAACACAGAGACCCTGATGCGGTGCTCAACGGTATTGCCTACGACAATGCCAGCCGGCAACTAGTGATCACAGGTAAGCGCTGGCCCTATTATTTTCGCTTTCAACTCAACAGAAGAGCTTCCCAATAAAATTTAAGGCTCTACTGCTAGCGGGTGCTCGAGCTTAACAGCGTTGCAAACCTTGTTGCGGCCGCCATGCTTAGCCTCATATAACGCATTATCGGCACAGTGAACCAACCACTGCCCTGTTCGGTGCGCACCAATATCACTGTAACCCTGGCCGCCTTCCCAAGTCGCCACTCCCACAGACACCGTTACCTTAAAAGGTCGAGTACCAGAAAGCCTTATCTCATGATCCTGAACGGAAATACGCACGCTCTCTGCAAGCTCCAGCGCTTGCTCATTTGCGTAGCCAGCCAACAGCACGGCAAACTCCTCTCCACCATAACGTGCCAAACGACTGCTACCTGTGAGCTGGCTGCTAATGACTGCAACAACTTGCTGTAGGGCACAATCACCGACAAGATGGCCATGCAAGTCATTCACACGTTTAAAGTGGTCGATATCGATAAACAGGCAAGATAACGATGCCTTGCATCGCTCCGCCCGCATCACCTGCTGTAGCAAATCTATCTCAAACCCACGCCTATTTCTCACATTAGTTAACGCGTCAACAACACTAAGATGAGTTAGGTATTGCTGGCTTATGCAGTTTTCCAGCGATACTGCAATCACTGCACAAAGGTGCTCAAGTAATTGCTCTGTACCTCGGTTAGAAGACCAGCCAGTACGCTCTAAGCCATACTGCAGGCTACCTAACAACTTCCCTCGCCGAATCAGTGGCATCATCAGTACTTTCAAGCAAGGGTCGGCGTCATTATTTAAGCTGTCGGCCGCAGCCACAACCTTAGGAGTAAGGGCGCAGCCATAGACTACTGTGAAGTCTTCTTCTGAACGATGCAGATATACCCCGGGTATATCACCCACCTCGCCATCTGCTACCAATAAGCCAAGCCCTGCATCATCTTCATCTAATAAGTGCAGACTCGCACTGCTAAGGCCAAAACCAACCTGTACATCGGTTAGCAATAATTCGGCTATTTCTCTCACGGTACGGCATGCTAGTAACTCCAACTCGATATGGTGATAGCTATCAAAAATCCGATAGTATTCTTCATCGATACTCATCAAGTCGACAAGCATGGCATTCGTCAACGAAAGGCTTTTTGCTGTTACTTGTAACGTGTTTTTGTACGACGTCATGAAATCGCTACTTTATATAATTATTTATCTGACCGATAAACAGCCAAGCTAGTCTAAGCTGAGTAGTCGAAAGCGGAGGAAATCCAATAGATCTTATTTATTAGCATCGGTTAAGTATAATAGCTTTTTTAAAGACGGCTCCCCCATATCGCCGCTGTTAAAAACATTTAGAAATTAACATGATTTTATTAGACGACCTAGGTTCTATATGAGCAAAACGCCGCAAAAAGACACCAGAGCACACTGCGAAAGATGCCTCCGCCCAGCCTCGGTTTGCTTATGTCACCTCATTTGTAAAATCAACAACGACATCAAAGTCACTATTTACCGCCATCCGAGCGAGACAAATAAGGCCGTAGGTACTGCTTCATTAGCTCACCTGTGCCTTGAAAACAGTAGCATCATTGACACCGAAGTCGTCAAACAAGTAACACATGCGCAAGAGACATTACAAGTTCTCGTCTTCCCTCCCCTAGAAGCAGAAGCTACAAGTTCGATCGTACTGAACACTTCAGCATTGGCCGCACTGCTAAACGACCGACCAATAGAGCTTATTTTTCTAGACGGCACATGGAAGAAAGCCCGAAAGATGTATTACTTATCACCAGACCTTCACCAGCTACCAAAACTTAATCTAGATCTATCAGGCATAACGGCACACTACACCATCAGAAAGGCAGAGAAGAGTGGACAGCTATCAACACTTGAAGCGATAGCTGCAGCACTATCACAATGCGAGCAGAATACGGAAAAGTACCTGCCATTGTTGACACTACAGCAGGGAATGGTCGACCAACAACTAGCAGCCATGGATAAAAAGGTTCGACTACGCTACGAATAGGTACGATGTTTAACGCCTCCATACTCCGGCTCCCCTTTACACTCGCATACTGCTAGAATGAAGCCTTTAATCTAGCAGCAATGGTAAATGCTTATTAACACTCCCCTCCAGAGCGGCGACTATATTTCGCTTTACCCTGCTCGGTGGTGGCCAGAGCCCTACACCCTTGGCTCGCGTCTCTTTGCCTGCGCTTTTATAGAATATTAAGGAACCTAACACTGATGTCTCAAGTAATCGCCCATAAAAGCTTCGAACTTATTCGCCAACAACGTATCGACACCCTCAATATCAATATTGAGCACTATCGCCACCGAGTGACAGGTGCCGAACACTACCATTTAGCTGCCGACCTTGACGAAAACGTTTTTCTCGTAGGCTTAAGAACGGTGCCGGAAGACTCTACTGGTGTCGCTCATATTTTAGAGCATACTGCACTTTGTGGTAGCGAGAAGTACCCTGTCCGCGACCCGTTCTTCATGATGATTCGGCGATCGCTGAACACCTTCATGAATGCTTTCACCTCTAGCGACTGGACCGCCTACCCCTTTGCAAGCCAAAACCGCAAGGACTTCGATAACCTCCTACAGGTCTATCTTGACGCTGTATTCTGTTCCCGGTTAGACCCTCTCGACTTTGCTCAAGAGGGGCACCGTGTCGAATTTACAGAAGCCAACAACATTGAGTCTGCACTCGAATTCAAAGGAGTGGTCTTCAACGAGATGAAGGGGGCGATGAGCTCCGTCTCATCAACGCTATGGCAAACCCTCAGTAAATATTTGTTTCCAACGACCACTTATCATCACAATAGCGGTGGCGAGCCGGAATGTATTCCTAACCTCTCTTACGATGAATTGAAGGCTTTCTACCAGAGCCACTACCACCCCTCCAATGCTATCTTCATGACATTTGGTGACATTCCAGCTGTTGAGCATCAAGAGAAATTTGAGCAGCTCGCACTTCATAAGTTTACAGCACTGGATGAGACTATCGCCGTTGGCCGCGAGCAACGCTTCAACGCTCCGATTAAGGTCGAAGAGTTTTATGCCCTCGACGATGGCGACAGTGAGGATAAGAGCCACGTTGTGCTTGGCTGGCTTTGGGGAAAGAACACCAGCCTCGACGATATGCTGGAAGGTCAACTACTCTCAGGGCTACTACTCGACAACAGTGCCTCACCACTTCGCCAAGTACTTGAAACCAGTGACCTTGGTACTGCCCCATCGCCACTCTGTGGCTTGGAAGACTCCAACCACGAGTTGACCTTTGCCTGCGGCATGGAAGGCACTAACCCAGAACAGGCCAACGCCATCGAAGAGCTCATTCTCAGTACGCTGAAGAAGGCTAAAGAGGAAGGTTTCGAGCAGCAACAGGTCGATGCTGTACTGCATCAGTTAGAGCTACATCAACGTGAAATCGGTGGTGATGGCTACCCCTATGGGCTGCAGTTAATCATGCAAATCCTTTCAACCGCCGCTCACCGTGGTGACCCAATCAGCATGTTAGACCTCGACCCAGCCTTAGAGAAACTTCGTCAGCGAGCCAGCCAGCCGGGGTACATTGCCGAGTTAATCGAACGCCTACTGCTCAACAACCAGCACCGTGTCACTCTTGTCATGAAGCCGGATACCGAGTTATCCCAGCGTCGTAGTTCAGCTGAAAGCGCACGCCTGGCTGAGATCAAAGAAGGCATGAGCTTGGTAGAGAAGCAACAGGTCGTCGACCAGACCGAAGCCCTCAACGCCCGCCAGATGCAGGAGGATGATGAGTCTATTCTCCCTAAGGTGGGCCTCGAAGACGTGCCAGCCAACAAACCTCACCCCGAATATCAGCAGTGTGATGTTGCCGGCATGAAACTCAACCAATACGCTGCCGGTTGCAATGGTATTGGCTATCAACAAATCATCGTTGAGTTACCCGAACTCAGTGACCGTGAGTGCGATATTCTGCCCTATTACTGCCGCAGCATGACTGAGCTTGGTATAGGCGAAGATGACTATCTAACGACTCAACAACGTCAGGCTAATATTGTCGGTAGCATCACCGCCTTCACTAGCCTGCGCGGAAAAATCGATAACGAACAGGACGTGCGCGGCTACTTTGTTTTGTCATCAAAGGCCCTTGCCCGCAATCATGTGGCACAGAGTGCGCTGATGTTGGAGACCTTTGAAGGTATTAAGTTTGACGAACATAGCCGTATTCGTGAACTCATCGCACAAGCTCGCGGACGCCGCGAACAAGGCATCACCGGTAACGGCCACGGCCTTGCCATGCTTGCCGCCTCAAGTCGCTTAAGCCCAATCTCTGCCCTATCGCACCGCACATCGGGCCTCAAAGGCCTACAGGCGATAAAGACCCTTGATGACGAGCTCAAAGATGATGCAAAGCTTGCAGCCTTTGCCACTGAACTTGCCGCACTACACAGCAAGTTACTGCAATCTCCTCGACAGTTATTAGAGATTGCTGAACAGGAGAGCCTAACGCAGAACCAGCAGGATCTATCTGCACTCTGGCAGCCAACGACACTGCAGCCAGCCAGTGCCTTCAAGCTACCCACCACACGTAACAACTGTCGCCAAGTATGGGCCGTCAACAGCCAAGTTAACTTCTGCGCCAAGGCCTATCCTACCGTGCCGGTCGATCACGCCGACGCAGCCCCCCTGACCGTTCTCGGTGGCTTTCTACGCAACGGTCACCTGCACCGTGCGATTCGCGAGCAAGGGGGTGCTTACGGCGCCGGTGCCAGCCAGGAGTCAAGCCAAGCAGTGTTCCGCTTCTTCTCTTATCGCGACCCACGCACAGAGGAGACGCTCAATGATTTCGATCAGGCTGTCCAGTGGTTACTCGACAACGAGCATGAGTGGCAAAAAGTTGAAGAAGCTATTCTTGGTGTGATTGGCAGCCTCGACAAGCCAAGTTCACCAGCAGGAGAAGCTAAATCTCACTTCCATAACGAACTCTTCGATCGCTCCCCAGAGCAGCGTCAGCGCTTTAGACAGCGTATCTTGGCCGTTACCGCGGACGACTTAAAACGGGTAGCACGCCAATACCTTACTAAGCAGAACGAAAGTTTAGTTATCGTTACTAACGCCGGCACCGCAGATCAACTTGGTGAGTTCATCGAGCAACAAGCTTGTGAGTTAATTAAAGTATAAAGGCAGAGCGTGAGTCACCCTACAAAGCCCGCATAATAGCGGGCTTTTTTATTGGCTAAGTAACCCATCAAAAGATACTATTCTCATACTGTTGAATTCGCTAACTAATCACTTAGCCCCATTTTAACTAACGTCTCAGCCATTTGTATCAAGCAACCTATACTGACAATAACAAGTTATTAACTTGCCAAATTAATTAAATGAGTCTAGTAATCTACTGCTAAACTTTAACCACTGCCAGCTAGCAACGTCGAGATATTATGTCCTACGAACTAATCATGCTAGGAATGTCAGCGCTAATAGCGATCGGCATATTACTGCACCATCCCTCACAAACCTTTGGTATCCCCTCACTGCTCATCTTTATGGGTGTGGGTCTGCTTGTTGGCAATGGTGAATTCAACTTCGTCTACGATGACCTCGATAAAACTTCCTGGGTCGGTACATTAGCGCTCAACGTAATCGTTTTTTCCGGCGGGCTGAATACTTCCTTTGATAAAATCAAACGGTCCTACAAGGAGGGCGGGGTATTAGCAACATTCGGTGTATTACTAACGACACTTATTTTCGCTTTAATACTCTATGTTCTCACTCACTTCGATTTTACAATTTGCCTGCTCTTTGCTGCCATCGTATCTTCCACGGACGCCGCCGCAGTGTTTTCTATATTAGAGTCGAAAAAGCTTCGATTAAAAGAGCAAACTGACAGCGTACTTGAGTTTGAGTCGGCAACTAACGATCCTATCGCACTATCAATGGTGCTGCTATTAACCGGATTGGCAATGTCGAGCGACCATCATATCAGCGCCAGCAATGTCGCCATTGAACTAACCACTCAGATTGTCGTTGCTAGTGTTGTCTCTATCTTATTAGGTAAGCTTGTCGTTTCAGCGCTCAACCACATCAAACTCGCTGAATCCGGGCTTATCCCTGTCTTCGTTTTATCCTGTTTTATTCTTGCGTCCTATGGTTCAGAACATATCGGCGGCAACATCCTACTAGCCTCCTATCTATTTGGCGTCATCGTCGGTAATGGCTTACAACACGGCAAAGAAGTGAACAAACATTTTTTCAATGGGCTCTCTTGGCTAGCGCAGGCCCTTATGTTCATCGTCCTTGGCTTGCAGATCTTTCCCGGCGAGTTAATGTCGACTTTTTGGTATTCACTGCTACCTGCAGTGCTGCTCATTTGCGTCGCGAGACCTATTGCCGTGCAACTATGCTACCTGCCATTTACTCAAGCCAGCTGGCAGAAGCGCCTTTTTATCTCCCTCATTGGGCTCAAAGGCGCCACACCGATCGTCTTCGCGCTAATCCCCGCTGCGGCAGGGGTTCCTGGGGCGGATAAGATTGTTCACATGGTATTCTTTATCGTCGTAATTTCCGTCATGATCCAAGGTGGCATCATCGCTCCGCTAGCGTACAGGCTTGGGCTAAAGCAAACACCGGAAAGTTAGCCGCAACACTTTTTATACTTACGACCGCTACCACAAGAGCACGGATCATTGCGACCGAGCTTCGGCGCAACAACAACTGGACACGAGGTATCAACAAAACGCGCTTGCAACTCTGGCTTATGCTCCATCATCCAGGCTTTTAACATCAGCCCCAATTCTGCCAAGCTTCTAACCGTGTCGGGCAGGCTACGGAAGCACTCTGCCACCTCATGCTCACTACGCCCTTCAGTGAAAGCAAAGTCTGCATCGGCCACCGTCGATAGCGCCAATAAGTTATCATCAATCTGCTCTTCACTATCCTGATACTGTTCTGATGTTGACGTTGGACACAGCGCCAGCAACTCATTCCACTCTTTCTCAGCAAGAATATAGCCCTGCATATAACCGCGAGCCCACTGCTCAACCTCTATACGATCATGCTTTTGCGCACTATATTCAATAGTGAAAGGCAGCTCACATTCCCCACTGCGCACCTGCTCCTGGTGAAAGTGACTGAACGCCACTAACGATTCCATCAGATCTTGGCGCTGCCCCTCGTTGTTAAATCGAACCTTGCTCTCACCGAAGACTAATTCAGAGTAATAGCTAAGCGGCAACTCTACTGGCGCGCTGGCGATGGCTCGCAGGTAGCCATCTAGCTGATGACTATCCATACTGTGTTCTGGGCTCAGCTCAGAGTGTAAATAATCGATTAGCGGTTGCCACTGTTGCTCATCACGCGCTGCTACCATTATTTACTCCCTCCTAAATCACGCTTAACGCTTGCTTTAACGCTCATCGATAATTCACTAAACATCGCGGGTCATATGCAGACAACTCCAACTTCACCGACGCCTGCTTCGCCTGATCTTGTAAATGCACAATCGCTTCTTCAAGCTCAGCCATATTGATCGTGTTGTCATCTAGCGTGTATAGCTGCCGAGAAGCTTGGTAACAGTAGTTAAGCGCCTGCATCGCCTCCGCATCGCCAGTCTCTACTGCCTCAATCACCTTGTTTAAACGGCGATTAATTAGGTTGATCGACTTTTTTAGCTCCCAGACATACATCACTTCATACAAAAAAGGCTCGTACCGCAACACCTTCAATAAACCGAAGACAACCGATACGGCAATCACCACACCGACCAAGTTAAACTTGAAATTATTACCATCAACACCAAACAGGTAAATGAGCAGTGTAGAGCTGGCTAGAGAGGTCGCTATCAGTAACAAAATAACACTGACGATTACAATATTGAGATGCTTTCTATATCTTAACTTACTGATATCTTGCAACTTTGTACTTGGCTTTTCTTTCTGCTTACTCGGCATAGGACTGCATTACTCTCACTAACTCGACGAAAAACGCAGTATACCTCCTTTCAACATCAACTGCTCTGTTATCCGTCGACACTCATGAGCCGGCGAGAGGCCTGCTGTCCGCTAGCCGCTTTCGCTTGAGTGACACAATTTCGACCATTATGCTTGGATTGATACAGCGCCTCATCTGCCCGGTTGATCATTGGCTCCGGGGAGGTCATTATCGCTTCAGCAGCAGCAACACCAAAACTGCAAGTGATAGCTAAGCCCTCACAATGCGCCGCCTCAACGGCCTCCCTACAGCGTTCCGCTAGTCGTACTGCATCTTCTAAAGTGGTATTCGGCAACAAAATTGAAAACTCTTCTCCGCCATAACGACCAACAGTATCCGTTTGCCTCACCGTTTTCTGCAGCACTGCGACGACAGCTTTTATGATGCTATCGCCCATCGCATGTCCATAGTTATCATTGACCTGCTTAAAGTTATCGATGTCGACCATAATGCATGACAACGGCTCACCGGCATTGACTGACTCGGTAAACAAGTCAGTAGAGCACTGATTAAACGCCCCCCTGTTCAAGCAGGCTGTCAGCGCATCATGACTGGCGAGATATTGTAACTCTCTATTTTGTGACTCGACCTGCTGCTTGGAGAGCCCCAGTTCTTCGAGCATCTCACTAAGCACTTTGTTCTTATGCTCGATCTCAGTAATATCGTCAAAGCTTACCATCACACCAGAGACTCGATTCCGGTCATCATTAATCAGCGAACAATTCACCGTTAGCACGAGTACCTTTCCAGCACCTGTCACTAACTCAACAACTTCATGCTGCACACCATGACGCTGCTGAAGAAGCCGACACCAAGGCAACTGCTCCGCCACTATACGTTCTCCGCTATTCGGTTTGCGCCAATGCAATACAGAGGGCTTGTGTCCATAAAAGTCGAGTCCACCAATACACGCCTTATCGCTGAAGGCCTGATTAAATAACACCACCTGCTCACTTTTATCGAGAATTAACACGCCATTTGTCAATACATCTAACGCGTTTCTCACCCTGTCTGGTATGACTGCATTAGGGTCGAGGTATCGTAAGCTACGACGAATCAATAGCCAGTAAAATAAACCACCAGTAAAACCGACAAAAACGACCAGCAACAACAAACCATGTATTTTAACACCTAACACGCTGAACCCAGGTAAAGGCTTAAAGACAACCTCAACCTGGCCATAACGACGCTGATCCAAGACCACAGGCAGAAGCATTTGCTCAACCGTACTTGAGTTTCTTCCCTCTTGCCATAGCCGCTGATGATCACCCGCTATCGCCAATAGCTGGCCATCAGAGCGGCGCATAGCCGCCGATAAAACACCATCGTTACGCGAAACAGCCGTTAGCAATAAACTATTTATCCCCTCCTGCTGTGGGCGTGCAACGGCGACCGATAGCTGTACGGCCAGCATTTCAACGAATTGCTGCCTTTGCCTAGTCGCTTCTCTGTCTCCTCTGGGGATCAAGCCAATAAAGTCAGCAACTAGAATCACGCTAATCGTCAAGCTAACAACACCTAAGGTAATTCTCATCGCAGGCGTCATTTTCATAGGTTATTCTCTAGCGCTATCTCCACCGGCACGAAAAAACCTTTGACGGTAATTAAGCTCATGATAAGAAAATTACTTATCGAAAAGTGAACCAACATCATCCTCGTCCTCATCTAACTTATTTTTATTCGTTGCTTCATCACGACGCTGATTGAGCACCGCTATAGGATCCAGATGACTCCATGCTGGCAGAACAGCCATCAACGATGAGCCCAATGCCACCGCTCGTAACAGCCAAGCACTCATCACTCCCATCGTGGTCAACCCCATTGCCCCAAGGCCTTGACGATAACGCTCATCCTCCTCTGCACGCTGCTGCAATTCTCGCTCAAACTTCTCCATCCCCTGCCATAAAATGCCCTGCTCCATAGCAAAACCGCTACTATCCAACTCAGCCATTGCTCGCTCGCTATCTACTGTCCGCAGCAATACATTCAGTGGCTCAGGCACCACCCGCAAGACCCTGTCATCATCGAGCCCGCGCTCAAAGCCTGCCAGCTCTGCCAACGGTTCGACAAAGCCGTCCATGCTCAAGATATCCTTCAGTTCCGGTAACGGCAAAATATCGAGACCATTTACCACTGGCGCGACGGCATCAGCAGGTTGTTCAAGCAATTCTTCACTCTGCGAGCTAGCGTCAAATTGTCCCGATAGACTTCGCAGATCATAGCTGCCCTCGTCTGCAATCCCGGTGGCGGGCTTCCATACCATCATCTTCTGGCTAGCGTCTTCGACTAACGTTTTCTCTATTGAGGGTTGTTCTACCGGTCTCACCAAGTCCGCGATGATATTAATAGTGATGACTACCTCTCGAGCAACACCATCCGACGCCGTCACCCAAAAGCGTTCCGTCACTTGCTCACCACTGTGCATCCCCTCAACAGCGTCCGCCTTAGGCTGATATTGCCATTGGCCATCTTGAACGCTAAAGCTACCAAAAACGCCATTCTTAACCGTTTGAAAAAACATCGGCTCAACCGCTGCGTCGATATCTTGGATGCCTATGCTAGCCGATATGCTGGGAAGCTGATCAATATCTGATAATTCCAGAGTCGCTGCAAACAATCCACTAACCCAGGCCTGATCGTCAACTCCTGCAACGACGATCGAAACCTGCTTGATATCACTCTGCAAGCCATACTCATCAACCGCGCAATAACTAAACACAACCGTTTTACTGTCGCCCTTCGCTAGGTAAGAAAAGCTGTTTCCTGGGTTAAATTCAAAACTTCCATCGGCTGAAAAACGAAGTTCACCAAGTTCAACATTACTCACAAGCCGGTAATCAACATCATCACCATCGATATCAGCAGCAGTGGGAACACGATTGGCGACAACAGTATTTTGATCACTATTAAAGCTCGCCTCATCAGCCACTGGCGCATCATTGACGCCGTTTATCGTGATCGTAATCGTCTGTACTTCACTCAACTGCCCATCAAAATCACTTGCGGTATAACTAAACTGCACAATCGCAGTTTCCCCTACGCTCAATCCATCATACTGACCATCAGGGTAGAAAGAAAAACGACCATCCGCTTCGAAAATCAAACGACCTATCCCTGCATTATCATCAGGACCTGAGACCAACTGATAACCAAAAGGGTTTAAGTTATCATCGTCATCCAGCGCCTCAGGTACACGTGTATGCAAATTCTTATCGGCTTTGACACTAGTCGAATCATCACTGGCAACAGGTTTCGAGGCAGCGGTAATATAGAGCGTATCACTGCTAAACAAAGCCCCCTCTTGGATGCCTTGACTCATTATTCTGGCTTGCTCTGCCGTTATTGCCTGATCAAAAACCTGCAAATTATCAAAAAAACTTTCAACACCGTTTACGGAGCCAATTAATAATTTTTTGCCCCCCAATGAAATATCACTATTAATTAGCTTGTAACCAGAATCAACCCTCGCGACTTCGATACCATCGACATAAACGACAAGATTGTCGCCATCGTTAGCGATTGCTATCTGATGCCATTGACCGTCATTAATTTTCACCCCGGTATCGGTGTTCCACACCCCCTTACCGTCGGCATTTTCGTATAAGTTTAACTCGCCAGATCGATCCAACCACAATCCGAAACCACCGATCTCAGCCGGTCTTGCGCCGATTAAGTAAGGACTTGTTAACTGCGTCAAACCACCGGAATCAGTCGTATTTACCGCGAACGCCATAGTATAGCGACGGCGATCAGGATCAAAAAAATCGCTGGGCAAATAAACATCATTCGAACTAGTGGTCTGCAGCACGGTATTATTTGCATCTGCCGGGTCAGGCACAACCTGTGCCCCCCCCCCTCCCAAATCGTTGCCGATGCCAGCCGTCGTTGCGCCTGAATTAAAGTCGACGATAACTGAAGTATTATCGGAGCTCGTTGTTAAAGTAAGTGCTGATTCCAGCGCTCCATTCGCCGAAAATAACAAACCATCGAGCGCGGCGTTAATATCTTCGATCGTTCCGCTGAACACAAGCTTGCTATCCTGCTCACCATCACCCTGACGAAATGACAGCCCCGCTGTTGTCGCCAATGTTAACTCACCATGGTCCACGCTTAAGCTAACCAGTAGCTCACCAGAATCAACATCGCTTACCGTAATTGCATTGCCATTAGCAACCGAGAAAACAACATCATCACCCGGTGCGACCAACTGATGTTCTGGCATGCTATTCACAGCCACATCATCAATAGGGCTAACACTCAAGCTGTGAGTGGCCAAAGTCAGCGAGTAGTCATCACCATCGAACGCACTATAGGTAAAATCCGTGCTACCTACCCAATCCTCTGCAGGTGTAAAAACAAGCCCTCCTGCCGTGACAGCAGATGACGCAATTAGGTCGCCTACTGAAACCTTGTTACCTTGAAAAAAAAGCTCCCCGTGAGATGGCAGTGAGTCGATACGATACGCCTCAAGAGCATCGCCAGGGTCGGCTTCTACAGCATCGAGGTATACGCTCTGAGCAGTATCTTCAAATATGACACTCTGAGAATCGACGGCCTGAGGTGGCGTTTGATCGGCATAGAATATTTTTACTGCGATAAAGTCAATCGCAATGTCATCACTACCTCCTTGGTCCAACACCACCGCTCTTGCACGAAAGTTATCGGCTGATAACTCTTCATTATTCCACTCACGCCCCCATAGCTCCGCACCGCTATCACCGATGCTCGCACTGCCGTCACCAAGACCAGCCAGCCACCCAGTCTGCTTTGCCTCCGTCCAATGATTACCGCCATCCCAAGAGAGTTCAAAGGCAATGTCAGTCTTTTTCAACCATGAATCACCGTCTACGCGCAGTTTAATACCATTGATATGTGCCTTACTATCAAGTAGAAACTCAAAACCTGAGAGGATGACTGCCTCTCCTTTGCTCGCTGTGCTAAAGCTGCCATCCTTGATAAATAGCTGGTGGCTCTCCACCCAGCCATCATCACTTTGGGTTGCTTTAATCATTGCAGTATTTGCCAACGATATTTTTGCATCAGCCAGTATATTGCTGTTAAGTGCGCCTTCGAAATCACCATCACTGTCAGCACTGGAAACCTCCAGCTCCCAGTCTCCGGCACTACCCGTCATATTATTGGAGGCAAATACGTCGACAGCGGCTAAATCCGCTAGACGTTCGATAAAATCACTACCCGGGGCTGCCACCTCGCAACCGTAAAGCCCAATTTCGGCATCATCATTAAACAAGCTGCCCAGCTCTTTGATCAACTCGTTGTTGTCCTTGAGAAAGGCTTCATCAATCGTATCTTTGCCCAGCTCAAAGGCCGACGGTTGTCCATGACTCACAATAGCCAGGCTGTCAATTTTCTGCGCAGTTTCTTTCGACCAGAGCTGCAGTTGATCGATAATAGAGGCTGCGGTATCGGTGCGACTATCAAAAGCCAGCAGATAATCATTATCATGAGCCGACGCCTCCAGTAACTGTTGCTCCTCAAGAGTGCTATCGACCAGCAATACATCAACCGTTGCAGAATATAAAAGGCGCTCCTCCATTATTTCAACAACAGGCAAACCGAGTTTATTTTTGTTTTTGATAAGCTCACCCCCTATTAACAACCAGCGATAGATATAGTGACTAACTGCAGACCCTTATCAGAAAATAATCAAGATCCCTGGAATTTCACATGACACTTCAAACCACTAGGTATTGAAAAGTCATCGTTAACAAGCTCAAGGTGAACACCAAATGTCCCACTTGCAACATCAATTCCTCGATCAACCATTACCACCTTGGCATCTCGTTCCACCCCGTTCATAGGCTCCTGAAGGCTTACCGCAGCAGCCTCACCGACGCTGATTTTTGAAAACTCTGACACGGGAAGCAACACCTTTACTCGCAGCAAGCTTAGCTGCTCCAACAACATAATCGGCTCATCTTTAACATACTCCCCCTCCGAGCGAATTAACTTAACAACGACACCGTCAATAGGGCTTACTACTGTCCTGCGCTGGAGCCCCTGGCGTGCTATTGCGAGATCTAACGTCGCCAAATGCTTATTATTTTCCGCTGTTTTAAGTTGCTGCTCTGAAACTAACACTTCTGTTTTAGCCTCGTCGAAAACAGAAAAAGGTACTGCTTTTTTATTGTACAAGCCTTCAATGCGCGCAAGGTTACGACGTGCAAACTGCAAGTTCGCCGAAGCGAGAGAAACCGCCTCATTCATTGCCGCCTTTGATTTTCGTAATTCCACTGTCGCCTGTTCAACCCCTGACTCTAAGCGGGCCAACTCCTGACCTTTTTCTACTCGCTGACTCCTCGCAACACCTATATGCTCAATCAATCCCGTATCATCAAAACTGATCTCTACACGCTTCCATGGCTCGACAAGGCAGTCATAACTATTCTCTGGGCCAGCCAGTAAATTTACAGAGTAAAAAAATAGAAAAACACATAACGCCACTTTCCCCATATTCGAAGCACCTACCTTGGCATAACAGAAATAAATAATTGTGAAAACGAGCGCCACAATCGTTGTGCGATGGTCTGTCGCTCTAACTCGATACGCACCCACGCCTTACCACCAGGTAAAATATATCTCTCATTAAAAATTTTATCGGGCAAAACAACTTCTACAATAAAGAAATCCGTCATGGCAGTATTCCCTGATACATCGAGCTTATCGTCTACCGCAATATCACCACCATAAGCAGCCCCTAAAGCCCGACTAGGTAAAACCCTGGTGGCATCAGGGAATACCTGAAGCAGCTTCGCCGTAGATGGCTCTAATGGGCGACTCGCCAGCCTTACAGTAACCCTGCTCTCGCCAGCGGGCAACAAGGTAATATCATCTTGGTTTACAACAGCCCTTATTATTATTTTTGTCGAATCCGACACGTAACCCAGTATTTCACCTTGACTAACATAACGCCTGCTGGAGAGTTCAGCAAGCGGATTATAATAAAAGCGGCCTGTTAAATGGCTTGATATTTTTAATGATGCGACCTTCTGCTCCACGTCCTGTTGTCGTTGATGCGCCAAGTTCATCGCATCTAACAAATCTGACGCCTGCGTTGGCTCCTCAGCCAAACGACTATGGTAGCGCGCTGACGCCTCAAGCAGCTCAGCGTCAGCTAACTTTTCATCGGCCAATAACAGCTGATTAGATAGAGTAACAAGACCATCACCCTTGCTTACCCATGCGCCATTCCCCACTTCTATACTTGAAATATAGCCAGGAGCATTGCTATATATCTCAGCTTTTTCTGGCTGCCAAACGACCGCTGGAAACACTTTGCTATAAGGAAGAGGTAAGAAAAAACAAAGTAGAAGTAAAGCCAATGTCACCGCTCCAGCACGTAACGAGCGCGTGACATGCACACCTTCTTCACCGTAAAGTAAATATTGTAATAATTTTATTATTGGTAATAGTAGTGCCTGTACAAAGAACCATAAACAAACAAACAGCCCTAGCAACCAATAAAACTTTAGCGCTAAAAAGCAAATTGTTAACATCAGAAACCAGCGATAAAGCTGAGCTAAAACGCCATAGCACAGCAGCCAAACACGTTCACGAACGTCACCTGTAAAACGTAGAGTGACTTCAGCAAAAAGGTAACGCCGAAACAGATAGCGCCAATAAAGTGTTGAGCGTGTTGCCAAGTTAGGGATTTCTATCGCATCGGCCAATAGATAGTAGCCATCAAATCGCATCAGCGGATTAGCGTTAAATAGCAGCGTGGAGAGACTACATAACCAAAAACAGTTGTAGGCAAGTTGGCTTATTAAGCCTGGCTCGACCAGTAACCAGGTTACTAAAGATATAACAGCGAGGGTCAACTCTGCACCAATACCCGCTGCATCAACGGCCATGCGCTGATACTTACTAGAAAAACCGGTTGCCTCACTCGCATCAACATAAGGTACAGGCACCCCATACATCATCATTATGCCCGTTTCTCTCACTACACCGCCACCATGGACTACTGCGACACCGTGCGCCAGCTCATGCAGTAGCTTTGTCAATGGATAAAGCAACAGCAACCACAACCAATTCTGCGGCCGTAATACTTGATCAATAACGTCGTGGGTCAGGGCAGACCAGTTCTGTAACACCAGGAAAAAGCCGATGACTAACAACAACCCCCAAAGCCAATATAGATGCCGCCGAAATAACGGTGACAACCAACTATAAAGGTAAGTTAATAGCTTTGACGGATCCCATAATGGCAGGCGAACAGACATTGGGTTTTTTGCAATCCGACGCCAAAGAGGCAGGTTATGCGGGTTCTCCGCTGGCGTAGTACTTGAAGCCACGATGCCCTGAGCGATAAATTGACTCACTAAAGCCATCAACTCGTGGCGCTGCAACGCTCCACCTTCTGCCCGCAACTGTTCTGCGATAAGCGATAACGATCGACTGCCATCACACAATCTCAGTACATTCCAAGCCTGCTCATTCAGGCGCAATAGACGCGCGCCTCCCTCACGTCGCAATACGTACCACTGATCGCCACGATAACAACGTCGATCAATACTGACGCCAGCGACCAATCGAGGCGTAAAGCCACTCGCCTGCTGCCAGGGGTCCTGGTAGAGGGAGTGCCGGCCAAGCTCTCCTTGTATCATAGCTTCCACCACCACAGCGACAATCGCTCAACAAGCGGTTGTGATATTCGCCATAACAAACTTCGCTTCCCTACTTTTACTCGAGCAACACCGTGCATCCCGGCAGTTAATTTACTCTTCTGCTCATCATCAACGAGCAGCTCAGCTTCAGCTACAAAATAAAAACGACCATTTTCTAATACTGCCACGGGCATTACACGCTCTACCGTCAATGGCAGCGCTTGATTTGGCAGACTAGAAAACAACACATCACCATGCTGCTCCACTTCCAGCTGAGGCAGATCACGCTCTTGCACTTGCAACTGTAAATCATAAAGATCTGTAACGCCCACCTTGAACAGGCTTTCACCTCGAGACAACGGTGCACCTAATCGCTGCGATAGATCACCACTTAACACGACACCACTCAAGGGTGAGACGACTTGACTACGTGACAGCTGGTTTTCCAACAGCTCCAGCTGGGCTGATGCTTGAGCTAGCTGCGCCTTAGCGATATTAAGCTCATCACGCTTACCACTGGCTAGAGCACGGTCATAACTACGCATATATTGCCGTTGTTTTGCCTGCCAGTTACTTCGCTCTAGCTGTAGATCAGTATCATCAAGTAAAGCCAGCAACTGACCTTTTTCTACCCTATCACCTGGACGGACTTGCACAGCAGCAAGGTAGCCATCAGTCGCTGCAGTCACAACCCGCTGTTCCCGACTGACCAGCGTACTTGGCGCCGAGATATAATAGTCAGTTGGACTCAATAATATGGCAACAAACAATAGCCCTAGCGCTAAGGCAGCTATTTTTAGCCAACTAGGCCATCGCCTAATTTTCGTCAGGGCCTTAGGCTTTGCCTGCTGTCGCCGTAACGTCCAGATCGCCGCCACCAACAATGCTAATTGCTCAAGTAACAACACACGCTCACGATCATCCAGCCCCACCAAAGCCAATACACCCACCAACTTCTTTTGATGAATAAGCGGGATAGTGCAAACTGGTTGATTAACTTGGCTCTGCCACTGCAGATGTAATCGCTCTCCCTGCTCTTCGCTAGAACTAAAGCAGGTCGTTAGCGATCTCGCTGTCTCTTCAACAGCTTCCAGCATGAATAATCGAGCAACGCTATCGACCTGCTGGCACGACTCAGCAACAACAGTATTACGAGAGATGTAATCCTTATCGCAATCCACCAATGCGATGCTGCTGCAGCCAACAACCTCACGCAATGACGATAGCCATTGCTGCCACTCGCCTTGCTCTCCTGCACTCAACAACGCCTGGCTTAACAACTCTAACAATGTCTTAAAACGATCATCACGCTGTCGATAGCCTCTGCGCTCTTTAGCTAACCAGGAGAACCAGTCATTCGCCCTCAGCAGTTGCTCGCTGAGCTGTTGAAGTAACGTCATCTGTAGAGTACGTACGCGAAACAAAGCCACGCCAAAACAGCGCTCATCTATAATAATAGGGCAAACGATGAAACTATCGGAGCTCTCAGTATGATGAAAAGAGACGCTGTCTCCCCTACACTGCTGCCGACCAAAATCAACCAACGCTTCATCCAAGCACGCCTGCAAAGGCCACTGCGCCACCAATTCACGCTCTGAGCTCTGCGTATCGCCTAACAGCACTGCTGCCATCGTTATCTGGGGGTGCTGGCGGCACTGGATATCAAGCCAGCCTTGCGTCGTAGGGTCCGAAGTCATCTAACACCGTTATTATTATTCTATGTAAGACAGATGCCTAGCAGCGCCCTTCAATGTCAGCCAGCTGTCGCTGCAAACATCATATTATGGCACTCAAGTTAGACTAATCACTCTTGATCTACAGCGCAAGCCCTCACTAGGCAATCGCTCACCGCATTACCTAGCCCCAAGCAATACGAGCAACTTACAAGCTGTTATAATAAATAAAGACAAGCCACCTGTAATCGCGCGCGAGAATATATGATCCAACTATCCAAAACACTGTTCAAGGTTACCAGCTGTAATGAGTTTATAGCCGAGGTCAACATTGCCGAAAACATTATCGCCAAAGCAGAAGCTCGCAGTAATAACGATGCGATAAGCTGGCAGTTCGATAGCGCCTTCATTGACACCAAAACGAATAAAGTCAGTGCCATTTTTATCAATGCACAAGCACCTAAGCAAGACGAGTTTAACCTTACCTATAGCGCCAAAGCCGCCGACAACTGGCTGATCAGTGAGTTTTGTAGTCTAGACAATTAACGCATTGAATAATGCGCTAACACCGTAACTAAATGTTGCGGTTAAATT
The DNA here is from genome assembly GCF_003752585.1 of Sinobacterium caligoides. Taxonomy (NCBI): domain Bacteria; kingdom Pseudomonadati; phylum Pseudomonadota; class Gammaproteobacteria; order Cellvibrionales; family Spongiibacteraceae; genus Sinobacterium; species Sinobacterium caligoides. The sequence continues at coordinate 335,826 of NZ_RKHR01000003.1, forward strand.
TTTGACAAAAAAAAGCCCGCTCATCTGAGCGGGCTTTTAGTATATGGCATCCCGTAGGGGACTCGAACCCCTGTTACCGCCGTGAAAGGGCGGTGTCCTAGGCCTCTAGACGAACGGGACGCGATGCCTTGCGAGCTTAGAACGCAGTCTAAATTCGCTCTGAGGAGGCCAACTCCTCAAGACGGGGGAGATAATATGCTTCCTGAGATTTATTGCAAGCCTTTATTGTCGATTAACTTAATTTTTTATCTTGCCACTCGCTGATGACAGATAACAACCTCTCCTGCCTTCGTATCTAGCAAAGATATATCAAGCTGATAAGCATCAGCCAAGACAGAGCTCGTTAACACCTCCTTTGTCTCTGCGACCATCAACAACCGCCCCTCCACTACCAACGCCAGTCGCTTGCAATAACGTAAAGCCAAGTTTAAATCATGTAATACCACTGCCACTGGCCCAACATCGCGAGCATGATTAGCTAAAAGCTGCATAATCTCTAACTGGTGCGCCGGATCCAACGCAGCCACAGGCTCATCAGCCAGGATAATCGCAGGCTCTCCTGCTAAGAGTCGCGCCAGCATGACCCGCACCTGCTCTCCACCAGAGAGTTGATCAGCAACGCGGTGCCGCAACGCCGTCACATTCGCAGCCTGCATAGCCCATAGCACTGCCTGCCGATCCTTGTCGCTGAGCCGACTGTGTATCGACTGATGCGGCAGCCTGCCCAAGGTCACTACACGCTCGACCGTTACTGGCCAAGCTACCGGTGCATTCTGTGCAAGATATCCAAGGTGGCGTGCCCACTCTCTACGACCATACTCAGTAGAAATTCGCCCACCCAGCGTTACCGAACCGTGCGCTGGTTGATTCACCCCCGCCAGCAATTTCACCAAACTACTCTTACCTGCGCCGTTAGGGCCAATAATGCCAAGCATCTCCCCCTCTTCCAACGCTAGAGAGATACCTTTGACAACAGCCCCTTCTTGTTGCGGCCAGACCAAGTTCTCGGCCTTCAAGCCTAGCCCGTCTACCATTGTGCCTGCCCTCTTTGCCTAACGACCAAGTAGAGAAAGAATGGCGCTCCCATCAGCGTAGTCACCACCCCCACCTGCAGTGGCTGACTTCCTATACTACGACTGGCAATATCGGCTGCCAATAATAAAGCAGCGCCACTTAGAGCACTCACAGGCAGTAACCGCGAAGGCTGATAGGCAACTAACGGGCGCATCAAGTGCGGGACAACCAAACCAATAAAAGCGATATTACCGCTAACAGAAACTCCTGCCCCGACAATCATAGCGACACCGATAATCAGCATTAAGCGCTGTCGATGCACAGCCACACCAAGTGAATTTGCTGTCTCCTCTCCCAGCGTCATGGCATCTAACAGTCGACCGCAAGAAAACAACAACACAAAACCTAGCGTCATAAACGGCAATACGAAAAACACATCACTTAAGCTGCGATTAGCCAAAGACCCCATCAACCACAGCACCATTTCATTGAGAGCAAAGGGGTTTGGTGCCAAATACAGCGCCAAAGCTAACAGCGAACCCGCCAAGGCATTGATCGCCACCCCCGCAAGAATCAGACTGCCACTCGCGACACCAGAGAGTAGCAAGACAGCAACCACCGCGATCAAACCGCCTAACACACCAGCCGCAGGCATCATCATCCAATGCAGGTTAGCCAAACCAAAGTAGAGCACCAAAACCGCACCTAAAGCACTACAGCTCGACACACCCAGCAACTCTGGCGAAGCCAGCGGATTACGTAACAACCCCTGCAAGGCAGCACCACAAGCAGCAAGTCCTGCGCCTACAATCAATGCCAACAACGTTCGCGGTAAACGTAGCTCGACAACCACCAAACCATTAATAGAGCTATCACCCGCCATCAAGGCCTGCCACAACTGCTGAAGTGTCAGCGACACCTCTCCGGTCATTAATGACACGGCAACCAACACAGACAGGACGATCGATAATCCAACAATCAAATACCGATCACGGTCTAGCGCCAAACTCTGCTCATTAAGTTTCACCCTATTTATTCCCCATGCTCAAGCTCTAATATTCTCCGATTGATCAGCTCAGCCGCATCCACTAACTCAGGGCCAGCACAAATCCAGTATTTTGCGGGCACATTAATCCTACGCCCCTTTTCTAACAACACCTGTAATGCCCGATGAGATAACACCTGCTCAGCACGAGAGGCGCCGTTTAAGCTATCGCGCTGCATCAAAATATAATCTGGCTGCCATGACAGTAACTGCTCTAAAGACACGTAGCCCCAACCATTTGCAATATCCAAAGCCGCTACATTAATCGCCCCCATACGCCGTAACAACTGGTCAGGGAGCGTGCCACCACCCGCCACATATAAGTTCGCTGACACAACCGCGACTCGTACCGGTGGCAGTGTATTGTCAAGCTTAGACAACCGTTGCTGAAACTCGGCCGTCATCTGGCGCCCCCGATCGCCCTGCCCCAATAACTCAGCGACATCCTGAATGTAAGCAGGTACGGCCGATAACTGCTGCGGCAATTCATAAGGTTTATAGTGATAACCAAAGCGCTGCAGCCATGCAGCTAGAATAGGGTCTGTATAGTTCGTCGCTAAAACTAGATCAGGGTTAAAGCCAACAATTTTCTCCGCATCCTTGCCGACGCTGGGGTACTGCAAAGCTTCTTTTACATAGTTTGATAACAGCTCATCGCCAGCCAGCTTTGACACCGCAGCAATTTGTTGCGGAGCTGCCAACGCCAACACTAACTGATCAGTACACAGATTCAACGACACCACACGTTGCGGCTCAGCCCTTGTTGTCGACGAGAGCAGCAACAAAGTTAATAGTGCATAGCTTGCCAGCGGGCCATTAAACGCAGCCTTTCGGCTACTCAGCGAGCCTGATGCAAGCCAGAGACAGCAGCGCGACCACCAAACCAGCACACCAATACGGGTATGTAACATCAACACTATATAACCAACCACCTAGTAGAGGACCTATGACATAGCCAAGACCGGGGGCCGCTGACAACAATCCGGCCAACGCACCTTGCTCGTGTGACTCCACAGCGAGTGACGCACTGGCATTATAACCGGGAGCAGCAAGCCCCATGCCCAGGCCAAAAACCGCCATCGCAACCGCTAACAATATAAAGTCATCGGCGAACACTAACATCAAATAACCCGTTGCCGCCAGCGGTAAACCCAGCATCAGTAAGCTCTGCGGCGAACCTCGCCAACGCTGAACAATGAACAGCTGCGCCACTAGCATTGCTCCTGAAGAGCACATCATACCAAAAGAGAAGTGTTGTGCGGCCTCAATTGGGTCTAAAGCTAGACGATCTTGAAAGTAAAAGCCCAAGGTCTGCTGCACCATAGCCAACATGACAAACATCGATAAGCCTAGCCCAATATAAATCCGAAAGCGCGAATCAAAGAAGCTCAACTTCTTTACCGTCAAGCCCAGATTGGGCTGCCGACTCTTAGGCAGATAAAAATATATAATAACAGCGACCACAAAAGTTATAGCCGCCTGAAGATAGAGGGGCGCTAGAAAGCTGTAGCTCGCAAACCAGGCCAATGCAGGCCCCACCATGATACCAATACCATTCGCAGCGGTTAGCCGGCTAACGCCACGAGTTCTTGTTGACGCGTCGGTACAATCAGCCATAAAGGCCATAGAGGCTGGAAACGTTGCCGACATCACCAAAGAGTGCAACACACGACTCAACAACAGTGTGCCTAGTAGCCACCAGCCCGCCAAAATCATCGCCTGCCCTAGGTGTACGACCACATTAAATAACAGCATCCCCAAACAATAACCAAACAAGCCGATGACGATAACAGGCTTCCGCCCAATGCGATCTGAGCGCCGGCCCCAGAAAGGGGTAATCAAAAAATAACTGAGTGACGAAGTTGCGATTAACAAGTTAACGAGTAACTCCAGCGGCATCTGGTAATGCCAACCTAGCAAGGAGAATACTCCGTCAAAATCAGCAAACAATTCTCGCCCCAGCATAGGGAGCACGGCAAAGACAGCCGTTTGCCCCATACCCATAGCAAATGTTGCCAATAACAAAAGATTGAGTCGACCTGTAGGCATCGGTGCCGGCATTTTTTCTTTTCTAACCACGTTACTGCTTCTTATTTATGTCGGTAGTCGCACGCTACAGTTACAGCCGCTGAATCACAATGTACAGGCTCCCCCGTTTTCACTCCTCTCACCCTTAGCGGTGCAATAATGTCCAGGGACTGGCCAATTTACCACATACAGATATACAACAGCTGTTGAACAAGAACAGCAGCACTGCATTAAAACAATCGTGTTAATTGAAGGCTCGATTAATGAGTTTTAAGAAATCATAATGTGTTCATAGTCTACTTAGTGCGAATCTATAACATCCCTGAATTAATTGACGTTTTGCCATCAAAATAGACGCTTTTATACAAATAATATGGACGATCATAATTGGCAGCGCAACGCTTTCCTGTTAATGTTAACTCGTTCATATAAAAATCAATAAGAGTTGAACTATGAGAATGCGAACGTTGATATTCTGGTCGTTCTTAGCCTCTGCTGACACAGCTTTTGGCGCCTGTGAAACGCCCAAAAGCCCAGAAATAGCTGACGGCCTAACGGCGACAAAAATCGAGATGGTAGAGTCAAAAAAGATGGTCTCTCACTACCTCAAGAGCTCAAAGGAGTACCTCGCCTGCCTAAAAGCAGCTGAAGCACTCGACGAGATAGAGAAACCCAAGATTCAAGGTGGATATACTGAGAATTCGGAAAAATACGTCTCGGCAGTCAGTGAGATGAGCCGAGTGAAAGATGCTTTCATGCATCAGGTTAGCCTCTTCAAAAGCCGATAACAGCCCTTTTTTGGCTGTCTCTCCCCCTCGCTTTTCTCTAAAGCCCACGATGTTAGCAAGCGCTAGCTTGAGCGTATATAACAACACTCCCTTTACCACACTGACGCGACCAACTATTCGTTACGTGACTCCTTACGCGAGAGATTGTTCCTCAAAAAATAACCAAGTGCCTGCATTAACAGCCGCTCACCACAGATAAGGCAGCACAGCTTTACGCCGAGCAGGATACTCCTCCTGAAAATGCTCAAGATACCAGCGATGCGTCGAGAGACCTGTTGCCAATAACGTCAACGCCACCCACAGCGCATACACTAACCCCGGTAACGACCACGACATAACGGCAAAGCCAACCCACTCGAGTATTTCACCAAAATAATTAGGGCAGGAGACAAGCCGAAAGCAACCACCCGACGGTATTTTGTAGCCACTCTCCCCCGGCTTTCGCAGATTAATAAGAATATTATCCGAATGAATGTTAATCGCGAAGCCAACCAAAAACAGACTCATACCAACAATAAAGCGCGGGTCCGACAACCAGGATAGAGGGTAGGCCTGTAAACTGCCAAAGTAATGACCGATGAGGTAGCCGTTGACGCTATAAAACGTCATCGTCACCAGCACGATACTCACCGCCATTCGTTTTCCCTCAACTTTAATCCGGTGAGGATAAATTAACGCGCGATTTGTGTAATGTAAGGCAAATACGGCAACAAAAACTGCAGAAATGTTGAGCGGTTGATCACCCTGAAAGAAGAAATACAGCACCGACAACAAGATCGGCGTCTCCATGATAATCCAGCCCCAGCGCTTATCGATCGTCCCGAGACCATACAGGGATGAGTTATCAACACGATTACTGATAGGTAGCTTCTTGCCAAGATGAATAGACAGCGCCGAGACTATACCCAAGCAGCCCCAGCAGAGAATGAAAGTCGTGTAGCTATTGATATCGAGCGTTGTCAGAAATTCCATTAAAGGGCCATTGTCTTAGCAATTTGCCCTTACTGTGCCGCAGCCTGCCAAGCCGAGCAAAACTAATTATCGGCATTCTTTGAAAACTCACAGAAAAAGATGAGGCCTACGGTCGGCGCTGCTGCATACAGCGCAATCAAACAGGTTGAGAAAACAGCTCAGGGTTTTCCTGCAGCATTGCTCGCACAGTATCGACAATCACCTGCGTCTGACGATCCACCTCAACGTTTACACGGTCACCGAGTTGTTTTTCGCCATGCGTTGTTACTCTTAATGTCTCAGGGATAAGGCAGACTGAAAACTGACAAGCATCACGATCAACGTTCGCGACGGTTAAGCTGCAACCGTTAAGACCGATAAAGCCCTTTTTGAAGATGTAAGGCATCAACGCCTTAGGTACTTGGTAGCTGATCTCGACATTATTTTCCGTCTCAACGATCGAGCTGACGATGACCGTGCCGTCGACATGCCCTGAAACGTTGTGACCACCGTTCTCCCCACCCTGCTTCGCTGAACGCTCGATATTAACGAGGCTGGCTGGCGCAAACTCGCCTAATGTCGTCAAACGTAACGTCTCGGCCATCACATCGAAGCTGACGGTATCGCCTTCGATATGCGTGACCGTCAGACAGACACCGTCCATACCGACACTGGCGCCAATAACCAAGTCTTCTAAGAGAGCTGTAGGAAGCTTCACCTGCAGACGATTAAGACCCTCTAAACGCTCTACCGCATGCAGCGGGAACGCTCCCTGTACGATACCTGTATACATAAAACCCCTCTATTAATGCTTTCTCGCCGTTGCGATAATCGCCTGTGCCCGCTCAGATAGCTCGCTAGGCGTTAACTCAGCGACCTGCTCTTGACTTAGCGGTGGATGAATATGGATATGCGCACGACCAAAACTCGGAATATAGCCGCCCACAGGTAAAATTTTCTGCGTGCCATTTATCGTAACCGGCAAGATTGGCAGCTCCAAATCTTTAGCAATAATAAAGGCCCCCTTTTTAAAAGGCAGCATCTCTGGAGTCGGTGAGCGCGTTCCCTCTGGGAAAAACAATACCGAGACCCCTGGGCGGAGCGTCTTTTTCAAGTCATTAAGCTGACGCTTAGCGACATCACGATTTTTTCGGTCGAGAAAGATATGCCCCATCGCCGCACTGCCCCAGCCGATAATTGGTATCATACGCAGCTCTTTTTTCATCACCCATTTCAGGTCTAGGTCAAGCCAACCGTACAACGCCAATATGTCAAACTGCGAGATATGGTTAACCACAACCACATAACTCTGTTTCGGGTCGAGATTCTCACTGCCCGTTAACTTCACAGGTGAAGGCAGTAACAGGTAGGCCAGCTTGCCCCATGGTCGCGCAACGTACCTGCCCGCAATTCGCTCATCAAATAGGCAGAGTACAACACAAAAAATCAATAATACAAAAGAAAGCGCGATATAAAGAGGTAAGAAAATCAAAGCGCTATAGACTTTGTGGATCAGCCGCAATACCGCAATCATCTTTGCGCGCCGTGACGAAGCATCTTGAAAGTAAGGCTCAGCCATAATTTTTATCACTTACAAAAGGGTTGGAACGACGCTCTTCCCCGAAGGTCGAGTTAGGACCATGGCCGGGAATGAAGTTAACGTCATCGCCCAATGGCCATAGCTGATCCTTGATCGAACTGATCAACTGATCATGATTACCACGAGGGAAATCAGTACGACCAATAGACCCCTGAAATAAAACATCGCCTACTAATGCCAGTTTAGCCTCACGATGATAAAAAACCACATGACCCGGTGTATGGCCTGGGCAAAAGAGAACCTCGAGCTGCTGATTGCCAAAAGATACCGTGTCCCCCCCCTCTAACCAACGCGATGGGGTAAACACCTCTGTGGCTGGAAAACCCATTGCCTGACAACTGCTGGGCAACTGTTGAATCCAAAAATCGTCCTCGAGGTGCGGTCCCTCGATCGGAACACTGAATTGGTCACTCAGCTGTCCCGCAATGGCGCAGTGATCGAGGTGACCATGAGTGATAAAAACTTTCTCAAGCTCTACACCCAGTTGATTGAGCGCATCAATCAATTTCTCAACATCACCACCTGGATCAACAATCGCCGCCTTCTTGGTGTCTTCACAGACTAGAATAGAACAATTTTGTTGATATGCCGTCACCGGCACGATCGCAACTTTTAAGCCCATTTAACTACCTAATGTTTACAGACAACACAAATCGGCGGCTAGGATATCAAACATTCCACCACCCTGACACCAGCTTATTGCTGCTAAAATACCACAATCTGACAGGGTGTAAAGATACAGTAAAGACATCAGCCTGCTTGCCGTTCCAAATAAAGCCGCTAAATATTACGATTGCTGCAACTGCCAGAGTGAATAATAGTAGCCCTGCTGAGACAACAACTGCTGATGCGTCCCCTGCTCTACCACCTTGCCTTGATCTAATACCACAATATTATCGGCGTCGATGATCGTCGAGAGACGGTGTGCGATCACCAAACTTGTGTGCTCCTTAGCAACATTGCTGAAGGCCTGTAAAATTGCCTGTTCAGAACGACTATCAAGCGAAGAAGTCGCCTCATCAAACAACATAATTCTTGGCTTTTTCAGAAGCATACGAGCTATTGAGACGCGCTGCTTCTCGCCACCTGACAGCTTCAAACCCCGCTCACCCACCTGGGTATCGAGCCCCTCTGGCAACCGGCCGATAAAGTCAGCCAGGTCCGCATGGGCAAGAACCTGCGTTAACTCAGCCTCGTCACTAGCAGGATTACCGTAGCGAATATTATTCCCTAAAGTGTCATTAAAGAGCACCGTATCTTGCGGCACAACACCCAGTAGTTGTCGCCACGATGCCAGTTTTAACTGACGAATATCCCTTCCGGCACAGCTGATACGGCCTTGATCGACATCATAAAAGCGAAATAACAATCGGCCCAGCGTTGATTTACCCGAGCCACTGGCACCGACTAACGCCACCTTCTTACCCTTCGGCACCTCGAAGCTAACCCCATCCAAGACTTTACGCTGACCATCATAGCTAAAGTGTATGTCGCTAACACTAATACCGTCGAAGCCCTCATCGGCATTAATAGCATCTGCACAATCAACAATTTTCGGGCGATGCGTCATCAGCTTGAACATCGATTCAACATCAATAAGGCATCGCCTCACCTCACGATAAATAAACCCCAAAATATTGAGCGGCATAAACACTTGCAACATGAACGCATTGACCATGGCCAAATCACCTAAGCTCATCTCTCCCGCTGCTACTTGTGTCGCCGCCATATACATCACTAATGTGACCGAAAGAGCAATAATCAGTGCTTGCCCACTATTCAGTAGAGCGAGGCCTAAATGATTATGCACCTTAGCGTCCTCTCTACGTCGTAGGTTCTCTCGATAAAGATCAGCCTCGTATGCCTCGTTATTAAAGTATTTCACTGTCTCGAAGTTCAACAGACTATCGACGGCTCGTGTATTAGCTCGACTATCTTCCACGTTGGCCTTGCGAACAAAACGGCTGCGCTTATGCGTCGCCCAAACAGAAAAAACGACATAACTCACCACCCCCGCAATAACAACGAGGGCGTAGCTCAGCGTCGTCGTCGCCGCTAAAACCCAGCCCACCATAATTAATTCGATGATAATCGGCGCGACACTAAACACCAACGAACGCAACAAAAAGCTAATGCCACTAATCCCCCGCTCCATATCACGGGTAATCGCTCCCGTCTTTCGTGACAAATGAAAGTCGAGGTCAAGGCTGTGTAGCTGCTGAAATAATTTCAAGCCAATCGCACTAAGACTGCGCTCAGCAACCCGACCGAAGACCGCATCTCGTAGCTCGCCAAACAACACTGCTGAAAAGCGCAACGCACCATAAGCCAGCACGAGTGCCACCGGTACTGCTACCACCGTCGTCACCGACTCAGGAAGACCGCTACGATCAAGGTGATCAACGATATACTTAAGCACTACAGGAATGAGGACATTGGCGCCTTTAGCCACGACCAACAGTAACAACGCAAAAATCACCCGCACCGGGTAAACCATCAAATAAGGGATTAAACTACTAATAACACGCCAATCAGCCTGTTGAGATTCTTGGCTATCACCACTCGACGCATTCTTAGCCTTTTGACGCATATGAAACTCCAAAATTAAAAAAGCGCTGACAGATATCACGGTTATCTGCAACGCTACAACAACTTTACTGTTAAAATCAGGGCTGAATGAGCCGATGACCAATAGGATACCATGCTAGCTGAGCGCCCCAACGATGAAAAAAAAGCCGCATTAATACTATCTGGCGGTGGTGCACGTGCCGCCTACCAGGTGGGTGTACTGCGAGCTACCGCCGAGATGTTTCCCAAAAAGGCCCACAACCCTTTCTCTGTCATTACCGGTACATCCGCCGGCGCCATCAATGCCGTCGCCCTCGCGGCAAGTGCAAACAACTTCCGCCTAGCGGTAAAAAAAGTCGAAGCCATCTGGCGAAACCTGCACGCCAGCTCAGTCTACCAAGTCAAAACCATGGAACTGGCGCGGTGCTTCGGCCGTATTCTACTCTCCTTGACCAATCAGGGCATCGACAATAAGCACGCCATCGCACTACTGAATACCGCCCCTCTTCGGGAGCTACTCACCCACTCTATTCAGTTTAAAAATATTCAACGCCGTATTGATGCCGGCCACCTTGATGCGCTGGGCATCACCGCCTGCGGCTATAGCTCAGGGGAATCGGTCACCTTTTTCCAAGGTAAAGAGTCAATTGAACCCTGGCGTCGACCACGCCGCCACGGCCGCCGAGATGAGCTCAGTGTCAGTCACTTACTCGCCTCATCTGCTATTCCTACTGTGCTCCCTGCCGAACCGCTCGGTGCTGAATATTTCGGTGATGGCGCACTGCGGCAGCTGTCACCCATTAGCCCTGCACTCCACCTCGGTGCTCAGCGTGTGATGGTTATCGGTGTCAGTAACAATGAACAGCAACTTAATAACGTTAAGAAAAACCTTCATTCACCCTCTATCGCACAAATCATTGGCCACGTCTTCAATAGTGCCTTTCTCGATTCACTCGATAATGACATCGACCACCTCATCGCCCTTAACGATATGGTGGCGACGTTGGAAAACGATGCGCCACACTTACAAACCAACAATCGAAGAAAAATTGGCTTGTTAGTCATTAATCCCAGTGTAGAAATTGACGAAATCGCTGCCAAGCATTTCACCGCTCTGCCGCGCGGCATGCGGGCATTAATGCGCGTCATCGGTGCTACCAAAAGCGCAGGAGGTGCCAGTCTAGCCAGCTACTTGCTGTTTGAAAAAGACTTCTGTCGCGAGCTTATCGAGCACGGCTATCGGGATGCACACCGGCAACGTGACGAAATCATCGAGTTTTTTACTCACTAAAATAGTGTTATCAAAACAGCAGATATAAAAAACGCGACAATAAAGTCGCGTTTTTTATATTACTGGGACGCCAACTAAGGCTGAGGAATAAGCCCTGGCGGTAAAGGCATTGCCTTGCCATTAAGATTGACTTCACCCTTATTAAATGAGAAATCAATTTTAAATGTCTTATCGAGATCCTGTAGCATCCCTTGGCCCGCCAGCATCATCAACGTCATTGATGCCTGCTGTTGCGCCATCTGACGTGCTTCTGCCATATCCTGTGGTGCTTGCTGCTGATTCGCCTGCTGTGCTGTAAAGAACTCAGTAGCGATTTTCTCTGCCAGAGGCTTATCGGCAGTAAACGAGCTATCAAAAACAGTATGCTGCAACCAAAATGCATTATCTTCTAGCTTAATATTGTCAGCATTAACACCTTTAACAGCTAGGTTCGCATGACCGATAAAGCTGCCCTCTGGTAAAGTTACTGCGAGCTTTTTAATATTGAACTCAGGATCGTTCTTCAATAGCAGCGGTAAGCTCTTCAGTAAAAGCGCCTGCATATTCTCGGCCTCGAGCGCGCTGTCATCAAGCTGCTCTAGCTGCTCGCTATAGAAATCATTAAACTCATCACTGATATTCTTCACTTCGATCTCTAAGGCAAGATCACTGGCAGTGTGCTCAGCCACTGTCACCTCAGCTGCAGAGTAAGCAACGGTCGCATCAGCCAATTTAGTCTTCGCGTCATAGTCACTGCTCACATCAACCATGAGTTTCTTCAGTGCAAACAGTTCACCTACATCGAGCTGGTCAAGGCTGAAATTCGCAGACATGTTACTCAGTTTACCGTCAACAAACTTATCGAGATCTAGCTCCGTCTCAAAGTTCACATGCAAACCTTTAGCGACAACACTACCGCCTTCGATAGGGATCAAGAGACTCTCTGCTCCTCCCTCATACTGAACAACGCCACGCCCCTCACCCTGGCCTTGGTAGCCACTAAACTTAACCACCCCTGCCTCTGAGTCGATTTCGAAAGGCAACAGACGCTCTGAGAAGTCAATCTTTTGTAGCAGGCCTACAGAGCCTGAGAACTGATACAAGGGCTGGCTATCATCCCAACGCAATAGCGTCTTTAACTGCTCACCGGTTTCTACCTCTAAGTGCCATTTCACCCAGTCTAACGAAGGTGCGCCATCAAAAATCACCGGGCCATGAGCCACTGATAACGGCAGTTTAACCGTAAAATCATCTTCGCCTGCGCCCGCCGTGGCCTCACCATGAAAAGTGACATTGATCACGGCATCGGAAGAAAACCAGCTTTTATTGTAATCGCTGAGCGAAACTTCCAACATAGGTGAACGATTGAGGGTTTTGACCATATCCTCGAGACGGTTTTCAACGGCGTTACCAACAAACTTCGGCGCAATCGCTAGCCCCGCAACAATTAACGCACTCGTGACAATAACAGGGGTCTTCATGAAGCTTCCTTTTTCATCCAGGGAGCCCAGCTGCCCCCATAAAATTAAATATATTTATTGCTGCCGCTAGATCATTACATTAGGCCACAGCAAAAAAAATGGCTGGCAAGGATGATAGATCAATAGCAAATACAGCACAAACCTTTCGGCCAGCTTACGTTAACTGACCTCGACTGCTGCCGTATGTGTACTGGTTCAACCGCCTCGACAGTTTGAATGCCGCAGGCACAAAACAAAAAGACAGTATCGTCGTCAGCACCGTGCCACCGGCAATCGCTATTGCAAAGGGAGGCCAAAACCCCCCGCCTGCTAGAATGAGCGGTAGGAAACCACCAACAGTCGTAATCGTTGTTGACGTAATGTGACGAGCACAGGACATCACGGCCGCGACAATAGCGTCAGCATCACCCGCCCTCGCCCGCTCATCGGACTCGAGCTCAGCCAGAATGACAATTGCCGCATTTATCGCTAAACCGATCAGCCCCAGCACAGCAATAATAACGGTAAAACCGAAAGGGTACGTTGATAGATAGACGCACAACAACCCTAAGCCTGCCGCCTGCATCGCCACCATAAGAATAATCGCGCCAAGCTTGAACGAGTTAAAAGACAACACTAAGACTGCAACCAACAACACCAAGATCACCGTCACATAAGTCATCAGATCATTGATAGAGTCGGCCCTTTTCGCTGACTCACCACCTGTTTCCAATCGGTAACCCGCTGGCAAATCGAACCCCTGCTCAGCCAGTTTCTGCTTAAAAGCCGTTAATACTGAGTCCGGTAGCACGTCCGCTCGCAAATACGCCTCAATGACGTTCACCCGTTGACCGTCACGGTGGGGGATTGCTCCTCGAGAAGGGCGCAACTCTAAATCAGCCAGTGCAGATAGGCGAACACCGCTGTTCTTCTCCCCCGCTACCGTGGGCAAACTTAAGTCACCCAGTGCCGCCAGATCCTTACGCTCCTTATCACCCACGCGAATGCGCACCGGGATCAGCTCCGTCGCTTCAATTACGGAGCCTCTAAGTATCCCGTGTAGGTTGGTCTGTAGCTGCAAGGCTAAATCCGTCAGCTTCATGCCACTCATAAGGCTAGCTTCTTCGTTTACATCAAGCCATATCTTAGGCGCTCCCGGCTGGAGCGTCGCACGTGTATGAATCACATTATCCGTTGTCAGTAATACCCTCTGCACCTCTTCTCCCAGCGTTTTCAACACATCAAGGTTTGGCCCTAAAATACGCATTTCGACGGGCGCATTAAACGGTGGCCCCTGTTCTAACTTACGTACTAAGACTTGCGCACTAGGGAACTGTTTATCGAAGCGCTGTTGTAAAAGAGGGATCAGGCGGTTTGCCGCTTTAAAACTTTCAGCCGTCACCATCGCCTGGGCATAATAATTTGCTCCACGCTGCCTTGGGAGGAGGTTGTAATAAAATGATGGCGCACTCTTGCCAACAAACCAGCTCACCGATTGAATCTCTTGCTGTTCTGACATCACCTCATCCAGCTTTTCCGTCATAGCCCTGGTCGCGATGATGCTCGATTGCGGCGACATATAAAGCTCGATATGAAACATATCACGGTCAGAGGGGGGGAAGAATTGATTGGTCAACTGCCCCGCAGCCACAAACCCTAATAGCGGTAACAAAAGCGCCAAGCCAATACTGGTTTTAGGCCGTGCAATACTCTTCGCTAATAAAGCCTCAAAACGCGCGCTAACCTTTGGTAGTTCAATACCTGTTTGGTACCAGCTGCGCCTTACCGCCTGCCCCTCTGGCAACCAACTCCCCGCTAAGCTTGCGATAATTGTATGAGAGATAAGATAAGAGCCGATAAGAGAGAAAATTACACTAAGCGCAATACCACCAACAAACTCTCCGCCACTACCGGGCATTAATACAATCGGTAAAAACGCTAAAATCGTCGTCATCGTCGACCCTAATAAGGGCAACCAAAGGTGGTTTAATGATTGGCGAACTGCAGTAAGGCGGGCAACCCCCTGCTGGCGCTTCTGCGCAATACTCTCCACCATAACAATCGCGTTATCAACCATGATACCTAACGCAACCACTAAGCCCGTCACCGACATTTGGTGAATAGGTAAACCGTAATATTGCATGCAACTTAAGGTGAACATCAGCGTCAACGGTAGTGACAACGCAACAATAATCGCTGAGCGCCAGCCCAAGGTGACTAACAACACAATCACCACCAGGGTAAAGCCAAGCAAGATATTGCCAACCAACTCCTCGAGCCTACTCTCTGTGTAATGGCGCTGATCAAAAATCGTATCAATAGCGATATTACTCGGTATGTCAGCCTGCAGGGTGGCGACTGTGTTGTCGACCCGCTGCATCCAGTCGGTTATGCGAGTCTCAGCATCCATGCGCACCGCCACAACGACACTATCACGCCCCTCTACAGAGGCAATATCTGAGGGTGGATACTGCACCTCACGTCGTATCTCGGCGAGATCACCTACGCGGTAGACACGACCATTGCTACCAGTAATCACTGGCACCTCTCTAATCCTCTCGATCGTATCTAACGAACCGCCTAGCTCTACTTGAAACTGGTTACGATCACCATAGATCTGACCAGCGGCGACCTTAGCATCAGCACTTTGAATCGCCTCTGCAATCGCCACCGACGACAGCCGTAATGAGCTCGCCACATCCGCATTAACCTCGACCAAGACCTCTTCTTTGGGCATGCCGAACAACTCAATATACTCGCTACCAGGCAATACCCGCAGACGACTTTCAAGCTCTCTTGCATAACGTCCTAAAATCGCGATATCAGATTGGCTATCCCCCTGCCAACGCAGAGCAATCAAAGTAGTAAAAGCATAGCCCCTATCACTATTTAACGAGGGCACAGAGGCACCACTGGGCAGGTTGGGCGCCACATCGGAAATATGATCACGAGCGCGCGACCACACCGGTGTAGACTCCGTCACCCCTGGCTTTAGCATCATGCTGATGATGCTCACTCCCGGGCGCGAGATAGAGGTGATCTCATCAATCTCACTCAGCCGACGCAACTCACTCTCAACAGGTTCCGTGACCAGTGCCTCTACCCGCTCGGCACTAGCCCCTGGGTATGTCGTGGTGACGATCGCAAAGCGATTCAGTAAATGCGGGTCTTCCATGCGCGGAAGGCTTTTCAGAGCGCCTAAACCTGAGACCAGTAGCAAAGCTACCAGCAGAATAAGCATTCTTGGGCTCTCAAGAAATAGCTTCATCGTTATTGCTCCACCAGCGTCACATCCACCGATGCTTTCTTGGTAGGTTCAACAGGTGCTGCAATGACAACCTGCTGGCCAGGCACCAAACGATGCATGCCACCTGCGACGATACTCTCCCCCTCGGCGATGGCGCCAGTCACATAGGCCCGCTCAGCGGTTGCATAAAGCACTCGTATGTCACGCTTCTCCAATATGTAGGAGCTGCCATCAGCATCGGCCATTAACACATAGACATTCCACAGCCCTCTTAAACCATCGGTCAAAGCCGTTAAGGGTACCCAGTATCCGCTACGATGAATCTTTTCCGGCAAAGACAAATAAGCCAGCTGGCCGCTGATCACCGAACTATCAGCCGGCAATGCCAAGCGCAGCTGCACCGTCCGTGTCGCAGGATCAATCACTGCCCCCTTGGTAATAAGTTGCACTGGGAACAGCTTATCAGCAACGGTCACGGACAGATCATCCCCACTATGTAGCTGCTCCAGCATACGCACAGGCACACCAATCTGCGCCTCGTTTGATTGCTGCAACGACAACAAATAAACCGGCATGCTGGCTGTAACAACTTGCCCGAGAGATACCAAGCGACGGCCAATCACGCCGTCAAAAGGCGCCTTCAACGTCGATTTATCAATTTTCAACTGGTTAGCATTAATACCTGCCTGTAATTGATTGAGCTGAGCGAGCAAACTACTTTCACGAGCTGTCTGTTCATCGACACTCTGGGTCGAGGTATAGCCTTTTTCCTGCAGCGAATGTAACCGCTTCAGGTTGGCTCGAACCAGCTTCAAATCTGACTTCGCCTGCTGCCTCTTAGCCTCTAGCTGACGACTCTCGGTATGCAGTAGGCTGACATCCAGCATCATCAACGCCTGTCCCTGTCTAACCTCTTCACCCTCATCCACGAGAATTTCCGAGATTTTACCACTCAGCTCGAAGCCTATGCTGCCGTTTTGGCTCGGCGTTACTAACCCGACAAACTCTCGGTCGAGCTCAAGGTCTTCGCTCCCCCGCAAGGTATAGCTCAATACCGAATGATAATCAGCTGCTTGCACCTCATCGGTGGCATCGCCAGCACAGCCAACTAATCCACTGAGCAAGGCAGGCACGAGAGTCATTAGCAGCAAACATCGACAGTAGACCGAGGGTTTCATAGCAACCTCCATATTGGTTGTGCAATAATAGTTAGACTTATGAGTCCAGTTTAAAACACTTCACACTAGACAGTCCAGTTTGATCTTGGAGTAATCGATGTCACAAACGTTTAAAAATAAGAGTGAACAAAAAGCCCAGCAGATTCTTCAAGCCGCTGAGCAACTTTTCTGCGACCAAGGTTTCAATAATGTCAGCATGGACACCGTCGCCAAGGCCGCCGGTGTATCAAAACAAACCATTTACAGCCATTACGGTACCAAGAACGACCTCTTTACCGCCGCCGTCACCGCCAAATGCGAGATCTATCAGATCAACGATGAGATCTTTAGTCAGCAGCGCCCTCTGCGTGACACCCTGCTCGACTTCTGCCAACGCTTTCACGCGATGATCACCAGCAGCGAGGCTATCGCCATCGTACGCACCTGTGCCGCACAGGCACATTCTCACCCCGAGTTAGGTGCTCTGCTCTACGAGGCAGGCCCCGCTAAGGTCTCTCAGTTATTACAAGACTTTCTACGACTGCAACACGAAACAGGGAAACTGCAAGTCGACAACGTCGAGGATGCCTCTTTCCAACTACTGCTAATGACTCAAAGTGCCTGCAAGGTGCAACTTGACTGTGGCTTAGAGCCGCCAATACCCGACAACGAGCGTTACTTACAGAGTTGTGTCGACATGTTTCTAAGCTATTATCAGCGTTAGAAAGCAAGCACAGCGACGCCGTACAACGAGACACACGGCGCGATGTGACTCTGCACACTGGAAGAATCGATAAATTACTGTACATTAAATATCAGCAGCATTGGCTATCTGCTGCCACAATAATAAACACGCTCACTTTTTCTACCAGACTATTTAGAGTGCCGTATGAAAAAACTCATCAGACCTATCTGCACTATCGCCGCCCTCTGTTTATCCACCTCTATAATGGCGCTCAGCGCCGGTAAGCTCGAGGTTTTATCCGGCATCAACCAGCCCTTCCACGGCAAAGTTACGCTATATAATGTCGGCTTCCTCGACAAAGACACCATCAAAGTTCACCTGGCCGATCAAAGCCAATTCGACCTACTGAATACCGAACGAAAACACCTGCTCACCGAATTGAAATTCAACCCCGTTCTTAACGGTGAACAAAGCTTTATCGATATCAAGGGGCGACAGCCCGTCAAAGAGAGCTATATCGACTTCATCATCGAGATCAAATGGCCACAGGGACACATCATCAGGCCTTATACCGCGCTGCTGCCAATACCTGAAACTCACTAATAATTAGCCGCCGCTATCCGGGCACAAAAAAAAGCAGCCACTAAGGCTGCTTTCTCATTCGCTCACAAGTAATCAGTAGTTGTAGGTCAGATCAAGACCATAGCTACGTGGCTCACCAAAGTAACCGTTATGCGTCACCCCCTGACTGATGGAGTGGACGATATACTCTTCATCCGTCAAATTCTTACCCCATAGCGCCAAGGTCAACTCACCGCTATTCTCACCCAGAGCAACCCCTTCTAAAGCAATACGACCGTTCAGCAAACCATAATGCGGAACTTCAAAGCCCTTCATATCAGCATTGGCCGCCGTGCCATACTGCACGCCACGCCAATTGTAGTTCAGCGTGCTCCTCAGCACCTGCTCTCCTAACGGTACTACGTGATCAAGCACCAGGCTGTAGCTCTCTTCCGGCGCAAAAGGCATGGTGTAATCAGCCGTTACGTCTGCGCCAGTATTGCCATTTGTAACCTTATCAAAATCAGCATCGAGATAGGCATAGTTCGCTGTAATCGCCAGCGTCTTGGTCAGCTGCGCTGTCACATCTAACTCTATTCCCTGCGTCGTCGCCTCACCGGCATTAAAGACATCGGTTAAGAAGATTTTTGAATTGTCGGTGATCTGCTGAATCTGCATATTTTCATAATCATTATAAAATACTGCAGCATTGACCCGCAGACGATTATCAAGCCACATCGACTTCAAACCAGCCTCGTATGACCACAGTTCCTCTTCATCGAAAGGCCGCTGAATGCCTTCATAGGTACTGCGTGCATTGAAGCCACCTGATTTATAGCCATTCACGACCTTGGCATAAGTACTAAGGTCGTCAGTCCAGTTGAACAACGCCGTAAAGCTTGGGTTGGTATTCGAATAGGTCTGCTTACCCTTCACCGCCGCATCCGTTGGGAAGTTGATAATGTCAGCCTTTTCAACTTCACGATGGTCTTCGGTATAACGCACGCCGACAGTAAGATCCAACCGATCATCTAATAGTGCCGGCGTATAGGTTAACTGACCATAGGCTGCGTAGGCGGTATTCTCCGAGTCGATATAACGATCAACGATGACATATTTACTGACGAAACCAACACCTTGCCCCGTTGGCTTAACACCTGGGATTGGATACATACCTGGCGCTGTATCCGCCTCCTTTTCAAGTCCTTCCTCGTAATAATAATACAGGCCCGCAACATAGCTTAAGCGCTCTCCCACATCACCAACCAGCTGAAACTCTTGTGACCACTGTTCATGCGCAATATCGACGTTGACATGAAAGCCTTCCGCCGGCCCACCGGAGTAATCCTGTACGATCGACTCATCTAACTTACGGTAGCCGGTAATCGACTTGAATACCGCACCACCAAGATCATAGCTAACCGTTAAGTTATGACCGGAGACCTTGGTTTGACTGTCTTCCACATCACCGGACCATTGACCTTCTGATTGCCGCTTGTCATTACCTTGTAGGCCTGCGGTAAATATAGGCGCGTAAAAAGCAACTGACTCAGGAGTAAAACCAGAAGCAGCGAGATTATAAGCCATCGCCTGCTCAGCACCTGCTGGTACTGCAGTACTTTGATAGAACTGTTGCGGCCCTTCTACCTCTGAAAAGTCATAGCTGTAGTCAACGGTCAAAGCTTCTGTTGCCGCAAAACTTAATGCAATACGCCCAGCCTCATTGTCTTCCTCACCAAAGTCATTGCCATTACCCAGGTTTTCAACCCAACCGCCGTTATGACTGCGTAGATAGGTCAACTTACCGGTCAATCCATCAACAACCTCACCACTATCGATCGTCGTCTTCGAGGCCCAATGATCATTATTGCCAGCGCCAATAGTTTGCTCAAAAGCAAACTCTTGCGAAGGTTTAGCCGTCACATAGTTAATCGCACCGCCGGTAGTGTTCCGGCCATAGAGCGTGCCCTGTGGCCCACGCAGTACCTCAATGCGCTCCAGTGCTGCAACATCTGTTGTCAAGCCAACAGAGCGGCCTATGTAGACACCATCCATATAGACACCGACCGCAGGATCTTGTGTCGTCTGACTATCGTTATTACCAATGCCGCGAATGAAAACGACAAGTGAAGAGCGACTGTTTGGAAAGGGGGTAATCGACAAGTTAGGCGTTAGCCCCTCAAGATCGCCCATGTTATCGATACCGAACTTTGTCAGGGCAGTATCATCAAAGGCCGCCAGTGAAATCGGCGTATCCTGCAACGTAGCCTCACGCTTCTCAGCGGTAACAACAATCTCCTCAAGGGCAAGGTTCTCTGCGGCTACAGCGTTACCGGACAACAACCCAAGACTGGCCGTAGCAATCATAACGGCCAAAGGTTTGCGAGTAAAAGACGCTAACATGTAAACTCTCCTGATACACGAGACTGTTTCTCGTATAAATAAATTTATTATTCTTGTGCTTTAAGTGACGTACTAAAAGGCGGTAGGATCTGCACTCAGCCTCTTGCCAAGTGACATCATTTTATCGGCTCGCCACAGACACTGCTAACCAGAGTCTAACCCAATAAGGTTAGGTGCATCTAAACAGTAAATGTATCTAGTCATCGTGTTCGATTTTATTTTTTTATGACAAAAAGCATTTCGCATTTGATCAAAACTGACGGCCTAACATATGCACGCCTATACGCCCCCGTTACTATTACGTAACCCACACGTACAATCCATCGCCTCTTCCCTGCAGCCCCGGCGCGCTATGGTGCGTTTTCAAGCAAAGAGCTGGTTAAAGGCCAGCAGCTGCCATATTATCGACTGCAACGGGGTCAAGATGCAGGCCTTCAGCAACATCCACCCACACGCGAAAGGTTTAGTACAGCTTATACACGGCTGGGAAGGCTCTGCCGAATCCAACTATTTAATCAGCGCCGCCCACGCTTTTTATAGCGCTGGCTATAGCATTTTTCGCCTAAATCTTCGTGACCACGGCCACACCCACCACCTCAACCCAACGCTGTTCAATTCCACCAGGATGGACGAGGTACTCCGCGCCCTTGCCTGGGGACAAGAGTTCTGCCAGTCAAAAAATCATTACTTAGTCGGCTTTTCACTTGGAGGAAACTTCGCCCTGCGCACCGCTGCCGACATGCAGCAACAAGCGCTCTCCTTTCAGCGCATCATCGCGGTCTGTCCCGTTATTTCACCACGCCTCACAATGCAGACATTAAGTAATGGCCCAAAAATCTACCACGATTACTTCGCAAGAAAATGGCGAAGATCATTATTCAAAAAACTGATTTTCTACCCACAGCTAGGCTATGGCCAAAAACTAAAAACGCTCTCAAACCTAGAGCAAATGAACCAGTTTTTTGTTCCCGCGCACACCGATTACGACGACACAGAAAGCTATCTGGATGGCTACGCGGTCAATGGCGACCGACTCCAACAACTCCATGCTGACACCCACATCATCGCCGCCATGGATGACCCCGTCATTCAACATCAACACCTTCAAGAAGTTGCTCACAGCCAACAACTTAGCATTGAGCTAAGCCGTTACGGCGGACATTGTGGCTTTTTGCATGATTACGCCTTAAATAGCTGGCTAGACCAACGACTAATAAGCCTGACTGAATAGGAACAACTACAAACGTGTAAAAATGACAGTAAACTAACAATAAAAGGTCATCCTGATTAGACGCAATCAATGATAGATTCATCGTTAGCAATAATTCTGCACAAATAATAACACTGAGCGTTTTTCAACTCACAAGACAGTAGCGATGACTATGACGAAACGACAATGGCAGCACACCGTCGACACTTTAATCGTTGGTTCCGGCAACGGCGCCATGACCACAGCGTTATGCAGCCATATCCTCGGTACAGCGGATATACTACTTATTGAGAAGGACGAAAAAATAGGCGGTACTAGTGCACTTTCAGGCGGTGGCATCTGGATTCCAAACAACCGTTACGCAAAAGCTGCTGGTGCTAAAGATAGCATTGAGGATGCCAAAGCTTATCTCACAGAGACCATACCCGATACAATCCGTCGTGATGACATGATTGACTGCTATCTTGAAAACGCCCCAAAAATGGTCGATATGCTCCACGAAAACACGCGTATTCGTTATGACAGCTTAGAGAAGTACCCCGACTATTACTCAAATGCTACCGGTGCGCGCAATGGTCACCGCTCGCTAGAACCAACACCGTTTAAGGTCACCGAACTCGAAGATGAGCTGGATAATATACTCCCTGGCACTATCTACATGTTCGACCGTATCAACATGTCTCAGCATGATGCACAAATCATGTCGTGCAAGGAAAAAGGCGCCAAACGCCTGGCACTGAAAAAACTATTCAAACACTACAGCGATATTCCCTGGCTACTAAAACATCATCGCGGGCGTGAGGTGAGCTGTGGCTTTGGCGGTATTGCCCAACTCTACATCGCACTACGAGAGCGTAATATTCCGCTATGGCGCAACACCGCAATGATCGAATTAATCAGCGAGGACGGCATAGTCATTGGCGCCGTGGTCGAGAAAGAAGGTAAGCGAATGAATATTCGTGCACGCAAAGCCGTTGTCCTTGCCTGTGGGGGCTTTGAACACAATCAGCAGATGCGCGAAAAATATCTACCCAGCCCAACCAACACCCAATGGAGCGCCGGCACATTGAGCAATACTGGCGATGGCATCAACGCCGGACTTGCCCTTGGCGCACAAACTTCACTCATGGATAACGCTTGGTGGTGCACGACCATGCATATCCCCCGTGTGCCCTACCCCTTTCTGAGTATCGTCACCAAAGCGCAACCCGGCACCATCGTCGTCAACAAAAAAGGCAAGCGCTTTAGTAACGAATCACAGAATTATATGGCGTTTCAAAAAGAGCTATTGTCGCTGCACAGCGAAGAGAACCCATGCGCGCCCTGTTATATGATATTCGATGACAACTTTAAGAAAAAATACGGCGCCTACCCTCTGATGGGGCCGAAGTGGACTATCCCGAAAGACTACTTTGAAGAGGGCTTAGTCGCCTGCGGTGACACCGTCGAGGAGCTGGCAACCAACGCTGGACTTGATGTCGAAAACCTCAAGCAAACCGTCAACACCTTCAATGGCTACGCCAGAACAGGAAAAGACCTCGATTTTAAGCGCGGTGACTACGCCTACGATCGTTACTACGGCGACCCCACCAACAAACCCAACCCCTGTCTTGGCGAGATACTCACACCGCCGCTATACAGCCTGACACTGCAGGCTGGCGACTTTGGCACACAGGGCGGGCTCACCACCAATTGCAACGCGCAAGTCTTAGACACTGAAGGTCAAGCTATCACTGGTTTATATGCAACAGGGAACTGTTCTGCTGCCGTGCTACCAACCTACCCTGGCCCAGGTTCCACACTAGGACCTGCCATGACTTTTGCCTATCAAGCAGCCAAACACATCCAAGGCCAGCAACAACAGTGCAGCAACAGCGATCAAAAAGCAGAGCCCTTAGCCACGAATTAAATCGACAAGCCACCGCTCTTTGACGGTGGCTTATTCAGTGATAATAACTACTAGAGCCCAATGCAGTGGTACTTCTCTTCATAGAAGTCCTCTATGCCTTGGTGCCCGCCCTCCCTGCCGATACCCGACTGCTTGACTCCGCCAAACGGTGCTACCTCACTGGAAAATACTCCGGTATTACAAATCACCATACCGTAGTCAAGCTCTTCTGCAATGCGGTACAGACGACCAATATCCCGAGTATAATAATAAGCAGCTAAACCATACTCACTCGCATTAGCCCTCTCAATCACCTCGTCATCACCCTCAAAAAGCTGAACTGCTGCGATGGGCCCAAAGATCTCCTCATGGGCAAGCCGCATCTCCGTACTCACTTCTGTAATCAGTGTAGGTTGATAAAAATGCCGCCCTTGTGTACCACGCTCACCACCGCAGACAAGCTGAGCGCCATGCGCCAACGCGTCATCAATCAAGCTCACCATATTATTTGCTGCTGCCTCACTGATCAGCGGGCCAACGGTCACACCTGATTGACAGCCATCCCCGATAACAAGTTGGTCAATCGCCGCAGCCAACTTGACTGTAAACTCATCTGCAACGCTACTATGCACGTAGATCCTATTGGTACATACACAGGTCTGTCCAGCATTACGAAACTTCGTTGCCATGCAGGCCTCTACAGCAAGGTCAACATCCGCGTCATCAAAAACAATAAACGGCGCATTACCCCCTAACTCCATCGACACCTTCTTGACCGTCGAGGCACACTGGGCAATCAAGATCTTGCCAACCCGTGTCGAACCGGTAAAAGTAAACTTAGCTACTCTAGGGTCCGTAGTTAGCTCAATACCCAATGCACTCGTATCCGTTCCCACCACCACATTGATCACGCCAGCAGGGATGCCCGCCCGTTCAGCAAGCACACAGAGAGCAAAGGCGGACAAAGGCGTTTCTGTTGCCGGCTTAATAACGACCGTACAACCAGCCGCTAAAGCTGGCGCAGCTTTTCGTGTAATCATAGCGGAGGGGAAATTCCAAGGCGTTACACACCCCACCACACCCACGGGCTGCTTCATGGTTTGCATCCGCCGACCTTGATCCGTCGTCGGTATGGTATCACCGTATCCTCGCTTTGCCTCTTCAGCAAACCATTCTATATAACTTGCACCATAATGGATTTCACTGAGCGCCTCAGGCAAGGGCTTGCCTTGCTCAGCCGTCATGATTGCCGCCAGATCATCGGCGTTTTCAATAATCAAATTAAACCAGGCTCGCAATAAATTAGCACGCTGCTTAGCGGTGGTCTTGCGCCATTGTTTAAAACTTGCAGCTGCAGCGGCGATAGCTTCTCTCATTACCTCAGGCGATGCGTCGTCAACTTCTGCTAACAGCTGCTCAGTCGCAGGGTTGATGACGGGAAAAGTCTTCTCCGCCATGCGCCAGCACCCACTGATATAATTAGCTGTTTTAAGTAATGCTGGGTCTCTTAATACAATACTCGAAGCTACTGCTGAATTTGACATCGTGTTAACTCACTCATACCTATTTACTGGTAACCGAGCACCCTATATCACTCTCATAGGACATGCCGTCATAAATAACTACTCTATACTCTTTTATAAGGGCTTTCGACAACCCTAAGGGGATATAGGCAAGTAGCGACAACAAAAATCACCAAAAAGTGACAGTAGGCTAACTGCAGTATGAATGACTTCAAACTTCCCAAAGAAGTTAAAATAGTCGAGGTGGGACCTAGGGATGGTCTACAAAATGAACGTCAGACCATAAGCACAGCAGATAAGGTCGAGTTTATCAAACGCCTCCACAAGAGTGGCATCAACGATATCGAAATAGGTAGCTTCGCGCACCCAGCGTGGGTTCCACAAATGGCTGATACTGAAGATGTTGTACGCGAACTAACTCCCTTCCAGGGCCACTACAGTGCCCTTGTCCCAAATCGACAAGGGCTTCGTCGAGCCATTGATTCTGGCATCGAAGAGATCGCTATAATTGCCTCGGCCTCTGAAACCTTTAGCCAAAACAACATCAACTGCTCCATCAAAGATAGCCTGAAACGCTTCGAGCAGATAATTACCCTTGCCCATCAACAGAGCATTCGTGTTCGTGGATACGTCTCCTGTGTGGCTGGCTGTCCCTATGAAGGGGATATTGCCCACGACGCCGTCGTTAACCTGAGCTTACAACTAAGCGAGCTGGGTTGTTACGAGATCTCTCTAGGTGACACCATCGGCATTGGTACGCCATTGCAGATAGCTGAGCTTATAAATGCCATCAGTCAACGTGTCGATATTGACACTCTCGCCATTCACTGCCACGACACTTACGGACAGGCACTGGCCAATATCCTAGCAGCCCTTCAACAAGGCGTATCTATCATCGATAGTTCAGTAGCTGGGCTCGGTGGCTGCCCTTATGCAGAAGGAGCAAGTGGTAATGTGGCCACAGAAGATGTCGTCTATTTATTACGAGGGATGGGAATAGCCACGGGCATTGACCTGTTAAAACTACTCAATGCAGGACGCTTCATCTGTCACACATTATCTCGTCGCAGCCAATCTAAAGTCGCTATCGCCATGCAAACTAGTGGAGCAAATATCAATACACCAGCTTAATTCAGAGCGGAGGAAACACCCTTAAAAGCGCTTATATGCTGTAAGTAACTCGTTGACAACAGAGGCATCATGGCCGCGATAGGCCATAAAACGCGCTCGCTTTGTGTATTCTTTTGCATCAGCAATCACACTCTCAGCATATTTTCGCTGATAACACTCGGCAGCGATAGAAAACCAGTCAATATCAAGTTCCTGCAATACCTCCTCTATCAAGTAGGAGCTCACACGCTTTGGATAGAGGTCTTGTTGAATACGGCGCCAACCATGATTTCTATTGATACGACTATGAATGTAGCTTTCGACAAAACGACGGTCACTCTGTAAGCCATCCTGCTGTAATGATTGTAAAGCAGATAGGATCAACTGATGATGTGAGGAGCGCTGCTCTTCATCACATTTGACAAAGCGCTTCTTCAAACGCTCAGTTAATTCACCAAAGGAGTACTCTCTTCTCGCCAGCAAGTCCATTGCTGCATTTTTTGCCTGCTTATAAAGCTCGTAGCTTTGCTCATCCTCAAAAGACTCTGACGGATGAAACTGAGGGGCAGTTTCCGTCAGAGCGGCAACGGTGACAGGGACCCCATCACCGCTTATCGTCTCACCGGCAAAGGCCGACGAAACCATATCTTTAACTGCCTTGGCTCTGTGAAAAACCGCAATAGCGTGTTCATCTAAGAGCTCTTCAGCAGCTTTTTCTGTCATTATTTCGCCGCAGCGGCACTATCTTTCTTGCTCGCTTTATTTGCGGATTTATCAGCAGCTTTGCCTTCTGACTCGGGTGTCGCAGTAGCTAACAACTGAGCGCGAATAGTGCCTTCAATTTCAGCGCAGATTTCAGGGTTTTCTGTTAGGTAGCGTGCCGCATTGGCTTTGCCTTGACCAATTTTACTCCCTTTATAAGCATACCAAGCACCCGACTTATCAACGAGTCCCTGCTTCACACCTAGGTCGATAACCTCACCCATACGATAGATACCCTTACCATACAATATCTGGAATTCCGCCTGCTTGAATGGGGGCGACACCTTGTTCTTCACAACCTTCACTCTGGTCTCATTACCGATCACCTCATCACCGTCTTTCACGGCGCCAATGCGACGGATATCCAAGCGCACTGATGAGTAGAACTTCAAAGCATTACCACCTGTGGTCGTTTCAGGGTTGCCGAACATAACACCAATCTTCATACGAATCTGATTGATGAAAATAACCAGAGTGTTTGAATTCTTAATTACACCCGTCAACTTACGCATCGCCTGCGATAATAAACGCGCCTGGAGACCAACATGGCTATCCCCCATATCACCCTCGATCTCAGCCTTTGGGACTAATGCCGCGACCGAGTCAATAACCAATACATCAACGGCACCAGAGCGCACAAGCATATCGGTAACTTCCAGCGCCTGCTCACCGGTATCTGGCTGAGATAAAATCAGGTTATCAATATTAACCCCTAACTTTTCTGCATAGATTGGATCCAGCGCGTGCTCAGCGTCAATAAAAGCACAGGTACCGCCTACTTTCTGAGCTTCGGCAATCACTGACAGCGTCAACGTTGTCTTACCAGATGACTCTGGCCCGTAGATCTCAACAATCCGCCCCTGGGGCAGCCCGCCAATGCCTAGAGCAATATCCAGCGCCAGAGAGCCGGTAGAAATAGATGGGATGGCCTGCACCTGCTGGTCACCCATGCGCATAACCGTGCCTTTACCAAATTGACGCTCAATCTGTGCTAGTGCGGCTGATAGGGCCTTATCCTTGTTTGCATCCATTAGTCTATGCTCTCTCGAAGTTCTAAATGTTAATCGTTCGCCGCCATGGCATTTAATAAATGTATAACAGTATTCAATGAAGCAGAGCATTCAATGAAACACTGCTGCAGCCCTGAATATAGTTAACTGCATAGGCTAGCGGGTCACTCATCATAATATATTTAAACAGTGAAACCACTGTACACCCATTCAGCTGTATAGATCAACAGTAAATTTGCATTCTACCGATATTTTAGTTCGACAGTGCTCCGCTGCCAATAATAGACGCTCAGCCCGTCGACCTACACCGCCCAAGAGTTGAGCTTGCTCAACACACCACAAAAGGTTTATCCATAGCGCGTAACGCCGCCAAAGTTGCAGACCTTTGGGCTTCAGTGTCCGCTTATAATCACTCTGTAGGTAACCGCAAAGCCGCAGATAATCATCATGATCTAAGCTCAGGATCACTGAGCTGAAGGCCAGCTCCTGCTCTACGGTGCCAAGACTAGCGTATTCCCAATCGATCAGTACACCACCTCGATCATCCGTTAGCACATTCGCCAAGGAGATATCATTGTGACACACGCTTAGATGAGACTCTGGCTCATTGCCCTGCCAGCACGCCATCGCACTGGCCAGCCCCTCCGCATCCTCCCAAGATATCAAGCGAAGTATAGAGGCCGTTATTTCAGTACAGTGCTCGATGCGCCGACGATAGCGTAACAGGTCAGCCCCAGTCGCCAGCGGCTGTAGCTGCGATAACACCGACGACGGACACTTACTCCTACTCACCACTGAGATTAACGAAGCGATTTGCCGCAATGAATCCTGTTTCGCCAGCCCTTTACCTAATAGGTCCCCTCGATCACACCAAGGGTAAATCCACAGATAACCATCTTCACTCACTTGTATGGCAGCCAAACCGAAGCCCTGCTCCGACGCCCAGAGCTCTAATGCACGCGTTTTCGCAACTGATTCAGCAGAGCTCAACACATCTAAGGATTTAACAAAATAGCTGGCATGCTGAGTCTGACACTGATATACAGAGTTCGACTGCCCCAACTCCAGTGCGCTCAAGGAAACAATGTTCCTAACCCCCATTGCCGACAGTTTCGCCAACAGCTCTTGCTGCACCAATTGCTTCACCGTGAGTCCTGCGCCGTCCGCCCTTGCCACTCCCCGCGCCAACGAAAGTAGCCAAAAATGCAGACCAGGCTATAAACGGTAAACAAGAGCGCTGTTACATGTAGCCCTTTCATCACATACAAATACACTGACACTGTATCGATAATAAAAAAATACAACCAGTTAGACAGCACTTTATTAGCGACAAGATAGGTCGCAAACACCGCGAAACAAGTGGTAAAGGCATCCCAATAAGGGAAGTCGGTATGCAGCACATCTTGGCCGAAGCGGGCTAATAAATAAGTCGGCAGCAATAAAGCGACTATCGCCACCGCATGCCAACGCCATGAGTACTCAACCACAGTCAAAGGCTTATCCTCTACTCCTCGACGCCAGCGCCACCAACCATATACAGCCATATACATATAGTAAATTTGCAACAAAGAATCCAACTGCAGGTTAACGCCGTAGAATAACCATGTGTAGATCGCCGTACTAATAAACGCCGCAGGCCAACACCAACGACTGCCTTCTGCCGCCAACACAACATAGCAAACGCTTAATAGCGCTGCCAAGCCTTCCCATCCCCAAAGCATGTCTGCTAATGACACAACTAGATCCATTAAAATATAGCCTTCTCTAATTACTTACACCCGCCCCTATTCTATAGTGACAAGCCCGTCTTATTTGTTACCATAGTCAATAAATACTAAGGTAAGTGCTGAAATAATATTACCTTTCGCTTATACGAGCGGCTAAATTTCTAACATGGCAGATATTGCATCGTCGTCCTGTTAATACAAACAGAATAAAAAGACTTAAACTTATGCGCCTCTCAATACGCAATAAAATGCTCTTCTTCATTGCGCTGCCGTGCACACTTATCTATTTGGCGGCACTGTTCTTTATGCTCCGCTCCAGCTGGCTGCAAAACTATCGCAGCGCTGAGCAGCAACTACGCGATTCCGCAGAGAGCAGTGCTGATCTATTTGAGCAATACATCACTAAATCCGCAAACATTGCTGACACGGGCGCCAGTTTTGTCAGCATTATCGATGACCTTGATGAAAAAGAGCTATACAACCTACTGCACGCCAACGTAGCGAACAACCCGGAAGTCTACGGCTCCGCTATTGCTTTCGAACCAGGTAGCTACCGCAGAACCAACGAACTTTTTGCCCCGTATGTTTATCGTAACAACGATGGCCTTGCCGAGATGAATATATCCCAGGATATTCTTGACTGGTATAACGACCCCAAATGGGAGTGGTGGCACCTTCCGAAAAGTGAACATACCGGGGTTTGGACCTCTCCTTACTTTGATGACGGCGCTGGCAACATCCTGATGACAACCTATTCAGCCCCCTTCTACAACAGAGGGCTATTTTGGGGGGTGATGACCATTGACCTTGACCTGCAAGACTTACAGAAAAAAATCAGCCAATTAGTGCCTGAAGGCACTCAATTGGCCATCATTACTGCAGATACCGGCCAATTTGTCCTCTCGCCCAATACTGATGACATCATGGTCTCTAACATCAATGAAAAACTGCAACAATACAGCCCTGATAATGCCGATATTATTGGCCGTTCCCTCACCGCTGGCGGTAGTGGTGAAATGGAAGTTGACGGCTTGCTTGACGCAAACCCCTCTCTGATCGCCTACACCCCTATAAAGTCGACTAACTGGGTCTTAATCACAGCGACACCCGTCCATCACGCTACCGCCGCATTTCGTGACGTCCTACCACTACTGGTCACTCCCTTTGTCATTGCGCTTCTACTGACAAATGGCACCATTTTACTGATCTCTCGACGACTAACCGGGCCGTTGATGCTGTTGCGCGACAATGCCCTCGCCATCTCCGAAGGGGAGCTAACACCCGAAACCAACCTGCCTGATACCGACGACGAAATTGGCGACCTTTCATTGGCCTTCAAAAAAATGAACACCGATCTTCAGGAAAATATCAATAGGTTGAGCACAGAACACGCCGAGCGCCTACAGGCAGAGGAGTCCAATAGAGCCAAAAGTGAATTCTTGTCGAACATGAGCCATGAGCTACGCACCCCGCTCAACGGCATCATGGGCTACACCCAGGTTATGCAGCGCGACGGTAGCGCCAACGCTAGCCAAAAGAAGATGCTCAACTCACTGCTAAATTGCAGTGAACACCTGCTCAGTCTAATCAATGACGTATTGGACCTATCGAAGATCGAAGCCGGCAGCATGGAGATCAATAACAGCAGCACCGACTTACACCGGCTGCTTAACGACGTCTCCGATATCATCAAGGTAAAGGCAGAAGATAAGGCACTCGATTTCTCTATAAAGGTATCCCCTGAGGTCCCACGTATTATCGAGACCGACAACCGTAAGCTGCGCCAAATACTCATCAATCTACTCGGCAATGCGATCAAATTTACCAGCAAAGGCAGCGTTCACTTGGAGGTCTTCGAACAACCCGATAACCGCCTGCGTCTTGATGTTGTCGATACTGGGGTCGGCATCCACGAGGAACAACAGGAGAAAATATTCGCCCCATTTACTCAGATGAGCGCAGGTAAAGCTGCTGGCGGTACTGGTCTTGGTCTTTCTATATCTAAACTACTTTGTGAAAAAATGGACGGCTCACTGAGCGTAAACAGCACACCTAATGTTGGCAGCCGATTCTCCATTGAGCTCCCACTGAGCGAAACCTTGGAAGAGGAGATTGGTGCCTTCTCCCCACTAGACGACTTCACCTACGCCAAACTATCCTCCGAGCCAATAGACATATTAATTGTTGACGACAGACAGACCAATCGCGAAGTACTGGAGTACCTGCTGGTCAACGCTGGCTTTAATTGCAGCACAGCTAATGATGGCATCGAAGCCATCAGCATGATCAATCATAAGAAGTTCGCATTGGTGCTGATGGATATACGCATGCCAAATATGAACGGCATTGATGCAGTGAAAATAATACGTCGCTCTAAGCAACATCGCCTGCTACCCGTTCTCGCTATTACCGCCAGTGTCTTTCCCGAGTTTAAGGACCAAGCCTCAAGCGTGGGCTTTAACGGCTTTATCGCCAAGCCCTTCAAAGCCGCAGAACTATTCGAGCAAATCCAACGCCTCTGCAATGTGAGCTATAGCAATATTTATCCCACCTCCCCGGCACCGCTGAGTATCGCACTATCGGAACCACAACAATCACCTCGCCCAGATGAACAAGCTATTTACCTGCCTCCAGCTTGGCTAGAACCACTAAAACAAGCCTCCGCCGTAAACAATATTACGACGGTTCTCAGTCTATCAAAGAAGATGATGGCTACTCCTGAGCTACGCGACGCCGCCATAGAAATCGCCAACCTCGCCGAAAGCTTTGAGTTCGAAGAGCTGATGAGGCGGCTACAAACTCACGAAAAGTAAGCTTAAGGTTATTTTTTTAAAGCAAAAAAAAGCCCGCTCATCTGAGCGGGCTTTAAGTATATGGCATCCCGTAGGGGACTCGAACCCCTGTTACCGCCGTGAAAGGGCGGTGTCCTAGGCCTCTAGACGAACGGGACGCGATGCCTTGCTTGATGCCCCTAAGACCATCTTGCTTCGAGGAGGCCAACTCCTCAAGACGGGGCGAATATTACCGGTTTGCCTCAGAAATGCAACCTTCAATCGCTTCTTTTATATTGTTTTTCCAAACAACGATAGATTTGACTAAAAAACAGGTAAATCAAAAGACTCTATTCAGCACCAACCCTTTGATATCAGCACAACAAGAAAATCAGGCAAAAAAAAGCCCGCTCATCTGAGCGGGCTTTTAGTATATGGCATCCCGTAGGGGACTCGAACCCCTGTTACCGCCGTGAAAGGGCGGTGTCCTAGGCCTCTAGACGAACGGGACGCGATGCCTGCAAACTTAGAAACTCGTTCTAAAGCTGCACTGAGGAGGCCAACTCCTCAAGACGGGGCTGATCATAATGACTGAGAGAGTTATTGCAAGCTTTTTTTCTTCCCTTCATCAAATCAACCGAATAGCTGGCTAAATATCAATCACCTTAACTAGGCAACGTAGTCATTTCTATACCCCAAAAAATAAACATCGCGTAAAAAAATCAACAGCACCAACAAGCCACGAATAGCTACTACTACCTAGGGGTTTACACTTAGAGAAAGCCCTTTTTTATCCTGAAGATACAAGTAAACTGGTACTAGCTCACCTTTCTATAAATCTTTATGCAAAAACCTAGAAAAAGGCGCTTCGACTGTATATTTTACGCTATCTTTAGCTGATAAAGATCCGATAAACAAATGAGAGGAAAGCACGACAATGCGTAAAACACTACTTACCAGCACCCTTGCACTAACATCTTTACTGAGCGTTGCAAGTTATGCTGACAACGCAGGCCTTAGCATTAGTGATGACTCTGCAAAATTCGGCTATGAGCACGAAACCGACACCTTCTCCACTCAGGCTAACTGGCTCTACCACGAAGATAATGGCAGCTTATACAGCGGCGGTCTTTACGCCAAAGGCCAAGAAGGCATGTTTAGCGCCAAGCTTGGTGGCAAGATCTATTACGCCGATCTAGAGGACGGTGACGGTTACGGTATCGCCCTCGGCGGTAGCGGCACACTGCATATCACTGAGCAATTCCGCCTTATTGCCGACCTACATTACTCCCCAAGCATACTCGCCTTCAGTGACATCGAGCGCCTTAAAGAGGGGGAGATTAAAGCTCAGTTCCAAGCCCTCCCTAATGCCACCATCGACGTAGGCTACCGAAACGTTACCGCCAAGGTCGACCACTACGGCAACGAGAAGATCGACAAAGGTCTATTCGCTGGCGTTAACATGAGCTTCTAAAGCCAACCTACCTCTACATCTCATTTAAACTAATGATATGTAAAGGCCTATTGCTAGTTCGACAATTCAATGGGGTAATTAACAAGCTCCCCATATGAATTGTCGCGCCATACGGGTTAATATGTTTGCACAATAAACTTACTAACCTTTGGCATAAACATCATGAAGAACATCTTAATTATTGGCGGTGGCGCCGGCGGCCTACCGCTGGCCACCTACCTCGGTAAAAAGCTCGGCAAGAAAGGCCTTGCCAAAATCACCTTAGTCGACAGCAATCACTCGCACATCTGGAAACCTCGTTTTCATGAAGTTGCAACCGGCTCACTCGATTCAGACCTTGACTCCGTCAGCTACCGCGCCCACTCCGGCATCAATCATTACGAGTTTGAGCAAGGCACCCTTACCAGCATCGATCGTGAAAGCAAAACAGTGCAACTGGCTGCCATCATTGATGAGCAAGGTGAAACCATCCTTCCTCAGCGCAGCCTCGCTTACGATTACTTGTGCTTAACCATCGGCAGCCGCAGTAATGACTTCGGTGTCAAAGGCGTACAAGAGAATTGTTGCTTCCTAGATTCTAGCGAGCAAGCCGACCGATTCCGCACCCGCTTTCTCAACGCCTGCCTAAAAACCAACCACAGTAAACAGCCCCTCTCAATCTCCATACTGGGCGGCGGTGCTACTGGCGTCGAGTTGGCAGCTGAAATTCACCATGCCGTTGACATGCTTAAGCTATATGGCCATGGCGAGCTCGATCGCAGCTTACTTAATGTCCAGCTGATCGAAGCAGGCCCTCGCATTCTACCCGCACTAAAAGAGCGCATATCATACTCTGCACATGAGCAGCTAGAGTCCATGGGTGTAAAGGTCCACACAGGCACCGCGGTCACCTCCGTCGGCCATGATGGCTTCCACATTAAAGATGGCTCTGTGATCGGTGGCGACATCCTAGTCTGGGCCGCAGGCATTCTTGCCCCCAAGTTTCTTTCAGAGATCGAAGGGCTAGAAAGTAATCGTATCAACCAATTACTCGTCAAGCCGACCCTGCAGACTACAAACGACGATACTATATTTGCGCTGGGTGATTGTTGCAGCTGCATGGGCGATGATGGCAAGCCAATAGCTCCACGCGCTCAAGCAGCACAACAAATGGCAAAGCAGACTGCGACAAACTTAGTCAATCTGATCAAAGGCAAGCCTCTTGAGGACTTCCATTATGACGACAAGGGTTCGCTGGTATCGCTTAGCAAATTTGCCTCTGTAGGCTATATGATGGGCAGCCTACGTGGCAGCAACTTTTTTGTGGAGGGCTGGCTCGCACGCATCATGTATATCGGTCTCTACCGTTTTCATCAAGCAGCACTGTATGGCTGGCCAAAAACCATCTTACTTCTCATGGCCGGACGATTTAACCGCCTCGTTAGGCCAAGACTCAAATTGCACTAAATCGAGAAAAAAGCCTTATCGGCAAGCGAACTGAGAAGCTCGCTCGCCGATGACGCTACATCATAACAAGGCAAAACAGCCCCCAAAAACAATCTATACAAGTTAGAGCAACTCATCGACAGCCTTGCCAATGATTGCTTTAAAGATCAAACCGATATCATGCCAGGCCGATTGATAGTCGCTATTCCACTTCTCACCAAGAGCCTCCTTCACAGCGAGCTCTAAGCTGTCGATCAAAACAAAGTAATACGCCTCATCCTTAAGCCCATAGATCTGGTGCCGGAGTACCTCCTGCGCAATATGAACCTCTGCAAAATCAGGGTGGTTGACAATATCCGTTATAAACTCAAAAACAATCTTGAGCTTTTTACCTTTAAAGTACCCTATATCTGTACCGGCAAAGTATTGAGAAATTTCAGGGTAGGCCGCAAAGAACTTATCAAAGAAGCTCTCCGCCAACTTGTTCGCACCGACTTTTTCGAGCGCCAGATTAAAAGAGCCTTCTAACTGCGACACATAATCTTCCATAACTTCATCCACTAGAACTGATAGGCTTAACCGTAAACAACTTATTACATCAATTTCATCCCCATATAATTAAACAGAATAAGAAATTAATAGTCCAGTATGCAAATAAAATTACGCTTTTAATACAAGAGCCTGGAGGGTGCTGAAATAGCTAGCTGATATTTTGGCGCAAAACAACTAAACATGCGTTTAATTACTACATGATAATTTATTCTTTGTAGGATGTTGATTAAAATCATTCCAGACAGCAATAACCGTAAGTAGTATCACCTGCGCGTTTCACAGAGGGATCTTAGCTAACTATGTTTACAGATCATCTGCTCGTACATATAACTCATTAGAACAACAGCCCAAACAACGGGCAGCAAGGCTTTAAATATGACCTCTTCAAACCCTCTAAGAGCCTGGCTAAACCTCGCGCTCTGGAAAAAAATCGTAATCGCAATGATACTCGGCGTTATCGTTGGCCTTTTCATGGGCGAAGATGCCCTTTGGCTAAAGCCTATTGGTGACTTATTTGTCAGCACCATCAAAATGCTGATCGTCCCCCTCGTGTTCTGCTCCCTTATTGTCGGCGTCACCTCAATGAAAGACTCAACAGCCATGGGACGCATCAGCATAAAATCAATTATTCTCTATCTGGGAACCACTGCTATCGCGATCACCATCGGCCTTGCGATGGGACACCTGTTCCAACCCGGTGCTGCGATGAACCTTACAGCCAATGCCGCTGCTGACGCCAAGGAAGCCCCCTCTTTAATCGCCACCTTCCTAAACCTAGTACCTAAAAACCCAGTCAACGCATTAGCCGAAGGTAACATTCTTCAAATTATTGTCTTCGCCCTATTTTTGGGCATCTCTCTCGCCTTAATCGGTGAAAAAGGTAAGCCGGCCATCGCGGTTTTCGACAGCCTTGCTGAGGCAATGTACAAGCTAACCGCCATTGTCATGAGCTTCGCGCCATACGGCGTGTTCGCCCTTATTGCATGGGTCGCAGGCACCTACGGCGTAAAAACACTCGGCAACCTCGCCTGGGTTATTCTCGCCGTTTATGTTGGCTGCCTGCTACACATCTATCTCTTCTATGGGGCTCTCGTTAAGTTTCTCGGCCGCCTCAGCCCAATTCGCTTCTTCAAAGGTATTCGTAACGCCCAAGCTATCGCCTATACCACATCGAGCAGTGCAGGAACTTTACCAGCCAGCATGAGCGCCGCCCAAAATCACCTCGGTGTCAGCAAGGGGATCAGCAGCTTCGTATTGCCACTGGGAGCCACCATAAACATGGATGGCACCGCCCTCTACCAAGGCGTCTGCGCCCTGTTTGTAGCCCAGGCCTTTGGCATCGACCTAAGCTCTGGTGATTACGTTACGATCATTATTACCGCAACACTCGCCTCTATTGGTACCGCTGGCGTCCCGGGTGCTGGCCTTATCATGCTGTCACTCATCCTTAGTACCGTCGGCCTACCGATGGAAGGTATTGCCATCATCGCCGGCATCGACCGCATCCTCGACATGGCACGTACTACCGTGAATATCTCCGGCGACCTGATGGTTACCACGCTTGTCGCTAAGAGCGAAGGGCAACTGGACGAATCCATCTACAACGATCCGAATACACAGGAGCCTACTGTTAGCTAACATCTAAACAGTGAACCTAGCATGACCATTAAGATGGCAGCCCAACGGCTGCCATCTTTTTTTTGACCACACAGAACCGCTAGTATTCATTCAGAATCTCTTTACAATATTGCCTATTCACAGTGTATAGAGTTTCCACCCGCTACGAATAAAAAGGCCACTCGCCTTATCAAGAAGAGCCCAACATGACAGAATTAAAAGATAGCATCATTCGAGAAATGAAAGTCCTTCCTACTATCGACGTCGCCTTTGAAGTGCGTCGACGTACTGACTTCATTAAGCAACAACTGCTCAACTCAGGCCTAAAAAGCCTTGTTCTAGGCATTAGCGGCGGCGTCGATTCATCCACCTGTGGCCGCCTCTGCCAACTCGCCATTGAAGAGCTCAACGAAGAAAAACAAGGCTACCGATTTATTGCTGTCCGTCTCCCCTACTCGGTCCAGGCCGATGAAGAGGACGCTCAACTTGCCCTGCAATTCATCAAACCAATGCATTCACTGGTCATCAATGTGCAGGCTGGCGCCGACGGCATTCATCACGAAGTACTTCGTTCTATTAGTGCTGGCGGGCTTCCAGAAACCACCGCCTTCAGCCAGGACTTCAACAAAGGCAATGTTAAAGCCCGGATGCGCATGACGGCACAGTATGAAGTCGCCGGCCTCTATCAAGGCCTCGTCCCAGGCACTGACCATAGCGCTGAAAACATCTCTGGCTTTTTCACTAAGCACGGTGACGGTGCTTGCGATCTAGCCCCTCTATTTGGCCTCAATAAGCGGCAAGTACGCGCCCTTGCCGAGCATTTAGGCGCCCCTACTAGCGTCTACCAAAAAGTGCCAACAGCCGACCTTGAGGATGATCGCCCTCAACTAGAAGACGAAATTGCTCTCGGCGTCAGCTACGATCAAATCGACGACTTTCTTGAAGGTAAAAGTATCGACACGAACGCCGAAAAGAAAATTATCGACACCTACTGCAAAACGCGACACAAACGCGAACCTATTCCAACACCCGTCTAGGGGCTACCGCCATAAACACAACGCCATAGACACAGCTGTATAGTGGCGCGCTATAGCCATAACAAGTCACAGAGAATAAAGGGCATAAAAAACCCGCTCGACCTAGGCCGAGCGGGTTTTTTTTGAAGCTAACGCCTACTTCTTCACGGTCAACATATACTCCGCGATCGCAAGACGCGTCTTCTCGTCAAGATAGTTCTGTGGAGGCATCTCAGGGAAGTCCTTACGCTTTTTAATCGGCGCATTAATATAATCTGAAATTCCTTGAGGATTATCCATGTACATCGCTTGGATAATCTGTGTTGGTGGGCCTATCATACGAACACTGTAAGCATGGCAACCAGCGCAGATACCGTAGTAACCTCGCTCACCTAGCTGCTCAACGGGCACTGTACGCGGCGCAACCGGCTCCGCAAGCAACATAGTCCTAATATGATTCGTGTCGTAAGGCTCACACTGAGCATAATCCGCCCCAAGGTTCAGGCTGTGAATAGCACCCATATTCGCGGCACATTTGTTCACGCCCTTACCTGTATCGGCAAAGTCTGGCCCTTTGCTTTCTAGCTTAGCTGCTAACAAAATCTTCAACTCACCAACAGGGTTATGTCCATTGTCGATCATGAAGTTGTTCAGCAGCTTGATGCCATCAGGGTTAGGCTCAGAGTCAGGGTCATTCGCCACGTTTGCCGCCATACTTAGGTCGGTGATGGTAATACCCGCATTATCATTGCCACTAATGATATTATTTTCAATCACAACGTCATCAGCCGCCATCACCAGAATACCTGTTCCTGGTGGAATACCGGCAACAATAGAGCCTGGTGCACCAAAGTTTTCGTGATTATTATTAACGATGAAGTTATTACGGACGATGACATCGTAGGTCGTTTTGATCGGCAGACCTGGGGTGATAAAAACCAAGATACCGCCCGTATTATCATGGGCATGATTGTTTTCTACGAGAGCGTGACGGGTATTCTCAATCTCAATTCCAGCAACATTATTAAATACTTCGTTATTACGCACATCAATGTTGTCACACATACCGACGTAAATAGCCGCATCTTCAATGCCGCTTAAGACGTTACGCTCAATCAAGCCGTTTTTACCGTACTGAGGGAAAATACCATAAACACCGGTGTCTACGATCCAGTTATTGCGGATAATAAAGTTATTACCCGCCTGCCCCATGATGGCGTTACCCTTGTAGTGAATGATTTTGAAATTCTCTACCGTAATACTGTTGCCCGAATATAAGATCGCATCGTTGCGTTGACGCTCACCATCCAAAACAGGCCACTTACCATCCTTAATGACACCTGTCAGGCGAATATTGTTTTTATCAATGTAAACAATTTGCTTATAGGTGCCAGGCATCACCGCGATAGTGTCGCCAGGTTTTGCTAGCTCAACAGCATCTTGAATCGATTCACCGTCGTTTACAAAGATAGTCTCACCCGTATAAACATTGGCGATCTGTGCTGCCGCTTCGTCGGCACCGTAATCATCGCCCTCGATCGCCGCAACTTGAGCCGACTGCGTAATAACGACAGGCGCACCCCCTCCTCCTAACTGCTTGCCGACCATCACGCCAGCAGCCACTAACACCAAAACCAAGACGGTTTTTAGTAACCTATTCATGTTGCAACTCCATCCTAAAAAACATTTTTATTATCATCGTCATCACTAACGAGCTAGCGAAAACTTTTTACCACAACAACCTGAAGCCACTCCTCGCTTAAATCAAACGAGCGAACGGCCTCGGCATCCTATTCACCTCATCAACGGCGATACTGACCGTGTGCTAGAGGTAATCCCGAAGGCAATAGCGCTGGTACTGCAGGCTTAAAAGACTCATCGGTCAATGTCTGCAGAAAGTCTACCACCCTATCTAACTCATCATCCGTCAGGTTTGGTTCCCATATATGCCAGTGAATATTCAAATGCTCACCCTCCGGCACTGCATGGCCCCGCCCCTGAGTATAAAACTCTACGGCCTCACGCAGCGTGGCAAACCGCCCCGAGTGCATGTAGGGTGCTGTTAAAGCGATATTACGCAGAGAGGGGACTTTAAAGCTACCCCGCTGTGACTTAATGCCGGTAACTTTCTCAGCACCAACATCGCGTGGCATCCCCACTGGCTCCGGCGTGCCTATGACAGCCATCTGTTGATTGGTAAAAAGTGGCGGCGTATGGCACTCGCCACAGCGAGCGACAAAAGAGCGAAAGACATTAAGACCAGCCTTTTCATCCTCGTTTAAAGCATCTGCATAACCGTGAGCATATTGATCATAGCGGCTGTTAAGGGAGATAAGCGTAGACTGAAAAGCAGTAATCGCAGTCAATACTTGCGGCAATGTAATAAGCTTCTCCTCCTCTGCATAAGCCTCTCCGAACATACGCCGATAGACCTCATTATTATTTAGCGCAGCTAGCAAGCCCTCTGGTGTATTATTCATTTCATGCGAATCAAATAACGGCTCTTCAGCCTGCTCTTCTAACGAGTCAGCTCTGGCATCCCAAAATAGCTTATCGAGAAATGCAACATTCCACAGTGTTGGTGCAGAACGCTGTAGCAGTTTTCCATCCCCACCTAAGCTTCTGCCCATGCCGTCACTAAAACCTTGGTCTGGGTCGTGACAGGTCGCACAGGACATCTTACCGTTAGCGGACAGTAAAGGATCAAAGAATAAATACCGACCTAGATCGATCTGCTGCGGGCTAAAACCGTCCCGGTAGCCTGGTGGCAAAGCAATCTGTAATCCGCCTAGCCCTTTGTTTTCAAGTGATTGGTAGTTTTGATAGAGCGTACGAAGCTCGCAGCCTACTGATGTTAACTCAAAGCCCGCTGGGCAATGATCATTTAACGACAACGCGTCGACACTTGTGCTTGCTGGCGTGGCCGCTGGAGTACTGTCAGCAGCCAACACTGCCTGAAAGGCTAGCGCTAGCAGAGCACTCGCGGCGAGAGAGAAGCCAACAATTAAATAACGGAGATGACGAAACATAAAGCCTCCTATTGCTGACCAATGGACTCAATATAACTTACAACGTCGATGACTGCCTGCTCCGAAGGAAGCGTTGAAGCCATTATCGACATTGGCTTACCATACTTATCATCGCTGTGCAGGCCACGCTTCTTAGCACGGAAGTTACTTAACTGACGATAGACATAATCACCGCCTAAACCAGTAAGCGCCGGTGCATTGAGCGCGACATTCCCCACCGCATCAGTACCGTGGCAGGCACCGCATTTTTG
This sequence comes from Sinobacterium caligoides, assembly GCF_003752585.1. Lineage (NCBI taxonomy): Bacteria > Pseudomonadati > Pseudomonadota > Gammaproteobacteria > Cellvibrionales > Spongiibacteraceae > Sinobacterium > Sinobacterium caligoides. The sequence continues at coordinate 377,968 of NZ_RKHR01000003.1, forward strand.
AATATAGTAATCTTGACCGTTTTTAATATCACCGTTAAATTTTACCGGCGGTGTGTGTGCAGGAAAAGCTTCGATATACTGAGCTAATGCCGTCACCGTAGCATCATCTTTTATCGACTTCGCCATCGGCTGCATCGTTGCCGCATGTGCGTCTTCAGCCCCCCTGACATCGTTGCGAAAATTGTGCAATTGACGCTCAATGTACCAAGCAGGCAATTGACTTAAGCCTGGTGCGCCGGGCACGACCTCACCCTCACCTTGACTTCCGTGACAACTGGCACAAACAGCATAGTCTGCCGCCGCATCGGCAACCGAGGAAGCGCTAATAAGAAGTGTTGATGCTAACAAAAAAGGCGATATTAAAGCCTTAGGCTTCAATAGATGAGACACCTTTGCGGCCAGGTGGCTATTTTCGTGTACTACAGAGAAGTTGTCTTTCAACATTATTATTCCCACTCACTGCGTTCTTTTACCTCAACTAACCCCGATAAAATACCGAGAGTCTAGCTGGGTATAGACGCTGTTTTTATATTAGTGGGACTATCGTACCACTGTGAGAAAAAAAGGGAAGGGTAACTAAGTATGTTCCATGTTAAATAACAGAAAGAACTAGTGGCCGCATTAACTTAACATCGATAGGTTGGGGTCACTCTTGCTCACGCGCCCAAGACTTCGCCCCCTCATATCCACCGACATTAGTAACATCAACATAACCCAAGCCACGCAGGGTCTCAAGCGCAACACCGGAGCGACGCCCACTACGGCAATAAAGAACAATTTCAGTGTTCTTATCGTCAGCTAATTCCGCAATATGCTTGGCAATGACGTCATAGGGAACATTAACAGCTGCGTCAAGGTGGCCAGCTTGATACTCCTCCGACGTTCGTACATCAATGATGATTCGCTCGGCTACAGCAGCCTGCGACACAAGGCAGCAACCTATAATAAAAGCAAGCAATTTAGCCATACACTGTTCCTGAGTAGGCCTCCGCCAATGATCAGCCTATTAATATTTATTGAGAGCTATATTGCCCTTCTATAACCAAAGTAGCGTCAAGCCTATTTAACCGCTGACAGCAACGAACTAACATTAAAGCCTAACGACGCCATCATTCGGCTCACGCCTAGAGAAAAGCATGCACCCAAACCAAAGCAGAGCAAGATCAATCGCTCTGCCGACTAGATTATTATTTAGTAATGTTTGATACATTGATAATAAAGCCAAATAATTTCTAATAATAGCCTTTAATGCAAAAATAATTGCAGCAGCGTTACGATAACTTATTATCAGCTAACGAACCGCCCCCGCAAGACAACCTTTGTATCGAGAAAATCTGCCATGGATCAATAACAAAATTCACTCTCCTACAGAGCTCAACCTAAACAATGTGTCATAATTACCTATTGGAAATTATGTAATACGCACCCCGAGTGATTTTTTATGAGTGAACACGACATAGCCCTTACTGTCGCAGCTATTGGCCTGACTGGCTTTGCCTGCCAATGGGCTGCTTGGCGAATGAAACTGCCAGCCATTTTACTTCTCCTACTCGCCGGCCTCATTGCCGGTCCGGTTACCAATTTACTTGAGCCGAACTTATTATTTGGCGACCTGTTATTTCCACTGGTTTCCCTGTGCGTAGCAATCATCCTCTTCGAGGGCAGCTTGACTCTGGAGTTTTCGCAACTCAAAGAGGTCGGCAACGTTGTCAAACGCCTTATCAGCTTCGGTGCTATCACGACCCTCAGCCTTACCGCCACAGCCTGCCACTTCGTGCTTGACTTCAGTTGGGGGCTTTCACTCCTTTTCGGCAGCCTTACAGTGGTCACTGGCCCCACGGTAATCGTTCCTTTACTTCGAACAGTGAGACCCAATAGTAAGATTGCTAATACGCTTCGCTGGGAAGGCATACTCATCGATCCGATAGGGGCGCTTTGCGCCGTCCTTGTCTTTGAGTTTCTCGCTTCAGGCGCCCACAATGGTGAGTTTAGCCATGTACTCGTAACCTTTGCCACCATGCTCGCTGTTGGGCTCAGCAGCGGCATTGCCGCAGGCATTTTACTTGCGCGCATGCTACGTAATCACTGGCTACCAGAATACCTTCATAATATTGCGACATTAAGCATCCTGCTCACAGTCTTTGTCGTTTCCAATCAATTTGCCGACGAGTCAGGTCTACTCGCCGTTACTGTTTTCGGCATTTGGCTAGCTAACGCGAAAGAAGTCAACGTTCAGCAAATACTTCACTTCAAAGAAAACCTGACGGTTTTATTAATCTCCGGCCTCTTTATCCTTCTAGCAGCCCGTATCGAGTGGGCTGACCTCATCACCCTCGGCTGGCCCATGCTAGCCTTACTGGCGATCATCCAGTTCGTCGTACGCCCTATCGCCATCTCCGTCTCAACCTTTGGCAGTCAGTTCAACTGGAGAGAACGCGCATTACTCGCCTGGATTGCTCCCCGTGGTATCGTCGCAGCCGCTATCAGCGCATTGTTCGCACTGAAGCTTGCCGAGCAGGGCATTGACCATGCCAACCTATTAGTCCCAGCCACTTTTGCCGTCATCATTGGCACTGTCGTCTTACAGAGCTTAACGGCAGCCCCCATTGCACGATTACTTGGTGTCGCTGAGCCCTCGCCAAGCGGCTTCCTGATCATCGGCGCCAACAGTCTGGCCCGTAAAATAGGCGGGGCGCTACAGGACGCTGGTTTCAGAGTCGTTCTCACCGACTCGATTTGGGAGAATATTTCCGCTGCCCGCCTACTTGGCTTAAAGACCTATTTTGGCAACCCCGCATCGAGCCATGCCGATGAGTACCTCGATTTAACAGGGATCGGTCATATGTTGGCGCTGACACCACAACGCCACCAAAACGTTATGTCTGGTATGCGCTTTATTCGTGAGTTTGGTAGCAATAAAACCTTTTGCATCAAGACCCGCAGCAGAGATACCGCCAAGCACCGTGCCTCGATCCATCATCGCGGCATGACACTATTTAATGCAGATACAAGCTTCCAACAACTTGCCTCGCTGGTCGCAAACGGAGGAGAAATTAAGAGCACTCGCCTCAGTAAAGAATTTAGCTACGAGGATTATTTAGCTAAGAACCAGGACGACCACATCGTGCCACTGTTCGCCATTGACGACAAACAGCACATCCATGTCTATGCCGAGAGTGTCGAGCTTAAACCGGGCTTAGACTGGAAGATCATCGCAATGATCACCCCAGCCAAAAAGGAAAACAACAAGCCGACTGAGGCAGCTGCGACAAAATCCTAACCCCTAACGACTCGTGACGGTGGGAAAACACAACTAAAGGTTGAACCCACCCCCTCCTCGCTATTAATCGTCAATTCCGCATCATGTCGCATCATCACATGCTTGACGATAGCCAAACCAAGTCCTGTGCCACCGGTCGCAATTGAGCGACTGGTATCGACGCGGTAAAAACGCTCAGTCAAACGACTTAAGTGGTGCTGAGCGATACCAAAGCCATTGTCAGATACGGAAAAGGTCGCGCCACCATCACTGTTACCCCTCCAACTAATCGTAACCTGGCCATCCTCACCGCTGTATTTACACGCATTAACAACCAGGTTATTAAAAGCGCTACGTAGCTCCTTAAACTGCCCCGTTAGTTGTATTGAGTCTTCAACCTCGATGACAAACGACTTCCCCTGCCCCGCCGCATGAATCGAGGCCTCCTCCGCCATCTCTCTCGCCGTAGCCGCTACAGCCACCGCCACATCGGAGTCCTCCTGCGGCACCGACTCTAGGCGCGACAGCCACATCAGATCAGTAATCAGGTTTTCCATCCTTTCTGCCTGCTCTTGCATTTGCGTAATCGGACGACGCCAGCGGGAACTCTCACTATCGAGATGCATATCAATCACCTCAAGGTAGCCTTTAATGACCGTCAGCGGTGTACGTAGCTCATGTGACATATTACCGATGAAGTCTTGCCTCATTTTCTCCAAGTGCCTGACTTTGGAGATATCACGAATAAAAATAAGACGATTGCCTGCGCCAAAAAAAGTCATACTGAGCGAAAGTGTTAAATGCGGCGTCGTCGGTGAGACCATCTCTAGTGGTTCACTGAAATCACATTGATTAAAATAATCAATGAACTTTTGATCGACGATCACATTCACTAGCAACTTCTTATAATGGCCAGGGAAAGAAACGCCTATTAACTTTTTCGCCGAACCGTTAGCCCAAGTAAGCTCTCCCCCTCCACCAACGACAATAACGCCATCAGAAAGTGAGGAAGCCGCCTCCTGAAGATAAGTTTCAGCGGCACCAAGACGTCGATGCTGCTCTTCATAACGGCTGCGTAAACGGCTGTAATCAAGCGCCACTTCGCGAACCATCCCGACGCGCTTATCGGCTTCAGCGAGATCGGTTAAAGCAGCTGTATTTTCAAGCCAGCGGCGCAGACGATGCATCCGCCAAAGGTGATCAGCCACAAAGCAAAGGCACCCTGTCAACATGGCAGGCAACATGTATCCCATAGCGCCCCCTACTGCAGAGATGGGCAGGACGAAAATTAATACGCGAAGAATCTCGCGGTTGAAAGCAGGTTGGTAATTCACACGGATTCCATCTAACGAGGTTAACGTCGCTCTAATAAGCTTCAGCCCCAAGAAAGCAGGCTGAGTAAGGTCAAACAGTCACACCTTGCTCTGAGAAGCGGTAACCCGCTCCACGAACAGTCTGAATATAGACACCGAAATCTTGTCCGCTGTCGAGCTGAAGCGCCTTACGCAAACGTCTAATGTGGACATCGACAGTGCGCTCCTCAACATAGACATTACCTCCCCAGACGCGATCAAGTAGCTGTGCACGTGAATAGACCCGATCCTGATGCGTCATGAAGTAATTCAACAGGCGGTATTCGGTGGGACCTAAATTAATCATCGTACCAGCCAATAAAACCCGGTGGTTATCCGGCTCCATCACCAGCTCGCCAACAACAATCTTCTCATTGTCATTACTCGCGCCACTACGCCGCAAAACGGCATTCACTCGCGCTATAAGTTCCCGCGGGGAGAAAGGTTTCGTAATGTAATCATCAACCCCACCCTCTAAACCTTGGATCTTATTACTTTCATCAGCCTTAGCGGTCAGCATAATGACAGGGACATCCGCCACACCATCATCTTTCTTGAGGCGACGCACCAACTCGATACCACTGGTTCCAGGCAACATCCAGTCTAACAACACAAGATCTGGTTGCTCATCGAGTATCTTGCTATGCGCTTCAATCGCATCTGCCGCTTCGACACACTCGAAGTCACTAAACTCTAAGTTCATTCGTAGCATCTCACGAATGGCCGCTTCGTCATCAACAATCAATATTTTTGCGTTACTCATAGCGTCCTCATAATTAGTAGCCTCAGTTATCGTACTGCAGCGTATAGGACTATTTAACGACAGCTGTGTGACAGCTATGTTACAGGCCCTACAGAACGATCAATCGAAGATGACAGTTTTGTTACCCTGAATCATCGCCCTATCCTCTAAGTGCGCCCGTAAACCTCGCGCTAACACTCGCCTCTCGACATCCTTTCCTAGACGAACCATATCGTCTTTACTGTCACGATGGCTGACGCGAATCACATCTTGATCCAATATCGGCCCCTCATCGAGCTGCTCTGTCACATAATGACACGTCGCACCGACCAGCTTTACTCCCCTATCAAAGGCTTTTTGATAGGGGTTAGCGCCAATAAAGGAAGGTAAGAAACTGTGATGGATATTGATAATCTTGCCACTGTATTTCTGACACAAGGCTTGTGGCACTATCTGCATATAACGTGCTAAAACAATCACATCAGGATCTAGCGTTGACAACTGTTGCTCAACTTGTGCGTTTGCAACCGCCTTCTCTTGGCCTTTAAAGTCAATGTAATGGTAAGGGATCTTATGCCACTCCACCATTGCTCTTAAATTCTCATGATTGGCAATCACCGCCACAATATCGCAATTTAGCTCCCCACTCTCCCAGCGATGTAAAATGTCCGCCAAACAATGCGAGGCATGGCTCGCCATCAACACCACCTTCTTGCGTACATCAGAATCATTACAACGCCATTGCATATCGAAGCGATCTGCTAACTCAGCAAATTGTGTATAAAACTCGTCGTAACTCACATTCAAACTATCGGCAAGGATCTCGCTGTGCATGAAAAACTGCCCGGTATCCCGGTCAGCGTGGTAGTTAGCCTCTGTCATCCAACCGTCACGATCAGCGACAAACTGACTAACAGCGGCAACAATACCCACCTTGTCAGGGCAGGAGATAATCAGGCGAAAGGTACGATCCATAACAAAACCTATATAAATACAAAGAGCTACAAAGCAGATGAAGGTAGATAGATAACATCGTCGTTACTATACGCAAATACTATGAATACTCAACGCTACCCCCTTACCCACGTCAGCCTTTTTATTGCCATATCAGCACAGGACAATAGCTTTCACTATCCCTTTAAGGTGACTACACGTATAATTTGCCCTCCGTTTCTACAGCCTCGGTCCTATCGCGTATGTCACACACCGCTACCCCCCTATTCTCCTACCGTAAACACTGGGCAGAATGTTTTGGTCCCGCCCCTTTCTTGCCGATGAGTCGCGAGGAGATGGATGTGCTTGGGTGGGACAGCTGTGACGTCATCATTGTCACCGGTGACGCCTATGTTGACCATCCCAGCTTCGGCATGGCCGTCATCGGCCGGCTACTCGAGGCGCAGGGCTTCCGGGTGGGTATTATCTCGCAGCCAGACTGGACCAATAAAGAAGCTTTCATGACGCTCGGCAAACCCAATCTGTTCTGGGGTATCGCTGCGGGCAACATGGACTCCATGATCAATCGCTACACCGCCGACAAGAAGCTGCGCCATGACGATGCATACACTGCAGGCAATATCGGCGGCAAACGCCCGGACAGAGCGGTCACAGTTTACGCGCAAAAAGTCCGCGAGTGTTACAAGGGCGTACCTGTTGTAATCGGCTCTATCGAGGCCAGTCTGCGACGCATCGCTCATTATGACTACTGGAGCGATACCGTTAAACGCTCTGTACTCGTTGACTCCAAGGCCGACCTGCTTCTCTATGGCAACGCTGACCGCTCAATTGTCGAAGTTGCCCACCGCCTCAATAACGGCGAGCAGATCTCTGAACTGCAAGATATCCGTGGCACCGCCTTTTTTCGCAAAGAACTACCAAAAGACTGGGTTGAGATCGACTCTACCGAGGTCGACCGACCTGGGGTCATCGATAAGAAATACAGCCCATACCAAGACACTGAAGAGCTCGCTAGTTGCGCCAAGAACAGCAACTCTGCTGTCACCGAAGCCATGGCTGATGAAATACAGCCCATCAAGATCTTCGACCTAAACCCACCACGAACTGTCGCGACACGTGATAAGAGCTTCATACGTATCCCCAGCTACGAACAAGTTAAAGGGGATGAGGTACTTTACGCGCACGCTTCTCGCGTGATGCACCTAGAGACAAACCCAGGTAACGCTCGTGCGCTCGTACAACGTCACGGCAAGCGCGACGTATGGCTAACTCCGCCTCCTATCCCACTAGAAACCGATGAGCTTGATGGTGTCTTCGCCCTGCCCTACGCGCGCAATCCACACCCCAGCTACAATGGTGCCCGCATCCCTGCTTTCGAGATGATTCGCTTCTCGATCAATATCATGCGTGGTTGCTTCGGCGGCTGCAGCTTCTGTTCGATTACCGAGCACGAGGGGCGTATCATTCAAAACCGCTCTGAAGATTCTATTATCGCCGAGGTTGAAAACATCCGTGATAAGACCGAGGGCTATACCGGCACAATTTCTGACCTTGGTGGACCAACCGCCAATATGTGGCGCCTAGCTTGCAAAAGCAAAGAGATCGAAGAGAGTTGCCGACGCCTCAGCTGCGTACACCCGGGTATCTGCAAGAATCTAGGCACTGATCAGACACCACTCATTAGCCTCTATCGTCGCGCCAGAAATACCCCTGGTGTCAAACGCGTACTCATCGCATCTGGGTTGCGCTACGACCTTGCGGTAAAGACGCCTGAGTATGTTGAGGAGCTGGTCACACATCATGTCGGGGGCTATCTAAAAATTGCCCCTGAACACACAGAGGAAGGGCCATTGTCTAAGATGATGAAGCCCGCTATCGGCACCTACGACGCCTTCAAAAGGATGTTCGAGAAGTTCTCTAAGGCGGCAGGTAAAGAACAGTATCTAATCCCCTACTTCATCGCCGCCCACCCCGGTACTAGCACCGAAGACATGATGAACCTTGCCCTTTGGCTGAAGAGTCACGGCTTCAAAGCCGATCAAGTGCAAGCTTTTTACCCCTCGCCGATGGCCAACGCTACGACGATGTATCATTCTGGCCGCAACCCGTTAAGCGCTATCAGCCGCAAACGCGGCGAGAAAGTAACGACTGCAAAAGGACTGCGCGCCCGCCGACTACACAAGGCATTCCTGCGCTATCACGATGCGGACAACTGGCCTATGATCCGTGAAGCCCTCAAAGAGATGGGGCGTAACGACCTGATTGGTAACGGCAAGAAGCATCTAGTACCCCGTGATCAACCTCGCACTTGGCTGCTAGAGCAGGCTGAGAAAGGGCGCCACATTAAAACCAAGCACACAGGCTTACCACGCAATCCAAGTGATAAGCGTCACGAAAATAGTAACGACCGCCGTAAAAATGCCCTGCGTGAGGGCGAACAAACTACAAACGGCTCCGCAAGCCACGGCAAACATCAACCAGCCAAGCCTAATCGCAGGCGTGAAGAAAAGAAGGCCTGGTCTGCAACGGCTAAAGGCAACATATCTGAAAGCCCTCGCCCAAACAGAGGCAAGCCAGCAAGCAAAGGCGGCCCTAAAAAAACTGCCGATGCTAGCCACTCTCACAAGAGCAAGAATAGCCGCCCTAAATCAAGCTCCAAACGAACTCGGCGTTAGCACTCTCTTGTCACAGCCCTCTCCCCACGGTGAGGGCTACTCCGCCACGCAAAAAATACCACTACCTCATTAGCGTAGTATTTCTGAAAATTAAGCTGTTTCAGTAAGTCGCCAGTTGGTGACGCCTGCGTACGCTCAATTTATCTGTTATTGTCTCTATACCGTGATACCGATGCACTAGCCCTAAAAAAAATAACAAGGCTGTTAGCAATGAATGGTGAAAACTCTCCACTATCAAAATTCGTCAACCGACTAGACGCCCTCATACCCGAGGAGCTGTTAGCCGATAGTGACACCCATTATCGTGCCCGCACCCTCGTCGGCATGTTAATTAGCTACAGCGTTATCGCGAGTATGATTGCTATTATCCTCATCGCAACCATCCCTTTCGACAGCTATCTATTCAAGCTTGGCGCTGGTCTAACCTTACTTGTAGCCTTCACCTTTGTCGTCATCCTTTATTTCATCAAACGCTGCGGAAAACTCATTCTACACACCAATATTACTGTCGCCACCTTTTACGCAATCGTCGTCTTTTCGGTGTGGATTGCAGGCGGCCCTATCACATCACCTTCGACGATTTTAATGTCAGTGCCTCCTATTTTGGCACTCTGCCTACTAGACCGTAAATACAGTATCGCTTGGTGCCTACTTTGCGCCTCCACACTAATCGCCCTCTTAGTCTTGGAGGTCTACTTTCAATACAGCTTTCTCAGCATGATGGACAGTGAGTACCAAAACATCACCCGCTCACTTAGCCTCGTCGCAGGATTTACCGCTATCGTTGTGATGGCACTGATCAACGATTCCATGTCGCGCCACTACAAAAGTGAGCGCGATGCCCAGCATCGCTACATTGAGCACATGGCTAATCACGACGCCCTCACCGGCCTCGTCAATCGGAGCAAGTTTGACCATGAGCTAGAAACGCTAATGCAAGAATATGATCGGCGCTGCAATCCAGCAGCCATCGTACTCTTTTACATCGATCTCAACGGCTTTAAAAGGGTAAATGACCAGTATGGCCATGCAGCTGGCGACCATTTACTACAGGTGTTATCTCAACGCCTTGCGGGAAACCTCCGTGATAGCGATATTATTGGCCGACTCGGCGGTGATGAGTTTGCCCTAGTAAGCCCGACCATCAGACATAAAAGCGACATTACAACAATCTGCAACAAACTACTTGAGCTACTAAAAACACCGGTAGACTTTCGTGGCCAGATATTGCAAGTCAGCGGCAGCATAGGGGTTGCCACCGCTGAGCTAGGCATCGCACCCGATCAACTCAAACACTTCGCCGACGAGGCGATGTACCATGCAAAACGTGAAAAACTTGGCTGGCACTATGCTGAACGCCAAGCAACAGCTTCAAGCATCGCCTAAGCTTGAGCGATCGCCTATAATACCAGTTTGATCAGTGAGCATATCGCCTTGCATAACTCTCATCACGCCGACACCTTTGAGTACCATCACCAATTTAGTAGCCCAAGCAACGACCCTATCAGCTTTTTAGCGAGCGCTACCGAACTATCCAAACAGCAAGTCAAACAGGCGATGCAAAAAGGAGCTGTTTGGGCTGGAACCGGTAAGAAACTCAAACAGCTTCGCCGCAACCGTCAACTGGAAGCAGGCTGTGGACTACACCTGTACTACAACCCGATAGTTCTAGCATCAGAACCTCCCACCCCCACACTAATACTCGACAAACAAGACTACAGCATTTGGTACAAGCCCTACGGCATGTATACCCAGGGATCTAAATGGGGTGACCACTGCACTATTGCACGCTGGGCTGGAAAGCACCTAGACCGCCCCAGCTTCATTGTGCATCGTCTCGACCGTGCCACAAGTGGGCTTATCATTGTCGCCCACGCAAAACGTACAGCTGCAGCACTATCCGAGCTATTCAGTGAACGTAAAATTCACAAGCGTTACCTCGCCCTCTGTCAAGGCGAGCTAACGGAGAGCACGACGGTTAGGGCCGAAATCGATAGCAAAAACGCTTGCTCCCACCTGCACCCCCTCACCACTGATAAGCAACAAAGCCTTGTCTGTATTGATATTGAAACCGGAAGAAAACACCAAATTCGACGTCACCTTGCCACTATAGGCCACCCTATTATCGGTGACCGCCTACACGGTCAAGCACAGCCTGGCGACCCTGACTTACAGCTAGTCGCCTTTCACCTAGACTTCATCTGCCCTAACACACAACAAACTATCGACATTACGCTAAAGCCTAAACAGCTACCAACAAGCTTCTTACGCTACGAAGTCATAATCTCAACCCTATAAAATAATGCAAGCGCCCTTAACCTTATTATGCAACAGGTACCGTATAGCGCTGCATTCAACATTTTTACAGTGTTATAGACCTCCCATAATTCAGGCTGTGCCCACATGCGTAGGCTCTCTCGTTCACACCCTGCCCTGCACTCTATAACGCCTTGTTTGGGACACAGATCAGAAGCAGCGCCATAGAGAATCAACCATAAACAATTATGCTTGTCTTTTGACTCTATAATCTATATACAAGACCTTCAATTTAGCTTCGCCAAAGGAACACCAATGACCAACAATGATGTGCTACGCCGTATTCGCTATATTTTCAGTTACGATGACAACAAAATGATCGACCTCTTTACTCAAGGAGGGTTGAAAGCCAAACGTGCCGAAGTTTGTGATTGGCTGAAAGGTGAGGAAACTGATGGGTATCAGAACTTGAGTGATCGCCAGCTAGCAACCTTTCTAAATGGCCTGATTAACGATAAGCGAGGCAAACGTGAAGGCCCGCAACCAGAGCCCGAAAACCGTGTCAATAACAACATCATTTTCATGAAATTAAAAATCGCTATGAACCTCAAGGCAGAAGAGATTCTCGACCTACTTGAGCGCGCTGACTTCAATATAAGCAAGCATGAACTCAGTGCATTTTTCCGCAAACCCGGTCACAAACACTACCGAGAATGCAAGGATCAAATATTGCGCAACTTCCTCAAAGGCGTTGAACTCAAATATCACATATAAAAAACTATAGGCAACCGGACATGAAAGCCAGCAAAACAAAAACTAGTTTTTACCGCCGTTTATTAGTCGCGCAATTAATATCCAGCGGCACCAACACAGTCCCTGCCATTCAAGCTCTCACAGCAATGCCAAGGCGCACCGCTCAAGATACCATCTCAGCACTGGCAGAACTTGGTATTTGCTGTGAGTTCATCGGGGCAACCAAAGATGGCTATTACCACATTAGTAACTGGGGGCCAATCAACCCAGAATGGGTAAATAACAACATGGTAGAGATAACTGAGTTATTAAATTATACCTTAGAGTAAGCTAGCAATCCTCTGCCCCACACACATCTGCATACTCCCAACTTCACCTACAGCAGCACCTAACCCTCATCAAGCGCTTCCCCCAGCTCCTTGCCAGTCTTTATTACAGCCGATTGGCGGTCTATCAATTCTTGCTTTAATAATAGGTTCTGCGCCTTCAAGCTATCAATATACTGCGCAACATTAGAGAAATACTCCTCTAAGTTTAACTCATCTTGAACTGGAAGCGCATAATAAACCCAATCGCAGGCACTATCTTTTGTTAAAGTCACCCCGTGCTTTTCCTGCAGCTGTAAGTCAGCTCGCCCCTTCACCTCCGCTGATTTAAAGTCTTTACACACTGTAGCCCAGTACTCTACGACTTCTGGCGTGATAACTCTCATATTGCTGAGACTCACTGGCTCAGGCGAAGATAATGGCAGAGGTGTTAGCAGTGGCGGAAGAATCGGGAGCGACGACAACTTACTGCTATCCTCTCCTCGGCGCGAGGGTGTAACGAACAATAACACTGCAAAAATACAGCTTACGATTAAAACATTGATGAGATTTTCCCGCATAAGAACCTACTTATTTATATTTCAACAAAATAAATGGCAACCATGCCACAACTCAACACTTACAATAGTTACTACTAAGCCCCTTGCCACTCTTGTTAGCGACAGAATTTACGATGCTAGCTGACTAATTCTGGACAACTCGGGGGCTAATCCATTTTCTCTCCAACAACTCAAGTTCATTACGGCCTTCATTAGATTTAAGTATTTCATTAATCATCAAAAGCAGCTCATCTTCTCTATCATGATGAAGAGCGATAGAGTAAACATTATTTTTTCTACCGTAGTTTTCTCGATAAAAACCGGAAAGAAGGCTCAACAAATCAGGACCATAAGTATCAAACCTATTATTACTCAACTCAGAGAATACATGGATTTTATCAGTTACTACTAGGTCAACATTATTATTATCGAGTGCTCGATAAAGCTGTGTTCGCGTCAAGTAATGGGAAACTACATTATAGCCGTATTTCTCAGCTAAGAAGCGAGCAGAGCGCTCATTAATCGAACCCAATACCGCTCCAACAAGCTTTCCCTGCAATCCATCAGGAAAGTTACCCACCATTTTATTCTTAGTGACAAACACCTCATCAGTACGAAAATAACCTTCTGAAAAAACTACATTGTATTTTCTTTCCCACTCTTTCGTTGCCGTCAGGCTAGATATAGCGAGATCAACCTCCCTTTCGCGAAGCTTGGGCAATATCTTACTCATCGGTAGGCGAGAAAAAGTCAACTTTATTGGCGGAACCAGCTTTAATTTCAGATTAATTTCAGAAACAATCCATTCCATAAGATCAATATCAAAACCAATTACTTTGTTGTCTGCAGTCTCTCTATTAAATTTACTCGACATGTCAGGGCTAGTCCCAACGACTAACACCCTTTTTTGCAACACTTTCTTCCACACCGATGGAAAAACCCTAAACAATGAGAAGTTACTCGAGCTTCCTTCCGTCAGCTCAACATCACCCGATCGGTGACCCGGAATAATTCGCCATAGAAACTCACCATACCCCACATTTTTAACGGGCAAATACATACTCTTTAGGTCTGGATTAGTGACATTAAACCGGTATGTCTTCCTTGAATCCAAACTAACTATTTCCAAAATATAGCGCTGACTACCATTATGAAGCCTATAATCCCATTCAAAATTTATTTGAGAGCCGACTAGGTCTGCCTCATTTCTTGGCTCAAGCGTAATTGGTTTATCATGTTCCTGCAGAAGCAACAAATAACTCATGCGTAGATTTTTGATTCTTTCATCATATATCTCCGCCTCAGCAGAGACCCTCTGTAAGCGAGCACTGAGCGATGACGCCTTGCTTTGTAGTGGTGAAATTTGCACATAGCCAAGAAAGAAGTAGGTAACACTGACAACCCACACTGACACAGTAATAACACTAGCCATAGTCAAGTGATGTCTCGAGGTTATCTGGATCCTCTTATAAGCTACTTCTTCAGACATACAAACTTTTCTCACTCAACATTACTACCTCCACCAGGCACCCTCACAAACTGAATTACAAGCCCACGTTAAGCACCATAGACCCAACGCTTTTCTAGCTGGGATAACTTAGCCTGCCCTCTTGGCGATAATATAATTTCATTAATTTTATTCAACAATTCATCACTCAACTCTCGACGTAGAGCAAATGCATAGTATTGCTCCTCGTGACCAAAGCTTTCTTTATAGAACTCTTTCATCACCTCATCTAGATCTGGCCCATATATTTCAAACCACTCGCTATTAACATGAACCATCGCATCAACCTTATCTGCGACAACAAAATTTATCTCACCAGCTTCTAGCGCCTTCAGCATATCCCCATAATATTTGAACTTAGAGTTGACTTTAAAACCATAGATTTTTGACAAATATATTGCAGTACTCTCACTCGTTGTATTATCTATAACACCAACAACACCACCTTTTAACCCATCAGGGAAACCATTAACCGGTGTTTTTTTAACAACAAACAATTCATGTGCACGGAAATATTTTTCGGAAAAAACCACATTAAAGCTCACCTCACGCTCTTTCGTTGCAGTCATGCTAGACACAACAATATCAACCTCTTGATCTCTCAACTTTGGCAACAACTGATCCCAAGGCAAACTTACAAAAGAAACTTTAATTGGCACATCCAGGTTTTCTTTATAATTTATCTCATCTATCACCCATTTAATTAAATCAATATCGAAACCAACCAGCTCATTATTCGCACTAACTCTTGCAAACACTCCTGACATCTTTGGTGTTGTAGCAACTAAGATCTCCCTTTTTTTTAGTACTTTTCTCCAAGCGGACGAGAACACTCTAAACAGGGAGTAGTTACTCCCTCCCCCTTGAACAAGATCAACATCTCCAAAACGATGACCCGGAGTGACGCGCCATAGAAACTCTCCATAACCAACGCGATAGACAGGAACATGCATGCTTTCCAACCCTAAGTTAGTGACATTAAAACTATAGTCTTTACCATCGTCTAGGTTTCTCATCTCAAGAATATAACGTTGAAACTCATTATTACCGGCATAGCTCCAGCTAAAGTTTAACTGACTAGAAATAATATCCTGCTCATTAGCTGGCGATAAGAGAGCGGGCTGATTACGTTGTTGCTGAATAGAGTTAAAATTATCCTCAAGCTTGTTAGCTTTTGCTTTAAATATATCGACATCCTTATCCTTTTCATCCACCTGATCCCGTAGCAAAGTTACTCTATCGACTAGCGGTGACAACTGAGTTTTCTCTACCAAAAAATATGTCGCGCCCATCATCCAAAGAAATTGAAGAACAAGAAACACCAATGCCATGACATGCTTAGTTTTTAATCTAGTAGCACTCTTTAATAACATCTCCATCGCCACCCTCATAAAACCTGATGATATTACACCGAAACAACCAGCTTCTCAGCATAGATATAGAAGCTGCCAACAAAACACAACAACATAAGATCAAGACAACATTAAAGCGCCTAACAACGCGTAAAGACTTGGATAAATCGGGGAAAGTGTATGCGGCAACACACTTTCAATAAAAAGGGAATTTACCACACTACAATGCTAAACAAAGAAAGAAACAAAAAAACAAAAAAACAAACAAACAAACAAACAAACAAACAAACAAACAAACAACAGGCTATAACAGCCTTTATAATACTAGCTACACTAGAGACCACACAGAAAAACCTAAGACCTCACCACGACAAATAATACCTCATCTTGGGCCACCCTTAGCAACCACCTATACAAACAGAGTGAGATTATTCAACCTATTTGCTTACATTTACGCTATGAAAGTCTCGACGACGCAGCTTAACCTTGTTGTCTTCAATCAATAGAGGTCTAGAATCATACCCCCCACCTTTTTCATCTATTACGGCAATAGTCTGAAATATCACATCCCAACGATTAACAGCAGCATCACCACGCTGACGAGGACTTTCCATTGACTCCTTCTCTTCAGTTAAACGTAATTTATCAATCTTTCTGGCTAAGTTTTCATTTCTATTTCTAACTTGCTCAATCCGCTTTCTATATTCGCTCAACCTCTTCTGGCCTAACTGAACAACCCGCATTGATGTCTCAACACTAACCTTTTCTTCTTCCAGAGAGTCTTGTAGCCTAATATTTTCTAGGTTTTTTCGCTCAATCACATCTTTTAAAATGCTTATTTCCCCATGTAACTCTGCACTCGTGATTTTCTCCATCTGCCAAAGAACAGTGACAGAGAACGACAACATAGCTCCAACCACCAAAACTATCAGTGTAACATTCATCAACCACCTCATATTTAAAGATATGAATACTAGAAACCACCAGAATAACTTTAATGTGAGCCAAAAAAGGCCTCCCACTAAAAAACCTAGCACCAGGATATAAAACGCCGTAAACCTGATAAAAACGGCAAAGGAATAATGAGAATTAACACACAGTAAACACTAACCACATCTCATCACTCAAAATCACCAAAGAGGTTTGTTTTAAAAGCAACAAGAGTCTTCGTTTAGTCAAGCACTCACCTTATAATCTTTACATAGATACCTACTGCAACGCAGGTAATATAGACTTAACCTTATTTTTATACTGACGCGGAGTCATACCTTCTTGCTGCTTAAAAGCTTTTTCAAAGTAACTTAAGTCACCGAAGCCAACCTCGTAAGAAACTGACGTTATCTTTTCACTTGGCCTTGCAACAAACACGCTTTTAGCATGCCCAAGCCTCAGCTCGATAAGAACTTTCTTAAAACTTTTATTTAAATGAACTTTAAAAAGATACGAAAGATGAGAAGGGCTAACACAAGCATTATTCGCCAAGCCTTGCAGAGTTATTCTTTCCCTATAATTATTAGCGATGTAGATCAATGACTTTTGAAGAGCTAAATGTAAGTAGTTCAGCCTTGTAAATTTCTTGCTCTTTAGATCATCAATTAGATTCTGAGCCAGAAAGCTATGCCCTAAATGAGGCGGTGCAGTCATCAACAGCTCAGGACTGTGCTTGGCAATATCTTCCTTGCCTATGACATCATTTTTAGCTAATGTCACCAAGCGTATGACGACTCTATTGAGCTCAGAATAATTGCCTGGCCAGCTATAAGAGTAAATTACATGTTTTGCATCCTCAGAGAAACTCTGGCTTGGGAATATCTGATACTCCATTAATAATGCCTGTAAAATATACGGTATATCTTCCTTCCTTTCTCTTAACGAAGGGACCTCAACCTCTAGGAAGTTAAATGATGAGAAAAGGAATTGAGAGAACTCTGCTCTTCTAACCTCACCCTTTAAATCCTTAGTTGATGATACAATCAGCCTAACGTTCACGCTGTTAGCAGACACCTGGTTATCAGGCTGAAGACTACTAACACAAAGAAAATCAACTAATATATTTTGCTGATCTCTATCTAAGAAGTCTATTTCGCTGAGAAATAACGTACCTCCCTTCGACATCTCTGCATATCTGTATAGTTTTTCATGGAAATTATTTTCACCAACAGCAGAACAGTTTAGCTCTATAAATGCCTCTTCTTTTCTATCACTGTTGTAATGAATAGCACTTGCTATTGACAGCTTTTCACAGCCAGATTCTCCTTTGATAACCACCGGACAATCTATACAGGAAGCACGCTCTATAAACCGCTCCAGACTAAGTACATGCTCACTAAGCCCTACTAATTCTTGCCCCTTACCCAGGCAGTGCTTTGATATGGTATTGGTAAGATGACGGTTAATTAGTAACGCTAGCTTATTTTTGGTGTCCGGAATATATTCCTGCCCTTGATCAGTATCTATATCTAATGTTGGTATATTCAACAAGCCAATTTCTTTCCTTTGATAGTAAATAGGGAAAGAGGAGTAACCATCGTACTCACACTCTTTATCATCAAACAGCGTCAAGCCTATGTTTGACATACCCAATTCATCTTTATCCTTACTATGAATCAGTATCGTGGAGTTACTTAAGTTAGATTCAGCTATGATTGAGCTGAGAATTGACTCCAAATTATTTTGACTTACTCTTTCCAAGATATCAAAAACTGCAGGTAATCCCATTTCTCTTCCTCAACGGCACTTATTATTAATAACAAAGCTAAAACAATCACAACAAACCTAAAAACATTACATCAAGTAAATATTTACAGACTTATATTTTTAACTAAGATTATTTTGCTTAATAGGCAAACTAAGTTATTAGATAATTTGATTTTATAATCGGCATAATATGCGGATTAATGACGCAAATCGACGATCGGATTAAAACAAGCATACTCTTAATTTTAAATACTACCCAGCACAAAAAAGAAAGACGATAAACATATGTCGCTGATTTAAAACATAATTACAAAGATCTTCGCCATCAATAAAAATATAAGAGTATCTCATTCCTAAGAAACAAGTCATTTAAAATAAATGTTTAGTAACACGATGAAAATCTATTTCTCAACAAACCTTCATTAACAAACAACAACCTTAAGATCATTACTAAACAGCAACATCATCTTTTTAGCCTAACAAAGTGATAACAGATTATCTGAACATTTATTCTATCTCCTTAGACAGACACACCCTTGGTACAGCGCGAAAGGGCTACAATAGGCTTTATTTACTCAACACTTACGAAATAGTGAGTAG
Organism: Sinobacterium caligoides; assembly: GCF_003752585.1. Taxonomy (NCBI): domain Bacteria; kingdom Pseudomonadati; phylum Pseudomonadota; class Gammaproteobacteria; order Cellvibrionales; family Spongiibacteraceae; genus Sinobacterium; species Sinobacterium caligoides. Next base: position 396,980 of record NZ_RKHR01000003.1, read on the forward strand.
AAGTTTAAAGTCTTCGTAACTGCCATGACATTGCATCACGCCAAGCTACGCCACTAAAATACTAGCGCACTTATAAGCACATTCGCAATTATCTCTATATCCTTGTAATATCTTTATAATATTTCTTATTGGCATTTAAAGTAGACTTTCTACAGCCTCAACCATCTTCTCTAGCCCCTCTGAAACATCAGCGATGCCGGCATCATACATATAGGCGGGAGTTGTTACGAGTTTATTAATTACGTCAACATGAATTTCATTTACAGCACAATGCATATGCCTGCCTCCCATCAACTCAATTACTCGTGCAGTATCTTTATCGCAACCAATCGTACACTCAACATCCATCCCGAAGATGCGAACCGACAGCGCCGGGGAAATACACGCAAGACCAATGGGCTTTCTTGCTGCTTTAAATGCCTGTGCAAAGGCTAAAAAGTCTGGGTTAAGTTGACACTCTTCTCCACTTAACGCTAAATCACTTAGGTTTTTCGCGACACCATAGCCACCCGGAACAATCAAAGCGTCAAACTCAGCCGCCTTCGCATCAGCCAAGTCCATAATATCCCCCCTGACAATACGAGCCGATTCAACTAATACATTCCTCCTTTCGTTACCGGCAGGCTCTCCAGTTAAGTGATTGACTACATGCCATTGCTCTATATTCGGAGCAAAACACTGATAGTCAATTCCTCTCTTATCCAGATGTAGCAGTGTCAACACTGCCTCTTGCACCTCAGCTCCATCCATGTAGCCGCAACCAGAAAGCACTACCGCAAATTTTGTCATATTCAATCCCCCTATTATTAACGTTAATTTATCTCTAAATTAGCACAACAGGGGCATGACTTACGTTAATTTATTTTCAGGCTGCTTATTTAAAATTAAGCTTCTCGCTGATCATCAAGCTCAAGCAACAATGATTGTAAGCGTTCACTATATTCCCCAGGTTCTTGCCACATCCCCCGTTGACACGCCTCTAACAAGCGCTCCGCCATTTCCTCCAAAGCATGCGGGTTATTCTTCTGCATAAAGTCACGATTCTTATTGTCAAACAGCAAGCTATCAGTAACCATCCGATACTGGTAATCTTTTATTAAGTTGGTAGTAGCATCATAGGCAAACATATAGTCAACACTAGCTGACATCTCAAACGCACCTTTATAGCCATGTTCACGCATTCCCTCAATCCACTTAGGGTTTAATAAGCGAGAACGAATCACACGATTAAGCTCCTCTTGCAAGGTACGCACCTTAGGCATCGTGGGGTTAGAGTGATCACCATGATAAATGACGGGCTCACGCTCTGACAGCACCGCCACTGCGTTAGTCATGCCTCCTTGGAACTGATAATAGTCATCAGAATCTAGCAGGTCATGTTCACGATTGTCTTGATTTTGCACCACCACCTGTAACTGCCCTAAGCGTTGCGCAAAAGCATCCTTCGCTTCTATTCCGTCAGCCTTGCCATCAATACCTGTACCGTAGGCGTACCCTCCCCAGTTTAAGTACGCTTCAGCTAAATCCCCACGATCGCTCCAGCAACGCTCATCAATGAGTCCTTGCAGTCCGGCACCGTAAGCCCCTGGCTTACTGCCAAAGACACGATAACGTGATTCAGAAAATGCACGCTGTTCGCTTAACCCTTGCTCTATAAGCATCGTTTGACGGCTTTCAATATTCTCCCTAATAGGGTTACTCGCCGCGTTTTCATTCATCTTTGCAATTGCCTCTACTGCGGCATTAAACAAGCGCATAACATTAGCAAAGGCATCACGGAAAAAGCCAGATACCCGTAGAGTTACATCGATACGTGGACGACCAAGCAACATTGCCGGGATCACCTCAATGTCGATCACCCGCTGTGAACCTGCCGCCCATACTGGCCTCACCCCCATCAGAGCAAACGCTTGGGCAATATCATCGCCACCTGTACGCATTGTCGCAGTTCCCCATACCGATAAGCCAAGATCGCGCGGATAATCACCCTGCTCCTGTAGGTGACGCTCAATTAACGCATCCGCTGAAGCTTGCCCTATAGCCCAAGCAGCCTGTGACGGAATACTACGATTATCGACCGAATAGAAGTTGCGGCCTGTCGGTAACGTATCTAGACGGCCTCGCGTTGGCGCACCACTTGGACCTGGCTCAACAAAATCACCTTGCAACCCCTTTATTAAGGCGCCTATTTCATTCTGGGCGCTCTCATGCAAAGATTTTAACAGCACTGCTTGGGCGTGTTCACAAAGTCGCCTGCTCGAAATTAACACCGCATCCCACAAAGGATCGGCATCTTCAACCTGTAGTACCCAGCTAGCAACCAAACGCTGTGCAAGCAACTCTAAACGTTCACGGGTATCAGATTGCGTCCGCCATAAACTATCATCAATAGCACATAAAATAGTTGGTCGAACACCCAACCAAGGTTCGGTATTTGCAGCTAAAGGATTAAAGTTCTCGCCGTCAACCGTCAAGGCTAAGTCTTCAGCAATAACATGTAAAATGCCTCGTTCTGCTACCGCCAAACCTCTTGGTAGGCGCAATAACGCAACAACCGTGTTTAGTAACTTCTCCTCATAAGGAAGACGCCCTAAAACATGTAAACCATGACGAATTTGCGCCTCTTTAATCTCACATAGATAGGTATCAAGGCTGTTAAATACTTGCTCGTCGTCTGCTGTATTGCTAACTGACAGCTCCCCCAGCAGATTCGCTTGCTTCACCTCTGCTAATATTTTTTCCCTCAGCCACGTCTCACGACGACTATCCATACCCATCGCCTGGTAATACTCATCGACTAACGCTTCTAGTGCTGCCAGGTCTCCATAACTCTCCGCTCTCGTCATCGGAGGCATCAGATGATCAATGATCACTGCCTGAGTACGGCGCTTTGCCTGAGCCCCCTCCCCTGGATCATTAACAATAAAAGGATAAAAATGTGGCATCGGCCCCAATATAACGTCAGGCCAACACTCGTTCGATAACGCCGTTCCCTTACCTGGCAACCACTCTAGGTTTCCATGCTTACCCACATGAATAATCGCCTGTACCTTATAGTGGTGGCGCAACCAAAAGTAACAAGCTAAGTAGCTATGGGGCGGTACAAGATCCGGGTCGTGATAGTTAGCGCTGAGATCTAGGTTAAAACCGCGTGCAGGCTGAATGCCTACAAACGTCTCACCTAGACGAATACCGGCAATCATTAAGCGACCGTTTCGGCATTTAGGGTCATTCTCTGGCGGCCCCCAACGGTCCCACAAACTCCTCTGTAATATTTCTGGCAGGCAAGCAAAATGATTAAGGTACTCTTCAATTGCGATACTTTGCCAGCACGGTAAAGTATGTAGCGTATTTGGATTGTTAGTCACGCTCTCTAACAATGCTTCGATCAGTGCATTACCGTCTTGCGGTAACTCTGCCAATGGATATCCCGCAGCCGACATTGCCTCGAGAATATTAAGTGTCGATGCCGGTGTATCCAGCCCCACGCCATTACCAATTCGACCATCCTTAGTGGGATAATTTGCCAGCATCAACGCTATTCGCTTATCAGCATTTTTCGTCGAAGATAGTGCGCAGTAGCGACGGGCTAGCTCTGCAACGAAGTCACCACGCTCTCGATGCAGGCTGTAACGCACAATACTGATCTGGCAGCGCTCATTATAATGACTGGCCGCTTTAAAACTAATCGCCCGACTAATAATACGCCCATCCATTTCTGGCAACACCACTTGCATCGCCACATCCCGGCTACGTAATCCCTGGCTATGCTTTTGCCAATCATCCTCTGTGGAAGAGGCGAGAATCACCTGTAGCACCGGTAGCGGACGCTCAAAGGGTGACGAGAAAGCTGTCGGGCTACTGCTGAGTCCTGGGCTATCAACACGATTACTCGCAAACCCTGTTGTGTTGATAATCAGTTTTGCATCGATCTGTTCCACTAGCGTATTAATCAGAGTCATCGACTCATCATCTTTCAGCGAAGCAATCGCAATAGGCAAAACATTCTGCTGCTGTTGCTCTAGGCTTTGTATCAGCTCATCAAACATGGCCGTATTAGCACTTTGTAGGTGACTGCGATAAAACAGCAGAATCACATGCGGCCAGCACTCATCACCGTACAAGCGCCAGTGCTGCTGCCACTCAACCAACGCTGCCTGCTGTGAACTTGTCTCTATCGCTGACATAAAAGCAGGCCGATAGAGCAAGCAACGCGGGATCGTTCGCGGCTCTTGACAGCTTAGCGTTACACCAGGTAATCGGCAGGCTAAACTTTTCAATAACTGCTGCGCATTTGTGACGCCACCTTGACGCAGGTATTGCCAACAGCGCCGCCACATAGGTTCATCGACGCTGCTGAGTGCTTGCAGCTCAGGGTCAAAGGTATCATCACCTGGAACCACGACCAAGCTTCGCCCTGGCTTTTCCTGTTGCCACTGCACCAACCTTTCAACACCGTAACGCCAGTAACTCGCCCCACCTAACAGTGACACCAAAACAACCGACGCGTGATCTAACACTTGTGATTGGTAGTAATCGAATGCCGCTGGCTTGAGCAACTGCATCCAATTTGCGAGCCTTAGGCTGGGCAGCTGCTCAGCCAAACCATCTGCAGCGACAGCCAGCGACGCTAATGCACTATCGGCTGCGGAAAGCACCACCAATGAAGCCGGCGTCTGTTGCAGGTCGATAATCCCTTCGTCATCGACAAAACCTCCAGGCTGCGCCGCCAGTAAATGCATTAAGCGCTCACCAGCTGAATCTCTGCCCCCATAAGCGCCTGTTTAATCTTTTCCTCTTCAATCCCTTTACCGATAAAGACAAGTTGGCTACGGCGCTGCTCTGTAGGTAACCACAAGCGATCGAAGTGTACGTCTAGACGCTCCCCTACCGCCTGTAACACTTGACGCATAGGCTTATTAGGTAATGCAGCGAAGCCCTTAGCACGAAAAATATTATGCTCGCTCAATAGCGAACGTAGAATCGCTTGTAGCTTATCACTGTCAACCTCTCCAAGACTAATCACAAAGGAGTCAAAGTGATCGTGCGCATGCTCATGATGCTCGCCATGGTCATGATGATGATCATGGTGCGTATGTACCGAATCGATACGCTGCTCTGCAGCAGCCTCAACACCGATGAGTGCATCCAACGAAGCTTCACCATGACTGACATAACAGGTCTTCACAGACGCGGGTAGGCGTGCCTGTGCTACCGCCTGAACACGCTGCCTTTGCTCATCGCTTAGTAGATCGTTTTTACTGATCACCACCAAATCTGCTGCGCTCAGCTGATCATCGAGTAACTCTTGCAATGATGGGTCATGATCCAAGCTTTCATCAGCCAAACGCTGAGCTTGCACCTTATCAGCATCGCTGGCAAAGCGACCAGCGGCAACGGCTGGGCCATCAATCACCGTAATAACCGCATCGACAGTACAATGCTGCTTAATATCCGGCCAATTAAAGGCTTGCACTAACGGTTTAGGTAATGCCAAGCCACTGGTCTCGATAAGGATATGGTCAATATCATCACGACGCGCTACCAGCTGCTCCATCACAGGCAAAAACTCTTCTTCAACAGTACAGCAGATACAGCCATTGGCTAACTCATAAATGCCATCTTCCCCTGCCACCACAGCTCCCTGCTCATCATCACACTCCAAAGGGCACGAACGTAACAGGTCTGCATCGATATCAAGCTCACCAAACTCATTGACGATAACCGCAATACGTTTACCTGCGGCTTGTTTTAAGATGTTTGATAGCAGAGTAGTTTTACCACTACCGAGAAAGCCAGTAACAATTGTTGCGGGTATTTTATTCAGCTGCATGGTGATATTCCTTTAATTGAGTTCGTTTAACTTTCTAAAACCTGTCGCTTCACTGTACGTGGCGTTGCGGGCTTAACCTTTGGGCGATAGACATGCGCCTTTGCTTCATCATATAGGTAGGAATCACGGAACTCATCGGCATCTAACACTCGACCAACCAGTATCAACGAGGTGCGAGTAAACTTCTTTGCACGCACTTTCTCGACAATGTCAGCGAGCGTTCCTGTCACTTTATCCTGGTCGGGCCAACTCGTGCGATAACACACCGCTACTGGGCAGCCTTCGCCATAATGTGGGATCAACTCTTCGATCACCTTATGTATTCGAGTCACACCAAGGTGAATCGCAAGCGTTGCGCCAGACGCCGCCAATGCCGGTAGACGCTCACGCTCAGGGAACGGTGTCTTTCCTTCATAACGTGTCATGATGATTGTCTGCGACACCCCGGACAGCGTTAACTCTTTCCCCAGCCACGCCGCCGAAGCCGATGTCGCCGTTACACCTGGAATAATTTCAAAATCAATACCTAACGCCTCCAACCTTCTAATCTGCTCACCTATTGCACCATAAACAGAGGGGTCTCCAGAGTGCACACGAGCAACATCCAAACCCTTATCTCTAGCATCGACAATATGTGCAATAATTTGCTCTAAATCTAACGATGCCGTATCAGTAATCTCAGCACGATCTTCCACCGATGCTAAAATTTCTCTCGGCACCAGTGAGCCCGCATACAAGACGACAGGGCAGCTCTGCAACAATCGCAACCCTTTTACCGTAATCAATTCCGGGTCACCAGGTCCAGCACCGATAAAATAGACTTTCATATTTATTTCTCTAGTTTATTGTTATAAATCCCATCAAAAACTATAATTTTTTCTTATACCCACGTGGGGTATAAAGCCATTGTTCAGTACCATTAATAATATGCCGAGACTCACTATTACCAACACTCACCATGGTAAACATATCAACATCTTTGGCATCTAATTCTGCCAGCGTTGTAATGGTAATTGTCTCGTCTGGACGACTGAGCTGACGGCCAATCAACACCGGGGTCGAGGCTGGTCGATACTGCAGCAACACATCACGAGCTGCGTTTAATTGCCAATCTCGCTTTTTTGAAACCGGGTTATAGAACGAAATAACAAAATCACCACTACCTGCAGCATGAACTCGCTTCTCAATGGTCTCCCACGGCGTCAGCAGATCAGACAGCGATACGGTACAGAAATCATGCCCTAATAAGGCACCGACACGACTTGCTCCCGCCTGCATCGCCGACACACCTGGAACCACCTCAATTTCCACATCAAGCCATTCTGGGTGCCTCTCTTCGCCCTGTATCTGCCGATCTAGTAACTCAAAAACCAGTGTTGCCATCGCATAAATGCCAATATCACCGCTGGAAATAAGCGCCGTCGCCTTTCCTGCAGCAGCAAGATCGAGGGCTAATCGCGCCCTGCCTATCTCTTCACCCAGAGGTAGGTCGTGATGTTTCTTGCCATCACAGACTTCGCCTAGAATGTCGAGATAAAGGCCATAGGCTACGAGGTCAGTACTCGCTTTTATCGCTTTCAGCGCCGCTGGAGCCACTAAGTCTGCATGGCCTGGGCCCGTACCGACTACAAATAATTTCGTCATAATATTTCTCAGTTACCGCTTTCGTTATTCTTAGAAGCAGACTTAAGCCACTCAGGTTCTTGCCCCGATTGCTGCAGTGGGAAACTACGTGCTATTGCACAAGTTGCCTTACTCGTTTTCTGTTTAGTTAGAATTAACTCCGCACTATCACCCGTTAGCAAACCAGCGCCATAAAGAGCAGCGGACTCCGCAACGCCATAAACACCCACAGTCTTAAACACGTACTCAGAACGACTATTCAGCAGATGATCAACCGTCGTTAGTAAGCGTTTATTCCAAGTACGAAAAGGTATGTCGAGACTCTTTGCTAAAGCAATCAAACCGACTTCATCAGCCTTAATATCAATACTGGTTATTTCCGTCACTTGAGATAAACCAATACCGGCCAGGTCAAGACAGCGGTCGAGGTGTGCGCGCAGGTGATCTTGTGTGCATCCACGTTCACACCCCATCCCCACACTATACACAGGCGCCAAATAAGGCTTGGCAGTGGTCACGACTAACTGAGCCTTTAATAACGTTGCGACTTCACATGCCCATTGGTTGGCGCCGCCCTCGTGTCCACTCAACAAAGGAATAACAAAATGACCAGATTCGTCCAACACCAACACGGCAGGGTCGACTAATTTATTATCAATAACAGGTGCCAACGTTCGCACCGCAATGCCAGTCGCCATGATCAACAACAGACGATCACCTTCAGTGAAGGCTTCTCTTAACCGATCTGTAAAAGGCTTTGGCCGATACCATAGTGTGCTCCCATCAATATGATCAACTAAGTACTCCGCCAGCCTAAGCCCAGTCTCCGTTAGCGCGACGATACGAATCATAATTCTTCTCGCTCGCGGGTAATGATGAATAACGAAAAGTACGGCCCCGCCTCATCCGTTAGCTCCTCAACCGACGAGCACAGCCACTGATTATCACGACCAATATACTCACCGTACCGAGCCTCATGCTTGCGCCCGGTCTTAGTTAGCAACGACAGAAGACGACGACGTGAGCGCCCCGCCTTCATAATAACAACGCTATCATGCTCTCGAAGTGCCTGTTCTATACGTGCATCGCTATGGCGACCACTAACGATAGCCAACGACTCCTGCTGTTCAATCAAAGGATGAGTAAAAGCAGCAGCCGAGGCATTTACGGAACTAATCCCCGGTACCACGCGACAGTTGAAGTCAATTTGTAAACGCTCGAGAAGATAGGCGAAGGAGCCAAAAAAGAGCGGGTCTCCCTCGCAGAGAAAGACAACAGTTTTTCCTCTCGACAAATAACCCGTAATCTCTTCCGCCGCCCGGTCATAGGCCTCATTAGCCGCTTGTCGGTCGTTGCTCATCGGCATCACAACGGCTAACTCTGGTACTTCCGCGGTAAGCTGCTTAATCGCTAAGCAGGCAATTTGCTTCGCCTGCGATTGGCCCTGCGTATTGCTCAAGTAAGCAATAACATCTGCTGCTAGTATTTCCCGTACTGCTTTCAACGTCAGAAGCTCTGGGTCTCCTGGGCCTACGCCGACACCAATAAAACAGCCTTTATTCATCAAGAGCCTCTACTTTGACTAATTTAAATAGTGTTACGGGTAGACTGGGTCGATACAACAGCTGACCAGCAAGCTCGCCTCCTTTACTGACAGCGAGTTGCAGCGTCTCACAACGTGCATCCACCATAGAGATAAACCTCAGCAATTGCTGTTTCGTCGTCTCAGTCACTGCACTCGCGACCAATACGCCACCTCTAGGCAGTCGCTGCCACTGGCGCTCAAGCAACGCAGGCAGCTCACCATCACTGCCCCCAATAAAGAGCTTGTTAACAGCTTCGAGGGACGGAAAAACATCTTCGTCAAGACAATCAGGAGCACGCCCAGCAATAATTTCTAGGTTATCGACGACGCCAAAACGCTGTCTGTTGGCCTCTAGACAAAGTAATCTCTCGCGATGGTGCTCAACGGCAATCACTTTACTATCGATGGCCCAGCGCGCGAGCTCAATCGAGACACCACCGCAACCGGCACCAATATCAAGAACAACATCACAGGGGGCTGGTGACAGCAAAGACAATATTGTTAGCCTCACCTCACGCTTACTGAGCAAGCCTCGCCCACTCTCTGCATCTGTAATAAAGTGCTCGTCAGCGATTCCTGGGAAACTCGGTAAAAACCCTGCATTAACACCGGTCTCAATCACACTGACATGCAGCAGGTTAAACGATAATTTTTCAGTAGGCGTGGTCAATAGCTGATCGATAGTAAAGCGGCGAACCCGCTCCTGCTCATAGCCAAGCTGTTCGCAGACGGTGATATTTGCTTGTTCAAAGCCTAGCTCACGACACTCGTGCGCTAAAGCGACAGGGTTAGACTTGGTATCAGTAAGAATGATTAACGTCTGCTGCGCCACCAGGTGTCGCCGAAGCAGCGCTAAAGGACGCCCGTGTAAGCTGACAACTTTTGCATCTTGTAGCGACAAAGCTAAGCGATGACAACTTGCTTGAATACTGGATATCGCCGGATGGAAGCAAAGACTAACATCATCACCTTTCTCGAGTGAGAACTGTCGCCCTAGCCAGCGACCGATGCCGTAGTAGAGTGGGTCTCCTGAGGCCAGTATCGCTATACGATCAATCCCGCGCTCCCTGTAAGCGTCAATACAAGAGCGCAGTACCATCAAAGGAGGTAGCTCAACTGCCGAGTCGTGCCTTATAAAGTCAACAACGGTTTCCAATTGTCTACTCGAACCTAAGACATAACTTGCAGACGACAGCGCGTCTCGGGCAGCACCATCTAACACAGCATGTGCGGAGACCCCCAAACCTACTACGTCGATTCTTAGCGTCATCTCAGTACCACTCACCATGATTACAACGTAGCAAGGCATTACAGCTTGCAGCTGAGACAGCACTCCCTCCCTGGCGCCCCAGCAGTGTAATACACTCAACGCCGAGCTGACGGTGCACATCCCACAGAGCCTGCTTCGACTCGGCCGCTCCGACAAAGCCAACCGGCATACCAATAATCAGTGCCGGCTTATCCGCTCCCTGAGCAATCATTTCTAACAAACGAAACAATGCTGTGGGTGCATTGCCAATCACCACGACACTCTCTGACAAGTGCTCACGCCACAACTCTAGCGCTGCCATTGAGCGAGTCTCAGCGTGTTGCTTCGCTAAACGTGCCACTACTGGATCGTTGAGAAAGCACAGCGGGGGGAGCTCGATCATTCGTTTAGTGATGCCTTGCTTGACCATCTCAACATCACAAAGAATAGGTTTTCCCGCAGCCAACGCCTTCATACCGCTATTACAGGCATCTTCGCTAAAGCGTACCTCACTCGCCACCTCAGGTATGCCTACACTGTGTACGATACGCATAACCACCTGCTGCTGAGCGGGACTAAGATCACCGAGATCCGTTAACAAGCGGATCTGCCGAAAACTCTCCTTCTCAATCTTCTGTGGATCAACCTGATAATCGAACATCACCATGACCTCATGATTTCGTGAAACACTTAAACTCAGCTACGACTTTTTTTACCGTCATAACTAACTTTCGCTCGTCTCAGCGACGTCATGGTGATGATGATGCCCATGATGATGGTGGTGACCGTGATCAGCATCTGTACCGATACCCTGTACATGATGATGGTGGCTTTCTTGTACCGCCCCCACTTTGTGCTCGGCCCCCACTATCTGCACGCGATATTGGCACAGTTGGCAATTCATATTTGGATTACCAACCTCTATCTCTTCGAGTTTATCGACAAAGGTATCGATAACCTTCTCGTGATCATTCAGGTATGACGCATTAACGACTGTGACATCAGGATGGGCTGTGGCGTAATCATCGGCCCACGCATAAATTTTCTTCACCAAACGGCCAGTGAAAAGAAAATAAGGAAAAATAATCACCTGTTTAAAACCGAGACCGTGGGCACGCTCTAAACAGTCAGGCACCAGTGGCGTAGTAACGCCGCTATAGCAGGTTGTCGCCCAGCCAAACCCCATACCCTCTTCAAGAAAGCGTGTAATCTTACAGATATTCGAATTGGCATCAGCGTCCGAGGCACCCCGCCCAACGACCACTAGCAATGTCTCTTTTCTCGAGTAGTCACCATCAATTTTGGCGGCCAACTCAAGCTCCGACTCTACTATTCGCGCCTCAGCCGCCTGCAACATCTTCGCATCCACGCCCAACTCTGCACCGTATTCAATCTTTACATCGTACTGCGCCGCCAAGGCATTGAGCTCACTTGGAATATCATTTTTCGCGTGGCCACCGGCCATTAACATGCCTGGAATAGCCAAGATATGCTTAGCACCTTGTTCAATCAGCTTTTCCAAGCCTGTCGCAATAATAGGCTTAACAAACTCTAGAAAACCGGTCTCAACCAAACGGTCAGGAAAACGTGCACGAAAGTGGTCAGCCAACTGATAAAACTCATTGACCGCATCCACGTCGCGCGAACCATGCCCCACAAATAAGATCGCTGGCTTTTCCTCACTGGTGACACAAGTTATTACTGACTCTGCTTCGACTGACATTATTTTACCTATTGCTTTTTTATGAATACATAAAGACGCTTATCTCACGCCTTAAATTTTTTAATTTTATGACGCCATTCTTTCTAAAAACTCAACACAACCATCAACCTCACCAAAGGTTTTACCGACAACAATCGGTGAAGGCCTTGCTAACATATACACTGGAATATTCAGGCTGCGCGCCGCGACTAGCTTAGCCCGTGTAAACTCGCCGCCGCTATTTTTGCTGACAACAAGACTGATTCTCTCTTGCCTTAACAGCTGCATCTCGTCACTAAGCGTGAACGGCCCTATGGCTTTTACCCAACGTAAAGACTTTGCTAGTCGATGTTGGGGCAAGACCGCAGTACGCAGCAGCTGTGACTGCCCGGCTTTATTATTTTCAATAGCCTCGCGCATTATGTTAGGCAGTTGCCCGCTACTAAAAAACACCCGGGCATCAACAGGTATCTGATCTTGTAGCGACGACCAATCTGGAAATTCATACCAAAGATCTCCCTCACCCGGGTGCCAAGGTGCTCTTAGAAATTGCACGTAAGGTATTTTCAACGCATCACAACTCTGGCTGGCAGCCTGCGTTATGTTGTTTGCATAAGGGTGTGTTGCATCCAGCACAACATCGATCGCCTGCAGCTTTAAATAACTTGATAAGCCACCCCGGCAACTAAAACCACCGCTGATCACCTGACACGGCAACGATGGCTGCCGCACAAGACCGGCCACACTGTAAATCACTGTTACATTGGACGACGTCAAGCGCATCGCCATCCTGCGTGCCTCTGTAGTCCCCCCTAATAACAGTAACCTCATGCTGCCCCCTCACTACAACCAATGATGTCGCCACGACGATTAATCGCAAACACCTCTACCAGCACTCTCAATGGCACAATTTTCTGTGCAACCTGCTGCGCCTGTCGACACACCGGGCGAACGATATCAACCTCCTCCTTATCGCAAAGCGCCAACACCTCAACGGTTGTATTAGCGCTAACAATTTTCTCCTGCAAGTAAGCAGAGGCCCCTTCAGCAGCCGCAATGACACGAAGCTGTTCAAAATCGATCGAAGAGGCACGGCTGTTCAAATCCAGCTTCCCATTGGCCAACTTGGTTAACTTACCAAAACCACCACAGAGAGTTAGGCGTGGGATAGGTACCCTCTTCATATGTTTCAAAACCGCACCAACAAAATCCCCCATTTCAATTAAGGCCATGTCACCCAAGCCGTAGAAACCGCGTATAGCAGCCTCACTACTACTGCCTGTCGTTGCTGCAACATGAGAAATACCATTGGCGTTTGCGACATCGATGCCCTGCATAATTGAGGCAATGTAAGCAGAGCATGAAAAAGGCCTAACCACACCTGTGGTCCCAAGAATCGATAGCCCTCCAACAATGCCAAGCCGTGGGTTCATTGTCTTCAACGCCAGCTGATCACCTCCCACCACACCAACAGCAACGACAAACCCGCCGCTGTAGCCATGACGTGCTGCAATCACCTGCAGATGCTCTCTCATCATCTGCCTTGGCACCGGGTTAATAGCAGGCTCTCCCACGGCAAGTAGCAAGCCTTCTCTCGTCACCGTACCAACCCCTTCTGCGGCGGTGAAAGCCACCCCTTTTTCACTGCGCAAACTCAGCGAAACAAAAACTTCTGCGCCATGAGTAACGTCTGGATCATCGCCCGCATCCTTGATTGTCGTCGTTGTTACCCGGCCTAAGTGTTGCTGCAATGTTGTTATATTTAACTCAACATCACGCCCACGCGGTAAGGTCACAGTCACCGTCGATTGCCGCTGTTCAGCAAGCAAAGCATTCGCCGCCGCGACACAGCAAGCTGTCGCACAACAACCGGTTGTCAGCCCGCTGCGAAGCGGACGTGGTTGCTCTGTACTCTCCGGCCACATGGAATTAAAGGGCCTGCGTCAGCCAATAGCCGCCAAATAACACCGAGAAGCTCGCAATTAAATAACGATTAACATTAAACAGACGAACATAATTTTTCTGCAGACGACGCTGAAGAAAGCCAAGGCCTGCACCAAAAAAACACATCGACAACATCACACCTAAAGAAAATACTAATAAATAGGCAGCCGCCAATACAAGATCACCTTGCGCGACTGCCGGTATTAGCGCCAACGCCGGCGCACTACCCGCCAGACCATGCAACACACCGACCATCAATGGCGCATGAGCCTTCTCTGTATCTTTTTCTGTGGTGTGATTTTCCTCATGCCAATGCGTGTGAACAACATCGCCGTGCTGGTGCTGGTGCAATTGAAGATTCTGTCGACGAAAGCGCCATAGTGATAATAGACCAATGAAAATCAGCACAAACCCCACAGAAGCCTCAGCAAATTTAATCAACACTTCTGGTAACGCAACACCAAAGGCAAATAACCCCATACCTGCCATGAGCAATACGCCGCCATGCCCTAGCGCCCAATTCATACTAAAGCGCAGTGTACGCCACAAGCTGGGCTTCTCATTACTCAACGCTGTCACGGCCATGACATGATCTGCATCTAAAGCATGTACCAATCCAAGGGTAAATCCTGCGCCTATCATCGCCGCACTAGTCGTTAACATTGATTACTCCGTTGCGCGCTATGGCGCTATCATTAGTTATTGTGATTTTACTGCTGAACAGTGCCGCAATGGCCTGCGGATTAGAAGCGAAAAATAAATGTAAATAACTCGCCGTTAGCCCCTTGCTACGATAAACCGCCTCGCCTGGAGCCGGGTGACGTTGGCGACGCCCATAACTCATCGGCGCCGGTGTATTTTCACTACGCGAGCGATGATGCGCATGGGCACGTACCTCGCCTTCAGGCAGTACCGCCGATTGCATCCCCTGGCAGCCACTACGCCCACGCATAGCGCCTACCCCCGACAACAAGCCCAGCATATTGAACTGATTCTGCTCTAAGTCGATTAATGTTTCGAGGCAATATAACAGCCCACCACACTCCGCCAATATCGGTTTAGACTCGTGATAAAACGCTTGTATCTGTGCTGTTAAATCATTGTTCGCCTGCAGCTTGTCTGCATGCAGTTCCGGATAACCACCAGGCAACCACAGCGCATCAGCGACAGGCAAAACGCTATCTCGTAGGGGAGAGAAAAAACTATATGTCGCGCCAAGGGCCGCCAACACTCTCAAGTTGGCCTCATAAATAAAGCTAAATGCTTCATCACGAGCGATGGCAATATGCTGCCCTGCCAACAGAGGCGGTACACTTGCCAGCGGCGCACTCACAAAGTCAACCGGGCGCGGCAGCTGCAACAAAGACTGCGTGTCACCTGATGCCTGTAAAGAGCTTGTTAGCCAGTCCGCTGCCGCCTCAAAACGTTGCTCAAGCTCATCTGCAACCTCCTCTGCTTGCACCAAGCCGAGGTGTCGCTCCGGTAAAGCAATCGATGGGTCACGTTTAAGTGTTGCTAACAGCGGTAGTGTTTCAGGTAGCGCGTCACGAATCAGCTGAGCATGACGCTCACTACCACAATTATTTGCGATTAAGCCCGCAATAACGCAATCATCGCGAAAGCTAGCAAGACCTGTCGCGACGGCAGCGGCTGTTTGTGCCATACCTTTGACATCCATAACGATGGCGATTGGGATGCCAAAACAAGCTGCTAAATCCGCGCTTGAGGGCTCACCGTCGAACATCCCCATAGCACCTTCAACTAGGATCAAGTCGGCAACCTCTGCCGCCTCAAATAGCTTTTGCCGACAGTAGGCCTCACCGGCCATCCATAGATCTAGCTGCTCTACCGGCTGCCTAGATGCCTGCGCCAAAATTTGCGGATCAAGATAATCAGGCCCTGTTTTGAACACCCTGACGAGCAAACCCTGGCGCGTAAAGTATCGCGCTAAACCCGCTGTAACCGTTGTTTTACCTTGGCCTGAAGCTGGTGCAGCAAGAAACAAGGCCGGACAACTTTGTATCTGATGCGCTCCCGTTAACTGGCTCAAAACTCTATCCCTGCTTGCGCTTTAACCCCTAAGCGAAAAGCATGGCGCTCATCTTGGATAACACTGATGGTGTCAGCAATATCTTGCAGCGGTAGCGCCATCGTCCTGCCCGTAATAATCACACTCTGGTCTCTGCTACGCAACTTTAAAGCTGCTACTACCGGCTCTACATCGAGGTAGTCATATTTAAACATGTAGCTCATTTCATCCAGCACAATGAGGTCGTAACTCTCATCTCTCAATAACTCTTCGGCCTTCGCCCAAGCCTGCTTCGCCGCTTCGATATCTCTTGTCTTATCTTGCGTCTCCCAGGTAAAGCCATGCCCCATCACGAACCAGTCAATCAGCGGGTGATCACGAAATAGCTTGTACTCGCCCGTCTCCATGCGGCCCTTACTAAACTGCACCACTGCGCACTTCTTGCCGTGCCCTACGCTTCTCGCCATAGTGCCGAAAGCCGAGCTACTTTTACCCTTGCCGCTCCCTTTCAACAAGATTAAAACGCCGCGCTGCTCTGTTGCCTGAGCAATTTTAGCATCAATAATCTTCTTGCGGCTTGCGGCTTTACGCTGGTGTTTATCGTCAATCATCTCTTTGCTCCAGTGATGTTTGCCAGACTCATGTAATCAGCCGCCAGCGCCTGCGCCAGAGACTCTGCTCGCCCTCGCTTCACGGGCGACTGCTCAATATCAACCACAACGCAATGAGCAGGGAGTGCCAAAGAAGAAAAGTCCTGCTGACTTCGCCCATCGGTAAATAAATAGCTCTGGCAGATTAGGCCCGGCTCTTTTTTTAACCATAGCGTTAATTGCGCAGCAGCCTGCTGCAACATCTTGCGCAACGGCGTACCGCCACCTGCTTCAATATTATCGATAAAATCACGGCATTTTTTTCGAGCTTTAGCGCGCCCGAGCAATGTCTCGACGCTCTCATTACCGAAACCAATTAAAGCAATCTGTTCTCGGCGTAGATAAGCCTTATCCATCACCGCTAGCGCAGCTTCTTTCGCAACAGCCAAACCCTGGCCTAATAATACGGAGGCAGAAGTATCAATTAATAAAAGGTGCAACTTAGACTGACCGCTACGCTGTGGTTTACATCGTAGTTTTGGTGGCCACCGCCCTGCACTCTTTCGTAAAGATCCTGGCCAGTCCACCCGTTTGCTTATAGCACGCCCCAATCTCTGACCACCAATAGAGGCGCCCTTTCCTCGCCCAACATAGTCAGCCACAGCAGCCGAGCTACGAGTGAAAGTATCATCGTTAATCCTAACTGGTACGCCTAGACTCACTTGTCGCTGCAAAGACATACTCCCCCACTCCCCACTTGCATCATCGCTCTCACCTTGTAGGTCACTACCATCAGGCTGACTCCCCGTAGACAGGCCTTGCTGTGGTGACTGTTGTAGAGATTGCTGTTGGGACTGCTGTTGGAGCCGCTCCTGAGGTCGCTCTTTCGGTTTGGAAAATGGAGGAGGGCTAGGGGGGCTGGGGGGCGTTATCACTTGACGACGATGACAAAGTACCAATTCCTCAACGGCCTCGATATCAACCAGCTCAACTAGACTTGATTTGCGCCATGCAGCATGTGCCATCGCCGCTCTACACCAAACAATATCAGCGCGTAGCCCATCGACCCCCGCTGCGATCGCTCGCTCGGCAATTTGTAAACGTAGAGCATCCGCACATTGCACATTGATAACCCGACTGCGAGCCTCGCTCAGACGCTCAGCCAACGAATACTGTTGATCGGCATAATGCGCAAGAAACTGCTGAGGATCACCATCAAAGCGCTCACGTAAACGGACAATTTCCACTCGTTGAGCCGGATCGTAGTCATTAGTTAATTCCACACATAAACCAAAACGGTCTTGTAATTGTGCTCGTAGTTCCCCCTCATCAGGGTTCATCGTACCAAGCAACATGAATTTTGCGGCATGCGAATGACTAATAGCGTCACGCTCGACCACATTGACGCCTGAGGCCGCAACATCCAGCAATAAATCAACCAATGGGTCCGCCAACAGGTTAACCTCGTCGACATAGAGCACCCCACCGTGCGCTTTAGCCAATAACCCCGGAGCAAACTTCACCTTTTTGTTATCTAGAACCTGCTGTAGATCGAGACTACCGACCAACATTTCCTCGCTAGCGCCCAGCGGCAGCGTCACAAAAGACGGTACTCGCTCATTCTGAGACGGCAAAATATCAGCGACAGCACGCGACAATGTTGACTTAGCCAGACCTCGTGGCCCACTAATTAAAACCCCACCAATAGCCGGCTCAATTGCAGCCAAAAGTAGGGCCAATTTAAATGGGGACTGCCCTACAACGGCTGAAAACGGGTAATCAGGCACGAGCTTCCAGTGCCACACTGGCTGATGCACTGACAATTCGCTTTACGGCCCAGGCCGCAGCTACACCAAGCACAAGCCAAAACACTAGGTTTGCCGCGCCACTAGCCCACAAGAATTCTTCATGCAAACTGTTGAGTGCAGCTAACGCAACAGGATCTGGGTGCGAGAACATCGGTGCATCAGCGTGCGGGGCTCCCAAGATAAAAGGCAGCGCCAGCAATAATGGCGCAATAAATTTACTAACAAACGGACCATAAAACAAAACAAGCAAAGCCATTGCACTGCACACAGTTGCCAACAGCCACCACGTTTGACGATTTTCTATCGCTGCCGCTTCTGCGCCTGGTATTTCTGGCGGAAGCCCCAAACCCGGGATAACAAACAAAGCAAGAAAGCCGCCCACCCCCCAAATCGCACCTTTGAGTAAATTAAGTTGAGCGACACCCTGTGCGCTTAACTGTGTCATCACGGCCATAAGGACGGCGGAAAAACCAACTCCAGCCAATACATTAGAGAGCAAGCTATAAAGAGTACGCTCGGTGCCATCTTCTGGCGCCCAAGCCTCTTCGTCATGATGATGACCTATAACAGCCTCACCGTGCTCATGCTCATGCTCATGTACAACAGCCGGCTCATCAGCCACCTCATAAGCTTCTGCAGCAAAAATAATAGGGGCAACACTGAGCTGCTGGACAATAGTTAAAACGAGACCCGCCAACAAACCTACCAAAATGGCATTAAAAATAATTCCACGAAATATCATGATATTTTTCCACTAGCAATCGCTCGCAAAACGCGAGACAAGAAATATTTAAAATTTTAAGCTCTCAACTAACAACGGCAAAAACCACCCGAAAAGGTGGTGAGCGCTATTGCAGAAAGTGACTTAATGGCAAGGAAAGGCCAAAGAGTGGCGCGTGTCATGCGCCGCATTATGGGCTGCATCCATGGGTGCAAAACCAACGGCAAACAATACTAGAATACCGAAAATAGCTGCACCGAAAGCTTGCGCTAGTGAAGAAGATTTTACTGAAGCAGCCGATTGCTGCTCAACAACATGTGAAGACATAGATATAGCCTCTGCACCCACCGTGCAATGATAAAGGAAAGAATTAACAGGCCGGTCTTCGGGCTCAAAAAGGTTATATAACGTCGCCTGTGCCTTCCCAGATTTTTTCCAGTGGCAGATACAGACTACTCTTTTTTACCGATGCGGGGGCAGCGTTGGGATTGTCTTACGACCACCAAACTTCCCGATTATCCCATCACTGGGCACCTATTATTGTATGATCCGGGAATTCTACTTAGGGTAGTAAGTATAATCAAGCACTAACATTGGGAGTGAGCGTCAGAGCCTATGCAGATAATAAATATTTTTATCCACCTTATTGCTCGAGTGTAAAATACCGACAGCCACCCCTTGCTTCGCCAAACGCTGGTTAAGCTCACTCGAATAAAGTACAGACCTAAAGTGCCGATAGCTTAACTCCTCCGTTGAAAAAAGCTGTCGATATAGAGCAGGCAAAGTGAATGATATGCCCTCTTCTCGCTGGTCAAAACCCTCTAAACGGCCACTTAAACCTGATTCAACCAGCCCCTCAAAAAATCGATAAATCCGTGCCTGCATAAAAAGCTCGAGTAAATTGGCAAGCGGGCATTGTATGTACTTCGGGAGCAAAAATACAACCACCAACTCAGAGCTTTCAGGGTCTCAGCCGCATAAAACAGTCGCCATACAAAAATTCTTTTTATACATCAAGACTCTATTTTTTGACTTTAAAGGCCTTACTTGTTGTTTCTCACCACATAGTGAAATAGCAAAACAAAACAAGCCCCCTAGTAAGAACCTCTATAAAAATAAACTCAACGCAATAACATTTTTAGCATCTGACGACAGCTTTCCTTTCTAATTTCTACCGACTGTACTTCAACGACAACAAAACCAAAGGCAGCAGTCATGATTCGCTTCAATAGCTGTGGCGCACTACACTCTGCCGTTAGCTCAAGGCTTTTTTGCGCCTCAGCTATATTCTCACACAAGAACACACAAACCTCGTTGTCATCCCAGCCCGTTTTAGCCGGGTGACGAAGCATGAAACCAAAGACCTCTCTCCTTAAGCGCTCAGGCGTTTGCTCAAGCAATTCGAAAACGGCATCGAGCATACGATAGACAAACTCAATACCTGTAGCATCGCCCGCATGCCTACGCATCAGGGTTAATGCTCGCCGCTGAATCTGCCACTCCAACTCACGAAGAAAATCCTCTTTAGTCGCAAAATTGGCATAGATTGTCGGCCTCGTCACACCAGCTTTTTTTGCCACTGTATCAATACGCAACTGCGACAAGCCAACCTCTGCAATCTCTTCCAGTGCCGCAGAGAATATCGCCTTCCTGGTCTGCAAGCGCTGCTGCTCGCGCTTAGAGAGTGCAGACACATCTCGATCCACCATGACTTCACCTCGAGAACATCATCAAATTCAAACGATGGCAAACATGATTTCACCACCCTCCCATCAATCACCTTGCAGCGACAGTGTTGACAGTTTACACATGTAAAGACCACATCCCAAACATCATCAACAAAAAATCGGCATATTTCGATAAATCAACCAATCAGCGCACAATGTAAAGGTCATCAACGCCGAACATCCTGAGCCACTATACCTGTAGCCTTCATAGCCTTCTGTTTACCTATAATAGATAGAGTACGACATTGCCATGCATAACGTCCGCATACACTGCGTGCCGAGTTAAGGGTACCGCTTCTGCTTCTATTCAATATTAGCTTCATCTTCATCTCCAGCGTCATAGTGGCGATCAGCCTTCAGCTTCAAACCAATCTTATTAGATCGTCTTAAAGCTACTCGACAAAGCACATCACTGAAAATTTTATTTCAAGATAACTCCATCACTTAAAAAAATAACCTTTTATTTCAACAACAAAGATATGATCAACCTCCAGCAAGAATAAAAGACACAACTAATCTCTCTGCTTTCACCTCAGTAGAGCAAAAAAAAGTGGCCAACAGGCCACCCAAAGGGGATCCCTATACAAGCTCAGCCCGACACATATTGCGGCCCAACACCCACCGACCAAAGAATGACGGTGCCGACACGCATCGTCACCAATAAAACCAAAGCGACCGTCACTACAGATGACGAGTACATAAAGGCGCGTTCCTTCTCAATCGCCATCAAGATTGGCATACCGCGATAAATCAAAAAGATAGAATAAGCACCTGCGACCATCATCATCGCTGCATTAAACCAAATTGATGGGTACACACCTGCAGCCCCCGCCAACATTATCGGCGTAGTACTATAGACAGAAAGCGCCATACCATGGTGACTATTAACCTCACCATCGGAGTAGGTTCCCGCCATCCAATTAATAAACATACCAAAGATCCAAATCCCCACAAGCGCCGCCACATAACTTAGACCACAGAGCACCAATGCGCTGCGCTCAGATAGCTGCACAACATCACCACCCGCTATCGACCACCCCACCTCTGTCACGCCATAATAAAAACACAGCGTAGGCACGATAACTAACAGCGGCACATGTGTCATGTATTCGGCCAGCATCGATCTATTTTGCTTACGGATAGAGTCCCATTCTTTAATGGGGTGAGTAAAAATACCAACGGTATGATCTAATATCATGGGCGCTCTCCAGTCTTATGGTGAGCTGTAGCTCCACACAATCCCCTTGTGCGACAACGTAGCGACAGCGAATACAAACTCTCACTTATTTAAGAAAAACGACAACAAACAGAAATCTACAATTACAGGAATGAAAGATTTATCAGGGTCGCATTTCAACCACCAGACCAATAAATCATCGTGCTATACAGTTTAGACCAAACCGTAGGGTTTGCGTATGAAGTGAGCTGCACACTGTAGTGCAGCCCTTAGCCATTCAGCTCCGTGAACGACTAAGGATTAAGACGTAGCTAGCGGGTTAGTTAAGCGATGCTAAAGTAGCGACTAATAGACGCCACATCGTATCAACTGTCGACACCTCTACTCGCTCTTGCGGAGAGTGTGCACCGGTAATATTCGGACCAAAAGAAATCATCTGCCAGTTTGGGTACTTAGCACCCAACAAACCACACTCTAAGCCAGCATGAATCATCTCTATCTTCGCCGGCTCACCCAGCTCAGCCAGGTGTATCGCTTCCATCTGCTTCAATAGCGCACTCTGCAGATCGGGCTTCCAACCCGGGTATTCATTTTCGCACACCACCGCGGCCACAGGACTTAAGTGAGCTGCGATCATCTCACACGTTTTATCTCGCGAACCGTCATCAAAGCTGCGCACTAAGATATTGATATCAATCTGATCCTGCTGCGTCTTAATCACCCCCATATTAGATGAGGTTTCGACACGCTCTGGCGCACCTTGACACATTTCAAGCGGGCCGTTAGGCAGAGCAACCAAAGTACGGAGCAGCTGCTTTTTCTGTTCCGAACTGAGTACCGCTTCAGGTACCTCACAGCCCTCTAACTGCAATGAAAACGACTCACCAGGGTGATTAAAGCGAGCGCAACACTCGTCACGAAAGCCTGCTACTAAAGCCTTAAGCACCGTTATGTCTGCCTCGGCCACAGTAAGAACTGCCTTGGCACGACGAGGTATGGCATTACGTACGGAACCTGAATCAACGGACGCCAACTCACACGAGGCCGGCAGCTTAGCCAATAAAGCGGTCAACAGTAACGCTGCATTACCTCGTTGATCGTTGATGTCGAGCCCCGAGTGACCGCCACGCAACCCATCGAGAGACAATGAATAAGCCACCTGCCCTGCTTTAGCAGGCTGAAGCTGCAGGCTAACAACGGCATTGACATCCTTGCCCCCGGCACAGCCCACATAGAGCTCACCCTCCTCTTCTGTATCGAGGTTCAACAAGTAATCGCCATTCAACGCACCAGGCTGCAAGCCATGTGCCCCTTCCATACCCGACTCTTCATTGATAGTGAACAACGCCTCCAATGGGCCATGCACCATATCATCACTCATCAAGACCGCTAGCGCTGCCGCAACGCCAATACCGTTATCCGCACCCAGCGTCGTACCATCAGCCATCACCCAACCATCTTGCTGCAGCAACGAGATAGGGTCACGCTGAAAGTCGTGAGAGGAGTCCGGACACTTCTGCGGCACCATATCTATGTGCCCCTGCAAGATAACCCCGGGGCGGCCTTCCATCCCCTCAGTAGCAGGCTTGCACGCCAGCACATTACCGACATCGTCCCGCCACACACGCAAGCCTTTACCTTCCAGCAAGTTAACAATCGTTTGTGCCAGTGCCTCTTCGTGATATGAGGGGTGGGGAATTGAGCAAATTAACTGAAAGTACTCCCAAACCTTATGGCTTGGACAGCTAGAGGCAAGCAGCGCGGGGTTTAACGACATAATAATCTCTCAAATTCTAAACAGTTTGATTCATCTTTCACTAGCCTGGCAAGTTGTGCCATGTGCAATATCAGAAATATTGTAATCATTAATAATTAGCAGCTAGGTTAAATAGCTTCCATATAAACACGCACCAAACAAGCACTACCTCAATCGCTATATTTCCCCATAACCTTAGTGCTATCATTAGCCTATAAGTCGCGCCGCTCTGCAGTCGCGCCACCATTCACATAGGGCTGTAGATATGACCGAATTGAGTAAAAAGTGGCACACGCCAGAACAAATGAAACCCAACAAGTTTCTCGATATCGTTCTTGTCATCGCAGACAACTTCGACCACAAACATCTTGGCACCTATAATGGGAAAGACTTTGAGGCCTGTATCGACGGCCAATGGCAAGTCGTAGAGAACGTCAGCCACTGGCACAAGCTAAAAAAATAACCCTCTCTCCAGCGCATCACCGACACAACTCAACAAATAACGAATCAAACCATGTTTGCATTTTTTGAACGTCTGGTTAACCCCTTCCCACCAGAACACCCCAGCGAACCCCCGAAAGGGCTCTACGCCTTCTGCCGACACTACAGCCGCGGCATGGAACCTCTGCTCATTATCATGGCAATACTCACGGCCTTCACCGCCATTGGCGAGGCTATGCTATACGCCATCTTAGGCCAATTGGTCGACTGGTTTAGCAGCCAAGATAAGCACAACTTCCTACAACAAAACTGGCCACTACTTGCCAGCATGGCCGTCTTTGTGCTCGTGCTCATGCCTTTGTCTGTTGTCGGTAAATCACTGATCGTGCACCAATCCCTGCTCGGCAACTACCCAATGCGCGTGCGCTGGCAAGCACATCGCTATTTACTCAATCAAAGCTACAACTTTTTCCAGCACGAATTTTCTGGGCGTATTGCCACCAAGGTCATGCAAACATCGCTAGCCGTTCGAGAAACGGTGATGAAACTTCTCGACGTGATGCTCTTTGCTACCATCTACCTGGCCACGATGATCATACTTGTCGCCAGCGCAGATTGGCGACTAGGCCTACCGCTGATCGTTTGGCTGTGCTGCTACATCAGTATCCTCCGTTATTTTCTACCGCGACTGAAACGTATCGCGACGACGCAGGCTGATGCACGATCACTGATGACAGGACGCATTACCGATAGCTATACCAACATTCTTACCCTCAAATTATTCTCGCACCATCAGCGTGAAGCCGAATACGTTCGTGAAGGCATGTCGAGCTTTCTCGACACCGTACATCCGCAAATGCGCCTTGTTACCCTGCTTAATGCCAGCGTATGGTGCATTAATATGCTGCTAATCTGCAGCACCGCAACACTAGGTATCTACTTCTGGCTCGGCAGCGGCATCACCGCCGGAGGCATTGCTGTTGCACTGAGTTTATCATTGCGACTGATGGGCATGAGCAACTGGATCATGTGGGAGGTCAGCAACTTATTCGAACAAATCGGCACAGTACAAGATGGCATTAACACCCTTGCTCAGAGTAACGCCGTGCACGACCAAAGAGACGCTTGCCCCCTAATCGTTAAGCAGGCCAGTATCGACTTCCAACAGGTGGGCTTTTCCTACAACGAACGTAATACCGTTTTCGAGCAGCTTAATCTGAGCATTCGCAGTGGCGAGAAAATCGGTATCGTTGGGCGCTCAGGCGCAGGCAAGTCCAGCCTGGTCAACCTGCTGCTACGCTTCTATGACGTCGATAGCGGCAATATCCTCATTGACGGTCAAAATATTCGCAACGTGCAACAAGAAAGCCTGCGCAGCCATATCGCCATGGTCACGCAAGATACTTCTTTGCTTCACCGCTCTGTACGTGAAAATATCTTATTTGGCCGTCCCAACGCCAGTGAGGAGGAGATGCTTGAGGCCGCCAAGCAAGCCGAGGCACATGAGTTCATCCTCTCGCTTGCCGACGATCAAGGGCGCACAGGCTATGACGCACACGTCGGTGAACGTGGCGTGACACTGTCAGGCGGTCAACGCCAACGCATTGCTATCGCGCGAGTACTACTCAAGGATGCACCGATTTTAATCTTAGATGAAGCCACCTCAGCACTCGACTCTGAAGTAGAAGCCAGCATCCAACAAAACCTCGACCAGCTAATGCGCGGCAAAACCGTAATTGCGATTGCTCACCGTCTATCAACGATTGCCGCCATGGACCGACTCGTGATTTTCGACAACGGCAAAGTCATTGAGCAGGGCAGTCATCAGCAGCTGATTGAAAAAGGTGGCATTTACGCGCAACTATGGAGCAAGCAATCTGGAGGTTTCGTTTAAGACAAAACAAAGGAAGATAGACCAAGGATGGTAGAACAAATATTGAGAGTTAGGCGCGAGTGCTTTGTCTTATCGACAGGGAGATTATAACGATTAGAGCGGGGAGCCCTACAATAGCAACTATATACCAAAATAAATTGGTGCCCAGAAGAGGACTTGAACCTCCACGGCCCGAAGGCCACCAGCACCTGAAGCTGGCGTGTCTACCAATTCCACCACCTGGGCAAGCGATGGTGGGGAATTTATAGGCTTTTTAACTCAGGGTCAATCTTTTCCTTACGATAATTACCACACTCCCCGCCTCTACCAAAGTAATCTAAACTCAGCCCTTCAATAGCGGAAGAGCAAGAAAACAACAAATCAACCTCATCGCCGGCCCCTCCTCTATCACGCCCCATCTCTTTGACATTTTATGCTCTTGGCAAGCCGACCATTAAGGAGAATAGTAATAGTTATCAATATCGATCAAGCTTTCTTTACTATACCCTGAACACAGTGGTGACATCTGTTGATTAATAGCTGCATTCGCTCAAAATACCTTAGCGAGCGATGATTTGGACTCAAACCGACATGGATTAGCCATGTATCGAAATTACAGAAAAAATAATTACCTTCTCTCCACAATCCCTAATGACTCCCCCTCCCCCCTGCTTGCTGCTAAAGAAACTCTATTACGGGGCTTATCGACTACCATTGTTAGAAATTTACAGGAGGTGATTTGGTAGTTTTTTTACAAGCACTTTCTAGCAAAAATAGCCTTAGGCATCTTCGCTGATGTTGGGTAGTCTATTTGAGTCTGTACGTTGTAGAACTCTAGTTTCTACCCCCCTACCAGACTCGAACGATGCTTAGCTGAGCCAACACTGATGCTCCAAACGCACTAAGCAACGCTACGACACATTACAACAGGAAGCAGCGATGATTATCGGTATCCCCAAAGAAACGCTGAGCGATGAAACACGCACCTCGCTCATTCCCAGCTCGGTAAAACGTTTAACCGACCAGGGTGCAGAGGTCGTATTCGAGGCCGGACTTGGCCTCCGTCTTGGTATAGAAGACAGCGAATACATTGACGCTGGTGCCAAAGTCAGCACTGATCGCGATCAACTACTTGCTTCGGCAGACATGGTGCTGCGCCTGCGCAAGCCTGCACTCGATGAGATCGCCAAACTTAAGAAGGGCTCTATTCACATCTCCTTTCTTGATCCCTTCAATGAGCACGAGCTCGTCGATGCTTTTGCTGCCCACCAGATCACCGCCATCAGCATGGAGATGATCCCACGCACCACCCGTGCACAAAAAATGGATGCACTCAGCTCTCAGGCCTCACTCGCAGGCTACGCCATGGTTATCTTGGCCGCCGAGCGCCTCGACAAGATCCTACCAATGATGATGACGCCCGCAGGTACTATCTCCCCCTCACGCGTCTTCATCATTGGCGCTGGTGTCGCCGGCCTACAGGCTGTTGCTACCGCCAAGCGCCTAGGTGCCCGCGTTGACGCCTTTGACACCCGCCCGGTCGTTAAAGAGCAGGTCGAGTCTTTGGGAGGAAAGTTCGTCGAAATTGACCTCGGCGACACAGGCCAGACCGAAGGCGGCTACGCAAAGGCGCTCACTCCAGAGCAAATCGAGCTGCAGCGACTCGGTCAGAAAAAAGTCATGGCGCAAGCCGATATCGTCATCACCACCGCGCAGCTGTTTGGCCGCAAAGCCCCTATTGTTGTCACCACCGACATGGTCGAGGCGATGAAGCCTGGCTCTGTGATTGTCGACCTCGCCGTTGAGTCCGGCGGCAATGTGGAAGGCTCCGTTGCCGGCGAGGAAGTCATTCACAACGGCGTCAAGATTATCGGGCTAACCAATATGCCTGGCCACGTTGCAATGAATGCCAGCCAAATGTATTCCGCTAACTTACACAATCTCGTACTAGAATACTGGGACAAGGAGCAAGCAAGCTTCGACCTCAAGCTAGACGACGACATCCTCAAGGGCTGCATCATCACCCACGATGGCGAGCTTGTGAATGACATGATTAAAAATTCGAGGGCCAAATAATGGACGCCATCTATCTCACCTTCATCTTTGCCCTGTCTGTGTTCCTCGGCTTTGAGCTTATTGCTAAGGTTCCCGCAACACTACATACGCCGCTTATGTCAGGCTCCAATGCGATCTCCGGCATCACCGTTGTAGGCGCCATCGTCGCCGCCAACCATGGCAGCGACAGCACCGCCATTTGGCTCGGCACTTTCGCCGTCTTCCTCGCCACCATCAATGTGGTTGGCGGATATATGGTTACCGATCGCATGCTCGGCATGTTTAAGAAGAAACAATAAGGACTAGACGATGAATCTTCCGTTATTAATTAATCTCGCCTATGTCGCTTCAGCCATACTGTTTATTCTCGGCCTGAAGAAACTAAGCTCTCCCGCTACCGCGCGTAACGGCAACCTACTCTCTGCTCTCGGCATGCTGATTGCGATTATCGCCACGCTTGCCTCAGAACTAAAACTTCCTTGGGGCAACATTGTAGGAGCTCTCATCTTGGGCTCGCTAGTCGGCGCCGTTGCTGCTAAGCGCGTGCAAATGACCGGCATGCCAGAACTTGTCGCACTCTTTAACGGCCTCGGTGGTGCCGCATCATTGCTTGTCGGCTGGTCTGCGCTCTATCCCGCCGTTGGCGTTGATGGCCTAGCACTAGCCCAAGGCATCTCCACATTTACCAGCATCACCATTGTCTTATCCATCTTAATCGGCGGTATCACACTGACCGGCTCTATGGTTGCCTATGGCAAGCTGTCAGAAAAGCTAAGCAGTGGCGCCATCCAATTTCCACGCCAACAAATAGTCAACGCCGCCATCGTCGTCGCCATTCTATTCTCTGCTTTCATGCTATGCCTAACCCCTAGCCACGACAGCTTCTGGCTATGCGCGATACTGATACTTTCTCTCGTCTTCGGCGTGATGATTGTTATCCCTATCGGCGGCGCCGATATGCCCGTCGTCATCGCCCTGCTTAACTCTTACTCAGGCCTTGCTGCCTGCGCCGCCGGCTTTGTACTGAACAACAATCTGCTCATCGTCGCCGGTTCTCTAGTCGGCACCTCCGGCATCATCCTGACCAATATTATGTGTAAGGCGATGAACCGCTCACTCAGTAACGTTCTCTTCTCCGGCTTTGCTGCCGCGAAAGAGTCGACCATGGTAATAGAGGGCGAGGTTAAACCGATTGTTGCAGAGGATGCCTACCTCATCTTAGAAGCTGCTCAACGCGTCGTTATCGTCCCTGGCTACGGCATGGCTGTCGCCCAAGCGCAGCACGTCGTCAAAGAGCTGATGACCCACCTTGAAAGTAACGGCTGTGACGTTCAATTTGCCATCCACCCTGTTGCGGGTCGTATGCCTGGTCACATGAACGTGCTCCTTGCCGAAGCCAACGTCCCCTACGAACAGCTCGTCGAAATGGACGATATCAACCCACAGATGAGCAATATGGATGTCGCGATCGTCATCGGTGCCAACGACGTTGTCAACCCTGCTGCCAACGAAGACGAGGGCAGCCCCCTCTACGGCATGCCAGTCATCAATGTCACCGAAGCACGTACCGTGTTTGTCTTAAAGCGCTCCATGGGTGCAGGCTTCTCCGGCGTTGAGAACCCGCTCTTCTTCGCCGAGAACACCCGCATGCTCTTTGGTGATGCCAAAGAGTCACTCGGTACCGTGGTTAGCGAGTTCAGCGAGTAACTGCCGCAGAGAGCGATAGTAACCCCTATCAATCTCAGCAACCAAAAGGCCGCAACGATGCTATTCGTTGCGGCCTTTTTTATCAACACAACTGCACTATGCCCTCCTTAACTCACAAGGAATGCCAGCGACATCATAGCTTGTCACTCAGACTGCCGAGAAAAGCCGTGATATCAGCAACCTCACCATCACTAAGCACCACACCCAACTGCAGCTCACCCATCTGACGCACCGCTTCTGGTAACGTGGCGACACTACCGTCATGGAAATAAGGCGCAGTCTCTGCAATATTACGCAACATTGGTGTCTTAAAGAGCATATCATCCTCGGCTTTACCGGTTAAATCCTTACGACCACGATCACTCTGATTCTTATAAGCTTTTGCTAAACCCATCTTCTGGTAAGCTTTGCCGCCTAACAGCGGCCCGTTGTGACATGCTGTACAGCCTTTCTCCGTAAACACCTTCAACCCACGCAACTCTTGCTCACTCAGCGCACTATCATCTCCCTTAAGGAAGTCATCAAAACGGTCTCGGGTGATTAGCGTTCGCTCAAATGCTGCGATCGCCTGGGCAATATTGTCATAAGTGAGCGAACTCGGGCCGAAGGCTTTTTCAAACAACAAAGGATAATCGCTTGTTGCCTGCAGCTTTTTCTCTACGGCCTCCTCACTGGGCATAGCCATCTCTATCGGATTCAAAATAGGCCCTTTCGCCTGCGCCTTTAGATTCGCGGCACGACCATCCCAAAACTGACTCACTTGGAAGCCTGCATTCAACACTGTAGGCGAATTACGCCCCCCTCTTTCTCCTTTAACACCCAGTGACGTGGGCTGATGATCAGCCCCGCCAGCCCCCTTTTCCAGACTATGGCAACTATTGCATGACTGACTATTATCAAGCGATAAACGTGTATCCATATAAAGCTTTTCACCAAGAGCCACCTGCTCGGGACTATCATTTTCTGCACTAGGCATCGCTGCTGGTAACACACCAAACACGGCATTGGACTGCTGGCGCAACACATCATCAGCCAAGCTATTCGCACTAATCGTTGCTGCAGCCAGGACTAGGCACGCACTATAATTACGTAATTTCATAATAGATCCATCTAATCAAAAATTATTGTTATCGTTCGGAGGCGTTGTTTTACAGCAAACAAACACCGCTTACTAGCACATCTATGTGATATCTGAGACGAAAAAAATAAAACAGTCAAAAAACAAAACAGGTTCAAAGTTTCAAAAAAACAAAAAAATTAAAAGCGTGACTTAAAAACACTATTACGCTATTAAAAGAAGGCTTATATTCATCCGCTTATGATTTTTTTATGACAAGATGAGTAATATAACAAGGGGACGCAGCGAAATGAGAATGACTATCAACTAGGTTTACAGGGAGGCCTCCCTCCCACATAAAATAATATTAAGCCAACAGCGAACTAGACTATCGCACGCTTTCTATACAGCAGTAACCCCGGCATCGCGAGACCGATAGCCAATGCAAAGACAACGAAAATCGCTGTCAAACCATTATCAACAAGCGCACTGAACAGCGCCTCAGAGTACCCTTGACGGTTAATCTCTACCATCGTAACCATCGCCTTAAAGACATAGACGCCAGGCACCATCGGAATCATTGAAGCAACGGTGAAGACTTTTGGTGGCACGCCGAGATTACGAGCCCAATGCACACCAATAAAACCAACAACCAAAGCCCCCACAAAGCTCGCCCAATCAATAGGCCAGCCCAGTTGCATCATCACAAACCGCATACCATGGCCGATAGCACCACCAACAGCGCAATACTTCAGCGCTTTAGGAGGCACGTTGAAGACAAGCGCAAAACCAACAGCTGGAATCATCGCAAAGAACATATCGTTAACGAGGCCCAGCAAAAAAACCATCCAACTAGACATGCATCGAACCTCCCCACAAACCGACGGCGGCGATAATACCAATACTGGTTGCCAATGTAAGCATGGTAGCAAACACCCAGCGCGCAACTCCCATGTCGATATACCCCTTCACCATATCGGACACCGCATTAATCAACGGAACCCCTGGCACCAGCAGTAGCACCGACGAAGCCATTGCAATATGCGGATCATTACCAATAGCGTAGCGAACCCCTAACAAACTGACAGAGGTTGCAACAAGAGCTGTCACGAAGAAGTTAACCAATGGATTAAAATGCAACAAGCCTAATCTTTGACGAACCGCCATCGCAACACTTGAGGCAACAAAGGTGAGCGAAAACACAGCCCAATCACCACCTGCAAGACGCGCAAAACACGCGCACGACAACCCAATCATGACCGCCACAAGGTGGCGATTATATTTAAAGCTAGACAGATTCTCGATCGCCTGCTCAAAGCCATCAATATCGAGCTTTCCACTTTCCGCCTGCAAGCAAAGCTGCTGAAGCTCGGTAATAACCGTCATGTTAATACCGGCATCGGGGCAACGCCGAGTCGTCGTCATGCACTCATCGCCGATGATCACAGTCGCAACCATAGAGTTTGAATTAAGTGATAATTCAACTGCGTCAGCCCCCAGGGCACGACCAACACGCTGCGCAAGATCAACCACAAGCTTGCTCTCAGCCCCATGTTGCAGCAAGCGCTGCCCCGTTCTAATCGCCAACTTAGACAAACGCCTGAGCTGCTGCTCATCATAACCCATCATGTACAACCTAATTTCTACAACCTATTTCTACAATTAATACTGAACGACAAAACCTCGTTCGCGCGCCATATTTGCCAATATTTCCATCTCTGAAGCCAGTGGTGGCTCCGTAGCGATTAACTCATAGGGCTGATTGACTGCTTCCCACTTGTGCACACCAAGCTGGTGATAAGGCAGCAACTCTATCTTCTCGAGACAGTGCTTCTGCTGGTCAATAATATCCAGCAAACGCGAAAAGTGCTCTGGATCCGTTGTCCACTCAGGAACAACAACGTGACGCAGCCAGTGCGGCTGATTACGCTCCGCCAAAAGCCTTGCAAACTCAAGTACCGGGGCATTTGACACCTTGGTTAACGCCAGGTGACGCTCTGGGTCGACCTGCTTCATATCAAACAACACTAGGTCTGTCGCATCCAACACGCGCGTGAGCGCCTTCGGTTCGACAACCTTCATAAAGCCATTGGTATCGAGACAGGTGTGTATACCTTCACGCTGACAACTCTCAAAGAGCTCTGCGATAAAATCTGCCTGCAATAAAGGCTCACCACCAGAAACAGTGATACCGCCCTTCTTAAGAAAAGGCTTCACCGAACGCAGCTTCTTCATTATCTGCTCAACAGTATAATCTGTCCCCCCTTTCGCACTCCAAGTATCGGGGTTATGGCAATACAGGCAGCGCATCTCACAGTGCTGCGTGAACACAACAAAGCGCAGGCCGGGACCGTCAACTGTGCCAAAAGAGTCAATCGAGTGGAGATGTCCAATAGTCATATCTATTTTCCTTAAATTCTCACGCCGTAAACAGTAAAAAGGCCCAGCCTTTGTTAGCTTTCGCTAACAAGAACCAGGCCGTTACCCGCTAGGGCTTGCTACTAGATTTTCGACGTAAAGGTACGAGAGATCACTTCTAACTGCTGCTCACGAGTTAGCGAGTTAAAACGAACCGCATAGCCTGATACTCGAATAGTCAGCGATGGATACTCTTCTGGGTGATCCATAGCGTGTACTAACGTATCACGATCCAATACGTTAACGTTCAAGTGCTGACCACCTTCCTTCTCAGCAGTGTGATGGAAGTAACCGTCCATCAAGCTCACCAAGTTATCGGTACGCATTGCCTTATCTTTACCGAGAGACTCAGGGATAATGCTGAAGGTATAGCTAATGCCATCTTTCGCTGAGCTGAACGGTAGCTGAGAAACTGAAGTCAACGAAGAAACAGCACCTTCAACATCACGACCGTGCATTGGGTTTGCACCCGGTGCAAACGGTTCACCAGCACGACGACCATCAGGTGTGTTACCAGTCTTCTTACCATAAACCACGTTAGAGGTAATGGTTAGGATAGACTGAGTAGGCTCAGCATTATTATAAATATGATTGCTACGAATCTTATTCATAAAGCGTGTCACGAGGTCACAAGCGATGTCATCAACACGAGAATCGTTATTACCAAACTTAGGGTATTCGCCAGACACTTCGAAGTCGACAGCAATGCCATTCTCGTCGCGAATCGCCTTCACCTTGCCATACTTCATCGCAGACAATGCATCGGCTGCAATAGACAGACCAGCAATGCCGCAAGCCATAGTGCGATGGATATCACGATCATGCAGCGCCATTAGGACAGCTTCATAGGCATACTTATCGTGGCTGTAGTGGATGCAGTTTAGCGCGCTGACATAAGTCTTCGCCAACCAATCCATCATGCTATCCATGCTAGCCATGACTTCGTCATAGTCTAGGTATTCACTGGTGATAGGAGCAGATTTTGGTGCAACCTGCTTCTTCTTCATCTCATCAACACCACCGTTGATGCTGTACAACATAGTCTTAGCAAGGTTGGCACGAGCACCGAAGTACTGCATCTGCTTACCGACAACCATTGGCGACACACAACAAGCAATTGCATAGTCATCGCTGTTGAAGTCTTCACGCATTAGATCATCGTTCTCGTACTGGATAGAGCTTGAGTCGATAGAAACTTTCGCACAGAACTTCTTGAAGCCTTCAGGAAGACCCTCAGCCCATAGCACGGTCATGTTAGGCTCTGGCGATGGCCCCATGTTGTATAAGCTATGCAGGAAGCGGAATGAAGTCTTGGTAACCAGAGTACGTCCATCCAAGCCCATACCAGCAAGAGACTCAGTCGCCCAAATTGGGTCGCCAGAGAACAGATCATCGTACTCAGGGGTACGTAGGAAACGCACCATACGCAGCTTCATGATGAAGTGATCAACAAACTCTTGCGCCTGTTCTTCAGTGATAAGACCGGCCTTAAGGTCACGATCAATATAGATATCAAGGAAGGTAGAGGTACGACCAAGAGACATTGCAGCGCCGTTATTTGACTTAATAGCCGCCAAATAACCCATGTAAGTCCACTGAATAGCTTCTTGAGCAGTATTCGCTGGGCGAGAAATATCACAACCGTAAGTCAGAGACATTTCAGCAAGGTCAGCCAATGAACGGATTTGCTCATTAAGCTGCTCACGGATAGTCATCACGTCTTGCGTCATTTCTGCATTGTCGCTTTCAGCCAGCTCACGCTTCTTATCGGCAATCAGACGATCGGTACCGTACAGAGCGACACGACGGTAGTCACCAATGATACGACCACGACCATAGGCATCGGGCAGGCCAGTCAGCACACCAGAAGAGCGACAAGCGCGGATGTCAGGTGTATACATGTCGAACACACCTTGGTTGTGTGTCTTGCGGTACTTGCTGAACGTCTCGACAACAGCTGGATCGATAGTGCGACCATAAGCCGCCGCTGAAGTTTCGATCATGCGGACGCCGCCGTAAGGCATGATGGCACGCTTAAGTGGCGCTTCAGTCTGCAGACCGACGATTGTCTCTAGGTCTTTATCAATATAACCCGCAGCATGTGAGGTGATTGTCGCAGGGTTCGAAGTATCGAAATCAACCGGTGCATGAGTTTCATTCTCAATGCGAATACCGTTTTGAACGGCCTCCCAAAGCACGTTGGTTGCATGGGTAGCCGGAGCCAAGAACTGATCGTCACCTAAGTAAGGTGTATAGTTATGCTGAATAAAGTCACGTACATCAACCGCTGAACACCACTCCCCCGCATTGAAAGTCTTCCAAGCACTCTGCATAATTTCTATTGCTGCATTCATAATGTCACCTCTTAGGTTATTTTGAATCGTTCATTCCCGATCACCAATCGATACATCGCTTAGTGATCGAATCATTAAGTAGCTTTGATGAACTGATTGTCTGCCTCTCGAAGCCATCTCACCTTGACGCAAATCAACCACAACACCTTCTCTCAACAGTTTTAACTAAACAGGTGTTTAGCAAGTAAAATAGTGGGTTGGCTACCGCTAGGTAATACTACCTAAGCAGTACTACCTAATAAAAATAGACCATGAAATCAGCGACTTATATAGCACAAAGTCACTTCATGTCGCATTTGATATTTATATCAACAGATGTTTATTTATTGATTTAGATCACGTTAATTATACCGGACAAGCTTTAGAATGCCTCCTGAAATCAACACGCAATGTAACAGGAATCAACAGATGAAATATGACGACCTAAAGTTCAACCGAGCTGAGAAGTTCACCGCGGCCGAACATGCCATCTTAGAATCCTTCTTCCCTGTTGTTGACGCTATCGGAAATTTATTGGGCGATACTTGTGAAGTTGTACTGCACTCTCTCGAAGATACCGAGAAGTCAGTCGTAAAATTTGTTAACGGCCACATCAGTGGACGCCAAATAGGCGCACCTATTACCGACCTATCTCTACACATGCTGCACAAAATGCATGAGAACGGCGCCCACTTTTCGGACAGCTACTTTACTCGTGCCAAAAATGGCAAGTTGATGAAGTGCACCACTATTGCCATTCGTAACCTCAAGGGCGAGGTGATCGCTCTACTTTGTGTCAACTTAAACCTCGACTCCCCACTCAGCGATTTTATCGCCGCTTTAACACCGAGCAGTCTCAACAAAATTACTGGCGAGCAATCAATTACCTTTAATGAAGAAAAATCACTCGACGCTCAACTTGAGCGAATTTCAGACCAAGTGATAAAAAATCACAACATCGCCGCCAAGGAAAAGGTACGTCAAATCATCTATCAGCTGTACCGTGAAGATCTATTTGAACTCAAAGGTGCTGTTAATACTGTATCGAAATACCTCGATATCTCACGCCACACTGTTTACCTCTACATTCGTGAGTACCGTAAGAAGCACACGACTCTCGATTTAACCCAACAGTAGAGCTGAACCTTCGTCAATCACTAAGCACTCCGTTAAGCGAGTGCTTTTACTTTTCTAACACCTTTATTTTTAGCGCAGGTTTTCAACTATGTCGCACTCTTCTAACGAACCACTCAGCCCTGCCGCCACGGCAAAGAAGGCCGAAGACTATGGAACCGTTAAGGCAACCCGCCCCAACGGCACCGCCTTCGCCCTTGCTATCAGTGCTGGCGCCTTCATTGCTATTGCATTTATTTTCTACGTTACGGTAACAACAGGTAATGCAGGAATGGGTTGGGGGATGCAACACCTCATTGGCGGCCTCTGCTTCAGCATGGGCATCACCATGGTGATCATACTCGGCGGAGAGCTGTTCACCAGTACAGTGCTTAGTTTGGTACCAAGAGCCAGCGGCCGTATTAACAGTAGCCGAATGCTAACTAACTGGGCTGTTGTTTATGCGGGTAACTTTGTCGGCTCAATCATCTTAGTCGCACTCATGATGTTCGCTAAACAATACATGGCTGACCATGCTCAATGGGGCATCACCGCAATGAACGTCGCCAACCATAAGCTACAGCATAGCTTCGGCCAGGCCGTGGTACTTGGCATGCTCTGTAATATTATGGTTTGTTTAGCGGTCTGGATGGCCTACTCTGCTCGAACTCTGATTGAGAAGGCCTTTATTGTCATGCTTCCTGTCGCCATGTTTGTTGCCGGCGGGTTCGAGCACTGCGTTGCTAACATGTTCATGATCCCAATGGGCGTTGCTATTCAGCACTTCGCGCCAGCTGAGTTTTGGGCAGCAGCGGGCGCTAGCCCCAGCGATTATGCCTCACTGACATTCAGCAACTTTATTACACTGAATCTAATCCCTGTCACTATTGGCAACATTTTAGGCGGTGGCGTCTTAGTTGGCATGAGCTACTGGGCTATTTTCCGTCGCCCAGAGCTAAAAGCAGAGAAA
Organism: Sinobacterium caligoides; assembly: GCF_003752585.1. Lineage (NCBI taxonomy): Bacteria > Pseudomonadati > Pseudomonadota > Gammaproteobacteria > Cellvibrionales > Spongiibacteraceae > Sinobacterium > Sinobacterium caligoides. The sequence continues at coordinate 434,691 of NZ_RKHR01000003.1, forward strand.
AACGATGCACAACAGGCCGCAGGCAAGCTAAAAGAGGCCGCCTAAGCTTAGATGCACAGCCTCTCGTACAGACGAGGGGCTGCTCTTACGCGAATAGTCGTATAACTTCTACTAATGGAAGTTGTACTGCATCTGCAAGGCTAACGTCCTACCCTGATCAAAAAAGCCATAGTAGGTTGGTGCAGCAAACTGCGATGCAGCTAGCGGCACATTATTAGCAAAGCCAATCGTGGTCTCATCGGTAATGTTTCGCCCCAATAGTGCAACATTCCAACGATCATCGGCATCCGCCAAACTTATTCTCGCATTGAACTTACCGTAAGCCGGCTGCTTCATATTAGGGTCAAGACTCTCATTAGCAAAATATTCATCAGTAAAGCTGTAGTCAACGTTACCACTAAAAACCATTGAGTCAAAAACGTCATAACGATAATGCAGCGAAATCAGGCCTGCGTAATCAGCCACGTAAATATTAGTCTCACCCTTCATGTCGGAAACATAGGATCTTGCATCGCTATTGTAAGTACAGTTACGCTGCAACGGCACATCCAGCTGATTTTTAAGAATCAACTCATCGCCTGCAATACAGGTTCCCTGGTCAAACTCCGTGAATTCGAAGTCTAACGTCGCCAACGAGGCGTTAAGCATCCAGTTTTCACTCAGTGCCGCACGAAACTCCAGTTCTATCCCTTGAGTCTTTGCTTCGCCCGCATTGGAAACATTGAAACCAACGCTACCATCAAAAGTACTGACTTGTAGCTTCTCTAGTTCGGTGTAGAAGTAGGCAGCATTTAGCTCAATCGCTTCTGTAATACGGTATTTGGCACCGAGCTCAAATGCCTCAATCTCCTCATCCTCAAACTCAAAGGTACCAGGACGTATTAGCCCAATACCCGCATCACTAGGTTGATTGCTTGCGCTTGTGGGTGCATTTGAGCGAACATCAAACCCCCCCGCTTTAAAGCCGTTAGTCATCGAGCCATACAGCATCAAGTCATCATGCAGATCCCACTCTGCAATCAGGTTGTAAGAAGTTTTATAACGTTCCCGCTCTCCTTCCTCTGTGTGCCGGTATGCATTAAAAACCAGACCAAACACCTGATCAATCGCGTCACGCTGAGAGTCAGCCGTACCTGACGAGGAGCCACTAGCCCCACTCAACGGGGTACCATCATCATTAGTAAAGTTCATGACACGCTCTGCCGACTTCTTATAATGAGAACGTCGCAGACCTGCAATAAGGCGAACACTATCGGTGACATTCCAAGTGGCCTGACCAAAAATAGCCTGCTGACTATTCTCTTGGTCAAAAACTCTAGGAACAGCAACACTCGCAACATCTGGCGCAAAGCCTGCAACAGTACCAACGCCTGCTGTTAACGTTTGTAAGGACGACCCGTCAGGCGGTATATTCAAAGAGTCAGCATAGTGAAGCTTATCGTTCTGTAGGTATAGCCCTCCAATGAAATCAAAACGCTCACCTCCTGGAGATGTCAGCCGAAATTCTAGGCTATTTTGACTGTAATCTTCCGCGGTATCGTAATCAAATAACAGCTGCCCACTGAAGTCACAGTCACAGTTTTCGTCGTACTCATAATCGAGATAACCCATCTTCAACATCGCCATATAGCCGCTATCAAAGTCCTTGTTAAAGCTCAGCGTAACATTATTCGTCGTATTTTCACTGCTATCGCCGTTGCTATAGCGAAAGCTGCCATCCGCACTGTAAAGAAGCGAATTACCATCTTCAGCTACGTTCTCAAGGTTAGGAAACTGGCTTCGATCATTATAGACATCAGCAAGCGTCATATTATCAGTCTTACCGCCCTGGGCGTAGCTTGAATTAGACGTACTACTGCCCTCACCAAAGGTGTTTTTTAAGCCTCCATAAACAGCAATCTGCCGCCCAGTGACATTAAATGTCGATCGCTCTACCTTTAGCTGACTTGTTAAGCTATCACTAAGGTTAAACTCAAACCCTACGCGCAACGTATCAAAATCACGTTGTGGGCCATCTTCTTGTAGTGTTCTATTCTCTACATAACCATCAAAATCAAACTTTCTATAAGCAACTCTTGCTCGAATATTATCCGTCAAAGGTGCGTTAGCGATGACAATATACTCTTGCTCATTATACTCAGGCTCATACATCAGCGAGATACTCGCTTCATACTCATCAGTCGGTGTCGCCGTATTAAATGACAACGCCCCACCAATGCTATTGTTACCAAACAATGTCACCTGTGGCCCACGTAAAACCTCGACACGATTCATATCAAAATAAGGAGAACGCGTTAACTGCGCACGCCCGTAATAAATTCCATCGACATAAGTACCGACAGACTGCTCAAAACCCTGATTGACTCCAGATCCAATACCACGAATAAACAACTGCGTACCAATACCCGTTTCTGACATAGTCAAGTTTGGCACATAACTAGACAGCTCTTCGACACGACTAATGCCTAATTCTCGCATTTGCTCGCCAGATACAACCGACACAGAGACCGACACATCCTGCAGCCCCTCCTCTCTCTGCTGTGCTGTAACAATGACCTCCTCTAACTGTTGTGCAGAAGCATTACTGACAGCCGCTCCCTGGGAAATCAAAGTGATTGCCATAGCCAATGGCACAGGCTTTATTATTTTCTTCATAGTTCAACCATGCTAGTTTTTATTTTAATTTATCAAGCCATCAACAATAAAAATAATCCCAAGCAAAATAAAAATATCGCGAACAAACCAATAAAACAAGGCAGGCAGTCATCTCGCGTCACTGGCATGACATATAGCCACGACATGCCTGTACCTTGCCGGGCTGCTCCATTAATGTAAAAACTAGCCAACAACAAATAAAAACCCAACAACAAAAAACTAAAAAATGCGCAGCTAGTCCCTACGCTTTATAACAAAAAAGGAAGTCGAGACATGGTCAGGGAACCATCAAAATCTAATGAGAGAAAAAAAATACTACTCTCATATTTAAAAATAATTACCATCATAAGCTTTAGCAGCCTCATCATTGGCTGCGGGGGTGGCGGGTCAAGCGACAGTGTTAGCATCAACGAGGAAGCCTCACCTCCTGCAACAGTACTTACAGGCACATTTATAGACAGCGAAGTGAGCAATATCGCATACAGCACAGAGACACGGAATGGGTTTACCAATGAGAAGGGCGAGTTTGAATACTTAAACAACGAAACCATTACGTTTTCTATTGGCGCAATACAATTACCAAGTAGCAGAGCTAAAGCTGTTATCACCCCGCTCGATATCGTAGGCACTCAACTCATAAACAACACAACAGTATTAAACATTGTTAGGCTATTAATCAGTCTAGACCAGGACGACAACCCTGAAAATGGCATACAAATTGATGATCAAGCACATGAAAATGCGCAGGGTGAAAGCGTTGACTTTAGCAGCTCTGATTTCGCTAACAGCGTTATCAATATCGTCGCTAACAGCGGCTCATCAACGACCGAGTTAAAGAGTGCCGAGGCCGCACTTCGGCATATAACCAGCACATTTAACACCCGCCCAGTGGCGGATGCAGGCCACAACCAGGTATTACAAGCAGGCGTAAACAGTCTAGACGCAACTCTCGATGGCGGCGACAGCTACGACCAAGATGAGCATCCATTAGAGTACCACTGGGAACTGCTTAGCCAGCCAGATTGCACGCTAGACAGCTGCCCAAGAGCTGTACTAATAAACCCTAGCAGTAAAACACCAACCCTCAGTAATATGTCCGAGACAGGCTATTATGTCGTTAGCCTCGTCGTCAACGACGGTTTTCACAATAGTGTCAATAAAGCAGAGGTTACCCTGACCCTCAACAAATCATTTCCTCAGGCCGCCAGTCTATTTGGTAGCGCCGTAGTCTTCAGCGCACTAGCAATCGGTCTCAAGCGTCGACGCCAGAAGTTGATCCAACTTATCTCCCTTAAGGAGCATAACCATGTTTAAATTTATTACCAAAGCAACTTGCCTAATCACTATGGCAATAGGCCTTACCTGCCAGGCCGAGAGCATAGAGTTATTCAACGGCAGCATTACCGACGCCAACGGCGCCTTGGCAAGCCTTACCCCCGTAGACACAACATTCAGCGGCTCATTTGATTATACTGAAGAGACTGAAGTCGCCACCTACGCCAATGTCATTCTAGCGGGGTTTTGTTTTAACACTACTGCCAATGGCGCACCACCCGCCACATCAGACTGCCCGGGTGACAAGTCAGCAGTCCCCTTTCTTGCTGACGGGCAAAACGATTACGACCCAGAGCCACTTGCTATCGGAACAAACTTCTTACAAGTTGACTCTGATATTGATCTCACCTACGGCGGTCTTGTTAAGTTGCTAGCCTACTCCCCCTCTTTTAACGTTAATATACTCATTGATATCGAACTTTTCGAAAACGGTAACGCCACCTTAACAGCCGATGCTGGCTTTCTTGGTTCAACTTCAGGCGTATTTACCTGGACGCCAAAGCCTCCTCCTGTCATTGTTCCAGTACCGGCTAGCATATGGTTGTTTATAACAGCGCTTGCAGGCCTATTTTCCCTACGAAAAATGAAGTAGATTTGATTTAAGAGCCTCAGTTTTAGGGCTCTATTTTTTCAAACAGCTGCTGTCTGATACATAATTCCGCCACCTCCTCCCACCTTTCACCCCCCTCCACCTGTCACACCCCTCCACCTGTCACACCTGTCACACCTGTCACACCTTTCACACCTTTCACAGGTTTTATTGCTCATTAGTTAAATACCAGACACAAAAAAGCCCCTGACTCGGGGCTTAAAGTTAGCAGTCTGCTATCGATTAGCGAGAAACTTGACGACGCCTTACCGCAGCTAGACCAGCAATAGCTGAACCAAATAGCCAGGCCGCCGCAGGTACAGGCACCTCTGGCGCATCGCTCTGCCAGTTCAGCGCGCCTTCGGCTGTTCCAAGAAAACCAGCATCCGCAACCAGGCTTCCGCTACCGTCTGCATTTAGCATTACATCAATCAAAATATTCACCCCAAACGACGGCGAAAAAGCGAGTAATTTCAGGGCGCCATCAACACCATCAAACGTCGTTCCAGCCTGCTGATATGTCGCATCCGGAGCTGCTACATCGCCGGTATAGGCTGAAGAGCCTGTGGTCAAAAATGGCACAACACTCTTGCTTGAAGGACAATCAGGGGTTGCTGGTGGCGCGCCACTTGCTGTCGAGTTAAAGCAGAACCCAGCCAAAATCACATTACCATAGCTTACATCACCAGCATCAAAGTCAAAGTCTCCTCCAAAATCGGTGCCACTAGGCGCCAAGGATGCTAGCGCTCCCGTAGAGGAATCGATAACCCCGTCTACAATTATCGTTGCTGCCTGCGCTAATACTGCGGCGGAAGATAACGTCAAAACAGCCGCAACCTGCGTAAACTTTCTTAACAACATAACACTCACCTTACTTATTATAATGGAGGAATTATTATCACCGAAAAAGGCTACAACAAAGAGGTTTAATAAAACCTCATAAAGGCAAGATGAACAGTTAAGACCGACAACAACAGAAGTACTGACACCATCAAATATGGTGCAACTAACAACAGACAAAACAAGTACCAAAAACTTAAAAACTACTCAATCAATAAGTATTTATTCTTCCTATAATCCGTAGGGGTCATTCCTGTCCAGCGGATAAAAGCACGCCTGAAATTTGACAAATCACTGTAGCCAACACTCTCTGCAATTTTTTCTAGACTACAAGCTGTTGATGATAACAGCTTGCAAGCATGCGAGCGTTTCTGTTCTTCTAGTATCTTCTGAAAGCCAGTTCCCTCAGAGCTTAAGTAGCGTCCCAAAGTTCTTGGAGAGAGATTTAAACGACTAGCAACTGCCTCGAGTGATAGCAGGCCAAGATCATTACTTTCAGCGAAGCAAGCCTTAACTTTTTCAGCGTAATCCATGCGACTACGATACTCATGCAGAGCACTCTCGCATGTCTTTAACGAGCGCTTATAAGCAACCGGGTTAGCAGATATTACAGCCTTAGAAAACAATTTCTCAGAAAAAACCACGCTGATCTCTTTACAGCCAAACTCAACTGGACACCCGAAATACTCACTATATCTTTCCGCATTACTAGGCTCAGCATAATCAAGGTAAATGCAGTCACATTGCACATTGGTCGCGGTGAGTGAATCTGCTCCATTTTTCCAACATGCCAAAAGCGCCTCAACGAAGAAAACTCTCACACTATTAGTGAGCCCTTCGTACTCTATATCGACATTCAAGCGCATTTGCCCGTTAACACTCGAAGCCTTATAGCGCATTGCCAAGCCTGTAATTGCATAATAGCGACCAATGACTGCAAAGACATCTCCTAATGTCGGCGCTGAAATCATCGCCAGGCCGACAGATCCTGCACAACTTGGGTGAAGGTTCTCGCCATAACAAAATGCCAGCGCCATAGAATCATCCGCGATACCCTTAACACATTGATTCAATAACAAAACAAAATCACATGGACTCTTACTGCTGCGCCACCTTTCAATAACCTTATTGAAGGCGTCATCTTCCCTATCCAAACCCAGCAGCTCGGCACTGTGAAGCAATAACTCACCATACATGGGATGAAGTAATGGCATTTTCTTATTCATAAATCCTCATTAAAAGAGCACTTCATATAAGTCACCATACCGAGACTTTTCACCACAAACAACTATGGCGATATATGACCCGTATATGTCGTGCTTCGACCTGTTGCTTCTCTGCTTTAAAGGTAAATTAAATCATATATCGGAGGTGGATGAGTAGTATGACTTTTAATCCCGCATCCGAAGCTGTACGAAAGTACCAATAAAAAAAATAATCAAGGAGGATTAACCATGAACAGCTACATTACTTCACGGTTTTCAATTGATGATGATGTGCTCAGCATCATCTATCTCGCAGTATTTAACACCTTGCTAGAAAAACATCAAAAGCCACTGATCGGCTACCACCTTTCACTAGCGAAACTGCAAAACCCAAGAGCTAGAATTAGCCCTAAACTATATTATACAATCCTTGAGAAATCCTTAAGCAACAGAACAGCTAAGTCGCTCGGATTCGAATATGGAAAAATGCTTAACATGGCCGCAGCTGGAACGGTCGGGCAACTGCTCATGTCCTGCAAAGATATAAGCGAAGTATTCCAGCAATTCATCAGATTTTACCCACTGCTCTCACTCTCTGTTAAAATCAATATGAGCAGTAAGAACAAAAGACACACTGTGAGTGTTGAGCGCTTATATCAAAAACATCTACCAATCGAGGTTCAGCAGTTTCTGTGTGAAACATTATTCTCATGCTGGCTCACACAAGCCCGCTGGTTAACCGGCAAACAAATCAACTTCAGCCGTGTTTACATTGCCTACCCCGCACCAGAGCATGCACAGCTATATCGACGATTTTTTAACTGCGAAGTAATCTTCGATAGCGAGCAACATGCTATAGAGGTAGATAATAATTTTGCCGAAACCCCTGTCATAACCGCAAACGAACCGGTTATGGCTATAAAACAACGTCATTGTCTGGAAGTTCTACGGAGCTGGGAGTGCAAGTTCTCAATAAGGGAGCAAATCTATACTCTATTACAGAGACAGCAGCCTGATCTTCCTAATATGGACGAGGCCGCAAGCATGCTGCACTTATCCCGTAGTAGCCTCTACCGCAAACTTCGTGACAGCGATACAAACTATCAACGTATTGTCGACGATTTTCGTCGTATAGAGGCCATTAACTACCTTAGAAAAAGTGATATTTCACTCAGCGACATCGCCTATAAGCTGGGTTTCAGCGATGCATCAAACTTCCGCCGAGCCTTTAAAAAATGGACTGGCGCTAACCCACTAAACGTCAGAAACGACCACCAACTCAACCTATCACAGCTAACCTCTACTCATCCATCACAAGCAATTTAACAACGATATCTAACCACGAGGGGGCTGACGCTTATAGACTACCTCCCCCTCTTTAATCGTCTCGACAACTTCTATAGTACGCAGACGATTTATGTTAACTCGCAATGGGTTAGCGGCCAAAATAACAAAGTCAGCCAACATTCCTTCTTTGATCATCCCTTTGCGGCGCTCCTCATGTAATTGATAAGCAGGACCTGAGGTTAAGCCCTGCAGTGCAGTATAAGCATCAATTCTCTCACCTCGCCCCAATACGACCCCACTCTTCGTTTCGCGCACCATTGCTGTCCACATCATAAAGAAGGGGTCTAGCGGCGTGCGACTAAAGTCACTGTAGTTTGAGTAAATCATACCTATATCGACAGCCGATCTAATGGGGTTTACTGTACTGGCCTCCCTCCTACCAAAGCGAGCTATATAATCATTACCTTGAAAGTAGTTTTGGTTAGATAGAAAGGCTGGCGACACCCCCATGCCGGCAAATTGCCTAAGCTGCCTGGCCCATATCGGCTGCGCTAGTAAAAGAACCGGGCGATTATCGTCACCTGCTTTAAATCCAGCCTCTGCTAACCCCTGGGCCACTTCATCGACTGCCGCGACATCCGCAATATGGATAAACAACTGCATACCGCTACCGGCAAATTGTTTTAAAGAAGCGTTAATTGTTAATTTTTCCAGACCAAACTCACGCCCTTCTCCTGTTTGTACCTCACTGCGCCTCTTCGCAGGGGTTCTCACAGCAGTATTTTCGGTAGCTAAGGCAAAAATCTTAACACCTTGCAATTTCAAGTGATTACGATATTCTCCAAAGTAGTAACCAGCACTAACGATATCATCTAGATCTTCCCTCCGCGTTAGCAGCGCGACATCAATCATTAAATATTTCTGTTGCGACGCCCTTGTTAAAAAGACAATATCACTAAAGGAAGCGAAGCCTTCCTGCGTATGTGTATAACCATGCCTAACGTACCGATTTTGCGCCTCCAGGAGCGCCATCATCCGCTCATGCTCAAGGCGACGAAACAACATAACGGAGATTTTCTGATAAGCTGCATCGCTCACCCTACCCTCAACGTCCTCAACCAAGAGCCCTTCATTTATTCTCACCCAAGCAAGGGACTGACTATTCAGTATTGCTCCACCTCCTGATTGTTCGATCAACACCACAGGGTTGTTTGGGAAGGCTTGATCCAACTCTTGACGAGTGATATCACGCCGCTCTGCAAGTCCTGCAGAATCATAGCCCCAACCAATAATGAAAGCGCCTTCAGTCAAGCTTTTATCAGCCTTAAACTGCCTCAACACAACTAATATGCTGGCTATATCAGTAGCAGGTCCCACTGGCGGGCTCGCTATATTCACCTGACCGGCCATCTGTACCGCTAACATAAAGTGGCTATGCGCATCGATAAACCCAGGCAACATAGTTTTCCCAGCCAGATCATATATCGGTGAGCGCACAAAACGATCATTGGCTTCTCGCTCGTTACCCACAAAGATAATTCGACCATTCTTTACAGCAACCACTTCGGCATAAGTCGGGACATTACCATTCATAGTGATAATTTCACCATTCTTATAGAGAATATCGACTCGTTCTCCGCCGAAAAAGCCCCTTTCATCAACACAGCTAGACAGACTGATAGTGATCAGCGTCAGCACGAGAAAAAGATAGTTAAACTTCATCTTCACCTCTGTCGTTACAAGCTATCGCACTAAATTAATTCACGATATTGTAAGCCGGCTGCCCCTCCTTTAACCCCCAGCAGCTCGATGACTCACTCTATAAAGCCCCTTATAAAGGACTATTAAGCCTAGCAGATACAGCTCTCATTACCGCCATCGCTGGTGAAACAATACATTGCCATCTCTCTCATCAGCTTTCTGCCTGTCAACCACTAAAGTTTTGTGATTTAGCACGCTTCATGCTGGGATTAGACACCCAATTCGGTATACTCGCTCCTTCATTAATCTTATTTCCTCACTTTGCTCGGTATCTACTTTCGCTATGACTTCGATCTCAAACACCATCGACCTCGCCTGTCAGCTTATCGCTATCGACTCCATCACCCCTGAGGACAAGGGTTGTCAGGAGCTCATGATAAAACGTCTCGAGGCAATCGGTTTCAATATCGAGCGTCTACGTTTCGGCGATGTTGACAATTTTTGGGCAGTGCACGGCGAAAGCGGTCCACTACTTGCCTTTGCTGGGCATACAGATGTCGTACCAACCGGCCCCCACAGCGACTGGCAATACAATCCGTTTAGCCCAACAATTGTCGATGGCATGCTATACGGCCGTGGTGCCGCAGACATGAAAGGCAGCCTCGCTGCGATGGTCACGGCCTGCGAGGCCTTCGTTGGCGAGCACCCCACTCACCCGGGTCGCATTGGCTTCCTAATCACTAGCGATGAAGAAGGACCCGCCGTGAACGGCACCGTCAAGGTCGTCGAACACCTGCAACAGCAAGGGGAATTTATCGACTGGTGCCTCGTTGGCGAGCCCTCTAGCACTAAACAGGTTGGTGACGTCATTAAAAATGGTCGCCGGGGCTCTCTAGGCTGCGTCTTAACCATACTCGGCACACAGGGCCATGTCGCCTACCCTCAACTGGCCGACAACCCAATTCACAAAGCAGTTCCAGCCCTTACCGACCTAAGCCAAGAGCATTGGGATGAAGGTAACGACTACTTCCCTGCCACCAGCCTACAGATATCCAACATCAACGGCGGCACTGGAGCCACCAACGTTATCCCCGGCAGCTTAGAGGTGGTCTTTAACCTACGTTTTTCTACCGAGCTGACACCAGAAGTCATCAAACAGCGCGTTGTTTCCATTCTCAAGAAGCATGACTTAGAATACAAAATTGACTGGAATCTCAGTGGCTTACCATTCTTAACTGAGAAAGGGCGCTTAGTCGATGCAATCAGCCAGGCAATCCAAAGCAGTACCGGCCGAAGCACCGAACTATCAACCTCTGGGGGGACATCAGACGGACGCTTCATCGCCCCCACTGGCACCCAAGTCGTCGAAGTAGGTCCTGTCAACGCGACCATCCACAAGGTCGATGAGTGCGTATCCGCCGAAGATCTTGACACTCTCCACGACATCTACCTGAAAACATTAGAAAATATGTTTTGTTCTTAGGTATTTAGTCAAGATTTAAATGCCTTGATTGGGTAAATGTCAAACCGCGACGATTTACCCATCAATTGATAGCCGGGCTCCACCCCCGGCAATGTCTCTCCCTTTCTCGGACGCTTTACAACCACGCGATACTCCGCTGCATTGAGACCCGCCAATAAAAGCGCCTCACCGTCCAAGTCCTTCCCCACTATTTGCTGAAAGGCTTGCATCTCTTTCTTCACAGCTGCCGACTTCTTGCTCGCAGGGTACATTGGATCCAAGTAGACCACGTCAGCTAACGGTGTTGTCGCTTGGGTCATTGCTTCTATCGCATCACCTCGCTGTAACGACATACGTCGCACGATCTCCTGCAACTCACCATCACCTTCGCTCAATGCTCGCGCTATACCATCAGCCAGTAACTCAGCGACAACCACTGAGCGCTCAAAGAGCTTCATCTTGCAACCCAACGTTGCCAACACAAAAGCATCTTTACCTAGACCCGCCGTAGCATCGAGAACACTGGGAACAGCGCCTTTGGAGAAACCAACCGCCTTCGCAATCATTTGTCCCTTACCTCCACCAAAATGTCGGCGGTGCGCCACTGCCCCTGAGGCGAAGTCGACCCTCACGCCTCCTCCCTTACCCCCAGCCGGCAACAATGTCAGCCCCTCGCTCGAAACCGACAACACATATTGTGCACGGTCTAAACACGATAAATCTTCAATCAAGTCCAGTTGCAGGTCAGAGGCAAGTTGTCGAGCACGTAACAAGCTTGCTTCATCAGCGACATAGATGGGAGGTAATAAACGACTAGCAGAAGAGGTCATAACATAATATCGAGTGTGATAGAGATAGCGCCAGTATAATCAAGGCAGCACTTAGATGACAGAAAGACTGCCACCAACAGCCAGTTAACAGCATCGCCTACTTAATCTATGCCAAAAAAAACCAGGCTAAGCCTGGCTTTCGAACAATTAATGATTAACTATCAAGCGCTAAATTGGCAACAATTGAAGCTCAACACGTCGATTCTGCGCACGCCCCTCAACAGTGGTATTCGAGGCAATAGGATAACGAGGACCATAGCCTTTGGTTTGTACTCGGCCCGCTTTCACATGCTCACGGATAAGGAAGTTACCAACACTATCAGCTCGCTGCTCGCTAAGCTTTTGATTCAGGCTTGCACTACCTGTTGAGTCCGTATGGCCACCAATGCGCAGCACGGTATCAGGGAACTCTTGCACAACAATAACAATAGACTCGAGCACCGACTCAAAGCTTGGGCGAATACTGTAGCTAGAGCTGCCAAAGGTAATGTTACCCGGCATAACTAGGCGAATATTATCACCCTCACGCTGAACTTGGACCCCAGACCCCTGCAACTTATCTCGTAATACTGCCTCCTGCTTGTCCATGCTAAAACCGACGCCACCACCAATGCCACCACCAACTGCTGCACCGATCGCAGCACCTTTACCACGATCTTTATCACTGGACAACGCTGCCCCTAGTAAGGCGCCACTAACAGCGCCAATACCTGCCCCCTTAGCTGTATTACTGACTTTCTGCTGCCCTGTAAATGGGTCTGTACTCATACAGGCAGTCAACATTAAGGCGCATAAGATGATCGTAAAACTTTTCATACAACTTCCGTTAAATAAAAGATAATTTTGTAATAACTTCACCAGAATCAACAGTGAAGCTCCCCCGTTAAAAATAATAAATTTGATCAGATCTATGTCTGATGAACATCAACAAATAGATGTGGCCAGTAATTCTATATCACCCTGCGCCAGCAAGCCCTCGAGGTGCTCACAATTATGTAATAATGCTTTCATATAAAGGTTTTCTCCACTGAAGTGGCACTCAGCATAACGATAGACACCGTCAAAAAAACCCTCTAGCCGTGTTTCAATTGCAGTGTGAACAAATTCAGGCGTTTTTGCCAGCAGGTCAACTGGCGAACTGTAAACTACGGTAATGTTACCGTCACTAGTATCACGAGCAATCCCTCCTTTCTCAAATTCATCATAAAGATAATCACGGCATTTATTTAAATAGTTAGCATCAGCCATTTGCGCGAGCAGGTCTGCAGTTCCAATAAGGTAACCAAGATTACGCTGAGTCGGATCACGAATCGCAATATCATCTGGGTTTATCTCATAACCGGTAAATTGCACCAGTCTTTTCCCAAGAACAATATCCTCTTGATAGCCCACCTCTGTAAGATACTCACCCAGGAAACGAGCACTTCGAGAAACATGTGTACGCGTATATTCCGCACCATCAAGATGACGTCTATCCCCTTTACGGCGTATATAGCCCGAATCATGGAATAGTGCCACTAGAATACCCAGTTCCACTTGTCGGCTCGTCAGACACAACGCTCCTGTTTGATGAGATTGTTGGTAACCATCTACTAAACGCGCCATCGCCAAAGTAACATCTAGCACGTGCAGCAAGTCATGATAGAGCGTTTCACAGCCATAATATCCATGCCGTCGACCACTATACAGCGCCTCAAGATCAAAGAACGCAGTACTAATTAAGCTGCAATCTAGATCATCGAAATGCGCAGACAATAGCCGAACAACCTCTGCGCACACTACCTTAGTATCACCGACTGCAATTTTATCAGTAACATCAAAGCCACTGCGATGGCGGTGTTGCAAGCGCGGTAAAGCTATGGCGCTATGTTGTTGTGTCATATCTGAGTTCCCTAACCAACTAGCCTCAAGCTTCGTTTAGGTGACTTTATCCAAACGAGCAACCCGAGACTGTTTCCGTTCACCGACTAGCCGCCGACGCTCACTTTCTAAACCCGCTTGACGACGCTCTTCAATGTTTCGACGCCGATCCTTCCAGCGCCGCTGCATCCCTAAGATAATGGCCTGGCCATTACGGGTATGGATATTGATACGTACATTATATGTTTTTCTACTTAAACCATGCTTGTCTGTTATCGTGAAGGTCTTCACAGTTTCACCACCCGAAGCACCCGTTTCGCCCGTGAGATAGCAATGTACCTTCTCAATGTTCTCACCAGACAGTGATAGCTGTTTTAACAGGGGTAATTGCTTACGTATTCGCTCAATAAAACGAGGGGTGTCAACATCAATAAGGTAAGCTCCCTCTCTCATCGAGGTCGGCACGGTCGTCGTGAAGTCACCCATGACAATTTGCCCTCGATGAGCACCATCCAACATGCGCGATAACTCAATCGTCACATCCCCAACGATATAACTAAACATCGTCGGGTTAAGCCCTTCCGCTTGATAAAACTCATAGTGACTGCCCATATGAAAGCCAGTACGAATAGCCGGGACAGTATTCCCTCTAGCCTTTCGCTGAGCAATAGCGTTATCCATCACGACTAACAACATAAATAAGTACAGATTAAGGCTTGCCTCCGCGCTATTGTCACGATTCCAAATATAAAAGCCATCACCAGTGGTAGTACGCGTAAAGTTCACCTCAATACCATGCTTTAGCAACTTATGATAAGAGGAATTAATCGAGTAAGAGAGGCTGTTCAATTGGCTCGTCTGCTCAAATGGCGTAAACAATGAAAAGTCAACGATATCAAAGAGAATCACGGCACGCTTATCAACATAGCTAATACTGTACCGATGCAATAGCTCTTCGGTCATGCGCTCTGCTGTACTATCACCTAAGACGGGAATAGGTAACTCTATGGCTATAGGCTCAAGCTGCAAACGCTTAGCCGCCCCCTGAAAGGCACGCGCAGACATCTGTCGGCGTCCGGAGATCAGCTTCTTAATAAAAAGACCGTTTAATGCCTCTAGTCGGCTTGCTACAGCGTCTTGGTTTAGTGCCGCGGAAAACTGCGCTAAGAAGTAGTGCGGAGCCAACAATAGCTCCACCCCCTGTTCACTTGCATGCCAGCAAAGAACTATATTTTGACCAAGGCACCAGTGTTCACGGATCTGACTCTCTAAGAATTTGAGGTTTCCACGCTGCACAATATTCAACGATGCTGCTCGTGTTATTTGCTTATCTTCACTGTCCATAACACATTTAACCTCTATGACACCCTTCGATACTTTGTCCAAGGATAGTTATTATTGTTAAACCACTTGTCGACACTTCAACTTACCTCAGTCTCGAATATTCCAATCTACCGCCTTTTTATCATTGCCAGCTAAATAATCGTTTGCCATCGAAAAGTGCTTACAACCAAAGAACCCTCGATACGAAGATAATGGTGACGGATGAGGTGCTTGTAAAACACAGTGGCGACTGTCGTCCACATTCTTCGCTTTCTGTTGTGCCGGCCCTCCCCACAATATAAACACCACCCCTTCACATTGACTATTAATAGTGTCAATAACCCTATCGGTAAACTGCTCCCACCCCAGTTTTCGGTGTGAGCCCGCCTGCCCTTTTTCTACCGTCAGCACATTATTCAATAACAGAACCCCCTGATCAACCCAGCTATCAAGGCAACCATGTGGTGGCAGTTCAATACCAAGATCGTCATGTAATTCACGAAAGATATTACGCAATGATGGCGGAACCTTAACGCCACATTCGACGGAGAAAGACAGCCCATGTGCCTGTCCTTCACCATGATAAGGGTCCTGACCAAGGATAACGACCTTTATCGACTTCAGCGGCAAAGCATCGAAGGCATGGAAAACCTTATCAGCAGGCGGATAAATCGTCGCCCCCTGCTTCGCTCGCGCCGATAGCTCCTTTGTCAGCTTACTCATGTAGGGCTGCTGCATCTGTGTCGTTAACAACTCCTGCCAACAACTTGGCAATCTTTTGATTGTCGATGAAAAATCGTAGCTAACGTCCGTCACACACCGCACCTTAAAATCAGTTATTACAGCAATACTAACAAACCTTCAAACACACCGGCTATCACATTTATCGCAACAATAGCGCGAACTATACATAAATAATGCGCTGTCCAAGGTCTCTACCAGTGAGGGAGTCGAGAATGTGCTCAAGCAACCGATATCTGTCCTCACCAATGTCGTACGCAACACTTCGAGCAGGAAGGGCTGCGCCTACTCAAAGCATGCCATCGTATTCTTTGCCGATAGACTTGAGGTGTGTTTTAACCAAAGACTCAAAAGGTTCCTGAGACATCAGCACCCACTGCCCCTCTGGCTTCGCCATCCACCATGCGGGGTTTATTCGCAAATAATGAAAAGAGCGGTCTTCTGGCAGCTCTATCACCACAAAAATCCCCTCCTCAAATTTCTCCATCAACGAGATAGCCGCAGCAATCAAGCTATCCGTCACTTCCAAGCCACCTGTATATCGCTCATCAGCATAAAGTGCACGTGCCTGTTCTAGATCCAATAGATTACCCTCTCAGCATTATTCATCGATATGCACAAATTATACCCTGCGCACCGTCAATCACCAGCCTCAGCCACTAGAATCAGTTGTTATGAACAAACTATTTGCTATAGTCGCCCATAGCCCTCAGTGATGAAACAAATAACAATGACCTTAAAACATCCACCCAAAAGCATTAACATAACCAAGCAAGACAGCAATCAATTACATGTGCTTGATTGGCGCCAACACTGTACCGACCATGAGGCTCCATACTGCCTCTTACTGCATGGCTTCATGAACAATGCGCACATCTGGCAACCTCTCGCTGAGCTGCTAGCTGGCCGCTACCGGCTAATCGGGCTCGACTTCCGTGGCCACGGAGACTCCAGCTGGGACGAAAGACACCATTACGGCCATCACCATTTGATTGAAGACATTATTACAGTAATACAACAGCTCAATATCTCTCAGTTACACATTGTCGGACACAGTTTAGGCGCACGTGTCGGGCTGCTGTACACCACGCAGGCCACAGCAACCATACACAGTCTAACGATTATTGACACCGGGCCAACAGCCAATAACAATGGCGTCGCCAAAGTACGACAGGATGCCGAAGCCATGCAGCAATCTTTCGCCGATCACAACACCTATCGTCGCTATCTACAGCGCTGTTATTTCTTCGCACAAGACAGCGCCATCGAAGCAATGACCCAACACGACTTAAATGTTGATGAGAACGGCCACTACAGAGTAAAAACAGATCCTGCCTTTACTCAAGCCTTATGGAAACAGGGCGACAATGGCGAGCATCGTCTTGCCGCCCCACTCAGTGAACAACTCTGGCAAGCACTGGCAGCACAGGAGCGACAGCAGCGGCCTTGCCACATTATTCGCGGTGCTATATCCGCCATATTGAAGAAACCTATTGCCGAAAAAATGGTGCAGCAGGTCATGCCTCAAGCTGGACAGCTGACAACGATTAAGCATGCTGGCCATGCCGTCATCTGCGATCAACCTGAAGCCTGCTGTCTCGCTATCGCACAGTTTCTTGATGAGCATAAACATCGATGAATTAATGCACACTATGAAAAAAGCCGCTTCTTACGAGGCGGCTTTCGTTCTTCCAACGATCCCTGTCACTGCTCAAGTCCCTGAGAGCACGTATCTTCCTGATACACCGTTTATTATCCCTAGCCTCATTATAAACAACAGGGGGGGTTATCGATTGTCAGCGTAGGAGATATCGCAAATCACTACTCGTCCGAGGTGTAGCGATAACTAAACTCATCAATATCAATTTGTTCTACGGTGAGAAAGCTTTCTGCATAACGCAGATATAACTTCTCAGCGACAAACAGCTCAAATACCTCACCGTCTATATGCTGACGATCAGCCATACCCGCCATAATCATTAGCGCCTGTGACAGTGTTTTTGCCACCTTATAAGGGCGATCACAGGCCGTTAGCGCCTCAAATATATCTGCGACAGCCATCATTCGAGCACTCACCGGCATTTGTTGCTTCGTTAGCCCCATCGGATACCCTGTTCCTAGCATGGTCTCATGATGCCCTCCGGCAATTTCCGGCACCTCTGCTAAATGCCTAGGAAATGGCAACTTCTTCAACATCGTAATTGTCTGTACCATATGCTCTTGAATCACATAGCGCTCTTCTGCTGTTAGAGTGCCGCTCCGCACCGATAGATTATAGAGCTCACCACGGTTGTAGTGCAGCGCTGGAACGAGCATATTAAACTCCTCACCTAAAGCCTGCCCCGAGACCCGCGAGACCCGGTGCCTTACTTTATCCTCTAATAACGACTCCCAGGCAGGTAGTGACGACGTCTCTCCCTCCGCTCGCCGCAACTCTTCCCAAGACAAGCCGATATTATCTGGCAGGGTACGCAACCAACGACGGCTTGCAATATTATGTAGCTGTTCGATGGCTTCTTCATCCATACGCTCCACCCCGAGATTACACTGGGCAACGAAGGCAAACTCCTTATCTAAGCGACACCATTGCTCAGCAAGGGCGGCAGAAAACTCAAGCGAATCAAGCTGCCCTTTACGTAACAGTTCGATTTCTGCATCTCGCTTTAATACCTCAAAACGCATTCTAATCTCATGCAAACGATCATAGATTGTCTCCAGTTTTGTCGCCTTATCAACAACAAATTCAGGCGTCGTTACCTTGCCACAATCATGCAACCACGCACCGATATGCACTGCTTCCCACTGCTCCTCCGTCAGTTGAAAATCAGCAAACACCCCCTCCTGACGCTCGCAAGCTGCGCGAGCAATCATCTTCGTCAACTCAGGTACTCGCTGACAATGCCCACCGGTATAAGGTGACTTCGCATCAATCGCCCCTGCAATGAGCTGAATAAAAGATTCTAATAGCGCCTTTTGCATCTGCAACATCTGCCCGGACTCTATTGAGACTGAGGAGAAACCCGATAAGCGCTGCAAAAAACTCACCTTCGACGCATTATTTCCCTGCGCTTGATCTACCGCCACAAATAACACACCGATACTATGGCCAAAACGATCCTTCAGCGGCATCACCACTAGCTCACCATCACCGACCAACCCCTCATCCAACAAGCGCCTCAGCAGTGGCCGTTCTTCCTGCACAGCACCAAGAGGGTAAACCACAACCTCACCACGATTAAAGGATTGAACCAGGGAGTGTTCTTTATCAGCCAATGACAAGTGACTTAACTCTTTGGAAGCTCTGATACGTTTCGACACTGGCGCATAATCCGCCCCCAACATCGACGCGAGCTCGAGCTCTTCTTGCTCCTCTTGATAGAGGTAAATAGCACTCAAACGTCCCTCAGTAGCTCGCATCGTCGCACGCATGACTTTCTCAAGCAAAGCATCGTAATTGTGTTCCGTCGCCAGAGACTCTGTCAGCTCGAGAAAGTGATTAACAGTACTCTTCACCTTATCAATCATACCGCCGAGCTCATTAATTTCAGTCACTGATGAGTTTCGTGGCGGTGAGGCCGTAAAGTCAAACGCCTCTAGGCGTTGGGTATCCCGCACCAGCTGACGAATCGAATAAGAGAGCTTCGCCGCCATCAACCAGCTCAACGGTATAATTAACACCAGTAAAAACAACAGCAGGAATAAGCCACGGTTACGCATTGTAATTAGCGGTAATAACAACTCTCGCTCAGGTGAGAGTATGGCGAAGTAGAGGTTAAATGAATCTCCTTGGTAAAATGAAAATACACTACCAAGCCACGCTTGTTCATTAAATTCAAACTGCAAAAGCTGCTCACCTGCCCTTAAATCAGCAGCAATACTATTGAGCAGCGAGCTATCAAGGTCTTCTAGGTAAGATATGCTGAATTTATCAAGCTTAGAGGGTGTATGCTCAGCACCTTTCACGTATGCCAACACCCTGCCCTCATCATCAAAAGCCAATAACTCACTATTCTCAGTTAACCGCTGTGTCGAAATACTATCCGTTACAGACGTCAGTGTAATATCCGCAGCGACGACAGCATCGCCCTGCACTGACTTTTTGGCCACCGTCAAACCAATCTGCCTAGAGAAGTAATACAGGTAGGGGGGCGAGACGATAACACCATCATGCTGACGAGCCTGCTGATACCATGACCTGCTGACAACATGATAATCAGTCGACTGAAGTGTTGGCTCGCCAATTAATGCGAGTGACTCGTCAAAGAAGTAACGTCGTAGACGTTGCGCGCCTTCTACAATACGGATGCTCTCTGCTAAGTAGCTTGCCGTCGAAGGCGCATCGAAAACAGCGAGAGAGTCTTTATGATGAAGATCCCTAACAACAAAAATCTCATCACGACCATACCCCACCTGTACCGAAGCAAGCGATACACTCTGCCTTAGCACCGCTGTAAACAGCGGCAAAAAAGCCAGGCGCTGCCGATCAGATTCCGCTAAGCCTATGCTACTCTCGGCAAGCAGCTCGACCCCCATCACGACAGGCTTATAGTCATTGGCGAACGTTAAGCCTGCCTCTTTTGCCACATTACTGGCAAATTGCTGGCTGCCACTAACAATCAACTCGCTGCCGCGCAGATAACTGTAACTACCTAAAGGCAATACGATAAGTAGAATCAAACCGATGGTCAGTGCAGTGATATGTCGGTGCAGTGGTTGTTGCCAACCCCTGCCCCTATCAACCCGCCTAGTATTGTTATTCATTGCTAAAATCTAGCATTTCACCCTACTACCGTCTATTGCCGGTAAACTATAGCGTTAATTGCTCGCAAATTCTTTGTCTCCCTTTCCGTGGGACTTCCACATAAGTTGAAAGCAATCTCATTACATGCTGAAAGTATACCTATAACTTCTTCGGCGGCGCGTCGCCAGACAAAACAGCACGTTTTCTCTTTACTGGAGGGCTATCACCACTCACTTTGTCTCGACGCACTGCCGAAGTCGCTTTGCCCTTCACCTTCTTCGCCGCAGTCTTTTTACTGGCAGCTTTTTTCGTCGCGACCTTTTTACCCCCTGTACTCTTGCCTGCAGGCTTACGCTTTTTGTTACTTGCGGCTTTGCCTGAAGCCTTGAGTTTTTTAGGTCCTTTGTACTCGACCTCAAAGCCATCAAGCTTGCGACGCTCAAAGCTCAAGTTGAGATAACGCTCAACAGAGCTCATCAAGTTATATTCATTAATCATTACAAACGAAACCGCTGTACCTGATTGACCTGCGCGCCCAGTACGACCAATACGATGCACATAATCATCACCACCACGTGGAAAATCAAAGTTAACCACTAGACCAACATTTTTAATATCCAGGCCTCGTGCAGCTACATCGGTAGCAACCAGCAACTGTGTTCGGCTATTGCGGAATTTATGGGTAACTTGCTTGCGCAGATCTTGTGTCATATCGCCATGCAACACCAAAGTATCAATTTTATGATAACGCATCAGGCCGCCCAGCTGATCGGCTTGCGTCTTGGTGTTGGTAAATACAACGGTCTTCGTAGGTTGCTCCTGTTGAATCAAGGCTGCCAACATTTTTGCTTTCTGTTTACTATCGTCAGCAAAGATAATTGATTGCTTAATCGCGCTATGATTATCCCGTACCGTATCAACACTAATGATCTTAGGTTCAGACAACACCTGCTCTGACATCGTCTTAATGCCACGATGATTTAGCGTCGCAGACAGCAACAACGTTTGGCGTTGCTCAGGACAGAATTTTACTATCTCCATCACCTCTTCTGCGAAGCCCATATCAAGCATACGGTCAGCTTCATCAAGAACGAGTGTCTCAATCTCTGTTAACTTAAGACTCCCCTTATGAATATGCTCAATTAAACGACCAGGTGTTGCCACCAATACCTCGGGGTTCTTCCTTAGCATAGAGGCCTGTTGACGAAAGCTCTCACCGCCAATCACCAACCCTGGCGTAACGCGGGTGTAACGGCCCAAGCTCTCGCAGTTTTTATAGACTTGGTTAGCCAACTCTCGCGTGGGAACCAGGACCAAAGCACGTGGGTTCAACGATGCCTTGGGCTGAGTAATACAACGATTGAGAATAGGAAGCAGAAAGGCGGCGGTCTTACCGCTGCCCGTCTCAGCACTGATCATCAGGTCATCACCCGCCATAATCGCCGGCAGCGACGCGGCTTGTACCTCAGTAGGACGCTCTATCTTCAATATCGATAGCGCCTTTAATAACGATGGGTGTAGCGACAACTCACTAAACAAGTGCTGGACTCCTCATGCAGAGATAAAATAATTAACTTAAAAGACAATAATGGGCGTTATTATAGCCGTATTGTGCGCAACTAGCTGCCGCTTTTTAACACCTAGCAAAGATGCCAATTATACTAAATCGGCACCGCCAGCCCCTCTTCATCGCCACAAGGCGTCAACACTCTCTACAGAGGCATCCCTAATCGCCCCCTCACTCTGACTAAAGCTGCTGCCCCCGGTTCGTAATAGGGTTAAATCACTACAATAAAATGGTAGAGTCTTACACTGACAAAAGCCTACCCTTAACGAAATAGGACCACATCATGATTACCTACCTCTATTGGGGCTGCGCACTCTTCGTCGCCGGCGCCGTTCTCTATTACATGTTCAAGGCAGGCTATAAGAACAAAAGCTCGTTCATTGTCACCGGTCTTATCCTACTGACGGCCTGGGCCAGCTATACCTTTTATCTACAACAGATCTTCGTCAAACGCTGGGGAGGCGTCATGAGTATCACAGTACCCAGCGGCCAGCAGTACATGGGCATGACGTGGAAAGAGGACAATCTTTGGCTTGAAACCTACGACCCGAAAAAGAATCAATGCCGCTTTGCCGAATACTCTCGCGGTGACTTATTGCAAGGACGGGTTATCATTAAAAATTGTAATCCTCGATAAGCCTCAACCTATTCATCGCCAATCAGCAGCCCTAGTTTAATGTATCCGATAGGGCTGCAACTCGAACAACTCAATTTCCTTCCCCAACGTAATTACACGGCCTAGATAACGCTCATCACCTGTTGAGCTAAATTCAAACTGATAAGCACGCCAAACTCTAATATTGCCCTGGCTGTCACGTTTAAACCACAATCGATGCAGCGCTACACAATCGTCTAATAGCTGCACACCTTCCGCCTCACAGTAACGCTTTGACTCACCAAAGACCCACTCACGCATCTTTCTGGCACTGGCCCAATACCAATAGCCAAATGCTGCAAGCAATAAGAGAAATAGATCCATCAGTTCAATATGAAACACGTTTGTTATCCTTATAATAATCGAGCAACGGCAGTAACAAGCTACCTATCACGGTATATCGTTTCGATAAGGTGGTAGCCAAATCGGGTCTTTACAGGCCCATGTACCGTCAATAGCGGCTTCTTAAACACCACATCATCGAAGGGCTTAGCCATTTGTCCACGTCTGAACTCGCCTAAGTCTCCACCACGCTTACGGCTGTTACACAGTGAGTGGCGTTTGGCCAGCTGTGCAAAATCGGCCCCTTTGGCTAGCTGTTGCTTTAGCTTTTCGGCCTCTGCGGCAGTTTTCACTAAAATATGTCGCGCACACGCAGTGGCCATAGCTTTACTCACTTCATTAATTGTCGGGGTGATTATAAACCAGCCTTCGCACACTGCTCACCACTCCCCCAGAGGCGAAGGTACATTTAGCAACGCTCTTTATGCCTTGTTATGGCCGCCTCTGCGGCTTCAACAGCTCATCGAGTGTTAATTGGTAGCTAGGCACAAAGGTGGCGAGAAAGTAGTCAACTTCAGGCATCGCAACCTCGCGTAAACGAAGGGCAATCTCCTCTGCTGCGATCGAGAACTCAGCATTGCCACTATTGATTTCTGCCTGACACTTGATATAAGCAGAGATCGTATCCGCAGCCTTGATCAGCCTCTTAACATCTTTATCCAGCTCCTCTTCTAGAAGAACCGAAGCATAATCATCGCGTAACTCTTCCGGCAGCAACCTTAACAGCTCTTGCTCCGCACTGCGTTCTATCGCCTTGTAAGCATCGGTAATAGCATGACTGTGGTATTTAATCGGCGTCGGCATATCACCGGTAATCACTTCGGTGCAGTCATGATACAGAGCCGCAGTCACAACAGCATGTGCATCGACACTACCACCGAAACGTCGATTATGCAGCAGCGCCAAGCAATGGCTTATGGTTGCCACCTCCCAGCTATGCTCCATCACGTTTTCATTGACCGTGTTACGCTTAAGCCCCCAGCGCTGTATCCAGCGAATTTTACTAATATAAGCAAAGAAATGGCTCGTCATAATACTCTCTTCTAGTATCTGATATCAGGCAAAGCTGATTTTATAATGTGCTCTTGTCATCGGTCACTCTAATTAAAGACCCTAGCACTCATTAAGGTTATAGACGGCCACAACAGCTTCCACCCAAACTTCAGCTATTACCTGTCGTCTCAAAATATCGTTCAATACAACTCGTGTACTCAGAGACAAAAAAACGCGGCATGAGCCGCGTTGTTCTATAGGCTACAGGCTCCCTTACTGGGAGGCGTTAGCGGCTCTAAACTCAACGAGGAAGGCCTGAATCTTTTCACGATTAAAGTCACCGAGACGCCATAGCCATTTAGCCACATCATTGCTTTGCTCCAGCGCTTCATCTTCATAGGCATAAAACACATTGGGCTGCGCAAGTTTTGCATTACTAGGGAGAGGTTGGACTGCCAACAGGTGATCGATCGCTTTTTGCAGTGTTGCATCAAAGCTACCTGGTTTACCCAGCTCACGATACGCCTCTTCAAGAGTTGGTTGCCAAGCACGATAATAGACCGCCACCGCTTTAGGGTCCATGGCAGTAACAGCGTTGATTAGACGATTCGCCCGCTGATAGTTATTCTGATTAGGGTGGAAATCAGTCTCATCACCCGTCACTTCAAACTTATCCATGTGGTAACTGAGCGGGCTATATTTCCCCGGTAGAGTATCACTCGCAAGATTATCGACCGCCAACACCCATTTCCGCAATTGTTCCTGCGAAATCAACCACTTCCCCAGCGACGGAGAAAGATCAGCTACTGCTTCCAACACCACGGCATCACTGTTATCAAGCTGGGCGGGGGGCAGGACTATATCGAGCTCAGGTTGCTGGACGACTACAGGCTCAAGTTCGGTTTGCTGCTCAGGGTCACTAGCCTCTGCGACCTGCGGGGGAATCTTAACTTCCTTTGCAGGTACGACGGCCGCGCTCACCGGCGCTTCAATAAGCGTGTTGTCTGCGGGCTTCATCCCCCACCAAACCGCAGCACCAACAACGCCTATTGCAACAATAGGTGTCACTATTTTCCAATTCATATTTCCCCCTCAACAAAAGATATCTGGAAATCATCAGCTATCAAAAACGAACCATTTTAGACCACCCAATTTAGCACCGTAAGGGCAGCCCAGTGAAATTAAAACCATTAAACTTCGCTTAACTAAGCCGTGGCCGCTCGGTGCTTTTTAATCAATTCATACGCCGTAGTAATTTCCTGCGAGCGCTCTGTAGCCATGCGTAACATATCATCAGGGACGCCCTGACCTCGCAGCTTATCAGGGTGGTTTTCACTCATCAATTTGCGATAAGCTTTTTTAATGCTCTTATCATCATCAGTACTAGCCACCCCCAACGCCGTATAAGCCAGCGCCAGCTCGTCCACAGAGGGCGCCTGACTGAAACCACCGGAGTATTGACCACCGTGCTGTTGAGAGAAGTTTGCTTGAGCCCTAATCATGGCCAGCAGCTGCCTAAACGCAAAGTCAGAGATACCCAGGCCACGAGAGATCTCACTCAGAATCTGTTGCTCAACATCGTCGAGGTGGCCATCCGCTAATGCCACACCAATGAGGTAGGCCAGCAGCATACGCTTCAAGTTAGCATAGGGCCCACACGCTGAATTGAACTCCATCATCACATCGGCGACACTGTGCTGCCCAGCAACACCTTGCTTAAATAAGGTAATAGCTTGTTGACGATTCTCTGCACTGAGCCCCATCTGACTCATCACCTGCTCAGTCTGCGACACCTCAGCCTCGCTGACACGGCCATCAGCCTTGGCCAACACCCCCATTAATTTGAACACACTCTCAAAGAATACCTGTTGCGCTCTCGCCTGCTGCTCAGGCCCCATACCTGCGTTGCCAAGGCCTGCGATCGAGCGGTCGAAATAACGACCAATAAAGTAACCGATAAAGGCGCCAATAAAACCAAATACCGAGAAACCCAAGACTAAGCCAATCAAGCGTCCAAACATCGTTATAACCTTTCTATCAAACCAAAGCGACTTACATACAAGCCGTAATATATCTATCTATACCGCCTCGCACACCGTAACTCAATAGCATGGGGTCGAAGTAGCGCAGTTGCAATAGCTACACCCCTAAACGATCAAGGAAATGCGTAGTTTGGCCGCACAGTGATAGAGAAAAGTGGTATTATGCATCGGTAAAATTCATTTAGGTGTATTGAATTTGTGAAAAAGCTACCCTCCAAAGCCGATATACGTGCCGATCTCGACGCGCAGATTAACGCCTATTTAGACGGCGGGGGTCAGGTAAACCATGTCCAGCGAGGCCTGAGCGGTAGAATCGACACCTCTAAACCACTCAGTGCCAACAGCATCGGCTTTGAAAAACCCAAAGATACTCGCACCTCACTCGGCAATGTTGTCTCAGAGATTGAGGCCCGCCGCAGTCCAGCAAAAGAGCCAGCTAGCATAAAGAAAAGAGTCCGCAAGAAAATCATCTACGATGACTTTGGCGAGCCTCTGCGTTGGGTCTGGGAGGAGTAAAGGCTAACAAGACTCTTCATCGCCTAATTATTGGTCTTGTGATAACGCCCGCTTTATTGCCTGTTCCAAAGCTCCACCCAACGGCTCAGAACGAGAATTAAACGCCTCGACATGCTTACCGTCCCTAGCCACCAAAAATTTATAGAAATTCCATTTTACCGACGTATCGCTTCGCTCAGAGAGCTGGCGAAACAACGGGTTAGCATCTCTCCCATGAACATTGCTAGATGCAAACATCGGGAAGGTCACGCCATAGTTAACATAACAGACTTCCGCGGTCTCCTCACTGCTATCATACTCTTGAAAAAAATTATCGGAAGGAAAGCCCAACACCACAAGCCCCTCCGCTCGATACCGCTGATACAGAGCCTCCAGCTGCTCAAACTGTGGCGTGAAACCACATTTACTGGCCGTGTTCACGATCAACAGAACCTTGCCACTATAACGCTCGCATAAGTCGATTTTCTCGTTCGAACGCAGCTGTTGATGACTATAATCCAACAAGTTATCACAAGCCGAAAATACAGACGACGACACAAACAACAGTGATATCAAAAAAAATCTAATCATTCTTCTCCCTCCCAGTAAAACCTATTATTCCGGTGAGACAAAAAAGCCCGCGACCATGATAGTAACGGGCTTTTAACAATAGCGAGACTAGCTATCTATTGCTAGATAAAGAAGTCTGTATTTGGCGCGCCCAACTCAACACCACCCAAGTTACGACCATAGTTACTTGGGTTATTTGCCACATGACCACGACCCGTGTTGATATCAAGGAAGGCTTGGTTCAATACATGGTTTTTAAACACTGCACTGCCGCCCGCGCACCCCATCAACTTTGTCATACCCTCAACACAGCGAGGCGAAACGAGCGATGAATTCCAACGCATCTTAACGCGCTCCTCAACAGTCAACGGCGGCACCTCGCCACGCGCTGCCGCCATCGAGTGCTCAAAGTCCCGCTTTAGAACCAGCTCCAACTCATCGACAATCTGCGTCACCTCAGCGATAACATACTGAGCTGTTGGGTTTTCTTTCGTTTTCTTACCGTCGTTCACACCAACACGCACCTTTGTGCTATCAACATAGCTAGCTAGAGCTCCACGTAATGCACCGATCGATGAGCCCGATACTGCACGCGGGAAAATTTGACCGAAGGGAATCTTGTATAGAGGCGCGTCATTCACTGCGTTGCCTGGGCTATTCAACCCAAAAGCATCGACACCGCGGTGCGTTCTGTAATCCGGCACAAAGGCACCTTCAACCACGATATCATGGCTACCTGTGGCCTGAAGCCCCATAACATCCCAATTTTCAACGATTTTATAATCGGACTTAGGCAACAAGAACGTGCGCATATCAGGCGCCTCGCCTGGCCCGCTTGGCGGGATCATGCCTCCTAAAAAGACCCAATCACAATGCTTTGAGCCGGACGAGAAGCCCCAGCGACCGCTAAATTTGAAGCCACCCTCTACCACCTCTATTTTAGCGACCGGCATATAAGAAGAGGAGATCAGCGTGGTCGGATCATCACCCCAAACGTCCTGCGCAGCGCGGTCATCAAACAAGGCCAACTGCCAGTTATGGATGGCAATAACACCCAGCACCCAGGCGCTCGACATACAGCCTTCTGCAACGGCCATCTGAACGTCAAAAAACGCCTGCGGGTCGAGCTCATAGCCGCCCCACTTAGCTGGCTGCACAATCTTGAAAAATCCTGCTTCCTGAAAGTCTGCAATTGTTTGATCCGGAAGGCGACCCAGTTTCGTGGCTTCTGCTGCCCTCTCTTTCAGTACGGGGATAAGCTCCCGTGCGGTGGCAACAAGCTGTGCATGTAGCTGTGCTTTATCGGTCATTTTCATCTCCTAAACTCACAGGGTCATGAGTTTCTTTTGCCACCCCGTTCGCGCGGGCAGAATCATTATTATTTATAAGGATTTTATTGTACCGATAGCATAAACAGTTTCATCACTTAAATGAGTTACAAATTATCAAGCATTTCCCCTCAGCTAGACTCAGTCAGCAGGCTAACTAGGCAGCCTAACCGTATTGTCATTGCCTTAATGATTCGTGTTTCATCAAAATCATTGTACAATGGGCTTTTAACACTTAAATCTAAGTAATAATTACCCAAATGAGTGTAGACAACAGCAATAACTTTGAACATTTATCCAGCTATGACCGGTTGCTAGACACCATCTATCAAGGTGCGCTAGACACCACGCCATGGCAGCATTTCCTCACCGCAATCTGCCTACAGCTTAAGGCTGATGGAGTCTCGCTGATTCTGCGCCCCCCTTCACAGGATATTAATGGGTTGATTCTCAACTACCGACACAGTCCTTCAGGAGGCAACCAGGTCAACAACGCCTCCAAGCCGAAAGATTGGGCCATTACAGCTTACCAGCAACACTTCTTTGCTCTAGACCCATTCACCGACATCCCCTGCGGCAAAGTCATCACACTGACCGAACTAATGCCTGACGAAGAGCTCACTGCCAGCGAGTTCTACAAACAGTATCTTGAGCCTGCCGGTGTTTTCCATATCCTCGGTGCCGATACGCGCACTTGTGATGGCTACTCGGCCCGTTTTCGCGCCACAAGAGGTAAGCAGGAGAGTGCATTTGCCGATATAGAGCGTCAACTGCTACAGCGCATTATGCCGCACCTCTGTCGTGCTGTTGAGATCCATAGCAAACTACAACGCACTAAGTCAGAGCGCGATCTCTACGCCGGTGCCGTATCGCAAATGTCCATGGGCACCATCCTGCTAAATGAACAAGGTGAAGTACTAAAATCCAACCACGTTGCCAAGCAACTACTTGAACAACAAGACGGTATTAGGGTTGTGCAAAAACAACTTGTTCTCGACGATAAAGAGGATGACGAAGCCTTTAAGAAGCGTCTCAATAAGGTCATCAATGCAGCCACTCATCATTCCATACAAATGGTTGAGGCAAGCCGGGTACAACGTCCCAGCGGTAAATCTGACTTAGGCATTGTCGTCCGCCCAGTCCCTCAATCACAATCTACCGATAGTCACAGTGGGCCCTCAGTAGCCGTCTTCATTAGTGACCCACAATCAGAGGCCACCACCACGAGAGACACTATCCAGCAGCTGTTCGGTTTCACCAAAGCCGAGGCCGCACTCACCTTGCAGCTCGTTCACGGCCTCACCTTGGCCGAAGCATCCACAGCTCTCGGTGTCAGCCAACATACTGCTCGAGCGCAGCTAAAGTCCGTATTCTCTAAAAGCGGTGTCAGCCGGCAAGCTGAACTTATACGTTTGGTGTTCAAATCTGTGGCTACACTCGCGTAACAGGGCTATTTACAACCACGAATTATAACAACGCCCCCCTCCCCCTTTCATTGAAGGGGGAGGTGTTGTCAGCACATCAATTCTACTGAATGCAAAGCTTTAACAAGTAACAGAAACTAGCGTTTAATTATTCGGCAACCACAAACCGTTGTTCTGAGGCAGAACGCTCAACAATAGTCAGCTCTGGGTGCGTAAACTTTATACGGTTAAAGTTTAACGCTCCTCCACCGGCCTTCACTGCAACAAATGTGAAGCGCCGGCGGCCAAACACCCCCACCCTTCTATCGCCATCAGGCTGCACCGGTTCATCGGCAACAAGGGCCAGGCACTCAGGCATCTCCATCAAGCAGACAGTGAAGCCTGTCGACAGGTTCTCATCGAGTTCAATAACAAATGGATGACCAACCTCTACCGCCAACGGCAATACCACACCCTCTCGATTGTCCATTTCTCCCCCCCCCCCAAACTCTTCATCAACTTAACAACGTAATGCTACCTAGAGCAGAATATTAGACTCGACAGTACTTTTTGCAAGCGACCGCCTAAGCGTACTGCTGCACCGCTGTACCCGCCTTATCGACCAACTTATTAAACATTGCCGGTAGCTCATCCCGATCAATGCTATCAACCAGGTTCTTCACCGCGAGACCTAATTCCGTGTCTCCCTCAATAGAAAGGCGACGATTGAAGAACAACGTGTCGGGGTCTTCTTTGCGACTCGCCATCAGAATCAAGTCGTTGGCTGCACCACTAAACGTCGCATCAGCCTCGCCCTCGTTAGGCTGCACGACGAGACGCGTTCCGTTAAAGCCTACATCCCAGCTCAGCGCCATATCTAACACCTGAATGCGTAGCCAGCGACCTTCTAAAAAGTCGAAAGCCTCATCCTCTATCGCTTCAGCAAATACTTTGTTTAACGCCAACTCAACGGGACGACACTGCACTGCTGCAGGCAGTAACGACAAAGGCTTGGCGAGGAGTCTCGGCCCCCTTCTAACAGCAAGACGCATAGCAGTAGACAGTAATGACATGATATTACCCGTAGAAATTAAACAATATAAAACTGATAGCTCAATAACCAAGAAAAACGCTCTGCCTTTGTCCTATCAGCGACCGTGCTAATTTACCCGAACAACCCCAAACTTCGCTGCGTTATATCAAACGGCCGCGCTTAGTTCGGCCGTAATATAGCCGCATATTACTAGGGAGTCCTTAAATGGAACTGCTATGCCCTGCCGGTAGCCTACCTGCACTAAAAACCGCCATTGACTGCGGTGCCGATGCAGTTTATATCGGCTTTAAAGACGAAACCAATGCACGCAACTTCGCCGGCCTTAATTTTTCTGACAAGGCCCTCGCTAAAGGCGTCGATTACTGTCACGCACACGGCAAAAAACTGCATATCGCCATCAACACCTTTGCCCACCCCGGCAAGTTCTCTTGGTGGAAGAGCGCCGTTGATAAAGCCGCTGAGCTCGGCGTCGACGCCCTGATTATTGCCGATATGGCCGTACTTGAGTACGCGCACCGTCAGTACCCGCATATCGAATTACACCTATCGGTTCAGGCTTCTATCACCAATCTATCGGCCATAGAGTTGTATCACCGACTCTATGATATAAAGCGGGTAGTTTTACCTAGGGTATTGTCACTCGCCCATGTTGAGAAGCTCGCGGCAGCAAGTCCAGTGCCCGTTGAAGTTTTTGCCTTTGGTAGCCTGTGCATAATGGCCGAAGGACGCTGCTACTTATCCTCCTATCTCACCGGCGAGTCGCCTAATACCGTTGGCGCCTGCTCACCCGCAAAGTATGTCGAGTGGAAGGAAACCGAGCAAGGTCGCGAAACTCGTCTCAGCGGTGTCTTAATAGATCGCTTTAAAGATAACGAGCGTGCTGGCTACCCGACTTTATGTAAGGGCCGTTTCGAGGTTGAGGGTGATATTTATCACGCACTAGAGGAGCCTACCAGCCTCAGTACGATCAATATGCTACCCGAGCTGATCCAGGCAGGCGTCGTTTCTGTGAAGATTGAAGGGCGTCAACGCAGCCCGGCCTACGTCGAACAAATCACCACCGTTTGGCGCCAAGCTATCGATAGCGCAGTACAAACTCCTGACACTTACCGGGCTCAAACCGAGTGGCACGACACACTCGCCAACCTTTCTGAAGGCAGCCAGACCACTCTGGGTGCTTACCACCGTTCTTGGAAGTAACCATGATGAAAGTTTCATTAGGCCCCGTACTTTATCACTGGGGAAGACAGTCCATGGTCGAGTTCTACGAGGCCGCCATCGACAGCCAGACCGATGTCATTTACTTGGGCGAAACCGTCTGCAGCAAACGCACAGAGCTAACACCTAACGAGTGGTTAGAACTTGCCGAAGGTCTTCAGGACCGCGGCAAACAAATTGTATTATCAACTCAGACGCTTCTCGAAACCCCCGCAGACCATAAACTGTTACAGCGCTACTGCGATAACGACAAGCTGCTGTTCGAGGCTAATGACATGGGGGCCGTCGGCATACTCAGTAACAAGCGCCTCCCCTTCGTTGTCGGTGCTGCGATTAATTGCTACAACGCTCATACCCTGCAGCAACTCCGCCAGCTTGGCATGCAACGCTGGGTCATGCCTGTCGAGCTATCACGACAATGGCTGCTCGATGTCATCTCCGAGGCAAAGCAACTAGGCTGTGACATGGGTTTCGAGCGCGAGGTGTTTGCTTACGGTTATTTACCACTCGCCTATTCTGCTCGCTGCTTTACCAGCCGTCATGAGAATCGTCCCAAGAGCGACTGCCAACAGTGCTGTATCCAATACCCACAGGGCTTAACCGTCAATAGCCAAGAGGGGCAAGCGTTATTCACAATTAACGGCATACAGACACAATCCGGCTACTGCTACAACCTCATCAACGACATTCCCAGCATGCAAGGCTTAGTCGATATTGTTCGCATCAGCCCGCTCAGCCTCAATAGCTTAGAAACCGCCGAACAGTTTAAACGTACAGCAGAGCTCGGCCTCACAGACAACATCGCGACTGGAGGCGAGTGCAATGGTTACTGGCACAACCTCACTGGCATGACAATGCTGAATACTGAGCAACAAGTTTAACAAGTCGCTCGCAAAGGGCTGAGCAAACACGCTACTATCATCGCACGCTCACATTTCTGGTATCGACTACTGGCCATTGCATAACAAACCATACGGCCAGTAGTGTTTTCAATAACAAACATCGATACCGGGATTACTACTCCGTTGACCTTAGGGAAAAGTCGCCTATCATGAGACAGCTCTGTCTTGTTGCAACATTAATAATCTGCGCTTTCGCGCCCTGGAGCCAAGCTGCTCAAGCTCAGAACGAGCTTCATGATATTTCCTATAGCCAGTTAGTCAGCAATCTCAATGGCTACAGCTTAGAACAACGTGCAGACTTCATTCATATTGCACTTAACCACCTCGCTGACAGTTTCCATCGTCAAGCACAACGCGCCAGAATGGCCGCTAAGGATAACAGTCCAAAAAGTAAGCGCGCTCGCCGCTGGGCCGCCTCTGTCGATCGCTACGCCAACAATCTAACAGCCCAAGCCAACACGCTCGACAGAGAAAAAGTAATTCAAATAAGCATTAATCGAGACAATAACGCTCAGATCCGCGTAGGTGAGCATGCCATCCTAATCACCAGTCCCAACCCCAAGGACCAAGGGCGGCTCGAACGCGCCATAGCAGAACAGTTCTGTAAACTACATAATTGCGATGTCGGCGTGATCTACGACCCTCTTACCCAGCTTGATAGGCAAACGAAAACCCGTTGGAGCTTTCAAGAATACGGCCCCGCCTGCCGAAGTGATGAAGGCATTTTACTGCAATTCAGCACCCTCAAGCAGTTAGGGCAAAAACGCAAAGTGTGTCAACAAGTAAGCAGTGAGTTATTGAATGTTGCTCATACTCTCAAACAGTTACAAAACCAAGGTTCCACAATAATCCCTGAATTACTCAGCATCCGTAACCGTACCTTGGAGGGAGAGGTGACTATCATCATTAATCAACAGGGCCAAAGTATTCAACTGTTACTACCCAGCTTATCATTGACGCCCACTCTCTTTATGCTCGCCAAGCCCTGGTTACGTGCGCGGCTGCAAAACAGAGAGGCCTCACTACTGATAGAAGACGCTGAGAAACTCACTCAACACCTCGTCGACCGAGTTGACCAGTAAGACCTCATTAAAAAACATTTTTTAGCCAAAAAAAACGGCAGGTACATTACTGTACCCACCGTTTTTGTTCCCCGCCCCGATCAGGTGCAAGAATATCAACTACTGAGCGGGATATTCTGCCGCCACTTCGTCTGCAATCAACTCCGCCAGCTGATCGTAACCAAACTGCGTTAAAGGCTTACTATTAACAAAGAAGCTGGGGGTTTTGTCCACGCCTAAACTCTGTGCATCCTGGCTCTCTTGCGCAATAATTTTGGCAATCTCGGGGTTCTTCATATCTTTTTTCAACCGCTCGATATCAATATCAACCTCTGCCAATAGAGGCAACAACTTATCAACATGGGCAGTATGATTAATCGCCCAGTCAGCCTGATACTTCAACGCGACATGTAACGCCTGCCAATACTTATCTTGCTGCTTAGCAGCTTCAAGCGCTGCAATAACCTGGTCGGAGTCCCGATGAAATGGTAGCAAGCGCATAACCAATTTCACCTGGCCATCATACTGTGCCAACTGCTGCTTAACAAAAGGATAAAAGGCGCGACAAGCTTCGCAGGCAGGGTCCATAAATTCAACGATGGTCACCTTAGCATTATCGGCCCCCAGGACAGGAGAAAAGTCACGGTACAAATGAGGCTCTACCATTGCAGCTGATGGTGCGGGGCGGTTCTTTGCTGTTTGCTCAAAGCTAAAAACGGCAAAAATGACTAGCAACAGCACGACGACTGCAGCAAAAATAATTACGGGTGGTTTCTTCATAGTATATACCTAATCAGTAAGACGCTACTTGCGTCGTTTTAACACAATAGAGCTTAACGCCACCAATGCTAGAAGCATGGGGTAGAAGCTGAATTCAACAACAGCTAATGGGGAGAGTGTAAAGATAGACCCCAGTAATAATGCTTGTGCGCCCCAGGGGATGAGCCCCTGCACAATACAACTAAAAATATCCAATAGGCTCGCGGCGCGCTTAGGGCTCACCTGTGCATTCGCCGCCATATCCTTAGCGACATTGCCCGTCACAATAATCGCTACTGTATTGTTAGCCGTGCACAAGTTGGTTAACGATACGCTGCTGGCAATACCTAGCTCAGCCGTGCGCTGATCATCTTTTCCACCACCGCTAAGACGGGCAATAATTGACGTCACGCTAGCTTCGATAAATGCCAAGCCACCTTGCTTTTCCATCAACGCGCCTAAGCCACCAATTAACAGCGACAGCAAGAAAATCTCTTGCATGCTGGTAAAGCCTGCGTAAATATCGCTGACGAAGCTAGCCAAACTATAATCATCGATTGTCGACATACCGACACCACCGGCCAGCAGTAGGCCTAACGCTAATACAATAAAGACATTCACACCGTAAACGGCAAGCGCCAGAATTGTCAGGTAAGGTAAAACGCTCAGCCAGGCAAAATCAGCTTGCTCCGGGGCAACGGTCTCACCACTCAAAACAAAGAACAAAAGAGCGGCAACCAGCGCTGCCGGAATTGCCAAGGAGACGTTCTCCCTGAACTTATCTTTCATCTCACAACCCTGAGTACGAGTCGCGGCAATCGTGGTGTCAGAGATAATTGACAAGTTGTCACCAAAAGTAGCCCCTGAAAGCACTGCACCAGCCATTAATGGCAACGGGATTCCTGCGCTTTCGGCCACCCCCAAAGCTATTGGCGCCACCGCTCCGATGGTCCCCATTGACGTCCCCATAGCAGTGGCAATAAAACCCGAAATAATAAAGATACCCGGCAACAAGAACCAAGCAGGAATAATCGACAAGCCAAGCGCAACGGTAGCATCAACGCCACCGGTCGCCTTAGCCACAGACGAGAACGCGCCAGCTAGCAGGTAGATGAGGCACATAGCAATAATGCTTTTGTCACCCACACCCCCGATAAAAGACTCAATCGTCTCGTTGAGTTTATCTCGGCTTAATAAGACTGCCAGTACAATCGCCGGCAGAATAGCAATAGGGGCTGGCAATTGGTAAAAGGCGAAATCAACGCCCTGCATACTCAAATAAGTACCGGTACCGACAAATAGAGCGACGAACAATAGAAATGGCAATAGAGCGATAGCACGCCCCTGACTCGATGTCTTCATCAAATGTCCCAAAAGTTGAATGCATAATTAGGCGCAGACTATGCCTTAAGTATAGTCACTCAGACCACATCTAAATCAACTTTTACCCGTTTTGAGTCCTAAGCCAGCATATATTTGACGCCACATCAGCAGCTTCCGTAACAAGGCTGCCAATCAGCTTAACGTAAGCCCAGTGGTCGACCGACAGTCACAGGCTTCTTTGCATCACGATGTAGCTCCAACAATGCCGCAATACGTTGCTGGGCGGCCGAGTCAAAGGCAGCCGCTCGCGTCACTTGCGGGTCTATACACATGACAACTTGCTCTGATGTCGCCCGCACTACGCTATCACCATCAACAAACATATATAACAAGAAATGCATCCGCCGAGAATCCCAATCGAGCAATTGCGCCCTGATACTCAATGTCGACCCCGCATGCACCTCTCGAAGATAACGTGTGCGCACGTCGAGCGTGAAGATGGTGCGCTGCATTTCATCTCGCCACTGAGCACCGAGCCCCAGCGCCTCAAATAAGCCTTCTCCCGCTAAGCTAAAGATCAAAGCATAGTAGCCGTCATTGAGGTGCGCGTTGTAGTCAACCCATTGCGGGTCGATCTCACAGCGATATACTTCTGTTAAGCTCTGCATGATGCTCTCTCTACACGGTAATTCGACGTCAACTTAAGCCGTTATTTTAACGTTCCAGGTCTCGTGCGTCATCACTTCTTACACAACTTATTATTCCTATTAATAGTAATGATATAGAACAAGCGGACATGGAAAAGTTTCCTTGGCCGTCGCCACTTAGTTATCAGTTAGAACATCTGTAAAAACAAACAAATAACCGACTAGCGCTATTTTCCACGCAGGTATTTCCCGAAGCTTACAACGCATATTAATAAGTATAAAAACGAGGTTATTCTTACCCACAATAAGCATATTGTCGGGGCATTAATTTTTACGAGACGGTTTGCCATGAAAAGGGTGATCAAACATTTGCTGAGCATTGCGCTTCCCATTGCCCTGGGAGTAGCAGTTATTTTCACCATCGGCTGCTTCCATCAACCTAGGGACACCGCAAGCGCTAACTACCATAGCGCAAACATTCAGCAGCCGTAAAAACAAAGCAGCCCTAACGAACAAGAAAAGCCGGCAAAAAACCGGCTCATGTCACAATCACTTTTCTCATGTAGAAAAAATTAATAGCTCTCTATTAACGAAACTGAGAGAAATCCGGGCTGCGCTTTTCTAAAATAGCCATGACCGCTTCAATATTTTCAGGCGACCCACCCAAACGCACCATCTCTTTTGCCTCTGCTTTCAATGCCGCTTCGAGCCCTGCCCGATGATCCGCCTTCAGTAACCGCTTAGTCGCGACAAGTGAGTTAATCGGCCACTGCGCCAGCTCCTTGGCCTTATCTAGAGCACAATCCAGCAACTTATCGTCACTGAAAGTTGCCGTAGCGAGGTCTAGGTCCATCGCACGCTCAGCCCCCATCCACTCCGCGAGTAACATGATTTCACCAGCTTTACGTGTACCGACAATCTGCGACAGTAAGTAACTGCTGCCAAACTCTGGCACCAAACCTAGATTGGTGAACGGGAACCGCATACGCAAGCTCTCACCAACATAAACAATATCAGCATGTAGCATTAGTGTCGCACCACCACCAATGCAAATACCCTTAGCCGCACAGACCAAAGGCTTATCAAAATTCATCACAGCTTCAGCGCAAGCTTCAAAGGGATGAGGAGCATCACCCTGCTCTTCTGTAAAATCATTAAGATCGGTCCCCGAAGAAAAATCATTTCCCGCCCCTGTAACCAATACTGCAGCAACAGCACTATTGTTATTCGCTTCTGTCATCGCATCAGCAAATGCTTGCCACTGCTCACGGCTAAACGCATTTTTTTTCTTTGGTCGGTTCAGCGTCAGTATTAACACGCCGTCCTGCAATTCTTTAAGTACGGTATCACTCATCTGATCGCTTCCTTTATGCCATTTGCATGATTTTTATCTTTACTAATGCCTTCTAACTTAACTGTAAAAAGTCGTCGTCT
Source organism: Sinobacterium caligoides (assembly GCF_003752585.1). NCBI lineage: Bacteria > Pseudomonadati > Pseudomonadota > Gammaproteobacteria > Cellvibrionales > Spongiibacteraceae > Sinobacterium > Sinobacterium caligoides. Next base: position 473,053 of record NZ_RKHR01000003.1, read on the forward strand.
CAAAGAGCGGCGCTCTTTTACGTGACGACTCATTTATCGCGGAGCCCTGCTGCTCATAACCAAAAGAAATCGCTAGCATGAGCCGCTGACTATCGTCAGTCCCCAGCTGGTTAGCAATCAATTTCGAATATGCACAAAGCTCAGCTTGTACGACACAACCAATACCGTTAGCTTCCATCGCCAACATCAAGCTCTGTGCATAAATACCAATATCAAGCCCAACCAGGTCATCAAAACCAGGCTCAACAAAGATAAACACGCAGTGAGGCGCTCCGTAGAGCTGAAAGTTCTCCTCCGCCAGCTGATGACGGCAGTACTTGTTCGAGCCCTTGAAGCCAAAAGCGGCGTACAACCGAGCTAACAGCTGTTGCCTTCGCTCGGCATAAATAGAGCTTAAACGCTGCTGACGGAGCTTCTCCGGTGGGTACTGCTGAGTATCACGTACAGCCTGTAACAACTTGCTACGCACCTCCTGGCAACGCTCACCTGAGACGACATAGCTGCGCCACGGCTGCATATTACCCGCAGAAGGTGACCACTGAGCCAACTTAAACAATTTCTCAATAAGCGCCTGATCAATACACTGTGGTTGAAAGTGTCGCACCGATCGACGGCACCTAATCACCTCCTCTACAGAGCTCGACACTGCTGCAGCCGTTATTACTGTCATTAGCTTACGATACCAGCAGCACGTAACTTACCGATCTGTTCTGCATCCAAGCCCAACCCCTGTAATAACTCATCAGTATTTTCCCCCGCTGCAACAGCGGGCCCTTGCACCTCACTAACCGTTCGACTGAATCTAGGAGCTGGTGCAGACTGTTTAATGCCTTCGATATCAATATGGCTTTGACGAGAAACATTATGCGGGTGACTACTCGCCTCGCTCTGATTAAGTACTGGCGCGAAACAGACATCGGTTCCTTCCATGACCTCGCACCACTGTGCTTGCGTTTTAGTTTTAAACTTATCCGCTATGCGCTGTTTATACTTCGGCCAACTCGCCTTATCAAATTGCGTCTCAAACCCAGGTTCGCCGAGGTCAACTTCAAGCAACTTGGCTAGCAAAGCGTAGAATTGCGGCTCAATCGACCCCACCGAAACCCATCGACCATCACTACACTCATAGGTATCGTAATAGTGAGCACCACCATCGAGTATATTGTTCTCGCGCTCATTATCCCAGATCCCCATCGCCTGAAAGCCTGCCATCGTAGACATCAAGGAGATAACACCATCGGTAATCGCAGCGTCTACAACCTGACCTTTGCCACTTCGACTTGCCTCAAGTAGGGCCGCCAGCATCCCGGTGACCAGATACATAGAGCCGCCACCAAAATCTCCCACTAAGTTCAGCGGCGCAACAGGCCCGGACTCTGCGGTGCCAATCGCATCTAAAGCGCCGGTGATCGCAATATAGTTGATATCATGCCCCGCCGCCTTTGATAGCGGCCCAGTCTGTCCCCAGCCGGTCATACGACCGTAAACAATCTTCTCATTACGTGCAGCACAAACGTCAGGTCCTAGCCCGAGCTTTTCCATAACCCCCGGTCGAAAGCCCTCAAAGATTGCGTCGGCCGTCTCCACTAACCGTAAGACAGTCTCAATGCCTTCGGGGTCCTTAAGGTTAACCGCAATTGACTGCCGCCCACGCGCACAAATATCGGCAGGGTTGGCCCCCATTGACATCATGTTGGCACTGGTGCGATCAATGCGAATCACCTCCGCCCCCATATCCGATAACAACATACCGGCAAACGGGCCAGGACCGATGCCCGCCATCTCGATGATACGAAAACCTGAAAGTGGACCCATAGAATCTACTACCTATATCAATAGCGTCACATCTCTGCAGACGCTCGCTATTGTTAAAATTAAAGGTGGGGATATCAAATGGCCAATACCTTTGTATAAAAAACTCTTAGCAGTAATTTATACACAAGCATATTGACTAATAGCTGCTTGAATCAACGAGCAGCTGTCGCACAAAAGCAACGAATTACTTACCCTTAAAAACTGCAGGGCGCTTTTCTTTAAAAGCCTTCATTCCTTCTTTTGCATCCTCAGTAGCAAAAACTGGCCAGGCGATCTCATCGGATTTTGCCAAAGCTTCTGCCATCGGCATCGATTCATCGTGGTTCCGCAGCGACTGCATCACCGCTTTCACAGCTAGCGGACCATTAGCACAGATCTTCTCAGCAATTTCCATTGTCTTCGCCAAAGCTTGTCCCTTAGCAACGACATGATTGATCAAACCCCATTCAGCGCATTTCTGTGCCGACACATGCTCGCCGGTTAATAACACTTCCGCCGCCAGCGCATAGGGAATCTGTCGACGCAAACGAATCGTAGATGCCGACATTGGGTACAAGCCACGCGCCACTTCGGTGACACCGAAAACAGCATCTTCTGCCGCAACTCGAATATCAGTACCCTGTAAAATCTCAGTACCACCGGCAAGGGCGAAACCTTCAACGGCGATCAAAATCGGCTTATTTGGCACGTCTTCTCGCAGCAATGCCTGCCAATGTAGGTTGGGGACGGACTGCATCATTGCCTGAATTTCTTCCGCATCCTCACCGCCTTCGGTGCCCGCGCCAAGATCCATACCGGCACAAAAAGTGTCGCCATTAGCGGTCAAAACGGCGCAGCGAAGGTCGTCACTCTCATCCAACAAACGCCAAGCCTTGTATAAACCGACTAACATAGCCGGGCTAAAAGCATTTTTTTTCTCAGGTCGATTGAGGGTAACAACGAGTACATTCCCTTTTTTCTCGACAATGCAATTGTCAGTACTGATCGCAAGCTCTGTCATTATTATTCTCCTGCAACGCTATAACATTAAGAGCGAGGGCAACAGCGCCGCCCTTCGCTTTTTTGATTGTTTCTGAGCAAGCCACGCCTGTCTTACCCGTTACAGCTTCGTAAAGCCGTCTTTATTTAGCTGACGAGAAAATTTCCGCTCAGTGCGATCTCTTTCGCCTTAGGGTAGGCCGGCTTACCACTCGGCGCACGAGGAATCTCAGCCACAACATGCAGCTCTCGAGGTAGTTTATAACCAGCGATAAGCTTGCGCGCCTCTTCCTGAACACCTTTCAACGTCACATCAAAGCCTTCACGAATAGAGACAACGGCAGTCACCTTAGAGCCAAAACGAGGATCTGGTGTATCTACGACTAAAGCATCAAAAATTCCCGGATGAGCCTTTAACGCCTGCTCAACCTCTTCCGGAAATATTTTCTCTCCACCTGAGTTAATACAGTTAGAGCCGCGACCAAAAATAGTGATGGTATCGTCGTCCTCTAACGTCGCAGCATCACCTGTCAGCAACCAAATTTTACCCTTACCCTCAACGTCGATAAATGTCTTCGCCGTTTTCACTGGGTCGCCGTAGTAACCAGCAGGGATATAACCAGAGCGAGCAAAAATACCCTGTTCACCCGGCTTCGCGTGACGACACTCTTCCGGTGAATCACCCTCGATAATGACATCCATAAACTCCGAACGCTGAACATTGCCTAAACTGGAGTCACCCTCTTTCTTGTTGCCGTTATCCATGCCCATATTCCCCGACTCAGAGGAACCGAACGCATTCGTGATAAAGACATTGGGGAAGGCTGCTTTAAATTCGTCCTGCTTGGCCGGCGAGAACACTGCACCACCAGAGCCAATATTAAAAACAGGAGAAAGGTCCCAGCGATCTTCATTGCCCTTTAGAGCGTCGAGTAACGGAATTGCCATCGCGTCACCGACAATCTGAATAGAGTTAACCTTCTCTTCTGCCGCTACAGCCCAAATTCCCTCACCATCGAATGAGCGCAGCGGGTTCAAGACAAGCTTATTACCACAGAGAATCTGAATACAGGCATACCACCAGGATGCGCCATGCATCAGCGGCGCTAATGGCATACCGATGATCTGATTTTCACCGATACGGCTAGGGATTTCTTCTGGCTTCTCGATCGGGCCCAGCGGACTAAAGAAACCACCCCCGCCCATAGCTGCATAGAAAACGTTTTTGTGCGGCCACATCACACCTTTCGGCATACCCGTGGTGCCTCCGGTATACAGCACAAACATATCGTTATCAGAGCGCTCACCGAAATCGCGCGCCGTAGACTGACCTTGAAGCGCCGACTCATACTCAACCGCACCGATAATATCGAAGTCAGCATCACTGCCATCTTCGACAGAAATCAATGTCTTGAGCTTCGATAACTGACCACCGACCTCTGCGATCGCCGAGGAAAATTCACGGTGATGGATACAGGCCACCATGTCGGAGTTATCGAAAATATAAAGTAACTCCTCATTAACATAGCGGTAGTTAACGTTGACAGGTACAGCCCGTAGCTTAAAACAGGCCAACATACCTTCGATATACTCGTTACAGTTGTACATATAAAGGCCGACATGATCGCCTACCTTTACGCCCTTCTCTTTCATACTGTGGGCCAACTGATTAGCACGCTGATCAAGCTCCGCAAAGGTCGCACGGGCATCGCCACACACCAGGGCTTCACGCTCAGGAACACTATCTACGACCATTTCGAACATATCGCCGATATTAAAATGCTTGTCAGCCATCGTCTGTATCCACCTTTTTATTATGTCTGTTAAATACGCTGTATTTATTGTTTTTGCCACCCAGCTTACATGCCAAATGGAGAAATTCGTATAAGTCTCGAGACGAGTGTAGCAAACTCGCCCCAAGCGCGATTACCTTTAAAGGGTTAAAAAAGCACTCTCAATGGTTACCATCCCTATAGGCTTATCGTATTAGACTCAATACGCCAGCAGTTACTCTGGCTTCTCTGAGCTTACAATCCACATCGCATAGAACTGAGCACCACCACCATAGGCGTGTCCCATAGCCGTTTTGGCATTAGGCACCTGGTGATCACCACACTCGCCACGAACCTGCTGCGCTGCCTCTGCGAAGCGAATCATGCCAGAAGCACCGATCGGGTTTGATGACAAGACGCCACCGGATGGGTTCCATGGTGTATCGCCTCCCTCATGTAATGATGTTACACCTTCCATCGTTAACTTCCAGCCCTCACCTTCCTCAGCGAAACCGAGGTTTTCAAGCCACATAGGCTCATACCATGAGAACGGCACATAGATTTCAGCGCAGTCGATCTGCTCACGAGGGTTGGTGATACCAGCCTGTTTGTAAACGTCAGCCGCGCAATCACGTCCGGCTTGAGGGTTAACCTCTTCACGACCAGCGTACATAGTCGGCTCTGAGCGCATGGCAGTACCGCGAATCCACGCAGGCTGTTTAGTCGCCTTATCGGCCAGTTCCTCATTAACGATAACCATTGCACAGGCACCATCAGAGGAGGGGCAAGCCTCGAGAAAGCGCAATGGATCCCACAACATGGGCGACTCGGCAACCTGTTCTTCAGTAATATCAGGTAGCTGTAAGTGTGCTAACGGGTTCTTCGAGCCATGAATCCGATCCTTTGTCGCAACGCGAATACCGACATCCAATGGCGCACCAGAGCGGCGAATATATTCACGAATAATCGGCGCGAAGTAACCGCCTGCACCAGCGTTTAGGTGTGGGGAGAATGGCTGCGGGTTGGATAGCGCCCACATTGCATTCGACTCTGATTGTTTTTCAAAAGATACGGTTAACACACGGTCGTAGACACCGCTCTCAACATGAGTTGCCGCTACGATAGCCGTCGAACCGCCCACTGAACCTGCGGTATGCACACGCATCATCGGCTTACCGTTACAGCCAAGAGCGTCCGCCAGATAGAGCTCGGGCATCACGATGCCCTCAAACATATCCGGCGCCTTGCCAATCACTACGGCATCGATGTCATCCCACGTTAGCTCCGCGTCCGCCAAGGCATTAACCGCCGCCTCACGCACCATGCCTGCAATAGAGACATCACCACGTTTAGTTTGATATTTTGTCTGCCCCACACCGACGACGGCAGCGAGGACGCCCGCTTTATTATTATCTGACATTAGCTCGCCTCCAGTACGGTGACCATATTGTGTTGCAGGCAAGGCCCGCTCGTTGCGTGTGCGACACCGCGCTTAGCCTCACCCTTAATTATGCGCATTGCCACTTCACCAATACGGTCAAGTCCCGCACACATCATTAGGTTACCCGCTAACGGGCCGCCGGATAGATTCACCTTAGTCGTATCATCAAGACCTAGGGCCTTTTTAACGATCAGCTCTTGATGACTAAACGGCGCATGAATCTCGGCGATATCAATCGGTCCCTGGCTCACGCCAGCCTTCTCGGCAGCAAGAACTACAGACTCAGAAACAGCAAGATCACGCGCACCAAAGTTATGCGATTCTATACGATGCTCAATACCGCTAATCACTGCGTAAGGTAACCCCCACTCCTTTGCCTTCTCAACGGTGCAAATCACCATCGCCGAAGCACCATCTGAAACCGGTGGGCAGTCATGCTTGCGTAGCGGTGCAATATATTCCGGCTCTGCCAGCAGCTGCTCGACACTATAATCGCCCTTAAGCTGAGTGTTTTCATTATTCTTCGCGTTGCTACGGGAGGCCTGCACCACCTCGGCCATCTGCTCGGCGGTAAACTCCCCGCTATCAATGCCTGCTCTCGCCTGCATCGCCGCCAAACTCACACTATCCGCCCATAAGGGCGCATAGTAATAGGGGTCCAACTGCTGTGACAGTACAAAAGGTAGATCGCCCGGGCTGGATTTAGCAAAACCATAGATCAACGCAGAATCAGCCTGACCCGCTTTAATTTTCAAATATGACTCATACAGCGCCCAGGCTGCATCCATCTCGACATGAGACTCTTTGATCGGAGGAACCGCACCTAATGCATCGACACCGGCAACAAAGGCAAAGGATGCGCCCTGCAAATAATCGCAGCTACCGGAACAAGTGAAGTCAACCCCTTGAACATCTTCTAAACCCGCCGCATTCAATGCAGCGCTCACCACAGGCATGATGAGCTCAACTTCGTTCTGTGCACCCGCATCCCGTAGGATCGGTGACTGTGCGAAGGAAACGATGGCAATATCACGCATTTTTAAGTCTCCCTATCTCATCAATCGGCATATCTGGCTCGTCAAGTGGACGGAAATATTGAATATTCTCCATTGCATGGGTCCACTCCTCCTCAGCTTTCCATATAGCCTCAACACGCATACCAATACGTACATCCGCATTATCAACATCGGAGATCAGGTGCAGAAACGATTGATGGGCGCCATCTGCCATCAAATTGGCGATAACATACGGAGGTTTAATCGGGTTGTTAGGGATCGGTATATAAACGATAGTGAATGACTGCACTGTTGCCTTATTGGTCAACTCAACCTCGCGTACCGTCGGCACACCACAGGCAGCACAGGAGCCTCGTGGCGGGATATACACGTGCTGACACTTAGGACACTCCTGCCCCACCAATTTGCCATTGCGCAACTCAGCCAAAAAGCGTGTCGTTGCACCACCAGCGGTAAAGTTATATGTCAGATACATCGGCGCTTCCATGCCGGTAATCATCTCTTTTTCTTCACTCATCATAATCCCCCTAGGCTGGTTCAAAGCAATTGATATCAGTGACATGGCCACGCGTGGTTTCAGCCCAGCGCACCTTGACCTTCATACCTGTCTTCATCTTGTCGATACTACCGGCATCAACCATATGCAACATGGGAACATCACTGCCATCAAGTTGTACCAAGGCAAAGGCAAAGGGCTGCTGCAGCAAATGCTTCGATTGCGGCTCGGCAATCCAGCTCCACGTTTTCACCACGCCGGTCTCGGCAACCTCAACAAACTCAGTGATTTCCTCTGCCGTTCTAGGGTCAAATTCCATCGGGGGTACATAGACCGTTCCATCGCTCGCTTTATTGCCGACAACCTTGCGGTCACGCAATTCCGTTAAAAAACGGCCGACGACTGGACCGGTAGAGCGTGTGTAGGTAAAACCTAGCTCAAAGGCCTGGCTTAACACCTCAGACTCGGTACTAGACATACGTCGTTCTCCTAATTGTTATTATTAACCACTCACGCAATATTTATTGATTGCGCCAGGGGGGATTATCAATCGAATTTGTCAGTAAATAACTCTGCGAACAAAGCCTATAACGGGCAAACCCCGTCGCGGCAAAATAGGCTTATAAGCGCCGTAGGCAGTGTTTCTACCGTTATTTAGTATTTAATACCTAAGACAATGAGACAATGGCATTTCAACTCAATATCGCTGTCAAATATGATCAGGACTGCACATACTGTGCGCAAGGGAAACCAACATTAAGCGTTGCCACTAACGTAGACTTACACAGCCATTTACCAACTATAACTGGCGCCTTATAACGGCTGTTACATCAAGGTAAAGGTAAGTTGATGGCCGACTACAGCGACACCTCGACATAGCCACGCATCTGTCCGACACTCGCATCTACCGTCCTCATCGATTGGAACAGTAAACCCAGCGGCACCCAAGTCGCGGGGTATTTATGTGCCGCCGTATCCATGATTAATACGCTATCGGTCCTGCGATCATACGCCGCTAACGGTGAAATATGCCCTGAGCGTTTCTGCCCCAATACTTGCCGCTGATAATTTACCAGCAAGTAATCTCCCTTGGTTGATAAGTTTCTCTCAACAACGCGACGAAATTCTTGTTCATCAATATCGTCAGCATGCTTCACGACTACCTCGACATCATGCGCCGTGAGCAGTGCCGCTAAGCCCTCCAGCGACATCCCCGCAAAAGCAACCTGCTTAATCGAGCGCACATCATGGGTTTTTGTTGTAAAGAAACTAAACTGACTAACCTCTGTGCCCAATGCCTTGAGTACAGCCACACTGCTTGCAACACCACAAAAACTAAGCAGCATTTGCGGCTGATAGGTGGCCGATAAAGCGGGGTAATCAGCCGAGTCAGTCGCCCTTGATAAGCGCTTCTCACCTTCTTTGCTATCAACACTAATCAATGGCTTGACTAATGGCTGCGGGTTTTCATAGGGGTATAATTTCCATACAACGTAACCGCCGGCAGTGAGCAATAATGTGATAATGAAAAAACCACAAGCTATTAACGTCTTTTTCATTGTCATCCGACTTTCCTTTGTTTTATTTTTAGTTAAAGCTCTCTAGAAATAGTGCGGCAGATCATAGTACTCACCATCAAACTGCTCACCATCAAACTTCAGCAGCATCAAACTTCAGCAGCATCAGTGTACTCAAACCATGATTACTCGGCACCGACCTAAAGCCAAGTCTTTCGTATTTTTTGACCGCGATATCAGAAAACAAAAACACCGCTAAAGAACCACGCTACACAGGAAATCGACAACATGATGGAAAGGTAAGGAAAGTAAATCGTAAAGACAGTAGAAGCCAAGTGTTCATTGTCTAATGATAAAGAGGAAAGTAATGCAAGGGGGGGGGGAGTTGGGTGGGGTACCAGCCACATCCCGGCACATGAGTCGATAACTACCGTTGCTCCCTTCCAGGCCTGGCGGAGTTCGCTATCTATCATTGCGAGAGGACCGATACCCCATAACAAATGGCCCAAGCCTGTCGGCTCAAAGCGGGGACGATTATGCTCAAACCTCCCCTCCAATGCAAGGGTTGCTAGCAAGAAAAGAGCAATTTTTCGCTCCTAGACAAATAACAACTCAACACCGGTGCAATCGTTCACCATTACGTTGACCATTAAGTGGCTTATCAATCACGCTAATGGGGTTGTCGAACACCGCAAAATAGAGTGCAATGAACTGAAATGCTCTCGACATGCCTGCGCTGCAGCCAAGAGTGACAAGGATACAACAACAATAACTAACACAGAGTACTATCCCAATGCGTTTTGCCTACAATCCCTGCATGCCCGACCCACAACTCTATATACCGTTGGCTAAAACTGTTGAAGAAAACGGTTTCGACGCGATCAGCTTACCGGATAGCGTCTGCTACCCGAAAATAGCCGACACCAAGTACCCTTATAATGGTGACGGCTCTCGTAACTTCTTAGAAAACATGCCCTTCTTAGACCCGTTTACGGCCATCGCGGCAATGAGTGCAGTTACCGAAAACTTACACTTCACGACTAGCGTACTGAAAACCCCGATACGCAACCCCGTCTTGCTCGCCAAACAGATTAGCTCTCTGGCTGTTCTCTGTAACGAAAGAATATCACTAGGCCTCGGTCTAAGCCCTTGGATCGAGGATTTTGAAATCTGCAACGAACCATGGCCAAAGCGTGGCAAGCGCATGGATGAGATGCTCACCATCATTCGCCGCCTAATGACAGGCGAATACTACGGCCACGACAGCGAATTTTACCAAATCCCCGAGTGTAAAATCTGTCCCGTCCCCAATAATCAAGTTCCCTTGTTGATCGGCGGACACGCCGAGGCAGCACTAAAGCGAGCCGCTAGAGTCGGGGATGGCTGGATCCATGCGGGCGGCGATATTGCCACGCTAACACCGTTGATCAGCCGCCTGAAAGAGTTCCGCGAAGAATACGGCGTCGCAGATAAGCCTTTCCAGATACACGCCATAACTGCCGACGCGTTTAGCGTTGACGGCGTGAAAAAACTAGAAGAGCTCGGTGTCACGGAGTGCATCGTTGGCTTCCGCAACGCGTATAACGGCCAACCAGACACGGCAAGTCTTGAGCAGAAAGAAACTGAGATTAAATGGTTTGCCGACACCATTATCAGCAAGCTATAAGCACTAGGCTATAAGAAAGTCCGCGCTATAGCCTTAGTAAAAGGTTATAGCGTTAGAAATTGAGCGCATGAATTAAAACTTCTTTTATAACAAAACCCAACACCCCTAGCCCAAGCGCACCAAAGATAATAAAACCACCAAACTTACCCGCATTAGACTCCTTTGCCAGTTTATACATAATGTAAAACATATATAGAATCAAACCACCCACGAGGATAGTGACAGAATACGAGGCAAAAGCTTCCTCAGTCATAGCGCACCTTATATTGAGACTGCAAAGAGCGGCAATAATAACAGTATTTATCCCCCCAACCCAATAACAAGCCACTCTCCTCAGTCTTATACCACGGCAAGAGCAACCTACAGCGGCTTTCAACGTAAACGGACACCACAGAAACTAGCTGGCAGCCCCCTGCTCACAGCGCCCTATTGATCAGATATGACACTAACATAAGCTATTTTGAACATTGTCCTCTGCCCCCACTCTGTCGATACTTAAATCACAGTAATCATCCATGCCAACGGTGATGAGATCGGTCCCGGTCCTCAGCAATAAAGTTGGCTTGCTAAAAATCATAACCACGATGATCGACACACATTAAAGATTGATAGGGAATACTATGCGCACTGAACTCTGTAAAAAGCTCGGCCTTGAAAGCCCAATTTTTGCCTTCACCCATTGCCGCGATGTTGTCGTTGCGGTCAGTAAAGCCGGCGGCATAGGCGTACTGGGGGCGGTAGGTTTCTCTCCTGATAAGCTCCGCGAAGAGCTCGACTGGATCGACGCTCATATCGGCGACAAGCCCTACGGTGTCGATGTCGTCATCCCACAGAAATACGAGGGGATGGGAGAAATGGATCCCGCCAAGCTCGAGGAGATGGTCGCGAGCATGGTTCCACAGGAGCATCATGACTTCGCAGCCAAGCTCTTGAATGATCACGGCGTGCCCGAATGGCCCGATGAAGATGACAAGATGGGCCTTCTCGGCTGGAACGAAGCGATCGCGACTCAGCTAATCGACGTTGCGCTAGAGCGCCCAAATTGTCGTCTAATCGCCAACGCTCTCGGTACACCTCCTGCTGATATTATCAAACGTATTCAAGACTCTGGACGCCTTGTTGGTGCGCTCTGTGGTCGTGTTAAGCAGGCAGTCCAGCATCGTGAGGCTGGGCTCGACTTCATCATTGCCCAGGGCGGAGAAGGCGGCGGCCACAGCGGTGACGTCGGCTCCATTGTACTTTGGCCCCAGATTATCGAAGCTGTAGGCGACACCCCTGTTCTCGCCGCTGGCGGTATCGGTAACGGCAAGCAAATGGCCGCCGCTATGTGCTTAGGCGCTGCCGGGGTTTGGACTGGCTCTCTATGGCTCGCCGTCGAAGAAGCTGAGGCTGAGCCCGCACAGAAGCAGTCATACTTCAACGCCACCAGCGAAGATACAATCCGCTCACGCTCTTGGACCGGCAAGCCTTGCCGCATGCTCAAGAACGAGTGGACCGAAGCATGGTCTACCGAAGGCAATCCAGAACCACTCGGCATGCCAATGCAAGGCATGGTGACGGGAGATGCGATTCGCCGCACCCATCACTATGCCGCCAAAGGTGACTGCCAGAAGGTTGCCTTTAACCCGGTCGGTCAGGTTGTTGGCCAAATTAACAGCGTTGAATCCACACGCGGCGTCATCGAACGTCTACTGAATGAATACGCCGACAGCATAGAGCGCGTTAACGACCTACTGGAAGCATAAACACTTCCTGATGACGAAAGCCTTACAGCCAACAGCTGCAGGGCTTTTTCTCTTTCTAGCCCCCCCTCCTTACTTTTACCGCCCTGATCAAGGTCTTACCGGTATTCACTTCCCTCTTCTGCACCAATACGTCACACTGACGGTATCACTGTAACTCTGAAAAATGATACAGGCGCCTATCCATTAGCCAATGATGAGCTCCCTCTACACGATGAAGAAGCGACCCCCTCTATTAATCATCATAGCGCTCATAGTGCTACTAGCCCTGAGCCTGTCGTGGTGGTCTCGAGACCGTCTAGCAGCAAGCCTTGCCAATACCCTGCTGCAAAAGCAAGAAATCGTTATCGATCATTTGCGATGGGGTTACAGCTACCCCGCAACGCTTGTGATAAACACCGTGCAGCTTGAGCACCCCCAGGCCACCATCAACATGGCCAAGCTCAGCTATGACATGACAAGTAACGAGCTGGTCGTTGATAATATCGACATCCAGCACCACCCAGTCGAAAGCAGTGTTGACAATAAAACAACAAGTGGGAGCTGGTCGCTTCCTCAGTGGCTACCACAGCTCAGTGTTCATCAGCTTGCTATCTCATCGCCCTGGCTTAAAAAGCCCTTCAAAGCACGCCTATCACAACAGCGGAGCAATGAGCTCATTATCGATGCTGGCTGGCAGGCTAGAATCAGCCTTAAACAACATCAACTACACGGCGCAATACGCTGGCAGCTCTCCGACCTCGCACTCATGTTTGAACAGCCAATGCCGCTCAACGCCTTACTGGAAACCACCTTTGATTTCGATGGCCAATACTTTCAGAGCCAACATCATATCGAGTTGGCGGACACCGTTGAAGAATGGCCTTGCAGCCCTTTAGTTGAAGCCTCAGGGAACTTTGACTTTAACTACAACATCGCCAATAACCAAGGGCTCGCGCTACTTAACAAACTGCCGATCACTGTTACCCCAACCCCTCACTGCGCACTGCTCGATTCGGTTCCTGTCTCTTTAAGACCAACCAAAGCCACACTAAACATCGACACCCCTATCAGTATCGACGATCAGACAGTCTACCTTACACATGCCTCACTCCAACTGCAGGGCAGCGAGTGTCATTACCTGCTCGAACTTAAAAAGCTCGTCATGACAGAGATGAGGACTATAGAAAGTCATTATCAGCTGAGCATGAACGGCCCTCATACTACTCATCTTCAGTCAGAGGGCGAATTAAGCGCCAGCACCGACAACAGCAACAGCAACAGCAACACTCATTGGCAGATAAACAGCCCCAAAAACCATTTCGATACAGCACACCTTCACTTAAATGACATCAAGGCCGACAAGCTAAGCTCAACCTTTCATTTCTCCGCCGACGACAGTAAGGGCCTCAGTATCGGCGGCCAGTACAGCGCCGCCAGCTTGCAGCAGGGCAAAACACTTAAGCTTAGCGGCATCAGCGGCAACTTCGACCTCTCGGGAAGCCTTGCGGGGGAGCTCAAGGGCCTCGTTAATAATCGTATTGCCGATCTCACCGATTATTCTCAAGCCGAAACGACATCACTTCAAGCGGTCAACAGCAAGCTTAACCTAAACCTCAAAGCCAATGGCAGTGCCCGCTTCGATGGCAAGACGGCAATCCGCAGTGGCAAAATAATGGGCTACAAGCTTGGTTCACTGCGCATAACACACGCAGGCAGCTGGTCCGACAATCAGCTCGCCAGCAATCACCAGTTCACTACGCCAGCAGGACTTGAGCTAACACTGCAACAACACGAGCAAAAGCTACTAATCCAGCTACCGCGCCAAGGCATACTCGGCATCGAGCCATTTCTGAGCCAAATCGATAGCCAGTTCGACCTCAGCAGTGGCTGGATGGCCGCAAAAGCCAACGTCGACCTAGCCAGCATGCAGATAGATTCCTCTCTCAAGCTGGTTAACATCAATGGCCACTATCAAGACTACGAAATTGAAAACTTCAACTTTAGGCCAAAGTTCCAATTAAAAAATAACAAGTTGGATGTTTCACCATCCCCGTTATCACTCACTCGCCTCTCCGTTGGCGTCGATATCACCCAGCTGCACACAATCATTGGCAGCCGTGACGGCAATATCGAAGCGCGAAATATTATTGGCCAGGTTTTCGACGGTCACTTTCAAGTCCCACTGCTCACTATCGATAGCCACCCGCAACAGGCGATCATTGAGGCCTACCAAATTGACGCAAGCAAACTGATCAGTTTAGAACAGCAGTCCGGTATTACTGTCAGCGGCCGCCTACGTGGCCAGCTGCCTCTACATATCAGCCCCGCTGGTGTAGAGATCAAAGATGGCTACCTCGTCAACCAGGGACAAGGCAGCCTACGGATAGAGAATAATGCCGCTTTTGATGGCGTCAAAGCCCAGCAACAGGAATTAGGGCACATTTTATCACTATTAGAGCATCTAGATTTTACTGCAATCGATAGTCAGGTTAATCTAAGCACTGAGGGTTGGTTATCGTTGAAGATGCAAATACAGGGGTACAATGCCCCGCAAGCTCAACAAGTCAACTTTAACTACCACCACGAAGAGAATATCTTCACCCTGATGAAAGCCATGCGCATGGGCGACATCATCGAAGACCAAGTCATACAAGGCTTTGAGGATAAATAATATGAAGCACACTCTGGGTGTCACCGTCCTGCTGCTACCGCTAATGGCGTGTACACCAACGGTCCAGATCGCCGCAAAGGATCCTATTACCATCAACCTGAACGTCAAGGTTGACCATGAAATCCGTGTCAAAGTCGATAAAGAACTTGACGATATCTTTAGTGATGACAGCGGCCTCTTCTAAGCCTCCAACACAGGAGTTTACCTTATGAAAAACATAGCAATACTCAGCTTTCTCCTCACCAGCTGCCTCTATTTCTCCTCTGCCATGGCACTCGATATAGGCGAAGCCAAGACTCGTGGCCTCGTCGGTGAAAAGCCAGATGGTTATGCTGCGACCATTAAATCTGACCCCGAAGCCAAGGCGCTTGTCGATGAGATCAACGCCAAACGCAAGGCCAACTACCAAGCGCTAGCAAAAAAGAACAAGCTCTCACTCTCGCAGGTAGAAAGTCTAGCCGGCGATAAATCGCTAAAGAAAACCGCCAAGGGCCACTACATCTATCAAAATGGCCGCTGGGTGAAAAAGTAAGACCTCCACCGAGCAACTCCGTGGGCGAGACGGCATCATCGTCTCGCCCACATGATCCACCTCATCTTTTCTCCTAATTCCTCGACGATGTATGCCTCTGTGCCGCAAGGCATGTTATTAGTAAGGACTTGCACGAATAGTAATCAATCTCTTGTGCCCTATAATTTGCTTCCATACTAATGAGATAGCAGGGGTTACCAATGACTCGCTCTGTTTCCGAGCACACTATCCGGGCACTGACCGACGACCTAGAGCTCATAGAAAAGCACATCTATAACGGTCACTTAGAGCTTGCTCTTCGCCAGCTCAACCAGACCCGCCAAGTCGCCGAACAGAACATTCATCGACTGGCTGTAGACGAGCGATTAACGTCACTATTCAATAAGCACTCTAATTAGCCTCCCAAAGGAGTTACGCCTTGCTTGAGATCAGTACCATTGGACAAATCGTTCGACTTGCCGTTGCCCCCGTTTTCCTACTCTCAGGAATAGCCGCCCTCCTTGGCGTGCTTACCTCCCGCTTCGGTCGTATCACCGACATGGCTAGGGCTGTTGAACGCCAATACAACCTGATCAAAGACCACGAGGATGATGAGGTAATGCGTCACTCCCTGCACAATATGTGGAAACGCGCCAGGCTAATCAACCGTGCTGTCGGCCAATGTGTCACTGCTGCCTTACTCATTAGTTTTGTCGTTATATTGTTGTTTCTCGGACACTTGGTGCCGATGGATCTTTCGACCCCGATCGAAATGTTATTTGTTCTCGCCATGACCCTACTCAGCGTCGGCCTAATGAACTTTTTCCGTGAGATTCACATGGCAACAGACAGCTTAAAGATGGAACTGACCATCGCTGACGACAACCTTGCTCACATCGATCGATACAGCCAATAGATAGTAACAAAGACTCTATGAGCGGAGGCTGCACTAAAGGGCGCTCCGCGATAGCAAGCTAACTCATTCCGTCTCGAACGAATAAATCAAATCAAGCGCACTGGTCACACCGGATATTGCCTCTAAATACAGCTGTGGCCGTAACTTATAACGCAGCGTCAGCGTATTCACATCCTCAAAGACACTCATGCCATATTGAACAAAGAGATCAGGCCGCAGATAACCGCTAATCTGCACCTCGGTCCCTGAATCACCACTGCCTGTCGATAGTTGGAAATCACTGATACCCAATTTATCCGCCAAGCCGCCGACTCTCCCTTCACTACTCGCCAACGCCATCGCCAATGCAGCACTGCTCAACGCATTGCCCGAGCCCTTCTCGTCTGGACCGTGCCCCGTTAACAAGTACAGCAAGGCAGTATTCTCATCCATACTCGGCTCGGAGAACACTTTAACCTTCGGTCTTTCTGGTCGCCCCGTGACTCGCAGCCCGACAGTAATGTTCTCTCCGGAAATCTCCCGTATCGCCTCCAAGCTAATATCAGGGCTTGAGATAGGACCGTTAAACGCAAAACTCCCTTTACGCACTCGCAAGTCTTGCCCATAGGCCTGGTAGCTGCCCTCCGCGATACGTATTTCGCCAACGCCTCGTAAGTCGCCACTGCGACCGACACTGGCTTTTAAACCACCATCAAAGCGCAACTCAGCGCCGAAGCCTTTAAAGCGCACCTTATCGCCTAGGTGTACACCAACATGAATATCGTACTTCCATTTCGATGCCTCTGAACTCTCTTCATCGATATAGACCACATCACTACTCTCGCTGATCGCACTTTGCGGTAGATCCTTCATCTTAATATAGGCGCGCGGAACGTCCACCTTGCCCCTCAGCTCTAGATAGTGATCGCGAACGACAAGATGGAGCTCTGGTGACACACTCATATCCACCTCAGGCGGCAGCTGTAAGCGAAGCTCTTCACCCTCGACATTGAACTCAAACTGCCACTGATTATTCGGCCAAGTTAGCTTGCCATCGTAATGGGTCTTGCCCCCTCTCGTCGCTTCCAAAAAGCTGCCATCAAGGCTGGCTTTATTCGCGTCGAATGCAGCCACCAGCTTTAACTCCTTAATTGATACCGGCAACTTACGTCCACTGACGCGACCATCCGCCACCGATAGCTGACCTTTTAACAACGGCTTATCTAAACTACCCGAGAGGTCAATGCCGGCATTGATGTCCGCCTCAAACTCCTCAACCACAGGCGCCAGCCACATCAAGGGGGATAAGTTCAGGTGGGCTATCTCTAACCGCCCTTCTAACGACCGCTTATCGGCGAGGTCACGGACTTCGGCATTCGCCGTCAAGCGACCGTATTGCTTGCTCTGAAGGTTGAGATTCAAAGTGGCATTATTCTCTTTCACCAACAGCTGCCCCCCAAGGCGGTCTGCGACGAAATCAAGCTCGCCATCGGGCCTTTGCCACTTCGCCTCGGCGCCATCCATAACCAACTTAGCATCGATACCAAGCCCGCTTTTTACGCTCCTCTCAAGCTTGGCCTTAAAGCTGACCTTGCCGGATAAGTTCACCGTCTCATCCACCAAGTCATTGGCTCGAGCTAAATCGACACCTTCGACCACGACCTCGACAGGCTTTAATTCACCTCGATTAAAATCAACAGCCGTACTACATACGGATGTCGCCACCTCACCACTACGCTCTAGGCATAGTGGCGAAACAGTCACCACATCATGCGTCGAGGTCACACCAATCTTCACCGGAGCACGTAATCGCCATTGCTGCCTCTGCGACGTATAGCCATGGCTCAAATCCAGCTGCCGACATGCCCCCTGCCAAGCCAACGACTGAGTTAAGCTGCCATTACAAGCCAATCGTAAGTCAAGCAGAACGCTCGGCGGCTTATTCCCTTCATCACGCACCACATAATGCTGGTCCTGTGTTTTAGCCATCGAGCTCTTAACAGATAGATTATGTTGCGACCAGTTACCCGTTAAAATAACCTCACTGCCTTGAATAAGCTTCTCACCACTGTGAATGTTCTCAGCACTGATGCGTAGCTTGTTATTTCCCTGCTTCGCCAAACGCTGCAAGTGGCCTTCGAGTTTAAGCTTATCGACCATCAACTCATCGTAAAGTAAATTACTCACATTAATATCTGTAACGATATTTGGCTCCGCAAACGCCCCCGACAACTGCAGCGTCCCGTCAGCCTGCCCAGCCAACCCTGGCCACAGCTGATCCAACGCCGCCAGATTCAACTCCAACGCTAAATCTGTCACCGCCTGCTTAGGCTTGAAGTAATTCACCTTCCCCTTAAGGCCTGCTTGGTTATCACCCAATTTCACATTGAGTTTCGGCAACGTCAACAAACCATTATCGACCTGCTTCGCCTCAACGGCCAACGCAAAGGGCAGCTGATTAAACAGGCTGTCTTGCGCATTAGCCGTCAGGTCAAAGCTAAGCTGATCACCTTTAGGCAGAGAGCGATAACGCCCCTTACTTTGCAGTGTTAAATTAACTAACCCTGTATAAGGCTTACTATAACGATCCGTTACAACATCGTCAGCGTCACCCTCGAGCTGCCAGGAAAAACCTTTGGCAAAGCCCAACTGCCCCTTGAGTGCGACATTACCCTCTTCCGACTCCAACACAAGCTGCTCGACCTCCAACTGTTGCGTGCCGCCAAGCCAATGTAGGCGTGTCTGCAGAGAGGCTGGCACCCAATACTCACTCTCAAAATGACTGATTTGCAGCTGCATATCAATCTTCTCAAGACTTCCCGCGGCCTTTAACTTCGCATCACGCAACGACATGCTTGGAAGTGCTACTTTCAGATTTTGTTTCACCTCATCCGTCGCCAAGCTAGCTATACTAACCCCGACCTTAAAAGGTAGATGCTCTGCTAACGGCTCAATATCTCCGTTAAGATCAAGTTTGTAACGACCTGAAGAGCTCCCCTTCAACGCCAGCTTGCTCAGACTGCCCTTAGCATTCAACACCACCGCTGTCGCAAATGGGTTTTTCTCATCCAAGTCGAGCTGCAACGCCAATGGGTAGTCATCGTCCAAATTAATCTTACCCGATAGCGATAAGGGATAACCCCAGCCCTCTAGATCTAGGTGCTCAATATCAATACCGCTACCGAACCAGCTCGCTGCCAGCGTAATGTTGTTAATAGCAATGTTGGTCTCACCACGACGATAAACAAACTCATCCACCGCAAGTGAACGCAGTGTAATCGCTAACGGTGTGACGACAGCAGGTAAACCGCCATCTTGCTCAGACGCGGCTGTTTGCAATGGCTCGTTGGTCGCCGGTGTCAACGCCACAACAATACGCTCAGCCGCCAGTGACTTAATGTCCAACGCACCACGCAAAGCACCAAAAAGTCCCCAAGTGAGCTCGACCTTTTCGAGCAACACATTCACGCCATCGCTCTGCCACTGAATGTGATCAATAAAGGCACTGGTGCCGAGGCGCCCATGTACTCCAGTAATCGTCAGCTCATCCAGGCTGCTATCTGCGGCACTAAGGAGCGCAAGACTACCCGTTTCAGTTCGCAGCATCCAAACCACCAGCATCATAAGAACGATAACCAGTAATGCCAACCCTAAGGTTAATCTCCTCATCAAACGTGCAAACCACAAACTGTGGAAAACCACCTTCGCCATCATAGTGGCGGCCCCATGGCGATATGCAGCATCACTTGTGTATCAGGGTCATCAAGGGGGTGGGCAAGATCCACCCGAATCTGACCGATGGGCGACAACCACCTCACACCAAAACCCACCCCGGTACTAAACGGTTCATCGTTATTGGTATAGGCGCGGCCGGTATCGGCAAACGTGGCAATACGCCAGTTTTTCAGCACTCGATAGGATAGCTCAGCACTAAAAGTGTTCAGATAACTACCACCAACAATCACTCCCTTACTATCCCGCTCGGAAACGGACTCATAGGCATAGCCTCGAATGCTATTATCACCGCCGGCAAAGAAGCGCCTGGAGACAGGGACTTTAAGAATGTTATCGGTCTCGATAGCACCGAGCTCGCCCCTCAACAACAGCAACGTCTTGTGATTAATCAAAGGCATCAGCTGACGGTAGCTCACATACCCCTTCAGGAAAGCCACCTCGGCCCCTAAAGCACGAGAGCTGCCACGAAAATAGCTATCAAAGCGATGGCCACGAGCAGGATCTCTATTCTCCGGTATTTCACTATGCCCAAGGTTGAAGCCCGGCAACATATAGGCCGCATGATTGACATCTTCATCACCCTGGCGGTAATTTTCTAAATCAAACTCCCACGAATAACCGAACACCCAACCACTGTCGTGCTTATCGTAAAACGATATTGCCGAGGTCAACAACTCTGTCTCGCTGTCTTCAACATCCTTGACCTGATAACCGGTCGAAAGCTTAATATACTTATTCAACGGATGATGCCACGGGATATTGTAACTGGCCTCCAGCTCTTTCTTTGGCTTCGACCACTCAGAGTTAAAGCTGACACTGTGCCCCTTATTATTCACCAAACTCTTATCCCAACCGAAGCGCAGCCGGGTGCCATAATCAGTACTATAACCAACACCCACCTCATAACGGCTCTTGTTCGAGTCCTGTAATAAAACCCCCAGGTTTAAAGTGTGTGTCCCTCTAACAAGATCTCGCTCAATGTTCACTTCCTCGAAGTAATTCGTATCGAGAAGGTTTCGATTCACTTCCAGCAGTACGTCACGACTCACCAAGTCGCCACGTTTGAAAGGTATCAGTTGTTCCAACAGCTCATCGTCAAGCATGCTGCCAGCATAATTCACCTCACCAAAACGGTAACGCTGCCCAGACTCAAAAATTAAAACAGGCTGCCCGGTACCCGCTTCCCTATCGACCCGAAACTCACTCTTAGTGAACTTAGCATCGAAAAAGCCGTAATCATCGGCCAAAGATAACAGGTGCTGTTTATAGGCATCGTATTGCCGATGACTCAGTGGCTTCCCCGCCTTTAACTTACTGCGCTTTTGCGCCTTAGTAAAAGCCTGTATTTTCGCCGCATCGCCGTGAATCTCTAAGATAGGGTCAACAAACACCGCTCTTGGGCCGGGCCACACCGTCAGCATTAGCTTATGTTTGTGTTTATCGATGCGGTAATTGAATTGACTATGATAATAACCAATCGCACGAGCCGCACTGACGACTGCCTTCTCCAGCTGTTGTTGCAATAATTGGGGTTGCTCCAGCTGCTCCTCATTAAGCTTGCCAATATGAGCCAGTATATTGTCTCCGAGGGTATCACTCGTCCCCTCTATCGAGACTTTAACTTTATGTGTCTTTGCCTCACTCACTGGCGAAAAAGTCACCAACAGAGAAAGCAACAGAATAACCGGCCCAGATACCCACAGCTTCGCCAAGCTACAAGTCATTCGCGAGATGAGCATAGAACATAATTGGCGAGAACCCTTCAGCAAATAACCTACCCCTAATACATTTATCTAGCTCCATTATATGCCGGAAGTTGGCTCGCTTAATAGCGCTTCTCTACTATGGTAAGGTATTGATTAATTGCCTCATATCAACGTGGAGAATGTTTCCCTTGTCAAGCAGATAATTAGCCGCCAAAACCAGCTAAATGGAATCAACGAAAGAGACTAACAAGGCGTAAAACCTAGCTTGAAGTGATCTGGAAAAAAACCACCCTCAGTCTCAATCGGCGCCATCGCCCGCAGGTCCGGCAGTAGTAGTAGGTGCCGCACCATCACCGGCACCATCAAATCCGCAACCCTCTCCCCTACGCAACGATGCTGACCATACCCCATATGTAAATAGTGTTCGGCTGGGCGGTCAACACGAAAGTCACGTGGGCGATCCAACGCACGCCCATCATGCATCGCGGACTGCACAGCAATCAAAACCTTACTGCCACGATTAATGGTACGCCCTTGCGCAAGATGAATATCACTCGCACAGAAGCGAGTCACTACCGGCGACAAAGGCTGAAAACGCAGTGCCTCCCAGCAATACTTCAACAACAAGCTGTCATCCCCCGCCACCGCTACTCGCTTAGCCGCTGCGAAAGTCTTCGGCCGCAATAGCAGCTGATTAATAATGTGCACAACCGCCTTAGAGGATGTCTCCACGGTACCAATCAACATCCCCGCCATATTGCTAACGATACATTCGCGGTTGAAACCATTATCAAACTTCATCCGCAACAATCGGCTCAAGACATCTTCTGCCTGCCCCCCTGCATCAATCAACAGCTGCCGCTGAGGTATTAACTCACGCAGGTAAGCACGCAACTCCCTCCCTGCAACAACACTGCGCCGGTGTATTTCAGGGTCATTTCTATGATTAAAAAAAATGTCACGCTGAGTGTCTCGCGCCCAGCGAAACATCGATCGCTCAAGCTCCGCTGGTGGATATCTGGTCGTCGCAAAGCCAAAGTAACTCGCCGCCATCAACACCGGCACTCGACGTGAATAGCTAGGGACTAAATCTATTTCGCCTCGCTGCCGACACTCATCGATTATCTTGCGACACCGGTCCTCCACCAGCAGCCTGATTGTCACCGCGTCGTCACAGCGCATCACCTGCTGCATGATGGCCTTATCTCGATGATTCTCGACACAGTCATCACGACCAAGCATAAACGCCCCCACTGAGCGCTCTATTTTCTCCGCCGTTACCACGCGTAGCGATGAGGGCTGGCTTAACGCCTGCAGGACATCTTCATAACGCGTCACAACAACTAGGTTACTCCGCTTTAAATACAACAGTGGACAAACCGAACGCAACACTGCAAAAAAAGCGTTCGTTTTTTTCAGCAACAAGAACATAAACACTTTGTTCAGAATAGAAGCACGGTTTTGCTTCTTTACCTCGATACCGGAGGTAATATTTGTTTGCTCAACACTCATTTTATTGTTTTCTCAGTAAACCTGTTCCAATCGACCGAGCACCGTGCGCCAACAGCAGTATTAACCCAACTTACTCTTTTCGCCTGCCACAGGCCGACTCCATAGCGCTGATAATGCATACCTTTCCTCTTTATGGCTAGCACCACCGGGGGAGTAATACATTGCTTTTTAAAGACGGAAACCCAGTACTAATAACTGACGCCACTCACCTCAACAGTTGTCTAACCCCCTCTCAACAGACAAGCAACAAGCTTACTTACCAGTATACAAGAGAATAAAGAGGTACCGCGAAAAGACAATAAAGAGTGACTTTACAAGGCGCTAGCATAAACCAAAGTTTTATCAACCAAAGTGTTTACCAACTGACCAAAGGTTGAGCCACCTAGAGTTAACGCTTTTTCTATATCTCGAGTAGGTACAAGTACTTAGATGGCTAAACAGGTGTTTAGCGGCGACCAATAAACTATAGCTTTCTCAGCTAACGTTGAGGAAGATCAAGCTCAAACTTAATCAGGAGAGTATATTCACCGCCATTCCACGAGCCGCTTAACATTCTGTAAATGTTTACGGTAGCGAGATAGAAATTTTTAAACTAACTCGAAAGTATAGGAGCAGGTCTATGACGACTTCTGCTACAGCCTCCCCCGCCACTACGGCAGCAACATCAACCAAACTGGCTAAATGGAACAAGCGCGATTCCTCTTGGTTGCTCAGTCTATTTGGTACGGCAGTCGGTGCCGGTGTTTTATTTCTACCTATTAATGCGGGTCTTGGCGGAATCTGGCCGCTCATCTTCGTTACGATCTTAGTCGGCCCCATGACGTATTATGCTCACCGCGGCCTCTCTCGTGTTGTTCTTTCCGCTAGTAACCCCAACGGCACGATCATTGATGCCGTCGTTGAGTTTTTCGGGCCAAAAGCTGGCGCCATTATTACAATAGGGTACTTCTTAGCGATCTACCCTATCGTCATGATCTACGGCATCAGTATCACGAACACCGTATCAAGCCTCATGGTGCATCAGCTACATATGGCTGAACCATCACGCGCCATACTGAGCTTTGTCCTGGTCTTCGGCCTAACCTCTGTTTTAGTCGCCGGCGAGAAGCTAGTCCTCAAGGTCAACTCAATGATTGTCTACCCTCTCATTGTGGTCTTGTTCGGTATTTCTGTGTACCTCATCCCGCAGTGGACCAGCGCACAGTTTGATGTCACGCCTACCGCTAGCAGCTTCATCACTACTGTCTTCATCACTATTCCAATTTTGGTTTTCGCTTTCAACCACTCGCCTATCGTCTCTTCATTCTCTAGCGCCTACCGTAAAGAGCTCGGTGACGATGCTGAGGCCTATGCTTCTCGTGTACTAAAGCGTAACGCTGGTATCCTACTGATCTTCGTTATGTTCTTCGTCTTCTCTTGTGTTTTCACACTGAGCCCTAGCGACCTACAAGCGGCGAAGTCAGCAAACATTCCGGTCTTATCAGTCTTCGCTCAGAGCGCTGACAACCAACTCTTTGCTTGGTTAGCACAAATCATCGCAATCATTGCCATCACCAGCTCATTTTTTGGCCACTTCATGGGTACCGCAGAAGGTCTGAAAGGCTTCATGGTTGAACGCATCAAGGCGAAGAATCCTGAGGCACCAATCAATCACAAGAAACTCGATCGCATCGGTATTGCCTTCATTACATTGACTGTCTGGGCTGTAGCCTATGCCAACCTCAGCGTCATCGACATGATCAGCAACATCGTTGCACCGATTCTAGCGCTGATCCTGTTCATCATGCCGGTTATCGCGACACGCAAAGTACCAGCAATGGCCAAGTACAAAAGCGCCGCGGACATTTTTACCTTTATCATGGGCGGACTTGCTATCGCTGGCCTCGTAGTAACCACCTTCTTCTAAACCTAGAAACTGGTTATATACACGCAAGATAAAGTACTTAAGGCCTCGGTTAATACTCATTTTAATCGAGGCTTTTTTAGTAAACAATATGTAAAAACTTCTTCGTAAGTTACGGGTGAGTACAATGACTTTAAGCGTCTTCGATATTTTCAAAACCGGCATCGGTCCTTCCAGCTCTCACACAGTAGGTCCTATGTGGGCGGGCCACCGCTTCGTTAACGAGCTGCGTGACAAGGGGATTATCAATAGTGTCTCCTCTGTACGCGTTGGCCTCTACGGTTCATTAGCCCTCACAGGTATCGGACACGGCACAGATAAAGCGACTATTCTTGGCTTAGCCGGTTATCAGCCCGACCTTATCGACCCTGATGAGGCCGATCGTGTCTTTGAGGAGGTGAAAAATAGCGGCAAGCTATTGTTCGGCGGCGAAAAGGAGATGGCTTTTAACTACGACAGCCAGATGGTCTTCCATATGGGCGAAACACTGCCTGAGCACCCCAATGCTATGCGCATCTATGCCAGCGATCAAAACGGCATCGTCGTATACTACAAGACCTACTTCTCGATTGGCGGTGGTTTCATTGTCTGTGCCGACGGCCTTAACCCGAACCATGAAAGTCAACAGGACCAAGGGCCGAGCGTTCCCTATAGCTTCGCCAACGCAGAGGAACTCGTGCAACTCTGCAAAGATAACGAACTGACTATCGCAGAGCTAATGTATGCCAATGAACTGGCACTGCACGACTGCTCGCGTGAAGATATCGACACACGCCTCGACAACATCTGGTCGGTCATGGATGCCTGTGTCGAGCGCGGGCTAACACAGCGCGGCACCATGCCTGTCAGTGGCATGAAGCGCCGCGCCGCCGACATCCATGAGAAACTCGTCGCCCACCCGGAAGCCATGCTTAGCGACCACTTCGCCATCATGGACTGGGTGACTCTGTTTGCCATGTCTGTTAACGAAGAGAATGCCTGCGGCGGCCGCGTCGTCACCGCGCCAACCAACGGGGCAGCAGGTGTTATCCCGGCAGTTATCTCCTACTATAAGCGCTTCCTTAAGGGCGCCAACCAGCAGGGCATCCGTGATTTCCTGTTAACCTCCGCTGCAATTGGCACACTCTACAAGATGAACGCTTCGATCTCAGGCGCCGAAGTAGGCTGCCAGGGTGAGGTAGGTGTCGCCTGCTCGATGGCCTCTGCAGGCCTTGCTGCCGTCAAGGGCGGCACTATCGACCAGATAGAAAATGCCGCCGAGATCGGTATGGAGCATCACCTCGGTATGACCTGCGATCCGATCAACGGCCTTGTACAGGTGCCTTGTATCGAGCGTAACAGTATGGGGGCGATCAAATCAATCACTGCCAGCCGTATCGCGCTTCGCGGCGATGGTGAGCACGAAGTATCACTCGATAGCGTCATCGAAACGATGTACCGCACCGGCATGGATATCCAGGCAAAATATCGAGAGACCTCTCAGGGTGGCCTAGCCCTTTACGCCCACAAGCATAAGGTTGCCTGCTAAACCTGCACCGCAGGAGCTTGCTCCCCCACGACGCACGTAAGTGCTAGAAACCAGCCGTACTTTGTACCGCTGGTTTTTTTATGCCCATCGTTTTAGCACTCGACGAATTTGACTGCCATCACTGGCGAACGACCTGTTTTGCACCTAGCCTTAATCACATTGACAGCTGCAAAATAAATACACTATGCACTGCATCACTCAACATCGCCTCTGGCCGATCTCGCCATGAAAGCCTGCTTAACAATATGCATTGGCTTCACCCTTGCTTTTACGCTGGCCAGCAGCAGCCAGGCCGACGAATACGCCATCATCACACTGAACCAAAGCATTCCAAAAATCAGTCGTGCCAAAGCCAAAATGATCTACACAGGCAAGATTCGCGCAATCAAATCAGTCGGTCGTGTACAGCTGATGGACTGGCAGTACAACACTACAGAACGCGCCGCTTTCTACCGTAAGCTGACCAACAAATCGATGGCACAAATAAACAGTTTATGGGCTAGCGCTGCCTTTTCTGGTAGAGCGACGCCACCTATCCCATTGCAAGATACCAGCCCAAAGGCGATCGAGGCATGGCTCCTAAAACATCACAACGGCATCGCTTATGTCCCACGCAAAGACATCCCGACTAACAGTAAAGTTCTTCTAATTGTTGAGTGATCTTATGACTAGACAACATCTCATCACAACAACCAGCTTTATATTCGGGCTCCTGCTAGCCCCCTCTAGCGTCGCCATTGAATTTGCCGACGAACAATTGAGACTTTCAGGCTTTGCCACCTTCAGCCTCAGCACCAGCGACAACAAAACCCCCTATTACCCCAACCGCGCTATCGACGATGAGCGTTGCTACGACTGCGATGCCACGGTAGGACTACAACTTGACTTTCAAGCCCATAAAAACATTCAGCTCTCTGCGCAAGTCGTTAAACGCCCCGAGGACGATTACTCACACCCTGCGATAGAGTGGCTCTACGCCGACTGGCAAGCCACCGACCTATTCAGCCTCCGTTTGGGCAGGCTACGCACGCCCACTTATATGACCTCTGAATATTATTATGTTGGCAACGCCTACCCCTGGGTGCGCCCTACCTCCGAAGTCTATAGCCGCCAACTGGGTGTCACCTCATACGATGGCATTGAGTTACGTTACCTCTGGCAACCCAATGATCAAATCAATATCTCCTTTCGCCCTTTTTTCAGCCCACATAACAGTACTGACATCGACCTTATCAAACAGCGCTGGAATGTTCGCTACGACGACCTCATCGGCGGCGTCATAGAACTTGAAGCTGAAAACTTAACGCTTCGCTATCACCACTCAGAAACCACCGTTGGCATTGATGTTGAGTTCACGGCCTCCAATACATTCGTACAGTACCCTGACTTTTCATACAAAAACGACACCGTAGGCGCCATCTACACACTGGACAATATCGACTTCTGGGCCGAGTACCAGCGCGATAGAGACTATGACAGCTTTTATATTGCTACAGTCTGGCACCTGAACGACTTTAGTCCCTATATTAACTACGCGGAAGGCCGTGACACCGCACTGCACCAGAAAGCTTCTCGCAGTCTAACCCTCGGCTTACGCTACGAGCTTCCCTACAAGATTTCACTAAACCTTGAAGGCACGCGCAGCGAGAACCTCATCACGCCACAGGGCATTATGAGTGCGCCACGCGGTCAATTCGTCTACAGCAACTGGGCGTTTGTCAACTCACCCAGTACAGACGATCCCGCTGCCGGCGACTGGGTTGAAAACACTTCATCAACCGTCAACATACTGACTCTAGCGTTGAACTGGAACTTTTAATCAAGGCGATTCTATTATTAGGCGGTAGAAAATACCGACTTAATCTCGTCTAATATCACCGGATCGTCGATCGTCGCAGGAACAACATAATCACTACCATCGGCAATATGGCGCATCGTTGCACGTAATATCTTCCCTGATCGTGTTTTCGGAAAACGCTCAACGACCTTGAGGCTACGGAAACTCGCAACCGGACCAATCTTATCCCGCACCAGCTGAACAACCTCACTCTCTAGCTCTGCATCAGCAATTATCTCGCCAGCCTTAAGTACCGCAAGACCTATCGGCTGCTGCCCCTTGATGGCACATTGCACTCCAATGACGGCACACTCGGCCACACTATCATGACTGGCGATAACCTCTTCCATCGCTCCGGTCGACAATCGGTGGCCAGCAACATTCATCACATCATCAAGGCGCCCCATCACGTAAACATAGCCATCCTCGTCGATAAACCCCGCATCGCCTGTCGCATAGTAACCCGGAAACTCGCTCAGATAACCATCAACAAAGCGCTGATCATCTTGCCAAAGCGTCGTCAAACAGCCTGGAGGAAGAGGGAGCTTAATGGCCAGCGCACCACTCTCCCCTGCGGCAACGGGCAAACCATCGTGACCTAACACCTCTATATTGAAGCCCGGTACCGCTTTCGCAGAGCTGCCGTGTTTGATCTTTAACAACCCCAAGCCAAGACAATTAGCCACTTGTGGCCAGCTTGTCTCAGTCTGCCACCAATGATCAATTACCGGCACCTGCAGTATCCTTTCCGCCCATTGCAGCGTATCTGGGTCAGCACGCTCACCGGCGAGAAATAAGGCCCTCAGGCTTGAGGTGTCATAGCTCTGCAACCGCTCTGCACGAGGGTCTTCCTTTTTAATCACCCGAAAGGCTGTCGGTGCGGTGAAAAGCGTCTTAACTTGATGCTGCTCGATAACCCGCCAAAACGCACCGGCATCTGGGGTCCCCGTAGGCTTACCTTCGTACATGACCGTTGTATTACCATTGAGTAGCGGCCCATAAACAATGTAAGAGTGCCCCACCACCCAGCCCACATCAGAGGCCGCCCAATAGACCTCACCGGGCTCAGCACCATAAACGTTTTTCATCGACCAGTGCAGCGCCACCATATGGCCACCGTTATCACGAACAACCCCCTTCGGCGTGCCCGTGGTGCCAGAGGTATATAATATATAAAGCGGGTCTGTTGCCGCTACCGGCAAACAGTCACGCTCATCTGCCTCTGCCTGTAACGTTTCCCAACAATTATCACGCCCTTCGAACAACTCCGCTTTCGAATCCTCTCGTTGATAGATAACACAGTGCTCTGGAGGATGTTCGACTAACCCTATTGCCGTATCGAGTAGCGGCTTATAATGTACTGTCCTGGTCGGTTCAATGCCGTGCGAGGCTGATAATATGACCTTCGGTCTCGCATCATCGATACGTTTAGCCAGCTCCTCTGCAGCAAAACCACCAAACACCACAGAGTGAATCGCCCCAATACGGGCACAGGCCAGCATGCCTATCGCAGTCTGGGGAATCATCGGCATATAAATAACCACGCGATCCCCCTTCGTCACACCTAAAGCAGCCAACACACCAGCAAACCGTGAAACCTGCTCCTGTAGCTCTCGATAGGTCAAGGTTTGCACACGGCAGGTCACTGGGCTGTCATAGATGATCGCCGTCTGATCACCGCGGCCATTATTGACGTGGCGATCGACACAGTTATAACAAGTATTAGTCTCAGCACCGGTAAACCAGCGATTAAAAGGGGATTCACTAACATCAAGTACTTGATCCCAGCTTTTATACCAATGTAGATCTGATGCCGCCTCTGCCCAGAATTGCTCTGGCTGTTGCTGCCATCGATGATAAACCGACGAATAATCGCTATCTAGCATGTGAAAGTCCTTTTCATTTTCTATTTTCAAGCACGCCACATTCTACGCAGCCGATTTTACTGCCGCCAGTGTTTTCTCCCACACCCCCAGAACATCAACGGGCTATCATCACGGCACAGACGAAGCCTTCCTGTGCCGCCGCCTCTAAGCTATATATAGCGGACTCTACAATAGAAGACCCGCTACAAATCCCGTTATTTAGCCAATTGACTAATCAGGTAGTCTAAGCCGCCAGTGATGGCTGCGACCTGCGCCACAATACAGTTCTCATCATCAACACGAGGGCTATCCGGATACACCTCTGTCGTCGTGGTATAGGGCGCATCGGCTAGCCCTGTACACAACCCCAACGACTTCACGGCGTATTCAATCACACCCGCCTGGGAAATAGGTACATCAAGAATCATCCCCGCCTCATCAGCTGGCGCGATATGCGTTACCTTGCTCACCGAATCAATAATCGCCTTTTGGAACTCCGGCGTCGGCTGAGCACTGTTATCGACAAGATAAAAACCATCCGGTATGCCACCGTAAGTTACGCCCACCTTACCATCGCGGGCATCAACCGCGGGCCTAAACTCAGTATCATCCGTATCAGTAGTTTCATGCAAATCAATATGCGCAGTAATCTTGCTCTTGAGTGAGGCGACAAAGTCCATCAGTGCCGCCGACTCAGCCGCCGGGCTACCCTCGTAAAAAGAACGATTCGGATCGATCGCGTTAGGTGTCCAACGATTGATCGTTTCATACCCCCAAGGGCTCAGACAGGGTGCCACAACAATATTAAAGTGCTGACTGTAGGATTGAGCCTTCGTTGCCAAGAAACGCAGGGCACCCTGCACGCCACTAGTCTCATAACCGTGAACACCACCGGTCACTAATACGGTTTCCCTATCGGATTGCCACTGACGGCTTTTGAGCGCAAATAACGGATAGTCTTCATCGCTGTACGACAGCAGACCATACTGTTCGACATCGAACTCCTCTCTGAGCTGCTCAATCTTTTCAACCACTTCGGCCCGGTAGGAGCGCTTAACGGTTTGCTGAGTTAGCCAAGCCTGTCGCTCTGTCGCGCCCCATTTTTGACCTGGCACACCAACTGGATAGGTTTTTATGTCGTTCATTGTATTGCCCCTCAAGGGATAGAGAGTGATCGAGTCGCTTTGAGTCTGCTCCCAACAGCGCCCTCATAAACGCATCATACTACTCTCCTACTTCGACCTTTAGAACAGCTGAAACATGAGCAAATGATAATGACTTAGCGATCTAAAATCCCCACAAGCATCAACCCTGAGGCACAATCAAGGTGCAATATTGACGACAATCAAAGGAACAAAAAACAATAAAAACGTCATATCGAGCGACTCGCCGTTAACCTTAACCTTAAAAGAACACAACCATTCATCATCAGTGTTAGAATCATCACTTCCTCGCGGTTAATAAAAACACTGGATAATCGCCCTGCGGTTTTTTCACAACACTCACCTGCCTGCACGCAACCAGCTTAAAGCCCGCGCACTTTGCTAATTTACGAAATTTCTCTGGGTCGAATCCCGCATGAAATACCCCTGTATCTTCAGCATGAAAGCTACCATCTTCCGTCACTAAGTCAGCAATGGCGATAAAACCTCCCTCCTCCAACATCGAATAAAACTTCACGAGTACTGCTTCAACATCCTCAATATGGTGCATCGTCATAGAAGAAATAATGCCATCAAATTTCTGCGGACAATTAGATTGCGTTAAATCCAGCGTGACAATATCCAGTTCACAATCAATACGGCTTCGCTTGGCATCGAGCTGCTGATTCATTGCCACTGAGATATCCAGGGCTGTAATTTTTTTTACACTCGGAGCTACGCGTTCTAACAACAACCCAGTACCTGAGCCAAAGTCTAGTAGCTCCATATCACCCGACAGCTCTGTTGACGCCAGTATTGCCGCCGCAATATTGCGTACATTGTTGACACGATGACTCACCGTTTCATAGCTACCCGCTTTATTCTTAAAATAATCCCCCATCATTACTCCTCCATGATAATCGCCATCAATCCGTTAGACTTACCCTTCTTTCAAGTACAACACGCAATATCGTAGAGTGAAATAGATAAGTCAATAATTCAAGTTTCTGCCGCAACGGACTGATAACGAATAAAGTGCATCGGCAGGTCAACATCGACCTCTGTCTGATGCTGAAAATCACCGTCAGTGAGTTCAGCTATTACTTTCAGCCAAAAACCTAGCGCCGACTTATTCTCATGCAAAACGCGAGTCAGCCATGGCCCGGGATATAGAGCAACAGACTGTTTAAACGCTTCCCGACCAACCCCTTTGCCCTCAAACTTTCTCAAAACAAAAAACTGCCCGATATCATAGTTGGATTCTTCGTCTGGATAGCGTCTAAGCAGGGAAAAACCCGCGATTTCACCCTGATATTGAATCAGGTAAGGATGGTTATCAGGCTCACTCCAGTATTCATCTAACAAGGATAAATTAACGTCATACTCACCGTTTTTATTAACCCTCCAACCCATAAAAACAGCCATATCATAAAGGTAATAACGAAATAGGTTTTCAACGATCCCGCGCCCACTAACTTGAGCTGATATTAGCTTTACAGTCATCACACCCTCTTATTTTCAAGCCTCACAACAAGGCGACACCTTGTCTACTGTGTCGCCATCAAGGAAGTTTAAAAAGCACCCTTGAAACGCAGTTTTATTAATATGCCATTATAAAATGCCTAAACATTCTCTCGTCAATTAGTTCGCTTTCTCCCAAACGGTTCGAATAGTCTCCGTCAAAAAACCAACCGCCTTACAGTTGCTAGCACTCACTGTCTTCGGCATGACATCCGTTAATAGGTATCCCACACCTAGCTTTTCAGCATCCTGTATCCGCGCATGCAACAAGGCCGTTTGACACCCTCTCCCTCTATACTTCTCTTGAGTATAAGCATTGGCTAAGGTTGCTGTTTTTTCGTCAATAAATGAGGTTGCCCAAGCACAAGGAATATCACCGACAAACGCCACAAAGCAGCGAAACACCTCAGTACAATAGAGGTGTCGCTTTGCCTGCCAGGTCTCATCACTGCAACTCAAACCTGACGTTTTAAGCAACGCTAAAAACTCATCAGCCCTTTCAACTGACAACATTTCCACTCTAACGCCATCCTTAAAACCTACAGGGCTATATGTCCCTATATCCATAACCAAAAACTCATGCGAGTAAGATGGCCTATATTCACAACCTATCAGTACCTTAGAAAGGTTATAAGCAACAGCATCAGGCTCAACAGAGATTTCCGGCGGGGTATCTTCATGATAACATTCTAAAATATCTTCAATCTGCGCCGCGGCGCTTGAGCGATGTATGATCAACTGGTTATCATAGCGACGTGTCGGGTCAATATAAGAGGTTAACTCTGGAAGATCTGCTATTTTAAGCTCGCTAGGCAGATTCGTCGACAGTGTGCGAGCATTATTAAAACGAAAGTATGATGTATAAGCATTCCTTAATAAATCAGGGCTTTTTATCATTCATTATCCTTGTATCAATTAATTTAAATATCATTCATTTTTAGTATATCAAGCCTCCTTAGCGTACCGCACATCCCTTTAATAATCTTTCGTTTCCTACTAAATTCAAGGTTATGCACATATAAACAAGGTTTGGCTTAGTTACACAGTAGTACAGCGTTTCACTGTTTTTCTAAAGTAAATTTCTTTTTATTAAATCAATACACTTCAATCATCGTACTACTTAACAACACCACGAATTGCCTGCCCACCCCCTCAGCTTTTTCATGAAATAAACTATTCACCCAAGGAAAGGCCTAACTATACAGCGGCGAGTTTTCCCTGCGAGACTCATTACCTCCCATAAGAAAATTAAAAGCTCCCATAACACCATGAAAACTGAATAGCTGCCGCTAAAAGATGACACAAAGCCAACAACACCTACACCTGACGTACGTTTATAAACAATTATTGAGTGGGAACTTTTTCTGTT
This sequence comes from Sinobacterium caligoides, assembly GCF_003752585.1. Classification (NCBI taxonomy): domain Bacteria; kingdom Pseudomonadati; phylum Pseudomonadota; class Gammaproteobacteria; order Cellvibrionales; family Spongiibacteraceae; genus Sinobacterium; species Sinobacterium caligoides. Next base: position 507,673 of record NZ_RKHR01000003.1, read on the forward strand.
TCTCGACTATCTATTGCTCTATTATCAGCAGCAGAATATTACCCCTGTCAGGCGTAACAAGTACGAATGACAATGACGACGAGTAAGCAAACAATGCGTAACCCTATACAGACGACACTATTCCTTAGTGGCTTATGTAGCACGCTTTGGGGCTGTGGCAGCCTAACAGAGCAACAACAGCCAAACGAGGCCGGCAAAAACATCGCCGATACAACTACCTACAACATTACTCTATCAGCAGACAATCCTTATGCCGCCAGAGTAACCGCTGACACCTCAACACTAACGAGCTTCGAGCTACAACCTCCACGAAGCAACCAGCGCGTTGAGAATAAGCTCCACCCTACCTTCTATTGTGATGATAAACCTATTGCATTAGGCACACAGCCCCGCACCGTCAGCTGTAAACAGCTTCGCTGGTCGATCTTCTTTAAACCACGCCCAGAGCTCGGGGTTAACCCCGCAGCCCAACAAAATATTGTCTCGGCGACGTCTTCCCCGTGGTGGCTAATTACCGAGTGGGATAGCCTGCCTCGAATAGCCAACGTCAAAGGCACACAGGTATGCGCAACATTCGGCAAAGAGCAGCATTGTAAGCCCTTCCCTACAACTGACCAGCCCCCTCTCTTTATGAGTGTCGGCAATCAGCTCAAAGAGTACTCTCTCGGCACACTTGACGTCACACTTTACTCCGAGCTAGAGAAAGAAAAGGCAGACGAACTCATGCATAAGTTTGTCGAAATTAGCCAATACTTATATGAGGTGTTCCCTAGCAACGACTCGCCAAGCGACAACGATAACAGCTGGGAGCTAACTTGGCTAACTAAGGAGAAAAGCTCAGGTCATTACGGCGGTGCAGCCGGCTATCACAGCTTCATGGCCAACTATTTACAGGAAAACGGTCAGCCAACGGCAGAGAGTGATGCCATATTACTGCGCATATCCGCTCACGAGTCTGTCCATGTGATTTCTCGCTTGAAGTTACCGGGCTGGGCCGAAGAAAGTCTACCGCAATACTATGCCTTCAAAGCGCTCAATAAGTTGTCGGTTGATGATATGACCGCACTACAGTTTTGGCAGCAGACAAAGGAGAAAACACCACACTCGCAGGACTCTCTTTATCAAGCCGAACAGCAGATCGAAGAAAATCACGACATGTCATACTTCCCACTTGTCTACGGTAAGGGAGCCGCCTTCTGGAACGAAGTCGATAACGCATTACAGCGCAATGGAGAAGACTTAGATAGCTATATCAGTCAGCTAGATCAACAGGAGTTCAGAGAGGGTAAATTGCCTACTGCTTTTGAGACCAGCCTGCAGAATGGCATCGGCGTAAAAGCCTGGAAAAAAATAAAGAGCGACTACTTACTTGCTAACAGTGAGCCTGTCGCTAGCTAGCAGTCACTCACCGCCTAGGCTGTATTAAGGCCTAGGCGGCCTGCCTTAACTTGTCGCGTTAAGGCCATCATCAGAAGCGTCATCGACTAGCTTCCCCTTAGTACTATTCATCACCCAAGCCGTGACAACAATAGTACCAAGCACGCCTGCAATTGTTGAAATACCCATCGCCAGTCCTGCACCGAGTGTTTGCGAACTCAATAAGAAGCTAATCACCACGCACGTCATGAACATCGCCGGTACCGTACAGATCCAGTGAAGCTTATTGTGACGCAATAAGTAAGCGGAGGCTGTCCACAACATCATCATTGCAGTGATCTGATTGGCGACACCGAAATAGCGCCAGATAATGCCGAAGTCGACCTGGGTCAATATCGCGCCCAACACAAACAAAGGCGCTGCTAACATTAGGCGCTTAGGTAGTTTACGTTGAGAAACTTCAAAAAACTCTGCAAGAATTAACCGCGCCGAGCGAAAGGCTGTATCACCTGAAGTAATTGGCAGAATGATTACGCCAAGAATCGCCATAAAGCCACCGACAGTACCAAGCAGACCAGTCGACGCCTCATAAACAACGTTCGCAGGGTTCCCTGCCATGCCTGTATTAAGGTTTTCAACACCACCGAAGAATGACAGGGCGATAGCACACCAGATCAAGGCGATAATACCTTCTCCAATCATCGCCCCAAAGAACACAAAGCGACCATTAGATTCGTTTTCAACACAACGGGCCATCAACGGCGACTGTGTCGCATGGAACCCCGAGACCGCACCACAGGCAATCGTAATGAATAATGCAGGCCAAAGTGGCATATCATTGGGGTTCAGATTTGTCAGGAAGTCTTTAGCCTCAAAACCAGGCAGTAAGGTGTACTCACTAGAAACAACAATGGCAAGCGTTAGACCGACAGACATGAATAACAACAACGCGCCGAAAAACGGGTAAAATCTACCAATAATCTTATCAATGGGCACAATCGTCGCAATCAGATAATAAGCGAAGATAATACCGAGGAAGATAGAGACATCCCAACCCGTTAACTTGCCCAGTAGCCCGGCAGGGGCCGAAATAAAGACCACACCCACGAGTAACAACAGGATAATGGCAAAGATATTCATGAAGTGCTTTGCTCCCTTACCAAGGTATTTACCTGCAAGATTAGGCACTGATTGACCGTTGTTACGTACCGACAACATGCCTGAGAAATAATCGTGAACTGCGCCGGCAAATATACACCCAAAAACAATCCACAACATAGCCGCAGGGCCATAAAGCGCACCGAGAATAGGACCAAAAATTGGGCCAACACCAGCAATATTGAGTAGCTGTATCAGATAGGCCTTGCCTTGCGACATCGGCACAAAGTCAACACCGTCAGTCTTGGCCAAAGCTGGCGTCTGACGCTTTTCATTGATACCAAAAACCTTCTCAACAAAAGTACCGTAGATAAAGTAGCCGCCGATCAACAGGCCAACACAGATTAAAAACCACACCATAGTCTTTCTCTCATTTTAATTTTGCCCTAGCCTAAACAGATTAGTGGCGGAGAGAACTACAAATAAACTAAGCGGTCATTATCAATAAGTCAGCGGTGCTATATCCTACTAAGCGGTTACGTTTTATTAAGCTGACAAGCACTAACCATCACCGAAAGCCAATCACCCACAATCACTGAAAGCCAAACAGCTGCTTAAGCGGCTTCAGGTAACGCCTAGACACCGGTGCCTTGGCGCCTGAGGCGGTAGTCACTTCTGCTCCACGGTGTTGGGTGTCGATTTCTGAGATGGCATCTGGGTTAATCAGATACTGTCGATGGCAACGAACTAGCGGCGTTTTCTCTTCAAGCAGCTTCAGCGTCAAGTGAGTGTGCACATGCTCACTGGCTGTCACAACATGAATACCGGCATGATCACTGAAGACGAACTCCACCTCTTGCACCGAGACCACCTTTAACTTGCTGCCAATATAGCAAGGTAGTCGTGTTAAATCCTTAGGAGCTAAAACATCTAACGATTTAGGCGGCAGGTCTTTCCTCAAACGACATAGCGTCTTCTCCAACCGTGACTCATCAATGGGCTTTAATAAATAATCGAAAGCATGATTATCGAAGGCTTTGATGGCAAACTCATCGTAGGCTGTGACAAAAACCACACGCGGCATGGACTCCGGGTCCAACATGCCAATCAACTCCATGCCTGATATTCTCGGCATTTGTATATCGAGAAATATCAACTGTGGCTTCAGCTGGGCGATCTGCTGCAAGGCCTCAATAGCATTACTGCATTGCCCGATAACATTGATATCCTCACTGCCCTCCAACAGGTCAGCCAGCTCATCTCGAGCAAGAGGCTCATCATCTATAATCAGTGCGCTAATCACTCGATACCCTCCTTGTAGGGCAGCTGAATACTCACCCGCGTACACTCTCCCGGTTGACAGTCAACATCGAGACCAAACTCGGTACCGAACTGATTTTGAATACGCTTATGCACCAAGTTCATCCCCAAGCCCTCCTCGTGCCTCTCCTCATTGCCAACCTTACGGCCCTCAGGCTGATACAGCCCCGCATTATCGCAGACCTCCAGCAATAGTGTGTCACCACTTAATTTGCCAGTGAGCGTGATTTCCCCCGCAGAAAACATTTGCGAGGTGCCATGTTTAACCGCGTTCTCTATGATCGGCTGCAGCGTAAACGCTGGAAGCTTAAAGTTAAGGTAGGCCTCTGGAATGGCGATATTGACGTTCATATTGTCACCGAAACGAGCCTTCTCTATCGTGAGGTAGGAGTGGATATGCTCTAACTCATCCGCCAAGGTCACCAAGCCGGTCGTGCGTTTGAGGTTAATCCGTAAGAATTGTGACAACTCTTGGATGAGCTTTCTCGCCTTTAACGGGTCTCTTTTGATAATCGCCGCAATCGTGTTCAATGCATTGAAAAGAAAGTGCGGATTAATTTGCGCCTGCAGCAACTTTAACTCCGCCTGGGTGAGTAAGCTTTGCTGCTGTTCAAAACGACCAAAAAGTATTTGGTTAGAAAGCAGCCTCGCGATACCCTCGCCGAGCGTTCTATTAATATTGAGAAAAATTTTGTTTTTGAGCTCATACATCTTAATCGTGCCGATCACCTCGCTATCACAACGCAGGGGGATCACGAGACAAGAACCTAGGCCGCACTGCGCAGAAATTGAGCAACCATAGGACATATCCACCCCATCGGCGAACATAACGCAATTATTCTCGATCGCATCTTGTGTTAATTTAGACGAGATCAGTGTTCCCGGGACATGGTGTTCTGCTCCCGAACCAATAAAAGCGAGTAGCTTTTCCCTGTCTGTTATCGCGACGGCAGCAACGTTTGTTTCCTCGATAATAATCTGCGCCACTTGGGTACTACTGTGTTGGTCAAACCCCTTCGCCAGCATTCCCACACTGCGTTCAGCAATTTTTAACGCCTTCGTTGAGAAGGTCGAAGATAGCTTATCAAACATAGCTTTCTGATCTAGCACCATACTCATAAATAAAGCCGCGCCAATCGAGTTAATCAACAGCATCGGCACTGCGATCTGCTCAACAAGCTGCCAAGCCTCATCGAATGGCTGGGCCACCAGCAGGATGATGCTCATCTGCAACAGCTCCGCCACAAAGGTCACTAGGAAGACTAATCTAGGCGTATAAATTAACTCTCCCCGCCCAGATTTTTTCAGGTAGTAGCTGACGATTCCAGCCCCCAAACCCTCGACAATCGTCGATATGGCACAGGCCAGATCCGTAAAACCTCCCATGCTGTAGCGATGCAGACCGCCAGTCAGACCAACTAGGAAGCCTGTAATAGGCCCCCCCAACAAGCCCCCAAGCACTGCCCCCATAGCACGCGTGTTAGCTATAGCATCACTTGTCTGCTCACCAAAATAGGTTGCCATGATACAAAAGGAAGAGAATATCAGGTAGATAAATACTTTATGTGGCAGTCTCGTCGCCGTTTCAGCAAACACCTTAAATAGTGGTGTCTTACTGACAAGATAGACAATAACGAGGTAGAGACACATCTGTTGGGTAAGCAGTAAAATCAGAGACATGAGCAAACTTCTAAACGGATCATTAAAGAATGATGCAAGAACTTGGCTTCAATAGCAAAGGCTGCTGATTAAAGCGTACATAACCGACAGACGAAAAAAAACCAGAACCTATAATTAGGATCTGGCCTTTAGTATTTGGTGGAGCCTAGCGGGATCGAACCGCTGACCTCAACACTGCCAGTGTTGCGCTCTCCCAGCTGAGCTAAGGCCCCACATACGAACGAGTCACCTCGTTTGCGTGGCGAATTTTAGGGGTTTTCAGCGCAGAGTCAACTACTTTTTACTATTTCACGGTCAAATATCCGCACAATCGCCTTAAAGCCTGGCTTCGCCCTCGCGACCACTGCCGTGCAGCAAGCGCATGATCGGCTTAGAGCAATGCACCACACGCAAATACCCACCATCACACTGAATTTGCCGCTTCAACAACATCAATCCACCAATAGCCGCACTATCGATTCTCAGGGTATCGGAAAAATCGACAACGCAGCCATCCACACTCAACTGTCTACAGCGCATCAACTCTGGTAGCGAGTGATAATCGAAACACTCATCCGCGGTCAGGTAAAGCACTGACTCTGAAACCCCGTCGCGCGTACTTGATAAGATCGATTTGAACATCAGCTTCCTTCCCAGCCTAGAATTTTCTATCACTATAAAGAGCTTAGCCTACGACCTACGAATATCAAAAGTGCGTCACCTCTGACGCTTACAGCACAGCGTAACAGCGGTAACTCAGCCCCCCTGCTTCGGGGCGTCACCCTCTTCTAAGCCCCGATGCATATTATCAGCAATTGTACTCGCCAGACGCACTGCCCTATCCGCATTGGGGCCCTCGAACTCGAGCTGCACGGTAGTGACAAACAACTCCAGCCAACGCTCAAAGTGCTCTTTTGATAAGCGCTGCTGGTTATCTAGTGCCCGATGAATATTCATCGTATGTCGTTGATAGTCTTTAGTACCTAGCAACAGTTTCGACCAATAAGCTTTGATATGTGGGAGGTGTACAGACAGATCAATTTGAGCCGTATCGACAAAGATCGGCCTCAATACTGGATCCGACAGCACCTTCAGATAAAACAGCTCGACCATTTTCGAAACCTGCTCCGTACTATCGACATCTCCCCTGCATTGACCGTGTGTTTTAAGGCCGCTGCGTACTTCAGACATGATACCTCCTTCGTGTCACGCATTCCCCGCCATTATACGCTGACAAACACATCATGACTCATTAACAGTATCGCACCGCTATCGCTCCGTCAGGGCTGACATCTGCGCACGCTTGATTGGCTTGAGTAAGTAGTCAATCACACTCTTCTCACCGGTAATAATATCAACCATCGCCGTCATGCCAGGCATGATAGCCAATGACTCCCCACCTTTTGATAGGTCCACCTTGTCCGTTCTAACTCGAATCAAGTAAAAACTCTCTCCCCTCTCGTTAACAATCGTATCAGCGCTAATATGCTCCAGCCTCCCTTCTAAACTGCCATAGACCGCAAAGTCATAAGCCGTTAGTCTCACAACGGCCTTTTGATTAGGGTATAGGAAGGCGATATCGGCAGGTCTTACCATCGCCTCAATCAACAGCGTGTCATCGCTGGGCACTATCTCGATGATCTCTTTACCCGGCTGGATAACACCACCCACCGTATTGATATGCAACTTCTTTACCGTGCCATTGACGGGAGAGAGCACCTCTGTACGTAGCAGTCGATCATAGAGGGCAATATTTGCTTCCACCACCTGCTCATACTCTTCCTTAGTCGTTGTCAGCTCATCGCGCGCCTCAGTGCGAAAGTTCACCTCATGCTCTGTTACTTTATGCTGCAATTCTTGCTGCGCACTGATCCTTGTTTTTATGTCAGACGCTAATTGCCTCGCAATATTATCCTTCTCAAAGGCATCCCGCTCCAAACGAAGGATTTCGATTTTCGATAATGAGCCGCTAGCAACTAAGGGCCGACTTAAATTCAATTCATTTCTCGCATATTTGTATATTTTTTTTGCTCTTTCATACTCAGTCTTTGCTACAGATATCTCTTGCTCCGCTTGCTCAAGCTGCTTTCCGAACACATCGTTATTCGCAGCTAAAGATTTTATTCTCGACTGATAAAGCTTTTTTTCCGCTCGGTAGTTCTTCTCAACCTGATCATTTGGCAGCCCATCTGGGATCACAAACAGCTCACCTTCCGCCTCCGCCTCCAAACGTGCAACCTTCGCCTGCATGCCCTGCTGATTACGCAAACCCTCACGATACATTGAGTTAAAACGGGTGTCATCGAGGCGCAGTATCACCTGCCCCTCCGTTACCTTATCCCCTTCGCGAACCAGCATTTCCTTGACGATCCCACCCTCTAAATTCTGTATGACCTGCACCTGACGAGCAGGAATAACCTTACCATCAGCTCGCGTCACCTCTTCCAACTTGGCAAAATTGGCCCAGACGATAGCCGATACAATAAAGGCAACCGTTGCCAGTAACAGCACGTGATAGCGCATCGGTAAGGTGAAATAAGTCTGCGCATAAGGATCATTTAAATAGTTTTCACTCGCATGATGCTTATCCTGCACTTTAATGCTCCCTGCCGGCATCGATCGCACTCTGTCCATTTCCTACCGCCGCGAGAAAGGCCTCTTTGGCGCTGTCAGTAACAATCCTCCCCTGCTCCATCAATAGTACGCGATCAACCAGTGTCAAAAGACTCGCTTTATGGGTAATGAGAATTAACGTCTTACCCTGCTTTTTTACCAGTTCACTAATAACACGCGTAAAATACTTTTCAGTGCTGCTATCCATACTATGCGTTGGCTCATCCATCAACAGTATCGGCGGGTCCAGCAGCAATGCTCGCGCAATGGCGATCATTTGTCGCTGACCGCCAGAGAGGTTACGCCCTCCCTCTCCCACCTGCGCATTGAAGCCATGAGGGTGCTCCTCAATAAACGGCTGCAAACCCGCAAGGACCGCCGCACGATACATTTCTTCATCTTCTGCCAGTGGCGCGCCAATAATAATGTTATCTCGAACAGTGCCACTGACTAGGCTAATTTCCTGAGGGATATAGCCAATATGCTTGCGCAGCGTCGCCGGATGCAGCTTAGCAATATCAATACCGTCTATCGTGACACGCCCCTGCTCCGCTAAATAGAAGCGCATAATCAACTTTTCCAAGGTGCTCTTACCTGAGCCCACACGACCAAGGATCGCGAGTCTTTCGCCCGCCTTGATCTCCAAGCTCACCTTATCAAGCGCCTTAAGCGGCGCATCAGGGTAGCTAAAGTCCACCTCACCGAAGGCGATATTTCCCTCTATCGTGCTCTTGTTAAAATAGGGCGTATCAACATCATCCTCACACGGGCGAGCCATAATATCGTCTAACATCAACAGCGAGCGCTTGAACTGCGTCATTCGACCCATCATCCCCGAAAGCTGTCCAACCGGCATCAAAGACCTAGAGCTTAATAGCGAACAAGCAATCAAGCCTCCCATCGTCAGCTCGCCAGCACCAATCAAGTAGACACCACCAACCACCACAGCAACGGTCGACAGCTGCTGGGCAGTGGAGCAGAGTGTCGTGCTCAAATTAGCCAGCATCCTGACCCGATAACTCTTCTGGCTAATCGCACGAATGATACGCTCCCAACCCTGCTGAAACATCCCCTCAGCACGGTACGACTTAATCGTTTCTGCGCACAATAATGTCTCGATCAGCTTGGCTTGTTTCTGGCTCGTCACCTGCTGCAGATCGTCTATCGGTCCTTGTGCAGCTCGTTTTATAAAATACATGCACAATACCACCACACAAAAAACTGTAGCTGGCACCCATACCAAAGGGCCGCCAACTTGACCAATGATCAACAAGAAAATCAGTGTAAAAGGTAGGTCAACGATAAGTGTCATCGCATTCGAGGTGATAAATTCACGCAACGAGTCAAACTCATGCAAATGATTCGCCATTGCCCCCGCCTGTTTTGGGCGAGACTTCGTCTCCACCGACAGAACCCGTTGATAAATATGCGCAGAGAGAATGTTATCCGCGCGTTTGGCGCTTGAGTCGAGAAAGTAGCTGCGTATCGAGCGCAAAAAGAGATCAAAAGTAATAACAACAGCCATTCCTGTCGCTAACACCCAGAGCGAGTCCAGCGAGTTATTCGGTACGATACGGTCATAGACATTCATTACGAACAATGGCGAGGCCAATGCAAATAAGTTGATCATCAACGAAGCCAGCAACACCTCACTAAAAATAAAACGGTCTCGACGAAGGCAAGACCAAAACCAGTGCCCCGTCGTTTCGGGTATAAAGTTTTTTCGCTCAGCATCGTAGCGATAGCTCGGCTTTAGTAATAAACAGCGACCAAGATAGAGAGACTCCAGTTCGGCCAGCGGTATTTTAGTCACACCTTGCTTCAACTCTGCAAGTACCACATGGGCAATTTCACCCTGTACATCCATCAACACACAGGCGTGATTCTCACGCAACAACAACACGACAGGGAAGAGGTGCTTATTTAGCTTTAACAGAGGCTTGCGCAATAACTGGGACGAGAACTCATGCTGCTCGGCAGCACGAATAAACAAAGACGGCGTCAACTTGTTATCAACAACTGGCAGCCCCGCTGTCAGATCTTCCTCTGTAAGTGCAACACCGTAATAACGGCACATAAAATCAAGGCAATTTAACAACGGGTCAACATCAATTAACTGACTATCATAGAGACGCTTTAACTCACCGCTAATACGATCACTGGCTCGGCGACGATATACCGCTGGTTCACTCAAGCCAGTCTCTTCCGCGGGCAAGCCGGAGTTACCCATCTTTACGCTGCTTACTGCTGCATTGCCATCACTCCCTTCCCGCACCTGCGCCCTCCTACAAAAGACACGGGACTTACGTCTCGACACTCTACAGATATGCCCGCTACGCCGCAGAGAGGTGCAATCACCACCTAACATTGCCCCCTATTAAGCGTAGCAAAGCGGTGCTATATAGACAGTAAGCAGGCCACCCGAACGAGCCTTAGGATAGTCCTCTACTTTATATCGGCCAAAAAAAAGCGAGGCCAGAGGCCTCGCTTTTGCTTCAAATCAGCAACTATGCCTGACCGAAGACTCGGTTTTCCTGCTCTAGCACACGGATAAAGGTCGTTCGCTTAGAGAGCTCTTTCAGTCGTGCCGCGCCCACATAGGTACAAGTCGAGCGCAAGCCACCTAAAATATCGCTGACGGTTTCTTCAACCACACCACGGTAGGGAACCTCGACTGTTTTACCCTCAGAGGCCCGGTAACCTGCCACACCACCAGAGTGTTTATTCATCGCCGTCTCAGATGACATGCCGTAAAACTGTTTGTATTGCTTGCCATCACGTTCGACCAAAGCGCCACCAGACTCATCGTGGCCGGCCAACATACCACCCAGCATAACGAAGTCAGCACCACCGCCAAAGGCCTTGGCAACATCACCAGGGATCGCACAGCCTCCGTCGGAAACGACTAAGCCGCCGACACCATGCGCAGCGTCGGCACACTCAATCACTGCTGAAAGCTGCGGGTAACCTACACCGGTCTTAACGCGAGTCGTACAGACTGAGCCAGGACCAATACCTACCTTAACAATGTCAGCACCAGAGAGAATCAACTCTTCAGTCATTTCACCGGTTACAACATTACCCGCCATGATGGTCATGCTAGGGTATTGGCTACGCATACGACGTAGGAAGGTGACAAAATGCTCTGAATAGCCGTTAGCGACGTCAATACAGATAAAGCGCAGTTCAGGGTGACGACTAATGATCTCTTGGGTCTTATTGAAATCGGCTTCACCGGTACCTGTCGATATCATAATACGCTGATAAATATCAGCATCTTGGGCGTTCAGAAAGGCCGTCCAGTCATCGACAGTATAGTGCTTATGCACAGCAGTTAGCATCTTATGCTTCGCCAATGCCGCAGCCATTTCAAACGTGCCAACGGTATCCATATTCGCTGCAATGATGGGCACGCCGGTCCACTCTTGACCGCTGTTAACCATAGTGAAAGTTCGCTCAACACTCACCTGCGAGCGGCTTTTTAGTGTCGAACGCTTAGGGCGAATAAGGACATCCTTAAAACCCAGCTTAATCTCTGTTTCAACGTGCATAGTAAATCTCTGATTGTTTGCCGAATAAATAATAGTCGGTACAAGCAGCTTTGGTCCAAAAAGGCAGGTGACGCTGTGGGCTTATACAGGGGAAGTATCCTCGTTTATCAACGAATTCTCAAGCTCCGCAGCAAAAAAACGCATCAATTTTGTGCGGCAGGTAAGAGCCAAGGATAGGAAGCGCGAGCAGACAATCAGCAAAACACTGATAAAAAAGGAGTTTGCAAAGTTAGCAGAAGCTCAGATCAGCCTACAAGCTGACCTGAGAGTTAACTTTTATTAAAACTTATAACCAACGCTAACCACGGTCTTACGATCGTACTGATTAACGGTCGGCAATACTTCGCGGGTAAACTTAATCTCGTAACTCAGCTTCACCGCAAGAACATCTGTTAGATCCATTGTCAAAGAGGTAACCGAGCGATTGATCACATTCTCGTGCCCTGCTTCGGTGCTCGCCTCTTGGCGAAAGTGCGCTGTATCGGAAATATCCCAATTAAAGTCGGCTGCAGCACGTACCAATGCTTCACTTTGCGTTTCGCCGAGACTAGGGTCCCAAACCAAGTTGCCGTCATCATCCATGTAGTCTTGATCGTAAACGGAGTAACGATAACCAGGACCAGCTTCCAGGTCCAACGTCATATCATCGTTAAACAATAAGCGATGACTATAACCGGCAGTACCCGTTACCTGATAATCCCAGCCGTTGAAGCGATCGTCTTCGTACTCGATACGACCAAACATCGACTGCACTTCATTAAACTTGTAGTTCGACTGCCAGTTCGCATTATAACTTTCGGCACTACGAACATCGTCGTCTGAATTATTATAACCACTTAAATTTAACGCATGACGCCACTTCTCTCGATCTGTTTCTAACGAGAACTTGCTGGTCATCGTCGTGCTTGTGGTGTTACCCGAGGTATTGATATAGCCTAATTCGAGACTACCGTTCCATTGTGGATTCTCTTCAGCCATCGCAGAAGCGCTAACCAAGACCGCAGCAGCCAATATTGAAACTTTCACGCAAAAAACTCCTTATTTTATCGGCTCTTTTTATTGTCGGCCGAAATGAAAAAACACCGTCGAAGATGACGGTGCTTTCGTTTTGCCACACTTAATGTGGCGAGCATAAAACTATCTAAGACTAAATTAAGCCGCCTTCTCGATATGTAGATCCATTTGTGGGAATGGGATTGAGATACCAGCTGCATCGAGAGAAACCTTGACGTTCTCGGTCATGCTAAAGAAGGTTGGCCAGTAATCATCACTCTTCACCCAAGAGCGCATCACAAGATTAACAGAAGAATCTGCAAGCTCTTTGACCGCAATAGTAACATCGTGATCCTTCAGTACACGCTCATCGGCAGCAACAACATCGGCTAGAATCTTCTTTACTTCCGCAAGATCTGCATCGTAAGAAACGCCTACAAGAAGATCGACACGACGCTCAGATTTGGCCGAATAGTTGGTGATTGCGCCTGACATAACACTCGCATTAGGAATCGTAATGATTTTATTGTCAGGTGTGACCAACTGAGTAGAGAACATAGTGATCGCCTCGACCGAACCTGATGCACCACCGCAATCAACGTAATCGCCTACACGCATAGGACGGAACATAACCAGCAATACACCTGAGGCGAAGTTTGATAGCGACCCCTGCAGAGCAAGACCAACAGCTAAACCCGCGGCACCCATCATGGCTACCAGTGATGCGGTCTGTACGCCGACCTCACTCAACATCACCACAATAACCAGCGCCAAGAGAATGGCATGGACGATGTTCGAAACGAACTTGCTAACTGTTTCCTCTACCTCACGCTTCTCCATCGCTCGACGAACGACACCGGTAATCATCTTTGCAATCCATGAACCGACGATAAAGATGACGGCAGCCAGGACGAGCTGAATACCAAATTGAATAGCCTGCGACTGCAAGGCAACTGTATCGATGTTTTCCATATATTTATCCAAGTCTATTATTAACCGTAGATTACAAAAATCTCACAGAGGAGATTGATGAACCTTGATATTCATCAACGAGTCTTTCATTCTAAATAGATTCGATGCAAACACAAGAGGCATGCATGACATGCCTCTATAATAAGCGCCTCAATCGATTTTAAGCTTTTGCTTGCAGATGGAAGCACTGATGGATTTTTTTATTCCTAGCGAAGTCAGGGTCGAGACTTTGGCGACTAACATCCTTGACGCGATATTTCTCCTGCAATGACTCGTCGAGCTTAAAGCCTCGGTAATTATTCGAGAAAATCAACAGCCCCCCGGGCTTCAATATACGCATCGCATCTTCCACCAAGGCAACATGATCACGCTGGATATCGAGCGTGCCTGCCATACGCTTTGAATTAGAGAAGGTAGGCGGATCCAAAAGAATCAGATCAAAATCCTCTTGGCAATGTTTTAACCAAGCAATACAGTCCTGCTTAATCATCCGGTGCTCTGCCGACGGAGCATCACCGGCCTTGAAGCCATTGAGCGCCAAATTACGCTTGCCCCAATCAAGGTAGGTCGAGGACATATCGACGCTGGTCGTGCTCACCGCCCCGCCCTTAGCTGCGTGCACGGAGGCCGTCGCCGTATAACAGAATAGGTTAAGAAAACGCTTGCCCTTCGCTTGCTCCGCAATAAACTGCCGCACAGGACGATGATCAAGGAAGAGCCCCGTATCAAGGTAATCGGTTAAGTTGACCTCAAGCTCGACCTGCCCTTCCCGAACAGCAAAGAAAACCCCCTTACTATCCTGACGCTCATACTGCTGCTTGCCTTTCTGGATAGCGCGCTGCTTTACATTAATGGTCGATTGCTGCACCCCTAGGACGCTGGCAACGGCATCAATAGTATCTAATAAGCGTCGCTGGGCATCTTGTGCATCAATCGTTTGTGGCGGCTTGTACTCACTTATCTGTATTCGCTCGCCGTAAATATCAACGGCCACAGCGTACTCAGGCATATCGGCATCATAGAGGCGATAGCACTCAACGCCCTCACGCTTGAGCCACGAAGCAAGCTTCTTCTGATTCTTTTTAAGACGATTAGCCAGCATCTGAGCACCACTCGACAATACTGCCGACGAAGGCGCTTGTTGCCCCGGTGCTTTTTTCTGCTCAGCCACAGGCGCATTGCGATCATAAATAAAGTTATCACGCTCTAAGTCGAAGCAGAGAATCTTCGCCTCTAAAGGACCATTAAAGACCTTATACTTCTTCCGTGCTTTAACCCCCATACGCTTGCCAAGCTCAGGGTTCGAGGTAATCAATACCGCCTTCCAGCCCTCAAACTCCGCCTTAAAACGATCACCCAACTCACGATATAACGGTATCAGCTCGGTCACCTCGCCAATACGTTCGCCATAGGGAGGGTTGCAAGCAATCAAACCATGCTCTAGGTGAGTATGAGTCGGCTTAGTCAGCTTAGCTACCGGCTTCGCCGTCACTCGCACGGTGTCAGCGAGCCCCGCTGCGACAATATTTTGCTCTGCACGCTGGATGACATTTATCGCAGTATCGTAGCCACGAATTTCCGGCGGTATCCGCTCACGCCCCACTCTTGCCCGCTCAACCGCTTCCTGATAAACCTCGTGCCAAACGTCTTGTTTGTGGCCTCGCCACTGCTCAAAACCAAAATCTTCACGCTGCAGGCCCGGCGCAATATCTGCAGCCATCTGCGCCCCCTCGATCAACAACGTGCCAGAACCACACATAGGGTCGATTAGCGCCCCACCTTGTTGGGCGATAGCAGGCCAACCACCACGAATCAGAATCGCAGCCGCCAAATTTTCCTTCATGGGCGCCACACCAGTCTTCACACGATACCCTCGACGATGCAAGGGCCCCCCGGAGAGGTCTAAGGCGATGCTCACAAAGCCCTTTGCCAAACGTGCCTGGATGCGAATATCAGGCTCCCTTTTATCGACATTAGGGCGTACGCCATAGCTATCGCGAAAGTAATCAACGATGGCATCCTTGATCTTCAACGCACCAAACTGGCTATTATTAATCGAGCGGTTAGTCCCCGAGAAATCAACAGCAAAGCTCTGGTTGGCATTAAAGTGCTGCCCCCAAGCAATGTTGCGCGCGGCATTATATAGGTCATCGACTTCGTCGAGATAAATACGCTCTAGGGGTAGCAAGACACGGCTCGCCAAGCGAGACCAGAGCCAAACTCGATACATCTGCGCCAGATCACCTGTCGCCTTTACCCCGGCACCGCTCGTTGCCGCATGGCTTGCCCCCAAAGACAGCACCTCATCGCGTAGCAGCTCTTCAAGCCCCCGTGGACAACTCACAAAATATTCGATCGATTCACTCATGCCTATCTCAAAGATAAATCGAATCACTGCGGACTAAGTTAAGCCTCAGGCGCGGCGATCGATGAGAAAAAAGTAATAGATAGCAGGTAACCTATTTAGTCTAGGTTATAAAGCCATCTGAAACATAAAAAAATACGCTTTAATAACAACAAATTAAAAGATTATTGCCCAGCGAAATATAAAGTCACACATCTATAAGTATTTGTTCGTCGCCTATTAGGCGATGCCTGTGATGTACTTCAGCGGGTAGGATTTTACACACTCTACCGATGTAGTGCGAACCGTGACCCAATTTACCAGCATCACGGTAGCGAACGATTATCAGTTGATCTGTGTAAGCCATATCACACCGCTCTACTCGCTGCTTCGAGGTATTCGATGAGAAGACAAAAACGCGATATGAATGAACGAGCAAATCAACGGGGGTACCAAGCAGGCAGCTCTGGTCGCCCCAAAGATGGCTGCCCACACGCCGACGGTATTCTCCGCCAGCACTGGATGACAGGGTGGCGTGAAGGCCGCTGTGACAACTGGGACGCCCTAACAGGCGTCTCGGGTCTGCAGAACGCCTTCCACCGCGCAACACGCTAACTTATCAAAAGTGCAAACCTCGCCCCCTCACAATTAACGACGACGCAGAGCTTCCACACTGTTACGAACAAGGTCTGGGCCCTCGTAAATAAAGCCGCTGTAAACCTGTACAAGGTTAGCACCTGCATCTGCCTTATCGACGGCATCCTGTGCCGTCAATATGCCTCCAACACCTATAATAGGCATTTCATTGCCGACGGCCGCTCGCAACTCTCGAATGACCTCAGTAGAACGCTGTGTCACAGGGCCACCGCTCAAGCCTCCCGCCTCAGTATGCAGCGGATTATCCGCCACCGAACTCTTATCAATCGTCGTGTTAGTCGCTACCACACCATCCATCTTTGCATCAACCAGCGCCTTTGCAACTTGCTGCAGGTCTTCATGGCTCATATCTGGCGCGATTTTCACCGCCACTGGTATGTACTTGCCGTGCTGCTCTGCCAGTGCGGCTTGCTCTTCTTTCAGCCCTCGCAATAAGCGCTCCAGAGGCTCACCAAACTGTAGATCACGTAGCCCCGGCGTATTTGGCGAGGATAAATTCACCACAATATAGTGGGCATGCTGATATACCTTGCGCATACAAATGAGATAGTCATCCAGCGCGCTCTCATTCGGTGTCACCTTGTTTTTGCCGATATTGATGCCAATGACGCCCTTAAAAGAAGTGTTCTTCACCTGTTCAACAAGGTGGTCGACCCCCTTATTATTAAAGCCCATACGATTGATGATCGCGTTATGTTCTGGCAGGCGAAATAGTCGTGGCTGTGGATTACCCGGCTGAGGCAACGGCGTCACAGTCCCCAACTCAACAAAGCCAAACCCCATCGCCCCCATCGCTTCGATATAGTCACCGTTTTTATCCAGCCCCGCTGCAAGACCTACAGGGTTAGGAAACTCCACCCCCATTACCGTAAGCGGCTGTGGCTCGATTGATTTGGCCACTAAACGTAACGCACCCAGGCTGTTACCCAGCTTCATCGATTTAAGCGAGATGTCATGTGACATCTCCGGTGGCATTAAAAACAGCGCACTGCGCAACAATTTATACATAGACATGGCATTTTCCTAGCGAGATACGACGGTCAAAACAAGGGTGACTGGGGTTGTTTTGCGCTATATTTTCCACGCCCCACGGTAGAACCCAATAAATCGGGCCGGCAAATTATACTCGATAATAAATCAGCTCGCGACGCGTTCTTACGGATAACGACAGAAAGCGCATCAAAAACAGCTTCTCGACGCTATTTATTACAAAATTATAGATGACAACAAACAACATACCCTAGAAGCAAAACACCCCACGCTACAGCAGTAGCGTGGGGTGTCGGCAGAAGTTTCTATTGTGCGCGATCGCCTGCGCTAACAGTCCTTACTATGGCTTGCCGACTGTGCCAAATCGAGCAATTCACGAATCGCAACGGAGTACATCGCAAACTCTTGGTTCACCGTAGCATGCAACTCTGTCATCGTCGCGTGCCAACGCTCAACCTGGGCCGACTGCGTCTCCATCCATCCCTTAACCGCCTCATCGGCATTGGCGCATCGCTCCCCGCAGTGGTTAATAATACCCACCGTGATGGTACGCATCTGCCATTCCACGTCATCAAGCAACGCTTCCCGCGCTAACGCCTGCCAATGGTTATCACTACTCAGCGCTAACAAGCGCTGCGTAAACCAAGGGAGCTCAAGCTGCTCACCGGCCGCAAAGTACGTTTTTGCAACAGTTTCCAACGACATTTCGGTGCGCCCTGCAGCCTCAATTATCCCCAAGCAAGAATAAAGCATCGGCGTCGCCGCTACGTAATTTGCGAGCTCGACAGGTACTCCTTTATCAATAAAGTACTGCGTTGAAATCCCCCAGACATCTTCGAGACTCCCCTGTAGGTACTTGTGTATATCGACCGACAAAGCCCGCACCCCTTCAGCAAAGATGCCTATTTCTTGCTCCGGCTTGATCAGGCTGCGGCGATTACGCACAAACCAACGGCACGCCCTGCGCATCATGCCCATCATCATATCAAGCATCTGCATTTGCACGTCTGCATCAACCTGATGATCCAGCGCTTCGATTTGCTCCCTCACCTCATCAAGGCGGAAAATCGCCTTCGCCGTCATATAAGCGCGGGCAACATCACACGAGTCCGCCGCTGTCGACTGCACCAGCTTATGCACGAAGGTAATACCCATGGTATTAACCACATCGTTAGCCACCTGCGTCGCAATGATCTCTTTGCGCAAGCTGTGGTTATACATATTATCTCGATACTGCTCCAGCAAGCGGGCCGGAAAGGCCGACTCGATACTACCTGCGAGATAAGGGTCATCAGGAATGTTAGAGGTCGCCAACTCAGCCTTAAGAATCGACTTACTGTAGGAGATTAACACCGACAATTCAGGACGTGTTAAACCTTTACCCTGAGCCAAACGCTCCATCTGTAGCTCATCATCAGGTAGGAACTCGAGCTGACGATCAACCTGTCCCTCTGCCTCAAGCTGGTTGATGTAGCGGCTGTACTCAGCTGAACGCTGCAACACTTGTCGTTCCGCTAAACTCAGCGCCTGCACTTGCCGATAGTTATTTTGTAAAACTGATTCGGCAATACTTTCGGTCATCTCTTCCAATAATTGAACACGCTGTTTCTCGGTCATATCGCCGTTGGCAACGATAGAGTTCAGCAATATTTTAATATTGACTTCGTGATCCGAGCAATCAACACCGCCGGCATTATCGATAAAGTCGGTATTAGAGCGCCCACCTTTGAGACCATACTCAACACGTGCTAACTGGGTAAAACCGAGATTCCCCCCCTCGCCAATGACCTTACAACGCAAGTCTCTGCCGTCGACACGCAACACATCGTTCGCCTTGTCGCCAACATCGGCATGGGATTCGGTACTCGCCTTAGCATAAGTGCCAATGCCACCATTCCATATTAGATCGACCTCGGCCTTGAGTAGGATGGTCAACAGCTCGTTAGGGGTAAGCCTATCCTGATGAATGCCAAAGACCGCCTTGATCTGTTCACTAATACGGACGAACTTCGCCTGACGAGAGAAAACACCGCCACCCTCAGAAATCAACGACTCATCATAGTCAGCCCAGCTCGATCTCGGCATATCAAACAAGCGCTTGCGTTCCGCAAAGCTCGTTGCAGCCACTGGATTGGGGTCGATAAAAATATGCTGATGGTTAAACGCCGCCTTAAGCAATATATGTTCTGACAACAGCATGCCGTTACCAAAGACATCACCTGCCATATCGCCGATACCAATAGCGGTGAATTCGGTGCTCTGCACATCGATGCCCATCTCGCGGAAATGACGCTGTACTGATACCCATGCACCGCGGGCCGTGATGCCCATTTTTTTATGGTCATAGCCGATGCTACCACCAGACGCGAAGGCATCTCCCAACCAGAAGTTATAGCTCTTGGCGATATCGTTAGCAATATCAGAGAACGTTGCCGTGCCTTTATCGGCAGCCACAACCAGATAGACATCATCCTCGTCTTTACGAATCGTTTTCTTTGGCGGTACGACACTACCATCGACAATATTGTCGGTGATATCCAGCAGCCCCTGAATAAAGATTCGATAACAAGCAATGCCCTCGGCCTGCATGTCTTCACGCGAACCATTGAGTGGAAGGTTCTTCGCAACAAAACCACCCTTCGCCCCCACGGGAACAATCACCGCATTCTTGACCTGCTGCGCCTTCACTAGGCCCAGCACCTCGGTGCGGAAATCCTCGTAACGATCAGACCAACGCAAGCCGCCACGCGCTACTTTGCCGCCACGCAAGTGCACACCCTCGACTCTTGGCGAATAGACAAATATCTCAAACTCCGGACGCGGTTCAGGAACCTCGGGAATCGCCTGGGTATTAAACTTAAACGAGAAGTATGACTTCAGTGACTCATTAGCATCCAACTGAAAATAGTTGGTACGTAATGTCGCCTGAATTAAATCGAGATAGTGACGAATAACGCGGTCTTCACTGAGGCTATGCACGTCGTCTAGGGCCGCAATAATCCGACGAGTAACAATATCCTGCTTGGTCGCTCGCTGCTCACTACTCAGACGCAGACCAGGATCAAACGAGACCTTAAATAGACGAACAATGTCACGGGTTATATCGAGGTGACTGCACAGGGTATCGGCAATATAGCTTTCACTGAAGCTGAAGGCGACCTGTTTCATATAGCGAGCATAGGCGCGCAACAGAGCAATATCTCGCCAGCTTAGCATCGTCCCGAGCAACAGTTTATTAAACGAATCACTCTCGGCGCGGTTCTGCCAAATGCTGAAAAATGCCTCTTGAAACTTCTCTTTAACCGAATCCACATCCAGCGAATCAGAGAGGCTGTAAATTAAACTAAAGTCATGGATCCACACTTTCTCGCCATCACGGCGGGTAATGCCATAGGGACGCTCGGAAACCACACGCAACCCCAAGTTTTCCATGATCGGCAACATATCCGACAATGCCAACGGCTCGTGGAAATTGACCAAACGGAAGCGCAACATATTGTCGCGCTCTTCCATTACACGATAAAAGCTCATCTCGATATCGCCGATCTTCTTCAGCGACTGGACTTTACGGATATCGGCAATAGCCGTACGTACACTAAAGTCTTCTTGATAACCGAGGGGGAAGGCATTGGCATATTCACCGGCAATCGCCGTACCTCGCTCTTCACCAAATTCGTCGATCAGCACTTCGCGCAGCTGCTCGGTCCACTCCTTGGTTACCCGCATCAAGTCATGCTCAAGCTTCTTCACGTCAAAATCAAGCGCATCGGTACCCACCCGAAAAACAATATGTGTACGCGCAAGAATAGACTCAGAGAAATACGTGGTGAATTCCGACTCCTGCGCATTCAGTGCATCACAGATAGTCTTCTCAATACGTTCACGGAGGTTGGTATTGTAGATATCACGTGGGGTGTAGACCATCGCAGTAACGAACTTGCCAAACTTATCTCGACGCATGAACAAGCGCACAATGCGCCGCTCTTGTATGTGATTAATCTGGATCGCCGTATGATAAAGCTCTTCAGTGCGGCTCTGGAACAGCTCGTCGCGCGGATAAGTTTCCAATACCCTTAACAGCTCTCTGCCATCATGACTCTTAACATCAAGTCCAGAACGCGCAAGGACAGCCGCAGTCTTACGGCGAATAACTGGGATTTGGCGAGGGCTGATGGTGTAGACATTAGAGGTGTAAAGGCCGAGGAAACGGTATTCACCGATCACTCTGCCCTCTTCATCAAACCGCTTGAGGCCAACATAATCCGGATACACAAGACGATGCACCCGTGAACGAACGGACGACTTAGAGAAGGTTAAGATACCCTCTAAACAGGATGGCGAAACCGCACTGCTGGTCAGCTCATTATAAAGCTCATAGCTGCCCATTGAACCGCGCAATTTGGTCAGACCCAGCGCCGAATCTTTCACCTGTTCAACCAGCACTTTGCCGCCTTCGTAATTGACGGCGAGTTCCTCGTAACCAAGAAAGGTAAAGTGATTGGAGGCCATCCACTTAAGAAATAGCTGAACCTCTTTCTGATCGCTACTGCTGGCACCGGCAATCTGGCTATCTAACTGCTCAGCGACTGCTTCAATATGCGTTGTCATCGTCGGCCAATCATCGACAACACACTCGACTTCGCCGAGGATTTCCTTAATCGTTTCAACGAGAGCTGCAATTTCAATAACATCGCTGTGCTTAGCTATCTCGAGGTATAACAACGCCTCTTTACGTCCCTTTTCCTCACTATCCGGCGACACTAACCCCAATAACTGCTCGTCATCGTCACGGTGGGCGTTAATAACAAAGCTATGGATGGTATGAATAACAATGTTTCGACGATTGAGCTCTAAACGAACCGAGTCAAGCAGGAAGGGCATATCACGGCTGATAATAGACACAATCGTACGCTTCGATTGCCAACCGTCTTTTTCAAATTCAGGGTTAAAAACAGAGATCGTCGGGGTGTTCAAGGAGACCTGCTGAATGCTCCTCCACCAGGAATAGATTGTGCCGTAACTGTCGTTAATTTCACGGCTTTCTAGTTCTTCGACAGGGAAGTTGGCAAGGAAGTGGCGAGCAAAGTCGGCGACCTTCTCACTCTCTTCCGCAGTCACCCTGCGCTTAATTTCTTCTTCCAATACCGCGACGAATTTACGTTTGTCGTCCGTTAGAACCATTACAGTTCACCCTCTTTGATCATCAGATTGCTGGCTAGTGGCGTTGCCTGTTGTTATCAGAGCGAAATGTAGCGTTGTCAGTCGTTCTAATTGTAGTTCATATCGACGGGGAACTTAGCGGTTCCAACGTAGTCCAAACTTCAACAAACAGCCGTGGACTATCAACCTAGAAGTCGCTTCGAACAATGATATCAATCAACATCTGTCCCACATAAGGCAGTAATGCCCAAGCGTGAGTATTTTATCCAGAAACTGCAGCATTGTTTTTTAATTTCACACCCTTATATTAACAAAAAGATATCTTCATTGATTTTAGGCATCACAGCCATACATATAACAATGGCACAGCGATCCAGTATCTTAGAGGGCAGCTCAGCGGTACTTCACTGACATCAGTAAGCCTGCCGAGCTGCTAAAAAAACACATGATTGATGCCTGTTATGAGCACCAATCCGAAGAATTTGGCCGTAACCATGCAAACAACACCGACAACTTCCGTGACACCCTCTCCTCAGGATGCCCTCAAGCAATTAACCCAGCAACTCAGTCGAGAAGTCATCGGGCAACCGAAATTGGTGCAACGACTCATTATGGCCCTCCTCGCCGACGGCCACTTACTGGTTGAAGGCGCCCCGGGGCTTGCCAAGACTCGCGCCATCAAATCGCTTTCAGATTGCTTAGAAGGCAGCTTTCAGCGCGTGCAATTTACTCCCGACCTACTCCCCGGTGACGTTACTGGCACCGATATCTTCAGGCCGCAAGACGGTAGCTTTAACTTCCAACCTGGCCCAATTTTCCACAACCTCGTGCTCGCCGATGAAATAAACCGAGCACCGGCCAAGGTACAATCGGCCCTACTCGAGGCGATGGCTGAGAGACAGGTCAGTGTCGGCAGTCAGACTTACCCCTTACCCGAACTATTCCTCGTCATGGCGACACAAAACCCGATCGAACAAGAGGGCACCTATCCACTGCCTGAAGCTCAGCTCGATCGCTTTCTCATGCATGTCGTCGTCGGCTACCCGAGTCGCGAGGATGAAAAACTCATTCTTCGCCTGGTCCGTGGCGAAGCCAGCGGCGAAGAGAAAGAGCAACTACCGCATATCACCGAGCAAAACATTCTCGATGCACGCAAATCTGCACTAACAACGCACATGAGTGAGACCGTCGAAGACTATATCGTCGCGCTAATTGATGCCACTCGTCGGCCAGCTGCCTACGACGAAACACTCGCCAGCTATCTTGAGTTTGGCGGCAGCCCGCGAGCCACAATCGCCCTCGATCGCTGCGCTCGCGTGGCAGCTTGGCTCGACGGCCGCGACTTTGTCACCCCCGATGACGTTCGATCCATCGCTCACGACTGCTTGCGTCACCGCCTCATCCTCAGCTTCGATGCAGAAGCAGCAGGGATCAGCGCCGACCAAGTGATCGACCGATTGCTCGATCAGGTCGCGGCTGGCTAGACGATGACCAAAAACGCCGATACCAGCACACTACTGGGGAGCACAGTGGCTTGGTCACAACTCGCACAGCTGCGTTTTGCTGCCCGACAGCTAAAGCTGACCCCTAATCGTAAGCACCTCAGTCAACTCACCGGCCCTTATCGCACCCGTATTCGCGGTCGCGGTATCGACTTCTCTGAGGTGCGTAGCTACCAACCCGGCGACGACGTCCGTCACATCGACTGGCGAGTGACCGCACGCAGCAATCAGCCCCACACGAAACTCTTTAGCGAAGAGCGCGAACGTAACGTCGTCATCTTTACCGACCAGCGCAGCAATATGGCCTTTGGCTCTAAACGCTGTTTCAAGTCTGTGCTGGCCTGCGCCGCGCACAGCCTAATCGCCTGGTCGGCATTACACAGCAATGACAGAGTGGGCAGCATGATTGCCAGTCAGCAGCTGCATAGCCTCAAGGCCAAGCGCAATCAAAAAACGTTATTGCGCAGCCTGCAACAACTCGCCGACAGTAACCAACAACTTGGCCACGATAATTTTGACACTATCACTCCGCTCTCTCAGTGCCTCGTTGAGCTACAACAGATCTGCAAGCCTGGCAGCACCGTCTTCATCATCAGTGATTTTCATGACTTCGATGAGCAATGCTTTCAACAGCTTTATCGCATCAGCCGCCACTGTGAACTGCACGCGATTCAGATATACGACCCCTTAGAAGAACAGCTGCCATCCGCGGGAAACTATCGCATCAGTGACGGCAAACAACACACGACCATCAACACAGCCAACCCAAGGCTTCGTGAGCAATATCGTGAAGACTATCTAGACCGCCGACAACAGCTCAGCGAACGTCTTGCCAGCTTACACATTCCGTTGATGCCACTATCCACCGAACAATCTCCGCTAGCAACACTGCAATACTACTTCACTCCACAGTTGCTCACCCACCGTCATGGGAGGCGCTCATGAAAGAAGCCTTAAACTCGGCACCAAGCCTTCCACTTGCCGACCTACACAGGCCAGACGCTATCTCGGCATGGTGGCCTCTCGCACCGGGCTGGTGGTTACTGCTATTTCTCGGAGTCACGCTAGCTGCCATTGCTGTTGTATTGTTTCTACAACATCGCCGACGCAACAAATACCGAAAGCTTGCAACAAAAACGCTTAACACGCTCAAAGATCAGCAGCTCGACGATAGCCAATTAGCACAACAGTGCAGTCAAATATTAAAACGTACCGTACTAACAGCCTACGGCAAGTCAGCAGCCAATATTAGCGGCAGTCACTGGCAGCAATTTCTCACCGACAGCGCAGGCCTCAGCCAGCAAGATCAGAACTGCCTACAGCGGTTAGAGGAACAACGCTTTCGTGCCGACTGCCAACTCAACCAAGCCGAGTTAATTGCTACTTGCGAACGTTATATCCGACAACATAAGCGCCGCTATAAGCCCGTTTTTGGAGGCTGCAATGATTAACCTAGAATGGCCTTGGCTACTATTGCTACTACCGTTGCCATATCTAATTTTTCGCCTCTGCCCCGCCGCCAAACCGCAGAGCAGTGCTATTCGTATCCCTCATTACCAGCAGTGGGCAAGCTTGGGCGGACACCATCATGACGCACCTGGTCGTACCAATCGCCTACGCGCCGCATTGTTTAGCATTGCCTGGGGCCTCCTCGTGATCGCCTGCGCTAGACCAATCTGGCAAGGTGAACCTATCGAGCTGCCCAGTAAGGGCCGAGAAATCATGCTCGCAGTCGACCTCTCTGGCTCGATGGCCGAAACTGATCTACAACTTAATGGGCAAGCAGCCACTCGTCTCTCAGTGGTCAAAGCCGTACTCAATGACTTCATCAAGCGTCGTAAGGGTGACAAAATAGGTTTAGTCCTCTTCGGCAGTCAGGCATATCTACAGGCGCCACTCACTTTCGATCGCGCCACCGTCGCCACCCTGCTAAACGAAAGCCAACTTGGCTTCGCCGGTAAGCAAACGGCAATAGGCGATGCTATTGGTCTCTCGATAAAACGCTTACAACATCGCCCCGCCGAGAGCCGCGTCGTTATACTCCTCACCGATGGCGCCAACAACGCCGGGGAAGTAGAACCTATCGCCGCAGCAGAGCGTGCCAAAAAAGCCGGCCTAACGATTTATACCGTAGGCGTTGGTTCCAGCGAAATGACTCAAAGCAGCCCCTTTGGCGGGCTCTTTGGCAGCCGAACAGTTAACCCCTCTGCCGATCTTGATCGCAGCGAGGCAACACTGCAAAAAGTCGCCGAACTCACGGGCGGCCAATACTTCCGAGCTCGCAGCGCTGCCGACCTTGAAGCAATCTATGCCCAGCTCGACAAGCTGCAGCCAATCGAACAGCAAAGCCTCAGTTACCGCCCGCAGAAATCACTATTTTTCTGGCCTCTGGGTGCCGCCCTTTCCATTCTCTTAATGCTCTCTTTGAGCCAGCTATTCAGCGGAGGCCGTCGTGGCTGACTTTCACTTCCTAAGACCCCTCTGGCTATTGCTCATCCCCGTAATCCTTTTCCTCGGCTGGCAACTAAAACAACGCCATCAACGCGGCGACTGGAGCAGCGTCATCGACAAACCGTTGCTCGACGCCATGCTCGAGCAACAAACATTAGCGAAACGTCCACCCTGGGCTATTTTGTTCAGCCTCGCCGGTATTATCGCCTGCTTCGCGATGGCAGGACCCAGCTGGCAAAAACTCCCTCAACCGGTTGAGCGAAAGCAGGATGCCGTCGTCATCGCCCTCGACCTCAGCTTGTCGATGTATGCCGAGGACGTACAGCCGAACCGCCTAGCACGTGCTCGCTATGAGATACTCGATCTACTAAAACTACGGCACGAAGGGGTTACCGCTTTAGTGGCATATTCCGGAGACGCCCACGTCGTCGCCCCACTGACCGACGACACGGCCACGCTGCGCTCTATGGTCCCCTCCCTTGCACCTAATATTATGCCCAAATTTGGCAACAACCCCGCTGCCGCACTCGATGCTAGCAGCAAATTACTACGAGGAGCAGGCTTCACCAGTGGCACCGTCATCCTTGTCACTGACGGC
Organism: Sinobacterium caligoides; assembly: GCF_003752585.1. Classification (NCBI taxonomy): domain Bacteria; kingdom Pseudomonadati; phylum Pseudomonadota; class Gammaproteobacteria; order Cellvibrionales; family Spongiibacteraceae; genus Sinobacterium; species Sinobacterium caligoides. The sequence goes on from NZ_RKHR01000003.1 coordinate 534,958, forward strand.
ATTTATCGGTCCGACCTAGCCGCCCTCAACGAGCAAGCTAAAAAGCAACATTTACGCATTTCTGTGCTAGCCATCGGCAGTGAGCAAGGGGCCCCAATCCCTCTGCCAGACGGTGGTTTTCTCCGCGACCAACAAGGCGCTGTCGCCGTGGCTAAACTTGGCTCAAAAAGCCTCAAGACACTCGCTTCACAAAGCGGTGGCATCTTCCTCAATAGCCAGGTTAACGAACACGACAGTCAAAAACTGATCGCCTCCATCGATCAAGATGATGCACAAACGATCACCAGCTCCCGACAGTTTGATCAGTTCCAAGATAATGGCTACTGGTTAGCACTGCTGCTCATCCCTTTCGCACTATTAGGGTTTCGGCGCGGCTGGCTATTACAGTGGCTAATATTGCCCATAGCCCTGAGTACTGGGCTCGGTATTTCACCGCAGGCTTCCGCCGATACCTGGGACAACCTATGGCAGACTCCCGATCAACGAGGAGCTGAGCTACTCAAAGAAGGCGAAGCCAAAAAGGCCGCCGAACAGTTTGAGTCCGACGCTTGGCAGGGGCAGGCCCACTATCAAAGCAAAGATTATGAGGCCGCAGCCAACGCCTTTGCACAGGGCAAAGACAGTGATAGCCACTATAATCTTGGCAATGCACTTGCTCAGCAGCAAAAGTACGACGAGGCTATCGAGGCCTATCAGCAAGCGCTAACACTCGACCCCAACAACAAAGACGCCGCGAAGAACAAGGCCATTGTTGAGCAAGCAAAAAAACAACAAGAGCAGCAGAAGCAGAACCAACAGAACAGCAGCGAACAACAAAACGAGCAAGACTCCGACAAGGATCAGCAGCAGGGTCAGCAGGGTCAGCAGGGTCAGCAGGGTCAGCAGGGTCAGCAGGGTCAGCAGGGTCAGCAGGGTCAGCAGGGTCAGCAGGGTCAGCAGGGTCAGCAGGGTCAGCAGGGTCAGCAGGGTCAGCAGGGTCAGCAGGGTCAGCAGGGTCAGCAGGGTCAGCAGGGTCAGCAGGGTCAGCAGGGTCAGCAGGGTCAAGATGAACAGCAGACCAATAATACACAAGCGCAAAATACACCCAAAGAACAGAGCAGCGCAAAACAGGCGGAACACAATCAAAGCCTAGAAGGCGATAACAGTCACCTGCAGAACCTCGACGCAACGAAAGAGCAATCCCCCGAAGATAAAATGCCGACTCAACAAGGGCAGGCAAAGACTGAAGACAAAGCTGAACGAGAAAACAGCGAGCATCAAAGCTCTGCCGCCAGCCAGACAACGACGGCACAACAGCAGGACGGCCAAAAAGCGCCCCATAGCGCTGACAATACAAAGCAACCACTCAGCCCTGATGATAAAGCCACGCAACAATGGCTGCGTCAAATACCCGATGACCCTAGCGGACTATTACGCCGCAAGTTTGACTATCAATATCAACTGCGCCGCCAGCAGCAGCGTCTCGACAAGCACAATAGCCAGGACGAACTCCGCTGGTAACTGCGAGGAATTTTTATGCGTATTTTTCATTTACTGACAGCCCGTCACGGGGCCACCCTACTAAAAGCCACCCTACTTTGGCTATTCTGTTTCAGCTCGGCCTGGGCCGCAACCACGGCCAGTGTCGATAGAAACCCTGTCGCCATCGATGAGACCTTCCTACTCACCATTAGCAGTGACGAGGCCGGTTTTTTTGATAGCTCACCCGACTTCAGTGCGCTGAACCATCAATTCAATATTCTCAGCACCAGTCAGCAGACTTCAAGTGTGAATGGCGACACCACTCGCAGCTGGAGCCTAACACTTAGCCCAAAGACTCAAGGGAAAGTCAGCATCCCTGCGATTGAAGTCGCCGATCAGAAAACACAACCTATTGTGATGAATATTCTCAGCGTCAAACAGGCCCCTCGTGGTGGCAGTAGCAATAGCAACAACCAGCTCTATGTTGAGGCCAGCGCAGACCAGAACACCGTTTATAAAGGCGCAGAGTTTATCTACACCGTGCGCGTCTATGCTTCTATTCAACTTGCTAGGGGGTCAGAACTGAACCAACCTGATTTCGCCGACGCCACCGTCAAAGAGCTCGATAACAATCAATTCCAAAAACGCATTAACGGCGTTGCCTATACGATTTTGGAACGTCGCTATGCTGTATTCCCGCAAAGCACTGGCGAGCTAGAAATCGCGCCTGCGGTGCTAAAAGCCAGAGTGCCCTACGGGCGCTCCTCTGTCTTCGGCCAAAGCCAAGTGCGCACCGTCACCCGCCGTAGTGAAATGACGACTGTTAATGTTATTGATCCACCCGAAAGCTTCCAGGGAGCTAACTGGTTACCAGCCAGCCAATTAACACTTCAGCAGCAATGGAGCAAAGACCCTAAGCAGCTCATGGTTGGCGACTCCATTACTCGTACTATTCAACAGCAAGCCTCGGGCCTCATCGCCATCCAACTCGCTCCCATACAGGAGCCCAAGATCGATGGACTTAAGTTCTATGCCGATAAGCCTAAACTCGAAGATAGCGCCACAGCCACAGGCAGCGTTGCCACGCGCAGTGACAGCTACGCCATCATTGCCACCCGGGCAGGTAGCTTTACGCTACCCGCCATCGATATTAGCTGGTGGAATACCAGCAGCAACCGCCTGGAGCACGCGACACTTCCCGCCACAACCGTCGTCGTGGCTGCCAACCCCGATCAAGCGATAACCACCATTGCGCCCACCGCCCCCAACAATAATCTCCAAGCCCCAGCGCCAACGAGCATACGGGGCGACACGCCGCCACCGGCCCAGCAAACGGGCACAACGCTTTGGCAGATATCGACGGGACTGTTCGCCCTACTCTGGCTAGCCACTCTCGCCTACTGTTTCAAACTGCGTCGCCCCCCCAGCAGTATGGCGACAACACCGCCGAGCAATAAGGCTGACGCTAACGAAAAAGACGCCTATGCCGAGCTAAAGAGCGCCTGTGATAACAACGACGCCCGCCAAGCCGAATCAACCCTCCTAAGCTGGGGAAAAACATTCTATCCTGGTGCCAGCATCAGCTCGGTCAGCGACATATTACTTGCCAGCCAAAGCGAGCCACTCAAGCACGCATGGCAACAACTGCAAAACAATATCTATCGAGATGACTCCACGACATGGCAAGGCGACAGCTTGCTCAGCGCCATTGACAACTGCCGTAATGCCACCAGTAAAAATGAAGAGGAGCTCGCCTCGCTTTATCCTCGTTAACCGAAAGGTAAACACACAAACCATGCTTAACCTATCTTTGTATTTAGCATACAATATGGGTTTTGCGTGGAAGAATAACAATGAGCCGTTTCTGGAGTCCGATTGTTCACAAGCTAACACCCTATGTCGCAGGCGAGCAGCCTAAACTGTCTAATCTTATCAAGCTAAACACCAACGAGAATCCGTACCCGCCTTCACCTAAGGTACTCTCTTCGATTAGCAGTACAGCAAAATTAGAGCTCTATCCAGACCCCAACTCCGACCAACTCAAAGACGCTATTGCCGATTATTATCAGCTAGAACGCAGCACCGTCTTTGTCGGAAACGGCTCTGATGAGGTGCTCGCGCACATCTTCCAAGCGCTACTCAACCACGATGACCCGCTGCTATTCCCCGACGTTAGCTACAGCTTCTACCCTGCTTACTGTTCGCTGTATGATATTCGCACCCAACCAATCCCCCTCGACGACCAACTCAGCATCGATCCAGACGATTATCGTATTGCCAATGGCGGCATCATCTTCCCTAACCCAAATGCACCTACTGGTAAGGTTTTAGCCCTCGAATCAGTACGTGAGATTTTAAATGCCAACCCAGACAGTGTCGTCGTTATCGATGAAGCCTATATCGACTTCGGTGGCGAAACTGCCATTAGCTTAGTGCAAGACTACGATAACCTCGTCGTTGTTCAAACCCTCTCTAAGTCACGATCTCTGGCCGGCTTGCGGGTTGGTTTCGCCATAGCACAAGCCCACCTTATCGAAGCCTTGGAGCGAGTTAAAAACTCCTTCAACTCCTATCCTATTGACCGTGTTGCCGAAGCAGCAGCATGCGCATCATTTAAAGATGTGGAGTACTTTGAGTTAACACGAAATAAAATAATTGCCAGTCGCGAGCAGTTGAGCGAGCAGCTCACCACACTGGGCTTCACAGTGATCCCTTCAAAAGCTAATTTTGTTTTTATTCGTCACAATGACTTCGATGCTGAGCAGCTCGCACAAAGCTTACGAACAGAATCAATCATTGTTCGTCACTTCAAAAAGCCACGTATCGAGCAGTTCCTACGTATTACTATCGGTACAGCAGAGCAGTGTCAAAAGCTTATAGCGGCACTAACGGTTATCTGCCAAAAGGAATGACAAAACTAGTAGTACTAGGTAAAGGCTGTTATAAAAATAATAACGCCTTTACTAATAGGTTATTTGTATCTGCTGACTGGATGCTTTCTTCTTAGCAAAGATTCTCATCAATAAACGCTTAGCTCTTGCCACCGGGTTACGATGGAAGTTTTGCTCTGCCATAATTTGATAAATAGGATCATCACTATGATCTACCCACGCGTTAACCTCTTCACCATTCTCTCGTTGAATTCCCCAAACGGCACGCTGTACATGCTCAGCAATAAAGCGTGAGCGCATGGGGCTGAGTTTATTAAGCCCTGTCACCGGGAACACATCAGACATATCCCAATCCATCTCTCTACCACCTATCCTAAGAGGAGTTTTTTTTGTTATCTAGGATAGTAAACGAGGGCAACCCTCTACGGCCACCCTCAACGAAAGTTTGTTTGCGCCAGATTAAATTTCATTACCATTCTAAACAAACTGTAACTATAGCAATGTAGTTCGCGGCATAGAGAAATACATTTATTAACAATATTTTAAGTTAAAAAGCAGAATAGAATAGCGAGAATTAGATACTAAAGATGATTAATGAAAAGCCCCATGTTGCTCAGCTTCTGCCAATAGCTGGCGCTGCCTTAAAAAATCGGTGAACTGCTCGTCTTTAGCCTTTGCTTTCGCGGCTAGGTAGAGCATTTTCCAATCATCGATTAAACCGCTTTCAGACACAGAGCTTGAAGCTACTGGTGTATGTTCATAAAAATAATAAACGCTACAAATATCTTTGAAGCTGAACATCACTCGTGTCTCGTCGTCACTGCAAATTAATCGATCCCCATCAACGTTGACGGTTAAACCTTCTGTTTGCAAATATTCTTTAATTTCTCGATACATGTCCGGATTCCTTGCCTATCATGATTTAACAGCAATGATAAAAAAGAACGCTGTATTGATAAATTCGCAGATACCACTAATGGACTAAGTTTTTGCACCAATAGTATAAATGCCTAAAAAAGATTCTGACCACGTGATCGTCATTAATTTTACTTCTGTCGTATTTCTGTCACAAACAATTGCTAACCTCTCCCTAGTGAATAATAAAGAGGATCATTTAATGCAAGAAGTCGAAAAAATAACTAAACCCGCTTTTCTCGAAGGCTGGCTCAGTAGCAATGAAGTCGCCCACGAGCTCGGCACGACACCCACGGTCATCCATCGCTGGGCGGAAGATGGCCGTTTACCTCCTCCAGAAAGGCTACATCAATGGCGATTCTGGCGTCAGCAAGACATTGAGTATATCAAGTCGGTAACCTATTGCCGCTAAACAGTGACAAGCACTGTAAGATTTACCGACACGGTCGGTGATATCTGCCCCCCCTCCCTACTCGCCCCCTTTCTTTCGCTCAAAAAACGACCAGTTAAGAACTGTAACTGTAAAGCTTTACGTCATCAGTTCACATTTTGGCTATATTTTCTTATTATTTTCTCAACTAGAGCAATTACAGAGGCTGATACCTTCTTCTATCTGCCGCTGCCTAGACCACTAAAATAAAAACATTAGGCCAATATTATGCGCATTCAAACTTTACTCCCTCTTTGTCTTGCTGCCATTGTTGCAACTGGTTGTGGTGGTGGCGGCGGTGGCGGTGGCGGTGGCGACCCAACGGATGCACCAACACCAACACCAACACCAACACCAACACCAGAGCAGCCTAGTATCCCAGCACCTTCAGATGAGGTTCTCACACTAGACTTAGACAACACCCCCTACCCACCAGTACAAGAAACTGCCGAGAATGACATCTCTGGACAGTGGCTATTTCTGGAGAAGTCTTCGGGAGGCGATACGTCAAAGATTGTTCGACAAATCGTTACCATTACCAGTGCAGCGACTCCCGGTGAGTTCAATGTACGCTATTGTAAGCCGGAAGTAGAACCTACTGAACAACAAATAGCTGCACTAGCTGACCCTACAGACCCCGATCAAATTGCAGCATTAAAAGACTCTCTCAATGTCGATATTGAAAAGGTCACACTGACCAACGACACCTTAACAGGTATCAACGTCGGTCCCTTGTCCTTTAACGGATACGGCACCGCCATCCACGGTGAGCTTTCACTAGCAGCAAGCGATAGTAACCCCGAAGTACATAACACCTTTGACGCCGTCAAACTGAAGAATGACTCCTCAATGTTAAACATTCAGGGCTTGACGTTATCCTCTATGTCCGGTGTCGATTCTTCAATTCAGCTAAATAGCGCCTGCTATCAATATCTATGGCTAACACAACCGGCCAATGACGACGGTAGCGAGGTTTTCAGAGCGGACGAGTTATATACCAATCTCGGCAATGGTGAACTCTCTTACAATCGTGAAATAACCACTCGTAAGAGTGATAACAAAGTTCTACACAATGAGGAAGACCTAAGCATACAGATCGAAGACATCACGATAAACTTAGTAGAAAATGACAGCGATGAAAGCGACACCATTGAGAATGATGGCTCTTTTGTCGGTCAAAAGTATCAAGGCACTATTACCGGACATAAATACGATAATGGCCAGAGCGTCACTCTCGAGATCGATTTAGCACTATAACACCCACTCCCTGCCTCCCGCGAGGCAGGGTTCCCTCTCTACATACTAACGCTCTTCTAAGTCATTCTTCACGACACTCTCACCTGCACTCTCTTCATTCGGCAGCCCACTGCGTCGCCAGCAAAAATAGAGACAGGGCAACACCACGAGCGTCAGTAGCAACGAAGTCACCATGCCACCGACCATCGGTGCTGCGATACGCTGCATCACCTCACTCCCCGTGCCCTCGCCCATCATCACAGGTACCAGACCAACAATCACTGTAATCGCCGTCATCACAATGGGACGTACACGCAAAGCCGCCGTATCACCCACCAGCTGCGCTAGCCCCTGTTGATCCGGCTCGCCAAATTGTGCTCGATACTCTTGCAAAGCTTGGTTCAGGTACACCAACATCAACACACCGATCTCCACACTTACACCTGCCAAGGCTATAAACCCCACACCGACTGCAACCGACAACTGGTAGCCTGCCAGGTAGAGGTAGAGAATACCGCCGACCATGGCGAAAGGCAGGCTGATCATGATTATCAACACCTCTGTCACACTACGGAAGTTAACAATCAGCAGCGCCATGATCAGCAGCAGCGTCACTGGCACCACCACAGTCAGCTTTGCCTTAGCTCGCTCCATATATTCGTATTGACCTGACCAATGAATAGAGTAACCTGCGGGAAGTTGTAACTGCTGAAGAACCCTTGCTTTAGCCTCCGCCACATAGCTACCCAGATCTCGGCCTTCTATATCAATTAACACCCAACCATTGAGCCGCGCGTTTTCGCTCTTGATTGCCGGTGGTCCTTCACTAACTCGAACCGCCGCCACATCGCTCAACGCAATACTACCCCCCGACTTTGTAACGATAGGCAACCAGCGTAGCTGCTCGGCAGAATCCCGATAGCGCTGTGGGTAACGAACATTCACCGGGAATCGCTCTTGCCCCTCCGTCGTCTCAGTGACATTAACGCCACCGATCGCCGTCGATACCACCTGCTGTATATCGGCAATGTTAAGACCGTAACGTGACGCCCGCTGGCGATCGATATCGACGGTGATATAGCGCCCACCCACGACACGCTCGGCATACACCGATGCAGTGCCCTCAACAGCAGGCAATATTGCCTCGAGCTGTTTAGCAATTGACTCAATCACGCTCAGATCAGCGCCGGCTATTTTTATGCCTACGGGCGTTTTAATCCCCGTCGCCAACATGTCGATACGCGTCTTAATCGGCATCACCCAAGCATTGCTGAGACCTGGAATATCGACCAAACGATTGAGCTCTTCCTTAATATCTTGCTTGCTCACGCCTGGGCGCCACTGTTCCTTCGGCTTAAATTGAATAACCGTCTCGATCATCGTCAACGGCGCGGGGTCCGTGGCCGACTCCGCACGTCCGACTTTTCCAAACACCGTCTTCACTTCTGGCACTGTCTTGATCAGCTTGTCTGTCTGCTGCAAAATCTGCCGCGCCTTACCAATAGAGACGGCGGCATAGGTTGTCGGCATATACATCAAGTCCCCTTCATCGAGCTCTGGCATAAACTCACTGCCCAGCTGCGTCATTGGCCACAAACCCGCTACCGTCAAGATCATTGCGACAAGTAGGGTCTTCACCGGGCGCCGTAAAAACCACGTTAACAGTGGTCGATAGGCTGCCATTAACAGGCGATTGACCGGGTTTTTCGCCTCACTGTGTACTTTCCCCCGAATGAGATAACCCATCAACACCGGAATCAAAGTGATAGCCAGTCCCGCCGACGCCGCCATGGCAAAAGTCTTGGTGTAGGCCAGTGGCGCAAACATCTTGCCCTCCTGAGCCTCCAGGGCAAACACGGGCAAAAAGCTCACCGTAATAATGAGTAGCGAATAAAACAACGGTGGCCCTACCTCTATAGAGGACTCCAAGACCAACTGCCAACGCTGTTTATCGCTCAAGTCATCACAGGCGGCCAACTTCTTGTGTACGTTTTCGATCATCACGATGGCACCATCTACCATTGCCCCAATAGCGATAGCGATGCCTCCAAGCGACATAATATTGGCGTTAATCCCCTGCCAATACATGACTGAAACCGCGACCAAAATACCGATAGGCAAGCTAATAATCACAATCAGTGCCGAGCGAAAATGAAACAGGAACAACGCACAAACCAACGCCACCACAATAAATTCTTCAAGCAACTTGCTGCGCAAGTTATCTAACGCCGACTGCACCAGAGTAGCCCTGTTATAAACCTCGACGACTTCAACGCCTTGCGGCAAGCCCTTGGCTAAACTCGCAAGGCGCTGTTTCACCGCTGCGATAGTCTGCTGAGCATTCTCACCCGAGCGCATCACGACGACGCCCCCCACAACCTCACCCTCACCGTTGAGCTCGGCAATGCCACGACGCATCTGCGGCCCCTCCACCACTCGGGCCACTTGCTTCAATAGGATCGGCGTACCTTCTTCACTGGCCCCCAAAGGCACGTTCTCAATATCCGTTACCGACTGCAAATAACCCGTCACCCTAACCATGTATTCCGCTTCCGCCATCTCAATAACAGAGGCCCCAGACTCATGGTTCGCCTGCTGGATCGCCGTTGTAATTAACGATAACGGTAAACCATAGGCACGCAATTTATTCGGGTCGACGACCACTTGATATTGCTTTACCATGCCGCCAATCGTACTGACTTCTGAGACACCGGAGACGGCTTGTAGCTCAAATTTTAAAAACCAATCCTGTAAACTTCTAAGCTGAGCCAGATCGTGACGACCACTACGATCAACTAACGCGTACTCATAGACCCAGCCAACACCAGTGGCATCAGGCCCCAGCTCGGCCTTCGCCTGCGCCGGCAACTTAGCACTGATCTGACTTAAGTACTCCAAGACGCGAGAGCGCGCCCAGTACATATCAGTACCCTCCTCAAAAATTACATAGACGTAAGAGTCCCCATAAAACGAAAAACCTCGAACCGTCTTCGCTTTTGGCACCGATAGCATGGCCGTCGTCAACGGGTAGGTTACTTGATCCTGTACCACTTGCGGCGCCTGCCCGGGGTAGCTCGTCTTAACAATTACCTGCACATCGGATAGATCAGGAAGCGCGTCGACCGGAGTATGCTTCAGCGCATACCCACCGACGACAATCAGGCAGGCCGTTGCCAATAACACCATGAAACGGTTAACCACAGACCAACGAATAATAGCCTCAATCATGATTAACCCCCTCGCGACTCATATCCATATCACCGCCACAACGCATCTCTGACTGCTTGCCTGCAGCACGCTTGCTGGCATCGGGCTTCATCTGAGGGCTGCCATCAACCTTCATCGCCCCGCCTGTCATTTCATGCTGTTCAGCGCCATTAATACGAGCAATTTCAGCGTCAATATTTGACTCCGAGTCAATGAGGAACTGTGCCGATGTCACGACCTTGTCGCCAACATCCAGCCCAGTCAATATTTCAACATAAGCACCAGCCTCGATACCGGTAGAAACAATTTCACTGCGATATTCACCTGCCTTAACCTGCTTAACCACCCGGTTAAATTGCGCACCACGAATAACGGCCTCTCGGGGCAGCAGCAATCGCTGCTGATGGTCCCCCGCCTTAATAATTAAGTCGGCAAACATATTAGGTTTCAGCGCGAAATCACTATTATCAAAACGTATCCGTACCTGCACCGTTCGTGTCTTTTTCTTTAACACTGGGTAGATAGTCTCGACCGCACCAATCCAACGTCGACCGTTGTCACTTATCGTCGTCATTTCAACAGCCTGCCCCGCTTTGAGCCAAGCCGCCTGTCGCTCAAACACCTCGGCGATTACCCACACTGAAGCCAAGTCACCTATCGCCATAATTTCACTGTCCGGCTTTACGTACATGCCCTCGCGGACCGCCAACTTCGTGATAAATCCATCATGATGCGCGTAGAAACTAATCTGCTGCTGCGCCTTACGCTGCAGCCTTAGCGAGGTAATGTCTTGTTCCGATATGCCCAGCGCCAACAACCGCTCCTTCGAGGCACTGAGCAACTTGTGGTTACCACTATTGAGCGCCACGAGATACTCCTCCTGTGCCGCCACCAGCGTAGGCGAATAGAGTTTAAATAACAGCTCGCCCGCTTTAACCCGGTCACCTACCGCCGTCGCCTTCAGCTGTTGGATCCAACCCTCTGCACGCACGTGCGCATGATAAATTTTATCTTCATCAAGCTGTACAATCCCCACCGTCTGAATAGGTATCGGAAGTATCCGACGCTCTACCACACCCAACCTAACAGCAAGATTTTGCTCTACTGCTGCAGAGATTAGCACTGTCTGCGGATCACTCACCTGCTCATACACCGGCACCAAGTCCATGCCCATCGGTGACTTACCCGGGCGGTCTCGGCGGTAATTAGCATCCATAGGTGCCACCCAATAGAGCGGCTTTGCTTTATCCTCCTTCGCGAGCTGACCTGCATCCCCGATAATTGTCCAGCGATTCTGCAGGGTAATACCAACTAACATACCAACAATGGCGAAAGCGCTATATATAAATAAAGATTTCATTTGTTCACTCCAGAGCTGCTATTTGTCAGCCCTATTGAATAATTCAAACCAGCTATACTTAGTTTTTCACGCGACTTATCGTCGGTAAGAAGCATCTATCTCAGGAGAAAGTGGTCGATAAAAATATTCGGACTGGCTCAAGCTAACAGCCAGATCGGTGCGTAAACGCGCATAGTCAAGTTGCACCTGCTGGTAAAATAAACGGCTTTTTAACACCTCTTGAAACCCACCTTGACCGCTCTGATAGGCATTTAAGTCGGTCGTCGCACTCTGTTTAGCCGTCGGTAATAGGCTCATTTTATACAGCGCAATACGCTGTTCTAATCGATCTATTTTCACCTTGGCAGCCGCCGACTGTGCACGCAATTCGCGTAGTAGCTGCCCACGCTGATCCAGTAACGCCGATAATTGATGCTGACTTGCAAGGTATAACGGGTCCTGTTTACTACGCGTAAACAGCGGTATATCAACACTCAGCGAGGCACTGAGCATATCAGGGAGTTGTTGACCTACTTGATCCTCCGCCAAGCGCTTGCCATATTCGACATTGACTGACCATGCAGGTTTATAAGCTTCCTTCGCCAAAGCCACTTGCTGGCGAGCAGCATCAAGCTGTCTATCGATGGCAATCACACTCGGGTGTTGTAGCAGTAAAGACGCGTTTTTTGCGACATAAACCGGTAACTCCAACACTTCTGTTAGAGGCCGGCGACTGTCAGGTTCGCCGATATACTGCGAAAGCGCCGCACGATTCACGGCTATCTCGGTATACGATTGCTGTAGTTGATCTCGTTGACGATCAATCTCCAGCTGAGCTTTTAGCACATCTGCTTGGCTACGCTTCCCCACGCGATATAGGGCCTGCGCCACCTGCAGTAAATCGTTAAATAGGCGCTGATCATGCTGGTAAATTGCATTGGCGCGCTCGGCGTACCAAGACTCTAACCAACTGATACTGCTTGCCACCCTAACCTTGAGTAAACGCTCCATCGCTAGCGCTTGCTGCACCTGCGCTTGATAATCGAAACCCTTGGCGATTATCGTATGGCTATCGCCACGAGGAATCGCTTGTGTTAAACCCAGTTTTAACTGAGTCATCGCCTCCTGATCAAGGTCGAAGCTGTCCGTCGGCAAATTACTGACACCAAGTTTCACCTTAGGGTCTTCCCAACTGTTACCCGCTATTGCTCGACTTGCCATCGCACGCGCATCGTTAAGCCTTGCCAGTGCACCGGGTTCATCCCGCAAGGCAAGTTCTATGGCCGCCGACAACGTCAATGGGTTGAGTTTTTGCTGCTTAGCTGCTTCAACAAACCCTAGACGCTGATCAGCCATCACATTGGCAACTGCCAGAACGCTGCAGCTCATCAGCAGCGAGAAAATATATATTCGTCGTATTACCACGATATCCTCCACGGAATATTCGCAAAATCCAATCGTGATGAGCGACTGTGTCAGCCGGACACAGACTGACGCTCATCACGTACCATCAATGGTGAACAGACACACAGAGTGACAAGACAGAGTCTCGCACCCTATTTGTCTTCAATGATTGGCTAGTGACGAAATACGCAGTTCAGGAGGTAAACAGGAGGGGGATAAAAACGGCGCTGATGGCGCACCGGATAGCTTATTTTTTTTGCTACACAAAAGATAGAAAGTAGCGCAACAGCCACATAAAGTGCTGCAATGAAACTATGCTCAAACAGCTGCACCAACAGTTCAGCAGTATCATCACAGACAGTGCTGAGAACATTAGCACAACAATCATGCTCTGACGTGGCCGTCATCGTCATCTGCTGGGCGGGCTCCATAATCATCAGTTTTACAGCAGGCTGTACGACCGACGACTCGCCAGCATCCATCGACATGGATCCCCCCACGCACAACCCAAGCACCCAGCTCACCACCAGCAAAAGCACTAGACTAGAAGCCCAATGTAAGCGGTTGCGCTGTAGTAAATGACGAAGGTTGAGAAGCAAAAGAGGTATCCTGTCTAAGTTGCAATAGGGTTATTTTCTGTCGAATAGACTACGACTCTAGCATATTTATCCCAATACACGCCGAAGAATACCAATTAAAGGTGGGCGTAGTAAATGGATAGTATTCTAAAAGTTGGCTGAGTAGCTAGAAACAAAAAAGCCCAGCACGGTGGCTGGGCTTTGAAATAATGGCGGACAGGGAGGGATTCGAACCCTCGAACGGTTTCCCGTTACACACTTTCCAGGCGTGCGCCTTCGGCCACTCGGCCACCTGTCCGCAATGCCACAAGGTCTCCCTCGCAAGCGGGCGCTACTTTAACCAAACTGCTCGATAATGGCAAGCTTTATAAGCTCCAACGACCATACGACGGAACAGAAAAGAGTTACTGGCGGCTGAGACGCTGAAAGCGCGGTGCCTCACGCACATTGCTGCGCCAAGGGTTGATATCAAGGCCACCTCGACGTAAGAAGCGAGCAAACACTGTTAACTCCTGCGGGGCACACTGTTCGCTTATATCTCTAAAGATACGCTCGGCACACTGCTCGTGAAACTCCGCCTGATCCCTGAAGGAGACCAGATAACGCAGCAGAGAGGCATGATCAATCTGGTTGCCACTGTAGCTAATAGCGATTGTCGCCCAATCAGGTTGACCAGTAACCGGGCAATTAGAGCGAAACAGATCGCTATAAACATCTTCACGTACCTGCTGCTCGGAGACTTGCAATAGGCTAGCCTCAGGAAGGTACGCCTCTAGCGTAATATCGTGAGCATCGATACAGGTCCCCTTCGGTGACTCAATACCGGCACGTAACATCTGTTGCGGTGTTAACAAAGTCACTTGCACTGGTGCGCCGGCAGCAGCGCTGATGTCCTTAGTCATCAGCTCTTCAACCACCCCCCAACCTTCAAACTTACTGAGATTGAAAGAGTTGAGATACATCTTAAACGATTTGGATTCGATAATATTTGGCGACATAGCAGGTATGCGGAACTCGGCAATAGCAATTTCAGGCTTACCTGACTCCGCAAGCCAAGAGATCTCGTAGCCGGTCCAAATATCACTGCCATTAAAGGGTAGCGTCTCCGCCTCAAAACCTAATTCTTTGCGCGCCATAGCACGCGGGATAGGGCACAGCAAAGACGGTGTATAGGTATAAATATTTTCTGTCGTCTTACCTAGTTGAGTATGCTCGGACAAATATTCATCAGACATGTTTGCACCTTTGCTTCAAGAGATCTATTTCATTTTAAATAATTAAACGCCCCGTAAAAAAGGGCGCCACCACGTTACTTTATTGGCGCAAGCGCTTGCCTGAAGATAGCAGGTGCAAGCAGAAAAACCATAACGCAACATTAAAAATACCCACTATAACGAAGGCGTAAACGATATTGATATCGCTGTAGCCCAGCACGCCATAGCGGAAGGCATTGACCATATATAGAATCGGATTCAACTGTGATAGCGACGCCCAAAAGTCGGGCAGCAAATCGATCGAGTAAAATACCCCGCCCAAGTAAATCAGTGGTGTTAGCACGAAGGTGGGAATAATCGATATATCATCAAAGCTATTCGCGTAAACAGCATTAACAAAACCCATCAACGAGAACAACATCGAGGTCAGCAATACAATCGATACCGTCACCCAGACATTGTGAATGGAGACATCGGCGAAAAATAACGTCAACACTGTCACAATCAACCCAACCAACAAGCCACGAGTGACTCCCCCTAAGATATAACCGGCCAAGATGACATGATTAGAGACGGGGGAGACCAACAACTCCTCAATCGAATGGTGAAATTTAGCGCTAAAAAAGGACGAAACAACGTTCGAATAGGAGTTGGTAATTACCCCCATCATAATCAGCCCGGGCACGACAAACTGCATATAGCTATAGCCGCCCATCTGACCAATTCGTGAGCCGATTAAGTGCCCGAAAATAACAAAGTACAACATCACTGTAATCGCGGGAGGTACCAGCGTCTGTATCCAGATGCGGGTAAAGCGACGAATTTCCTTACCTAGGATAGTTTGCAGTGCGATTAAGTTACCGTGAAAATCCATTATTTACCCTCCACTGCTGCGTGCTCGCCGGTCATCGAAATAAACAGCTCTTCAAGTCGGTTGCTCTTATTGCGCAAACTACTCACCTCGATACCTGCCACCGCCAACTCCCGGAACAGAGCATTAAGGTTTTCCCCCTTATGGATATCAACCTCTAAACTGTGATCGTCGAGGCGACGACATTGAATACCTGACAACTCAACCTGCTGAGGCAGTACCGCGATACTATCGAGCACCAACGTCTCTTTATCTAGGGTCTGCAGCAGCGCCTTAACACTGGTGTTTTTCACTATCTTACCGCCATCGATAATGGCAATGTTGCGACACAGCTGCTCCGCCTCCTCTAAATAATGCGTGGTCAGTATGATCGTGGTACCTTCGGCGTTAATTTGCTGTAAAAACTCCCACATCGAGCGGCGGATTTCTATATCGACACCCGCGGTCGGCTCATCGAGAATTAATAACTTGGGCTGATGAATTAACGCGCGAGCAATCATTAGTCGACGCTTCATACCACCGGAAAGTTCTCTCGCCTGGTTGAAACGCTTATCCCACAAACTGAGTTGCTTAAGGTATTTTTCCGCTCTCGGCAAAGCCACACTGCGCGCAATACCAAAGTAACCCGCCTGATTTAATACGATATCGATAACACGCTCGAAGACATGAAAATTAAACTCCTGCGGCACGACACCAATGTGCTTCTTTGCTTCGGCAAAATTCTCATCGATGTCGACACCAAAGATAGAAACTTGGCCAGCAGTCTTATTCACCAAAGAACAGACGATGCCAATCGTCGTCGACTTTCCAGCACCGTTAGGCCCAAGCAGAGCAAAAAAATCACCCGCCTCGACAGTCAGGTCAACACCCTTGAGCGCCTCAAAACCATTGCCGTATTGCTTCTTCAAACCTGAAATAGAAAGTGCATGCGTCATAGTGACCTCTTACATCGCTCTGCGCAGGAACAATTCATGCGAAAGCCAAGCGATAACATTGTGATTATATAAGAATTTTCAAGCTATTGAGGATAAAAGCAAAAGTTTCAGACGAGAAAAAGCCGGCTATAGAGCCGGCTTTTAAATTTGGAGCGGGAAACGAGACTCGAACTCGCGACCCCAACCTTGGCAAGGTTGTGCTCTACCAACTGAGCTATTCCCGCAATGGCATCCCGTAGGGGACTCGAACCCCTGTTACCGCCGTGAAAGGGCGGTGTCCTAGGCCTCTAGACGAACGGGACGCGATGCCTTGCTTGACGACCCTAAGATCATCTTGCTTCGAGGAGGCCAACTCCTCAAGACGGGGCGCATTGTATTTATATGCCGCCATAGCGTCAAGGACTTTATCGTAGAAACTGATAAGTAATTTTTCAGAGTCCCTACGACAGGCTTTATAAGCGGGTTCTACGCCCATCGCCAGCGTTATGCCACCGATTACTACCTGTAGCTCATTGTGTTCTAATCTGATGAGTCATCTTTAGCGAGAAAATCGAGAGATAATGAGTTCACACAGTAGCGCAGCCCTGTCGGATCCGGTCCATCGTTAAAGACGTGACCAAGATGACTATCGCAGCTGGCGCAAGTAATCTCTAAGCGCACCATGCCCATACTAGTATCTTCAGTAATATTAATATTCTCCATGGCCTGCTGGTAAAAGCTCGGCCAGCCACAACCGGCATCAAACTTCGCCGTCGAATGAAACAACAACTCGCCGCAACAGATGCAATGATAATCGCCCTCTGCCGTATGTGCATTAAACTTACCCGAGAATGGCTTCTCAGTACCCTTCTCTCGACAAACATAAAAGGTTTCTGGATCTAATATCTCTCGCCATTCTTGTGGCGTTTTCTTCGTCATCGTATTGACCTGCCTTATTTAAACTCAGTCATCATCATTATTTTATACAAGCTAAGCAGTAGTTGTCGCTTAGCTTCCGCTCACGAGCACGGAGGCATGTGTTCGGGGGGCCCCTTTTCGGCGCACCCATGATACACTTCCTGTCTTATCAAATAACTAGCAGCGATGAAGTATACCCCATGACGACGATCTCTAAATCTCACAAGCTCAACGCCGTCTGTTACGATATCCGCGGGCCTGTGCTGGCTGAGGCGAATCGTATGGAAGAAGATGGCCAACGTATCCTCAAGCTGAATATCGGTAACCCCGCCCCTTTCGGCTTTAATGCCCCGGATGAGATCGTACAAGATATCATTCACAACCTGCCTAACGCCGAGGGCTATTGCGAATCAAAAGGCTTGTTCAGTGCCCGCAAAGCCGTCATGCAGCACTGTCAACAGCTGGGCATCGACAACGTTGAGATGAACGATATTTACATGGGTAACGGCGTCAGCGAGCTAATCGTACTGACCATGCAGGCCCTGCTCAATAATGGCGACGAGTTGCTGATCCCCTCGCCTGACTACCCGCTGTGGACCGCCGCCGTCAAACTGGCCGGAGGCAACGCCGTCCACTATCGCTGTGATGAAGAAAATGGCTGGTTCCCCGATATCGAAGACATGGCGGCGAAGATCACGCCGCGCACCCGCGGTATCCTGCTGATCAACCCCAATAACCCAACCGGTGCCGTCTACTCGAAGGAGCTACTGGAGCAAGTCATCGAGCTCGCCCGTCAGCACGACCTGATTCTCTACTCCGACGAAATCTACGATAAGATTCTCTACGACGAGGCACGTCACATACCGACCGCCTCACTCGCTGACGACATCTTCATTGTCACTTTTAACGGCCTCTCTAAATCATACCGTCTCGCGGGTATTCGCTCTGGTTGGATGATCCTATCCGGTGCCAAGCATAAGGCAACCAACTACATTGAAGGCATCGACATGCTCGCCTCAATGCGGCTATGCGCCAATGTCCCGGCACAACACGGGGTGCAAACCGCCCTCGGTGGCTTCCAGAGTATCAACAACCTAATCGTCGATGGCGGTCGTCTGTATGATCAGCGGGAACTAGCCTGGCAAAAATTGCAAGCTATACCAGGCGTTAGCTGCGTTAAGCCACAGGGAGCGATCTATCTGTTTCCTCGTCTCGACCCCGAAATCTACCCCATCGAAGACGATGAGGCCTTTGTTCTAGAACTACTGCAGCAGGAAAAAATTCTACTCGTTCAGGGCAGCGCTTTTAACCTCAGCGACACCCAGCACGTACGCATCGTATTCCTTCCGCACCAAGAAGTCCTCGGCGATGCTGTCGATCGCTTTGCCGCTTTCCTCGAGCGCTACCGCAACCGCTAGCTCCGCTGGCCTAGGCTGAGCCCTAGGCCACGACCTCACCCACTTATTCGATAAGAGCGACCATGGCCGACCTACACATCCATGACTTCTATAAAGATTGCGGACTTATTTTAATTGCCCTCTACAACCACTTCCCTCGACCGATCACCCTCTACGTCGAAGATATCTCCGGGCCAGATAACATCGATCAATACGGCCTGCACAGTGAACGCCATCTCAGCTGCCTCGGGGCGATTTTATGGCTCGCGGAAGAGGGCTATATCCGTTACCAGCAACAGGTCAAACAAGAGGCTTTTGATGGCTGCGGCATAACCCACAAGACACTGCGTCTGCTGACCGAACCACAGAGAAGCTTACCCAGCAAAGACCAGCACTCAACCGAGAGCTCTCTCCCTCCTTCACAGCGTCAAGAGAGAAACAGCCGCATCAATCGCCTAAGAAGCGCCATCGAGG
The DNA here is from genome assembly GCF_003752585.1 of Sinobacterium caligoides. Lineage (NCBI taxonomy): Bacteria > Pseudomonadati > Pseudomonadota > Gammaproteobacteria > Cellvibrionales > Spongiibacteraceae > Sinobacterium > Sinobacterium caligoides. The sequence continues at coordinate 554,207 of NZ_RKHR01000003.1, forward strand.
CGCGTGACTCAACGGCCACTGCTGCTATCGCTCGCGACCTATTGTTTCACGGTAGCGAGCACCATGATTAACTTTAAGCGGTCACCACTGCCTCGTTAATGTAATGCAGAAGTTTCAGGCCTCGGTCTCGCTCTGCCTCAGGATAGTCAGGGTGCTCCGGCAAACGCTGCACGAAACGTACCCCTGGCCACAGTTCATCGGTCAGTGAGGTGATAAAAGCAGGGCTCATCTCTGGTGCGTTTAAACACAGCAACACCTCAGCCGATGGCGCCAACATCGGCAACATCCTGCTCAATAACTTACGGTAGTGTTGCTCCGCGACAAAACTGCCCTTTTGAAAAGATGGCGGATCGCAGATGATAATATCGTAGGGGCCCAATTTATCGAGCTTGCCGAAGGACTTCATAATATCGTGGGCAAGGAACTGTACACCATGCTGCTTAGCCGGCAAATCATTCAACAAGTGATTCTGACGTCCGACAGAGAGCGCCGCCTTGCTCATATCCATATTGATCACTTCGGTAGCGCCAGTTCGCGTTGCCAGCACAGATAAGGCGCAGGTATAAGAGAAGAGGTTTAACACTTTCTTACCCGATACCCGCTGCTGTAACCAATCACGCCCCGGCGCCATATCCAAGAAAAAACCGATATTCTGCTTGCTCATATATTGCAAAGCAAAGACCGAGTCACCGATACGTGCAATCGCCGGCTCCGGCAAGACGCCACAAAACAGCTCAGAGGGGGTTCCCTCGAGAAAGCGGCGCTGAATGATCATCGCCGTCTGAGGCTGATTTGAACCATCAATACACCCCTGTAGCTCTGCCAGCAGCTCATCTAGCATCTCAAGCGGTGCAAATAAGGTCAGCATTACCGCTCCGGGGTGATAATCTATCGTGACTTGCTCCAGCCCCTCATAACAACGTCCGCGACCGTGTAGCAGGCGCCGACTTTGCAACAGTGACGACTCCACAACCGAGAGTATTGCCGAGAGATTAGAGCTAACAGATAACAGGGGAGGACTGAGCATGAAAATACGCCAATAGAAGTAGAGACAATTGACGCATTATACGGATTACAGCAACCAGGCAACAGTCACAGCGCAAACGAGCCGCCCCCACCTTCCCTCCTCTCATCATGGGTTTCTAGGCCGAAGAAGGCGTCAGTCGCCCGACAACTGATACATAATGTAGTCTCGATAACCGCAGATCACGCGATAGTATCCGCTATAGCGACGATCTATTTGCAGGTCTGAAGAGTCTATTCTTAGAGGACGCCCTTCCAGCTCTAACACTTTCGTTTTCGTTGCAATAATCATCAACGCCGAGCGATCAAGCTGAGCCAAAACCTGGGCACTCAGCTGCTGATTACCGCGACCGATCAAATGCCCTTGACCACCGGTTGCCGTGATAACCACCTTGATATCCCCGGCATGGGCTTCGACCGCCTGCAGCAGCTGTCGCTCACTCACATCACTCGCCAATAGTGCCTCATCGCAAACCAGATCAAACCCTAGAAGCGTGTTCGCTAACCCCAGCTGAGCCATCACCTCCGCAGGTGTAGTCCCTGGGCCAACAATATACAGCGTATCATCAGTCATCGACTCAATAACCTCTGCGGCAATGTCGGCAACCACTAACTCCTCAACTTCTCGTCCAGACACCTTTGTCGCCTGGATGAAACGTCCTGCCTCTGGCACTAGCAATTCGCCGTAATATTTTGACTGCACCCTGCCGCTGCGCAGCTGTTGCTCATCGATATCTCTTACTTCTCGCATCCCCAGCGTAACGAGCTTGCCCTCGAGCAGCATCTTCACCACCTCGGCACAGGCCTGAGGCGAGACAGCAAACACACCGGAGTGCATCTTCACTCCGCAGGGCAAGCCTAGTATAGGCTGCTCCTCACTAACCGCATCAAAGACATTACGTGCCGTTCCATCACCACCGACAAATATCAATAGATCAATGCCATATCGCTCCAGCGCCTTCGCCGCCACAACCGTATCGCTAGCTGTCGTCACCTCTGCTAAAGGCTCGCCAATAATTGTGCAATGCCAACCCTGCGATGCGAGATAGTCTCCCGCCAATACACCGCCGAACCCCACAAACTCGATGCGGTCACGATACTGCTCCAATCCCGCAAGCATAATCTGCAGCCTCGCTCCAATTTTTGAGACGGCCCCCAAGGCCAAAGCCTCTGCACGAACTTCCGCACCGTCACTCCCCTTCAGCCCCACGCTTCCTCCGAGGCCCGCATAAGGGTTAATCACCAAACCGATTTTAAACATTTCAAGATCCACGGTAGCTAGCAAGATTTAAACAACAAATTTGCCACTCACAAGCGCCAAATAAAGAAGTAAAACAGGTAAATTATCACACTGACACTAAACTGAAATAAGCCACCTCTATTCTATAGCCCTAAAGACTATTCTCACCACAGTAGAATAAACAGATTAACGGTATGGAGTAAGCCCATGGGAACTGATAACAAAACGAATATCTCCTCAAGCTCCCAACGTCATAGTCGTCGTGATGACAATGTTAATGACAAGCGTAATAACGAACACGACCAAAGTAGACAGCAGAAGACGAGCTTTGCAAAGAAGGAATACCCCTTACTCGACGAAAAATACCTGCACCATGCCGCGATCATCGACGAACAAGGCAACGAAGTTGAAATTACTGCACAGATGATCGACACTGCTTGCAATCAATTAATTGCCTCCGTCCCGCCCAAAAAACTTAGCTCTCGTCTACGCAGGCTATTGCAAGGTTACCTCAACCGCCGTCGTATCGCTCACTGAGAAACACCTGTCGCCTCTCCGGCCAGCGAGACACCTAAGGCGGCAAAGACGTGCCGCTCTGCCGCCGTCAAGGCCTCTGGCGTCTCAACAGCTAAGCCTCGCCATTGTCGTCGCTCGGGATAGTTCTTACGCAAGCCGTCAAATGCCACCGCCACCTCACCTCGTCGCTCAGCGGCCAGCAATGCCTCACGACAACGTCGATCATCCTCCAGCACCGGGTACACCCCCTGTGTTAAGGCATAGATAGCCGCATACAACCCTTCCGAGCAAGCAAGTACTGACTGTGCCTGATGACTCAGTGACGCCGCCCCGATCAACCCCTCCGCCCCTTTCCCTTCATCACAACTAAAATGCCGACAAGCTGCCTCAAAAATCATACTCGTCCCGGTCACCTTGCCGTCAAAACTGTAACCGGCAATATGCGGTGTGGCGACCTCCAGATAAGGGAATAGTCTTAAATCGATCGACGGTTCGCCTTCAAACACATCTAAAATAACGTGCAAATCTCGCTGGTGCTGTAGGTGAGCTAATAGCGCCTTATTATCGATCACACCGCCCCGCCCCGCATTGAGTAACACCGCCCCCTTGTTCAGTAACTTCAGTTCACTTTCGCCAATCATATGATAACTAGGATAATCACCCGTCGTCGTGAGAGGCGTATGCAGACAGACAATATCGCAGGCCAGTACCTCGGTCAGACTGCCCATATTATCAAAGCGATCTTGAGGAATCAGAGGGTCATAACCCACACAATCCACCCCCATCGCTTGTAGGCGACGGTATAGGCTGCCACCAACCATCCCCAGGCCAATAATACCGATACGCCTGCTTAAAAATTCAATGCCATGGCGCTGCCATAATTGTGCAAAACAAGACAGCACGTATTCGACGACAGACGTGGCATTACAGCCAGGCGCATTACTGAAACCAATACCCTGTTGACGCAGGTATTCAAGATCGACATGGTCCGTACCTATGGTACAGGTACCAACAAACTTCACCTGACTACCCTCCAGCAACGCCTGATTCACCGGCGTAACTGAGCGCACAATCAGCATGTCGGCATCAGCAACCTGAGCCGCTGTGACATCACGCCCGGCTACCTTAATCACCTCACCAAAAGAGGAAAAAAGCTCAGCGGCAAGAGGGATGTTTTCATCGGCAACGATTTTCATGGTTCTCTCTAATTAATAAGTTTATAGACTATGTAAAGCGTAACTTTAGCTCAGCTGGTCGAGCTGAAAGCGCTCAGCGGCCATGGGCTCTTTGACACCAAAGTGAGTAGAAAAGGCGTTGATTAGACACTGTGTTCGCTCATTGACTCCCGCTTGCAAATAACCTTGCAGATACTGGTAGACCAACGCTTTAAATCCCTGGCTATCACCCGCCTCGCCAGTCAAGTTATCAACTGAAACACAAAAGCGATAGTCACAGGCACTCGCCAATAACCACTCTATTGCCTGGGTACGTCCCTCGACACGCTCAAAAGCCTGTTGTTGTGCCGCTGTGCGACCGTCGGGTATATACCAATAGCCAAAATCTACTAGACAACGCCGCTCCTGCCCCGCGACACACCAATGCGCTAACTCATGCAACGCACTAGCAAAGAAGCCATGGGCAAAGATGATGCGATGATAATCGTGACCACTGTCTTCCTCAGGCATGCCAGCTGGATAATAAATTGGCTCACCCTGCCCACAGATGAGTCGCGTATTGCTGCCATCACGATAATCTCTCTCAGCAAAACAAGCATTAAACAACTCAATGAGCTTCGGGTAGTTATGTCGCCCTGTCACATCGGCCTGCGGCAACCCCGTAGGCTTATCTAGATCAACAGTCATGGAAGCCAAAGGCACCTCGAAAAAACATCAACAAATAGGGGAGTAAATATTATATCCCCGCGCACTTCACCCTGGCCAGTGACCTAGCGCACAGGTATAACTTGCCGCTCCTGACCTTGATGACGACAACGATTACACGACCTCATCAATGCAACGTGTTTTCGTTAGCTTGGCAAAATAGCTCGGGGTCAGGTAACTCTCCCCACACAGTAGGTGCTCCAGGTACCAACGCCTCGGCCGCAAACCAGCTTGTCGATGGCCTGGATTGGCGACATACACCCAAGCCGCAATCATCGTTCCACCCACTGTTTCGACAGGGTAGCATTCTCGGCTATAACGAATGGGGGTTCCCTCGAAATGATCGAGTAAGGCTATATTCGATACATCCACTAACTCGTGCAACACCCCCTCCACGATTCCACCTTGGCGATAGCCTATGTTGGCATAACTTGCACCAGGGTCGTTATGAGCCGCCTTATCGAATAACAACTCACAATCAGATATCTTACCCAGCTGGCTAGACACTACCGTCAATCCACGCTCACGCATACGCTCAACATTCATGTTCGAGCCATAAGCAAAGTAATAACACGTCATCAGTCACCCTATCATCATATTCGTCGTGGAGATCGACTCCCCCGCCATCAGTTATCAACACAGCATAACAATAAGCTAACAATGCAGTCATCTTCACATTCACCTCCCGCCACCGATGCAGTAACAGCCCCGAAACAAACACCCCAAACGAAATAGCGGCGAGAGATGAATGTTCTATACTGTAAATACAGAGGTAAGGTTAACTTTAACGCCACAATTGCATACAAAGAGAAGGGCTGCAACCAGTCAACTCATCCAAGGCCGTAGCACCGCCAGCAGGTTAGTATCATGCAGATGGACTCCCACAAAACAAAGAACTCCAATATTATTAGTATCTTTAGCGGGCGCCCTGTCCGCGAAGAGCAAGAGTCCCGAATCATTCGTATCGCGCCTGAGTGCGATGGCCTCAGCATGCTGTATACCAATAATGGCTGCAGCAATAAACTCTTCCGTATGAGCATTCTCTGTTGGGCGCTACGCGATAACGGTGAAATTGACGCCCTAGTTCCCTGGTTAGAGGAACTTCGCCCCTGCCAGCTCCTAAACGACCCCCTCGACGGGCGCTGGGAGGGCTTCTTTGAACCCTCTAATGAATACATCTTCGACGAAGCCCCTTTGCACCAAGTTAACAGCTTGCATCAATCAGCCGAATACTTTGCCACAGAAGCCGACTGCGACGATGTGATATTGCAGGAGTTTGCAGATACCATTGGCACACACGCACTACTCTGTGAAGAAAAGTCTCACTCAATCACTCTAACAGAGGTGCTTAGCTGGCGACTGTTGGCCGATGGCCGCATACAAGCAATGCTGATCGATGAGGAGAAAATCACCAGTACTCCGGTCCTACCTGGAGATCCCTGTTTATATCCATCAACTGAAAACCCGTCGTTTAGGTACTTTTTCCAACACCATATCGCCAACCAGATCAAAGACCAAGATCCCGATACCTTATCGGCAATCTCGATACTATTGACGCGTGCGGCGACGGATACACCACCACACTAAAGGACGAGTACAGCACTGCCCTTGCGTACATCGATAACAATAAACACCCTGTTGTTGTATATTACCTTCAAGCCTAACCTTAATATCGCTAGAGTATGCGTAAATCGTCCGCCTGGAGCTCCTCTCTTGTCTCGCTTGATTCTATTATTGGCCTTGGTTCTTGCCGTCTATATCGTCTACACCCTCTATCAGCAAGCATCACCTGCTGAAAGACGAAAATTACTCTGGCGCTACGGCCTTGGGGCAGTACTAATCATCACAATATTTGCAGCAGCCACTGGCAAAGCTTCCTGGCTCGTTGCTATCGCCACCGGCATTGTCGCTAGTGGCCGCCGCTGGCTACCTCTACTCATTCGTTACCTACCTACCCTGGGCAAACTTATCGGCAATAGCGGTATAAGCGCGGCAAAAATCAGCAGCGCCATTATTGAGCTCAGCATAGAGCCCAGCAACGGCACTGTCGACGGCGTGGTATTACAAGGAGAGTTTACGGGGAAAAAACTCAGCGAGCTTAACGAACAACAGCTCGACTTGGTCGCCAAAGACTGTGCCGCCGACGCCAAGGCACGCCGCCTGTTGGCAGCCTATCGACTTCGACGTAATGGCGGTGCAAAATATCATCATCATCAACAACAACAACAACAACAACAACAACAACAACAACAACAACAACAACAACAACAACAACAACCCAGAGCAACAGCCATGGATAGACGAGAAGCATTGGCGATATTGGGACTGCAAGAAGGTAGCGATAAAGAAACGATCATCAAGGCGCATAAGCGCTTAATTCAAAAAATGCACCCTGATCGTGGCGGCAGTGATTTCATCGCCGCACAGATCAATCAGGCGAAAGACACACTCATCGGTTAGAGCAGTCTTTTCCACCTTGGCTAATCAGCCAAACAAATAACTAAAGGACTATTTGATACCTCAACTACTCGGCATTATCGACATAAAATCGTGCCGCCGTTATTTTACCTGTATGCCGGCAGCACTCCGCAATCATGACACCAGGAAGACTCCGCTCGCCATCATGGTACTCAAAGCTCGCGCTACAGCTGTAACCAGAGCATAAGACCTTATCAACACTAAATCGGCCTGGATGCTTCAAAACAAAATGGCTGCTACTCATTGCCACGCCATCGGCACCGATGAAACATGGCCCCGACTGCTCGCTATCAACTAATAACTGTAGGTGGTTCGCATTTTGACTATTGAGAGCTGAAAACAACTCATCCACCAATACCTTGCCATTGTGACCAATACCACGAACCCCTGACATAAAGCCACACATACCTGAAAAGCCCATGTTTCTCAGCAGCCTGATGCCCATTTTTGTCATGGTCGAAAGACTGTCCAGACCGAAACTGCAGGCCTGAATAACCATCGGGAGAATCTCCCAATGTGCCGCCAAACGACTAATTTTCAGCTCTCCACCTTGCTCACAGAGTTGATAACTGAGATGCATAGGCACACTGACAACAACCCGTTTTGACATTGTAATTTCAATATTCAAGTCTCTGATCACAGTATCGCCGTTAACAATGTCACGCCGAACATCAAAGCGAATCGTATTAGGGGCGATAAATGAGTCGTAAAAACGTCCCAAAGGCCCCTTGCCCCGCCGCCCATCACGACGGTCAAAAACGCCGCTGATATGAGGTCTTGAGCCAACGGGATCCTCAACAATATTATAATCCGCAAATAGGGCCAACCAGGCACGCCTATCATGCTCTGCAACCGCTTTGGGCGAGGCCTGTACCACGGCTAACTTCTGCTCTGTCGTATAGTGTTGCACCGCTATATCCTTATGTTAAACATTATAAACCCTCAAACTCTTCTCGAGTCTTGTCTTTTCCCGCACGGCTCTTCTTCAACATGACGTAGACAGAACCTACGCCACCATGGCGAGGCTCTGCACTGTGATAGGCGATAACCTCATCGATTTGCTTCAACCATAACGCCGTACAGCTTTTGATAATCCCAGGGTTGTCCAAATTACGGTCACCCTTACCGTGAGTAATTAACACAGTACGCAACTCATAAGTTAAACACTGACGAATAAAGTCGAACACCTCTACTCTGGCCTGCTCAACCGTCATATTATGCAAGTCAACCGTCGCCTCTATCTCATAACGGCCACGACGTAACTTCTTAAAAACACCATGTTGCACGCCCTCACGCTGAAACTCAAGGACATCAAAAGGACCGACCTCCGGCACATGGCTACTGGTTAAAAAGTTATCATCTGCCTGCTCACAGCTCACCGCAGCCATACGTCGGCGTTCAGTCCCTGGTGTAGCCTTCGCCACCCTTTTCAAGTCTGCTCGCTGCTGCCCCTTGTACGGCTCGACATCTCCCATCTGTTGCAGGAAATCATTGAAATCATCGCTCATCTATTGTGCCTCTCACTCCCACGTAGCCAGTCTGTCGCTCTATTGCTGCACTACCCATTCATGGCATAACGTACCCAAAGATGACTGCCGAGCAGTATAAGACTATTCTCCCTACAGGAAAATACATAGTCCGACTAATTTGACCGCCTACTGTTGTTGTCGCAATAGCCGCAATGATAAAATGCGGCAAATTATTCACTATCGACTAAGAGAGACAAACTTGCCTGTATTTACTACGATATCCTTGTTGAATCCGGAAGCGCTTCCGGCAACAGAGCACTTACAGGTAGACGAACGTTTTATTACTCCCAACACAGATAACAACATCAGCAGCAGGCTCGATACACCCAAAACATGAGACTGGAACTTTAAAGACGCCGCGCGGCAACCTTCATTCGCGCTACATCGCTCACAATTTTATCGGTATTCACATGCTCGACAACAACATCATGTCTCAATTGGGACAGCTCAAGGCTGAACTAAAAGCTAATAAAGCCACATTTACAGCTACGGTCAAGGGCACGAGGCAGCGCTTCGGCTTCGCCATACTTGAGGATGGTCGTGAAATTTTCCTCCCCCCCGATGAAATGGACAAGGTTTTTGCTGGCGACAGCATAAAAGTCAGCCTCAATAAGGACAAACAAGATAAGGAATTTGCCGAAGTCGACGAGTTGATCCACTCTGAGCTCAACACTTTTCATGGCTCAATCGTCAAACGCGGCAAAACACTGTTCGTTAACCCTGATATCAACGGGTTCTCAAGGCTTATCTACATTCCCCCTTCAGAGCACAAAAAGGTACAGGCCGGTAGCTACGTCGTCGCCAAAATTAATCGCCACCCCATCAAGTCGGGTAAGGCACAAGCCAGTGTTGTTGAGCTTATTGGTCATGCCGACGACCGAGGTATCGAGCACGCCTACATCACCGCCAAATATCGCCTAACACCCGCAATCAGCGAAGACGTACGCGCTGAGGTCAACGCAATCGACCAAAGCACTATCGATGACCTCGCGTTACAACGGCAGGATCTACGTGACACTCCTTTCGTCACTATCGACGCCACCATGACAGAAGATATGGACGATGCTGTTTTTGCTCAGCCATCCGAGCAAGGCTGGAAGCTACAAGTCGCTATCGCCGACCCCAGCGCATTCGTCACCCCAGGCTCGGCACTCGACACTCTAGCCCAAAAAACAATGATATCGAGCTACCTACCCGGTGGGCTCGCACCGATGCTACCCAGTGAGCTCACCAACAACCTCTGCTCATTACGCCCTGACGAAGATCGGCTAGCACTGGTTCTAACCCTTGATGTCAGCCTCAGTGGTGAGGTTGTCGGGCAAGACTTTACGCTGGCCGTGGTACGCTCCCACGCCAAATTAAGCTACCAAAATGTCGGTCATTATCTCGAACAGGCTCACCATACACTAACGGAGCAACAGCAAGAGCTCATCGACAACCTAAGGAACGCTACACAAGCTATCCATCATTGGCGACAACAGCAGTGTCTCATCATGCCTGAGCGCAGTGACTTCCGCTTTCAGCTAAATGACGACGGCAGAATAGAAAGCATCTACGAAGTGAAGCGAAATGACGCCCACCGCCTCATCGAGGAATGCATGTTAGCCGCCAACCTCGCAACCGCCCGCTACCTCGATCTCCATCAGATCGAAAGCTTACATATCAATCACCTAGGTTTTAAGGAAGAAAAGCTTGGCGACGTAGAGAAACTCCTTAGCGAAGAGCTTGGCTACGAAGTAAAAGAGCTACACGAGCTTGATAATTACAAGAATATCATCCGTAAACTAGATGACCTCGAGCACGAGCTCCCCCTACGCCCTATCCTCAACCGTAGCTTGCAGCGATCAGAGGTCAGTCGCCAACCTGGGGCACACTTCGGCCTTGGTTTCGACCACTACGCAACGTTTACTTCGCCGATTCGAAAATATACCGACCTAATTAACCACCGCGCGATCAAGGCACACCTTAGCGGCAAGGTAGCAGCCTCTATCAGCAATGAGCTTCTTGAGCAGCTCAGCGTAGCCCTCAAAGGCAGCCGCCAGGCCAGTAACGAAATTGAACGTTGGTTATGTTGCCAATACATGCAAGCACATCAGGGTAAAGAGTTTACCGGTGTCATCAGCCATACTACCAGCAGCGGATTCAATGTACGGCTCGATGAGAATGGCATCGTTGGTTTTGTCAGCCTACGCAGTAAAGAAAAAGCTAAGCGTATGAGCCTAGACCAAACACGCTGGATATTAAGTAATGCCGAAAATCGCTTTCTACTCGAGCAAGCAGTTACGATCAAGGTATCCAACGTCGATACTGAGACCAGAAACATCGAGTTTGAGCTTGTTCCAACTAAAGCCGCTCCGTCTACTTAAAAGGCGTAGTCGACAAGAGGCGCGAATAGCGCCTCTTTAAAAGGACATCAATTAACAGTTAAGTTCGCTCGCAAACGCTGACGTTTTTCCAGCCGTAACAAGTGTCGACGAAGGTCCATATTACAGTGCTCACAACTCATAATACCGTGGGCCTGAAGATGGTTACAGCGGGGGCATTCAATCTTTTCAGCACTTGTAACCTCCGCTATATCGACACGCTCCACTTTGGCAGACGACGGCACAACCTCAGTAATACTATCTGATTCAACCGCTGACTCCTCGGCGACTAGCTTCTCCGTCAAAAATCTCGCCACCACCAAGCCATCTTCGGCCTTAGGGTTTTTATCCTTAAGTGCCTCAGTTCTGGAGTCTTCAATTGGAGCAGCGTCACTTTTAGAGGTTTCGTTCTTAAATTTTATCGCCGCCTCAGCCTCAACAGCCTTGTTAGTTGTCGGTACCTCTTCCTCAACAACCTCGTTCAATAAGGCCTTTGCGCCTAAGTCAGCAAAAATATCGATATAACGCTGAGCATCTATTTCAGACAAGTTTTTCTTAATTGTAATTAAACGTCCTGAAAATAGTATCGTAATACGCTTTTCGTCTAGCTTGAGCAGCTTAGTCAGCTCGTTTTTAACAACGTCCACATCAAAATCGGGAAGCGTCTGGCCTCTAAATAGAATGTTAAAACTACGTTGTGTCATGGTGGAACCTATATTTCTTATTGTTTTTGTCGTTTTAGAAGGCAAAGCACACCTTAAGTAACTCTAAGGCATAAGCCAGCAATACTCCACCCAATATATTCTATGCGCACTTTAATAAGTCGCCGACTGGTGATAAAGAATATTATAGCCTTACTGCAGACTCAAGCCCAGCAAGAGTCGAATAACACCATCAAGGATAGTCATAAGATAAGTTTTAGCTAGCAAAATACAGATATATATTAGCAACAGAACACCCCATTGGTACCGGGGCGCCCTATCACGGCAATCAACATAGCAACAGTATCGTCAGTGGCAAACCTAACTAGACAGCTATCTACTAACAGTTGATCTCAGCTAGCCAGTGAGGCTAGTAACTCTCACCAATACTCAGATAGAAGGCGCTTTGGCTGCCTTCAGCCCTACCATAAGCAAAATACATAGCTCCGATGGGGCTATCCAGCGCTAGATAGATGCTACCGGCGTGAATCAAATCATCGGTAGACATCATCGAACGCTGGTCCCAGACATTACCTGCTTCAAAGGTCGCGCCAAAATAGGCCGGAAAGTCGACGGGCAACATCGAACGATCTGTGAGGCGATAACGGTACTGTATTCGTCCCATCGCACTGTAAGCCCCAGCCAAAGCATCACTGGAATAACCTGACAAGCGGCGAAAGCCACCTAGAGTCGCCATATATTGCGGCTCCAAATCAGCGCTACGGTATTGTTCAGTACCGAGCTCAGCCGACAGGGTATGGTCACCTAAACTATAAGCACCACCTAGGCGAGCGATGATATGCTTGAACTCATCATCACTACCCATACTCTCTTTATTATCCTCTCCGACAAAGTTAAACCAGAAGCCTTTGCTAGGGAAGCTAACATTATCCATACTGTCGTAGCTCGTCTGTACACGATACCCCCCTTCATTGAAATGATAGGTATCCTCTGAAAAAACATCGCCATCAGGCTTAAACCCACCGGAGGCAGTAAACACACCGACACGCATATCAATCGAGTTAAGTAAGGTGCTGCCTAGGTCGAAGCCAAACGTTCCTCGCTTCACCCACCAATCCTGCTCCTTCCCATCGTCTGTCGCAAAGCCATCTACAGATCTGCCCCCCTCAAGGTTAAGCACATCAAACTCTCTGATAATATGCTTTCCTCGATACTTAAAATAGGGCTCAACATAGAAGTTTGAGCTGTAATCTAAAGGCTGATAAAAATTAGTTTCAAAGGCCATCTTGTTACCGATTTGACCAAAGACATATGCCTCTGCCCCCAACTTATTAATCCCCTTCAAACGATAGCTAATACCAAGATTATATTCACTCTTACCGTTAACATCGTCAGCGAAGTTCCCCCCTATACGAATATAGTTTGCCCCCCACTTTCGTTCTTTCGTAATTATCTTCAAACCTGTTTGATCACCTTTTTTAACCAGCTGGTAATCGATTAGCCGGAAGTAATCCAAGCTATAAATATTGGCGATATTCTCCATTAACAAATCTCGATCGAACGCCTCTCCAACATTCTGATCTAAGCGAGCACGTATCAATTTATCGCTAATTGCCGAGTTGTTATCTACCTCAATAAAATCTATTCTTGGTGCATCCTGAGTAATCACAAATCCGTGATCGATCGCCTCAGGCTCTGCCCACTGAGACAACTGTGGTTGCAGCGCCATCGTCGCCTCATAGCCCCTTTTAAAGGCCAACTCAATCTGATCGAAGGAAAACGTACTCACTTCCTCGAGCTTAGGTTGAATTAAAATATCCCCCTTACCCATACTAGCTATTGAGGCGGCAGTATTCTTTTGCGTCAAAATTGTCAGTACTTGATCCGATACAGCAAAAAAACTATCAATTTCATCTTTTTTCTTCAGCGGGGTTGATATGTCGACCACAATTAAGCGATCAACATTCATTGCCTGTGCCACTTCGACAGGTAAATTCGAGGCAATACCACCATCAACAAGCACGTGGCCGTCAAATTCAACGGGAGAGTAAACGCCTGGGATCGCCATACTGGCACGTGTCGCCGTCGACAAACTACCATGATTAAACACATAGCGATCGCCAGTGACGATATCTGAAGCGACGGCACGATACGGAATCGGTAACTGATCGAAATCTTCAATATTTTCTACATGCTGAAACAGTTCTTTCAGCATTAGATTTAAGTGCTGCCCCTGCACAGCGCCTCGAGGTAGCTTCACCTCACCATCTTTGACGCTGATGTGGTAATCTAACAACAACTTATAGTCTTCTTGCTTACGTCGCATCGGCATTTCCGAACGATCAGAAGAGTCAGTAAAGCCGCCTTTCCAGTCGATATGCTCAACAGTATCAGCCAACTCATCCGCCGTCATACCCGAAGCATAGAGCGCGCCAATAATTGAGCCAGCACTGGTGCCGACTACAGCATCAACCTTAATACCCATTTCTTCTAGGGCCTTGATCACACCAACATGAGCGATGCCGCGAGCACCTCCACCACTGAGGACCAAGCCTGTGGTAAGGCGCTTATTACTCTTTGTATTTTGCGTCGACTCACTCGGTGCCGCGTAAAGCGAAAAACTGCACAACATTATCAAGGTGCCAATAAAACAACGCATCAAGAGCTCCTAGGCTATCACAACAAACTTATCGAGTAGCTAACGCGAACAACACGCCACAACTCTCTACCAATCGGACAGCTTATCTTAACATTCTGTTAACAACTGTGATAGGGAGCTCGCTCATACTCATAAGCCATTGTCATCGCATCCAGCAGTGACCATAAAATATCTAGCTTAAACTTAACGATAGTCATAGCTCGCTGTTGTCGCTCAGCAGTATCAAAATACGCCAAAGTCACTGCCAGGCCATGCTCAACATCCCGCCTCGCCTCTGATAAGCGCTTCTGAAAATAACCGTAACCCTGCGCATCAATCCAAGGGTAGACTACAGGCCAGCTATCTAGGCGTTTCTGATGAATCGTCGGAGCAAACAACTCTGTCAGCGATGAACACACCGCCTCCTGCCAACAACTATTTCGTGCAAAGTTAACGTAGGCATCAACAGCAAAACGAACTCCCGGCAGCACGTGCTGCTCGCTAACAACCTCTTCTCGAGTCAACCCTACCGCTTCACCAAGGGTGATCCAAGCCTCAATCCCTCCCTCCGCGCCCGGCCGACCATCGTGATCAAGAAGGCGCTGCAGCCATTGCTGGCGAACAGCTATATCCGGCGTGTTAGCAATAACATTGGCGTCTTTCAGCGGGATATTGATCTGATAGTAATAACGGTTGGCTACCCAGCCTTGCACCTCTTGCCGGCTACAGCCTCCGCTATTCATCCTGACATGAAAAGGGTGGTGAATATGATACAACCCCTCCAATGAACGAAGCTGACACTCAAACTCCTCCCGCGACCAGCCTTCAGATGGTGGCGTCGGCAAATGATTTAACGCGATAAGATCAGACATAAGTTCCTCAAATAATGACTACTGTTCTGTACTGCGAACAATAACCGAAGAAGCTAAGCCTCGGCTATTTTGCGGATTCCTCTTCTCTATTACCGGAGCATCAACGCGCCCTATCAAAGCTGCCGCCCGCTCTATCTGCTGATCAACTAGATGACGATGAGGAGACTTCGAGCAGACCGGGTCAGTGTTTGCTGCCTCTCCTGTCAACAAATAAGCCTGACAACGACAGCCCGCAAAATCTTCTTCTTTTTGTTCGCAGCCTGCACAAGGCTGCTTCATCCACTGGTTACCACGAAAGCGATTAAACAGCTCGGTCCTCTGCCAAATATCAGCCAAGCTCTGCTGCCGGACATCGGGAAACTCCGTCTCCGGTAACACTACAGCACCATGACAAGGCAGTACCATGCCGTTTGGCGTCACGCTAATAAATGTCGTCCCCCAGCCGTTGCTGCACGGCTTAGGTGTATCGTTATAATAATCTGGGACAACAAAAAACAGCTCCATCGGTCGAGTTAAACGCTGGCGAAACTCGGCCGTGAGGCGCTCAGCCTCCTGTAACTGTTGCCGACTAGGTAATAAAGCGTCACGATTCTGCCAGGCCCAACCATAGTACTGGCAATTAGCAATCTCAACAAAATCTGCTGCCAAGCTGTCAGCAAGCAGCAACATCTCAGGCAACTGATCAATATTTCCACGGTGCAGCACAAAGTTAAGCACCATTGGCAGGCCGCTCTCCTTGATAGCTCTTGCCATCGCCACTTTATGCTCAAAGCACTCTGTACCAGCAAAATAATCATTAGTCGCTGCATTCGCCCCCTGAAAGCTCACTTGAATATGATCAACCCCTGCCTCACGGAGCCGCGTAACACGCTGCAGGTCCATACCAACCGTGGAGGTAATTAAATTCGTGTAATAGCCCAACCGTCTTGCCTCGGCAATAAGCTCTTCCAAGTCGGGGCGAAGTAGCGGCTCGCCACCGGAGAGCCCTAGTTGCAACGCTCCCAGCGCCCTTCCCTGGGTAAATACGTCGACCCACTCAGCAGTATTTAGCTCACCTTTCTTATAACGAGGATAGTCCACCGGGTTAGAGCAATAACCACACTGCAATGGACAAGCATAAGTCAGCTCCGCCAATAGCCAAAGAGGGATTGAAGACGTTTGCTTCGTCGCTACTTTGTTAGACCAGCCACTGCTTTTCACGAGCTATCCCCACAAATTCTCTCACATCATCTGCCAGCGCCTCAGCCTCAGGGAAACGCTCCTGTAGCAGAGCAATCAAATCAACGAGACTCTTAGGTTCCTGTAGGGCAAGAAGGATGGTTGAGGCCGTCTCATTCAGCTGTACCATACCTTCGGGGAAGAGTAGAACATGACAGTCTTGCGCTTGCTCAAACTGCAAACGGTATTGCGGGTTCAGTTGTAAAGGCTTCATCAGTAGTTACCTCAAAAAAGCAAAATATAGCTACGCTCAAAACAAAGCAATCGCTAGAGCTCGATCATCATGCCATCAAAGCTAACCTCTATCTCCTCTTCTGCTAGCAGCATCCGCTCAGGCGAATCCTCCAACAATATCGGATTGGTATTATTAATATGAATCAGTATCTTGCGTGCTTGTTTGTAATCACGCAAGACCTCTATCATGCCACCGTTACCCGATTGCGGTAAGTGCCCCATATCCAAGGCGTGCTTGGTGCCAACGCCCATATAACTCATTTCATCACCTCGCCAGAAAGTGCCATCAATCATTAGGCAGTCTGCCTGCGTGAAAGCAGCGGCTACCGAGGCACTAATTTCTGCTAACCCAGGCGCATAAAATAATCGCTTACCAGTGCGGCTATCTTCGATCATCATGCCAACATTGTCGCCTGGATGGGGGTTGTGGCGGTGCGGGGAGTAAGGAGGCGCTTTGCCATCGACTGCGATCGTTGAAAAGCGAAGGTGATCAATACCCTTAATCGTAAAACTCTCACCATCAATAGGCAGACTATGACGATGATTACCGCCATTCCAAGACTTCAACATTTCAAAGACAGGAAAGCCCGTAGAGAGGTCTTCAAACACGCAGTCGGTACAATAAACCGGCAATGGACACCCTTCACGTAGCATCAGCAACCCCGTACTGTGGTCGATCTGACTATCCATCAGCACAATAGCTTCAATGCCTGTATCACGGATGGATCTGGCCGGCTGTATTTGCGGAAAACGGGCCAGCTGAGTGAGAATATCTGGCGAGGTATTAAAAAGCACCCAGCGCTCACCATCGCCACTCACCGCAATTGAGGATTGTGTGCGCGCCTGCGCATTAATGGTGCCCTTTCGTAGCCCATCACAATTGGCGCAGTTACAGTTCCACTGAGGAAAGCCGCCGCCAGCAGCCGAACCGAGTACTCGAATATACATGGTAATACAACTTATAAAAGGCGGCTGCTAGGCAGCTTAGAGCACCCAGTCAGCCCAGATAAAGAAGCGGGGACTATCGCGTATAACGATACAAGGTTATCTCGAAACCTAAACGAATCTCTTTAAACTCTGGCTTGGTCCACATAGCACTCTCCTACGACATATTATTAATGTTAGTTTTATTGTTCGGCGTATCAAGTCGTCAAAATCATAGCATGAAGACGGCGTCCGCAGTCAACAGATCGTCGCCCCTCACGCATTACTCGGTCTTTTTTCCACCGTTAAGGTGATGTCGATACAGGCAACGAAAACAGGCAATGTATATTGGTAACAACACCGCTTTGCCTCCTTTCAGCCTTCCAATCAAATGATCTTACTTCGACTGAGCTTTACGTGCCTCTTTTAAGGCTTTCTTCGCCTCTTCCACTTTGTTTTCTAATTTACCGACACGGTCAAAATAGCCCTGACTCGGCTTACTACCATTTTTTGTATTGGTGCGATCGCCCTCACCAAAAATAGAGCCTTCACCTAACGCCTTCTTCGCTTTCTCCAGCTCTTTCTTCGCCTTCTTTATCGCATCATGCTGGCTCTGCTGATCCTTAGCCTGCTCCTCTCTCTCCGACTGATAATCATCAATCTGCTGCTTCGAGAGATCATCTAAAGGCTGTATATTCACCACTTCAGGCATTGGAATAGCCTCTGTTTTACCACCTTTGGGCTCCACATCGCTATAACTGACACTACCATCAGCATTTACCGTACGATAAATTTTCGCTGCGTAGCTGTTAGGAACCTGCAAAGTTACTGCTACAATGACCGCTACAAGAGGGGGCACGAACCGTTCAAACATAATTTCCTTCCTTATTCGCTCACAAATATGATGAAAGTCAGCATCTTTAGCCTCTTGCGTCACACAGACTAAACCCGTAAAGTGCGACGCGTCGCCGTCTCAGGCGTCTTTACTATCTTATATCCAAAACAGATGAGGGGCGACGATGTCCAGTGCCAAAACCATCCAAGCAGAGCAGCTAAAGAGCTTACTAGCCGACGTGCTACAAATCGACACGACAGGTTTTGATGCTGATACTGAACTCCTCGGCGCCATAGCGGAGTTCGACTCAATGGCCGTTATCTCTCTCATCACCGCTTTAGAACAACAACTTAACATTAATATCGCCGACGATGAAATAGACGGCGAAGCATTTGCCAACTTCGGTTGCCTATTATCGTTTATCGCCGAAAGACAATGAAACAACGCCTCCTTGATGGTAGCTCGGCGCTACTAAATTAATAGCTCCTCTACTTCCGGGTGACCTAAAAAGCGCTGCGGACTTGCCGTTGCACCGTAGGCACCCGACTGTAACACCGCAATTGTATCTCCGACATTCAGCTGAGGCAGCATAACCTTAGCACCGACAATATCTAGTGGCGTGCACAAAGGCCCAACAACCTCAACCGCCTCCAGCTGATCACTTTCTAAGCAATTTGTCGCGACCACCGGATAGTTCTTACGTATCACCTGGCCAAAATTCCCCGAATTCGATAGGTGGTGGTGCAAACCGCCATCTGTCATCGCAAAAGACTGCCCCCTCGACACCTTTATATCCGTCACCGTACACAAATATACCCCGGCCTCACCAACTAAGTAACGCCCCAACTCCATAATGAACTCGCAGCCTTGCAGCGAAGAAGGCAAATTCGCCAACAAGCGCCGCAAATTATCCATAACCGGTGCTATATCTAACGCCTGCTCCCCCGGAAAGTAAGGAATACCAAAGCCACCACCAATATTGATGTGTGTCGGCGCGCAGGGGCTGAAAGCCGCCAAGCGAGCCGCTAATTCGAAGGTATTATCATGCGCCTCAATGAGTGCCTCAGGCTTCAAGTTTTGCGAGCCACAAAATATATGAAAACCGCGAAACTCGAGCTCTATAGGCCAATCGCTTAACATTGCTTCTAACTGTTCTACATCGATACCAAACGGCTTGGCCCCCCCCCCCATCTTCATACCAGCAGACTTTAGCTCAAAATCAGGATTTACACGCAGCGCCACCTGAGGCCTGCGGCCGGTCTGCTGGGCAATATCGACTAACCGGGCCAACTCTAACGCTGACTCGACATTAATCACCACGCCACTCACCACAGCCGCCGTCAACTCGCCAACCTGCTTAGCGGGGCCAGCAAAGCTGATATCAGAAGCTTTGATACTACTCGCCAGAGCGACCTTAAGTTCGCCATGTGACGCTACATCCAGGCCATCCACTAGGCCTGCCATATGCTGTACCAACGCTGGCATCGGGTTTGCTTTAATAGCGTAGTGCAGCTTAATCGCCTCCGGCAGTTGTTTTCGCAGTGTTTCCACCCGCTCAGTCAGCGCCGCTTTATCGTAGATATAGCATGGGCTCTGGCCTGCTATAGCAATCAGCTCAGCGGCATTAAAGCCAGCGATAACCAGTCGATTATTAACACCTATAAGTCGACCCAAACGATCATGATTACTTCTTTTCATACGACTTTCATCCATTGCGATCTACATCTTGTACGCTGTGATAGTAGCTACGAATACCGCTGCGATCTAGCTTCCCATTGGCATTACGTGGTAGCGTCTGCATGAGTAACCATGCTGCCGGCTGCATGTAGGCAGGCAGCTGTCTGCGGCAATAATCTTGCAATACCTTCTCTTCATGACTCGTTGCCACAGCAACGACAATCTTCTGCCCCAGCAGTTCGTCCGCCACGCCAAAGGCCACGGCCTCACTCAGCAAATCGGATGCCTGCAGCGTTTCTTCCAGCTCACTAGGACTAACACGATAGCCAGATGTTTTAATCATCTCATCATCACGGCCGACAAAGTAAAACAGGCCATCATCGTCACGATAAACCTTATCGCCAGACCAAACCGCCAACTCTCCTTCATTCGCCTGCACGCCCTGTATACCGCACAACGGCCGGAAACGTTCTGCGCTGCGTTCAGCATCTGCCCAGTAGCCTTGCGCAACCAACTCGCCCGCATGCACCAACTCCCCCACCTCACCAGGTAAGCACTCTCTACCTTCCTCATTCACCACCCACAGCTTAGCCCCGGGGATCGGCAGCCCCATTGAACCAGGCTTTTCATCCAGCATTACAGGCGGCAAATACGTTGAGCGAAAGGCCTCAGTGAGCCCATACATCAAGTACGGTGTGGTCTTCGGCATCTGCTCCCGCAGTTTATTCAATACAGTCGTCGAGAGATGACCTCCGGAGTTGGTAAAATAGCGCAACTGCTGAGGCGGCCAGACCATCTCTGCTAACTGAGCCCATAACGGCGGTACCAACGCGAGGCCGGTGATGGCGTACTTCTCTACGGCCTTCAACACATCCCGAGGCAGCAAATACTCCAACAACACCACCTCCGCCCCTACCAAGAAGGCAGTCGTCAGCTGGCTAAAACCATAGTCAAAGCTAAGGGGTAATACTGCCAATAAGCGGTCCTCGGTACTATTTTGTAGATAAGTTGCCACACTCTCTGCGCCAAGTAACATATTCCGATGCGTCAACATCACCCCTTTTGGCCGCCCTGTACTACCCGATGTATAAAGAATCGCTGCCAGCTGCTCGTTGTCGGAAGGCTCCGCCCTCAAGGGCAAAGAGTTATAACGCCCTCGCAACAGCCCCATGTAATCATGCAGCTCTACCCCTTCCACATTGAGGCCATCACTGCCATCGATCACGACAATATGTTTTAAACTCGGCAGACTCGGTAAGACAGCTTGTAATGCCTTCAACCTCGCTCTCTGTGTCACCAGCCACTCAGCACCGCAGTCGGTAACAATATGCGCCAACTGCTCCGCCTTCAACACTGGGTTGATCGGTACCATAATCGCGTCAGCGGCGCTAACGGCAAAACTACAGGCCACCGTCTGCGGAAGTTTCGGTAAATAAATTGCGCAGCGACTACCTGCCTTCATACCAATATCGCACCAGGCAGCAGCTAATTGTTCAATTTCACTCGCCAATACGGCATAGGACCAAGCAGTATCACGATGCCGCAGGGCGATCGACTCAGCACGGTCAGCAAGTTGTGCGGTAATGAGGTGGTGCAATTTTGTGGGCATGAAGCAACTCTATTACAGGGCAATCGCAGAGCATTGTAACTGTCTGGGCTGTGCTGACTAGCGTTATCTATCTCTGACAAATAACTTTCTCTATTTCGTCAAACAAATAACACGCCGATGTCAATTTACTCAACAACTCGGTTATTAATCGACAGTTTATGCTTTACTCCCTGCCCCGGCAGGATAAAATCACTGCACTGTTTAGTATAGAATCACATCATGCCTGCCGCCTCACCACTACCCAGCATCGCCGCCTCCCGGCTCAAGTCAGCTAACCATGACTTAACGCCCCCGTTTCTACTCGAGCTCGATGAGTCACTCGAGCCCTGGCGCTGTACCGCCATATTACGTACCCTGCCCGAGCGACGCATAGTCCTGCTGGTTAACAAGGACGGAAAGAATGCTATCGCAAAGCTATTTTTCCGCGATAAAGATTATCATCGTGAACTAGAAGGCTACCAGCTCCTTCAGACTCAGCAGCAACCTTGCGCCGAGATACTCGCTCATGACGACACCAGTAGCTTTCAATATATTCTCTTTGAATATATCGACGCGCCTTCACTCGCGGCACTCTGGCAACAAGGGCGTGATCGCGACCAGCGCATTAACACACTCTGCCAAGCAATTCCCCGTATTGCCGAGCTGCATCGTGTCGGGCTGCGTCAGATGGATATTCATCTCGATAACTTCCTCTGTATCGAGGACCAGCTGGTATTGATCGATTATGCCAGCATTCAGCGCGACAGCGCGCCACTGAGTAGTCAGCTCGCCTGCCACAACTTCGCTCACCTGATCGCACAGTTGGCAGGTGATTACAGCGCCTACTACCCACAGCTGCTTAGCCTCTACCAGCAGCATGTAGCGATCAGCTTTAGCCTGCAAGACCTGACCACACAGGTCGAACAATTACGTGCAAAACGCTGGCGTCATTACGAGCGGAAAATTGCCCGCGACTGCAGCGAGTTTATCGCCGAGCAACAATTCAATAGCCGGTTAGTGCTTCGCCGGCAAAGTGACTCCTACGCGATGCGAAAGTTACTGCAAGCCCCTGACGCAGCCATGATGCAAGGCGTCACACTCAAGCAAGGCAATACCGCCACCGTCAGCCGTGTTTGCATCGATCAACAGTCACTCGTGATCAAGCGCTATAACATTAAAAGCAGTCTCCATGCGATCAATCGTGCACTGCGGCCCACCCGCGCTTGGGCCTCTTGGCGCAACGCTTACAAACTACGCTTCGAAGGATTATTGACCCCGCTGCCCATCGCCCTCTCTGAGCACCGTTTCGGCCCCCTGCGCAGCAAAGCCTATCTTCTCTGCGAACATATCGAGGGCAAAGACCTATGGCAGGTTTTCAACGATGGCGAAGACAGCCCACTACCGCTTGTAATGCTAGAAAAACAAGTCGTCGATATGTTCGAAGGGCTACTCGCTGGCAAGTTAAGCCACGGCGACCTTAAGGGCACCAACTTAATCGCTACCACTGAAGGCTTGCAAATCATCGACCTAGACGCGATGAAGAGCCATTCTAACGAGAAGAAGCTGAAAAACGCCTTACAACGAGACTTACAGCGCTTCCTAAGAAACTTTAACGAGCAGCAGCGCCAACGCTTCGAAGAATTACTGAGCACTTTTAGCGCGAAGCTTAAATAACACAACACGTACAACAGTTGGCCGCACCCTGCTGAAAGGCTAGAATAGCCGGCCTGATAGCGGTTACTCCAGCAAGTGAGATCACGATGGCGATAAATTGGTACCCCGGCCACATGCACAAGGCCCAAAAGCAGATTCGCGAGATTCTGCCCCTCGTCGATATCATTATCGAAGTCGTCGATGCCCGGCTGCCCTATAGCAGCGAAAACCCGCTAATCACCGAGATTCGTGGTGATAAGCCGGTCATCAAGGTGCTGAATAAAGCCGACCTTGCAGACCCCGAGGCCACCGAGCAATGGCTCAGCTACTTTGCCAAGCAGCGTACTATGCGCACCCTCGCCATCACCACAAAAGATCTCAGCGCCTGCAAGCAAATTCCAGCGATCATCCGTGAAATGATCCCCAACAAGGGCCACACCGTCACCAAGCCAATTAACGCGATGATTGCCGGTATCCCCAATGTGGGTAAGTCAACACTGATCAACATCCTAGCCGAACGGCAAATCGCCAAAACCGGTAACGAACCCGCTGTTACCAAGGCACAACAACGTATCAACCTCAAAGACGGCATCGTGCTTTACGATACACCAGGTATCCTGTGGCCAAAGATCGAGAACCCGAACAGCGGTTATCGTCTCGCCATGACTGGGGCCATTAAGGATACCGCGATGGAATATGAGGATGTCGCCCTCTACACCTGTGAGTACCTCCTCAAAGAATACCCAGAAGCCATCTGTAAGCGCTATCAGCTTGAAGAGATCCCTAAGACAGACTTTGAGTTGCTAGAGGCTATCGGCGCCAAGCGCGGTGCCAAACAGGCGGGCGGGCGAATCAACCTACACAAGGCCTCCGAGGTCGTTCTGCACGAGTTGCGCAGCGCTACGCTTGGACGAATTACCGTTGAAAAACCACAATACATCGCCAGCGAGGAAGCAGCGGTTGCCGCAGAAATACAGCGCAAGGCAGACGCCAAACAGGCACGTCTCGACAAAGCCAATCGCGGGCGACGCAACGCCAAGTCGCAAAAGAAATAACCACAGTCAACACCAAAAGCATCACGAGGGTGGTTTCGCGCCAAGCCGCCCCTGCTATGACCTAGCGACTTTATTCTGCAGGAGAGATGTGGTATTTTTCGCGACCTTTTCTAGCGATGTAATAGCATTATCATGATATCAGGATTCGATTACGGCACCTCGAACTGTGCCATTGGCGTATTAAACAACAAGGATAATCAGCACAGCGCTGTCGAACTATTACCGCTCGAGCGCGGCCACGCCTTCATACCCTCGGCGCTCTACGCCATCGAACGTGAACTGATTTGCGAGAATGTTGCCCGCCTAATCGGCAATAAAACGCTACAACCTGATTATCTCAACCTACGCAGCAACCAACTCAACCTCGCAAGAGCAGTGCGTAGCCGTGAGGGGATCAGCGCCGATGAACAGAGCCTTTTCATCGGCCTCGACGCCTTTGATGAGTATCAGGCGATGACCGGCGAGGGCTACTTCGTCAAGTCGCCAAAGTCCTTCCTCGGCGCAAGTGGGTTACGATCAGAGTTTCTCGCTTTTTTTGAGGACATCGTCACCGCGATGATGCAGGGTATAAAGCAGCGCGCCGAGAAACATCTTGGCGACAGCATCACGCATACTGTCATTGGCCGCCCCGTCAACTTTCAGGGCCGCGACGCCGAGGCCTCTAACCGCCAGGCAATCGACATTCTCACTATTGCCGCCAAGCGAGCAGGCTTCCAATCGATTGAGTTTTTATTCGAGCCCCTTGCCGCCGGTCTCGATTTCGAGGCAAAGCTCACAGAAGACAAAACCGTACTCGTCGTCGACGTTGGCGGCGGCACCACCGACTGCGCAATGGTTCGTATGGGCCCGAGCTTCCGTGATAACGAACTCCGTGAAAATGACTTTCTTGGACACAGTGGGGAACGTATTGGCGGTAACGACTTAGACATCCAGCTTGCCGGTCGCAGCCTAATGCCAGTATTTGGCATGGAGTCATTATTAAAAAATGGCCTGCCCATGCCCACCCAAACATTCTGGGATGCTGTCAGCACCAACGATGTAGCCGCTCAGACTGTATTCAATAGCATGCAGACTGAACAACGCATTCAACAGTGGCTACTCGATAGTACTGAGCCAGAACTCATCCAGCGTCTCATTAAGTTTCGCGCAGAAAAACAGAACTATCAGTTGGTGCGCAGTGCCGAGCAGTGCAAGATCAGTCTCTCGGATAACATGCTATGCGCTGTCGAGCTCTCATATATAGAAGAACAGCTGCGCTGCGATGTTAGTCGAGAACAATTTGCCAGCGCCATTGAGCGCCCACTCGCTAAAATGACCGAGCTAATGGATGAGGCAATACTACAGGCAGGACAACAACCTGACCTTATCTACATCACCGGCGGCTCAGCCAAATCCCCGGTCATACGCCAGGCCATACAACAACAGCTCGGAGATATTGAGGTCGTCGACGGCGACCACTTCGGTAGTGTCGCAGCAGGATTAACCGTCTGGGCAAACAAAGTCTTTAGGTAATTTCCGCCCAACAGTAATTAAGACCTAGGTTTTAACCAAGCCAATACGCGAGCGAATAACCAACCAAACATAAGCCGGTAAACGACTTTGTCGTAGAAAGCGCTGAGGCTGTGACAACAAGCGATATAGCCACTCCATATGAAAGCGCCGCCATAGAGCAGGCGCTCTTTTTACATTACCAGCCAGCACATCAAAGGTCCCCCCGACCCCTTGCTGAATGATCACATTAAGCTGCTCCTGGTGCCTGCTCATCCAGTATTCTTGCTTCGGGCTACCGAGCGCCACGAATAACAGCTGGGCACCAGAGCTGTTAATCTTCTCGATTAGCGCCGGCGTCTGCGCCTCAGATACATAGCCATTCTGCCGACCGACTACCTGCAAGCCCGGGTATGCCTCAACCAACTTATCGGCGGCATTTTTATTGACCTCTTCTTTGGCACCAAAAAGAAAAACACCGTAGCCATTCTTCGCCGCCATCTGACACAGCTTCGGCATTAACTCTGAGCCTGGTACACGCTCTCTAAATGCTACGCCGTGAATTCTTGACGCTAAGATAATGCCAATGCCATCTGCTATCAGTAAACCTGCTGAGTTCAGACACTCGTATAGCTCTGGATCCTCTCTTGCTGCGATCGCCTTCTCTGGGTTCATCGCAAATATCGTACACTTTTCCCTTTGCTGAATCATTGTTTCAGCATGACGCACAACGCCCTGCATATCGATATTATCGACCGGTGAACCGGCGACTAAAATTCGTGAATCACTCATCCCGTCAACAACCTCAGCTTTATTATTATTTGTTCAACAACCTGCTCTTGTTCAGGGTTCATTTGCCTTAAATCTGAACCAATATGGCTCAAAAACTCATGTGTTGTATTCCCACTATGACAAACTTCTATTGTCGTTATAGGTCTCTTTACTCCGTACTGAGGTGCATCCCAGCCGAGCCCCTGCTCCTCATTGGCAACATGAGTGACCAGCTTACCACCGGAAAACCTAAGCTGAAGCTGAGTACCAAGACGCCCCAAGAGCGAGAATTGGTTATCACCAGCATTAGCGCTAACCTCTCCTGACACGTGCCACCATAACGATAACTCTCGCTTATCATTGTTGAGTGGATCATGAAGCAACCTATCCCAGACTGATAAAACCCCGGCCTCACTGTAAATCAACGCCCTATAATGCACCACGCCTAAAGCCTGATAACCACTATGACACGCCAAGAGCACAGTGTAACCGGCAAAAGCTTCAGACACCTCAATCTTTCTAGCCTCGAAAGGCTCTGACCACATAAAGGCACTCTGCTGCATGGCCTGATCTAGTCTATTCACGGAAACCGTATTATGGGCTGTCGCGCCACGAAAATATCGCCGCCAGCGCTCATCGCCCGTATAAGTAAACGTTCCTGGGTCAATTAATAGCATCTCACCTTGTTCACGCCAAGTGACCGACAAACAGTCAGAGTGCCCGTGACCATAAGAAGGTGGCATACCCAGACAGCCATGATCGAAGATGATCGAGCGACTGGCAACATCTTTATCACGAAGTAGCGAGTAGCCACTTTCAGTAAAGGTCTTTACCCTTAAAAATTTATCGGCTCGACGATGAGATATTCGCAAATATGGACTTAGAGCATAACCATCATCACTATCGCCAATACTTGGCAGCAGCCACTCTTCACTAAAAAATTCTGCTAAGAAATCACACGCCGAATCAACAATGCCCTCTAAACGTGGTGATGATAAATCATGAGCAGCTAACAGTCGTGCCGATAAATTACACAGATCGGTGATAAACAAGTGATAGCCAAAAGCCTGCTCAACCCCACCGCCGTCCTCAAGAAATTGCCTCTGCGCCTCCTGCTCGAGCAACTCTTTACCCGTTTTCAACCAGCGGGCTGCACCAGCGAGCTCAGGAAAGAGTACACCGGCATAAATCAACCCCGCACACTCGGCGATAGTGTGGTTGCCCGCCGAGGAGTGCAGTGACAGACGATGAACGATCAGAGATGCATGAGAGTCCACTAGAGACACAACGCCTTGCCATATAGCCACGGGCTGCCTAAGGTAAGGTCTCATTAGATCAACGGCATGGCAAACCGATATAAGACGAAGGGCGCATTCCATTGCTGATATATAATGAATACCGCGGTAAGGAGGGTTGGCCTCCAACCAAGATAACAATAAGCGCTCGAATAAGATGACCGCACGCTCACGATAATTCTTATCGCCTGCGAGTAAACCCAATGCCACTAACTGCTGCAAGCGTGAAGGCTCCCAGGCGACACGAACATCACCAAAAGGGTTTCCTGCTCGATAGGAAATGTCGCCAAAAAAGTCTTTCGGCCAATATTTTTCCGTATCTGGGGCAAGGTGCCAATCACCCTGCTCCCGCCAACACCACTGATAACCTAAAGCCGGCCAACTTGCCGACAAGATAGCTTCCTTCCACTCTTCATTACTAGGTAACTCAAATAAAAGGTCTGAGAGTTTTGGCTCCACGCGTCGACAAAAAGCATAGTCAGTCACGTCATAGCGCAGCACCCCCTTGTCTCGCCCACCTTGTTCCAGACGTAGAAGCAACAATTTTATTTGCTCAAACAAACGATGGGCAACCTCTCGAAAGCCCATTACCTTGACTCTATTAAGATACCAGGCAAAGTTCACTATAAACCACCACTCTTACAACGAACGAATATCATTAATCACAACATATCATCTATCAGCTTTAAGCCTTCATTTTATGACAATATGCTTTCGTAGATACCATCTAAACAAGGAAATACAGAAGCAGGAGAGAAGTTATGCGTAAACTTATTTTTAGCTGCTTTAGCATAAGCATTACTCAACGTTGAGTCTGCTATCAAAGAACTTAAGCACTCAGCTAAAGCAAGCCTGTCTCCAGCCTCAATCAACAACCCCTCCTCACCATCTGTTATTGCATCAGGTATCCCACCAGCAGTTGAAGCGACTACAGGAATACCCGCAGACATAGCCTCTAAAACACCCATAGGGAAGCCTTCGTGATAGCTCGGAAGCGTGTATACACCTGCCCGCTGTAGCCAGGCTAATTTCTCTTCACCTGTTACCCAGCCTAAAAAAACAACATTTCTTTCCAGGCCCTTTGCTTTAACCTGTTTTCGGTAATAATCAACATCACCATTCCCACCCAGTATTAGCCTTGCCTCTGGGAATCTCTCTAAGACTAAAGAGAAAGCTTCGATAAGATCTCCCACCCCTTTGCTCTCACTTAACTTACCGAGAAATAGGATAACGTTGCGGTCAGCATCTTTCCTGGAAAGGTGCAAATCAGGCACAGCATTGTACACTACCTCAACTTTATCTTGCTGTAGTACAATCCCTCGAACCCAAGAAAGCCATTGACTGGAAAGGACAATTACTCTATCTGATAGATTGAAAATATCACGTATTTTCTCTTGTTGTCTTTCGCTACACTCATTCTCATAAAACTCACTAAAACCACCTGAATGCAGGTGCAGAATAACTCTCCCACCCAGAAACTTCACCAACCTAATAACAATAGCTTTCCGCAAAAAACTCCACTTTAAAGAAGCGTGGACATGAACCAAGCCAACATCAAAAAACAAATGATAGTAAATTATCATCAATAGACTTCTTGCAAAGGCGAAAACTCTCAGCAAACCAAAGAAGCGCCTATTATCAATGTGCGTACTGAGCAAAACAACATTCCATCTATCGAAAAAATCTCCATCTTTCAAAACATTTAGAACAGTTGCGATACCACCATTAGCCTTCAGGTCAGTGCCTACAGTGATATTGATAGACTTTCTTTTCATAGTAGCGACCACCTAACCAAACAGTAAACTCCAAGCTCACTTTAACGGCAAATTAACTCGAGAGAAATCATTGATCTGCCCTGGCGTAACAAACCTATATTCATACATTCCAACTGAGCCATTTGGCGATAGCTCTAGAGCCTCTCTGTATAACTTTGCAACAAGCTCATCCGACCTAGCAACGGAAGTCTCACCTTCGAACTTGAAATTACCCATAAGAACTATCATTCTCCATGGTTCTTCAAGCTGTTGATACGCCTTTTTGATGAAAGGTTTATTTAGAGTTTTGGTATAATCCATATGATAAGCAATATCGACCAAACCTTCATTAAGCCATGTTACTGCATCAGCACCAAACTCCCCCCAAAGGACATCATTAACGAGTGTATCCACGCTAATGATTAAGTCCGGATTATAGCTGCGAACCGAGCCAGATATTAATCTAACGGCATCTATCACAGCTTGTTTTTGCCAGCGCTCAATATTACGACGAGCCGCTGGGTTAACAGACTTCGTTAAAATATCTGCATGGAGACTTCTTGAGTACCTCTTTTCATAGTCATCTGCACAAGCAGCACTATCACAGACCTTCTTAGATCGAATATAATCTAGGTTTACACCATCAATATCGTAATTTCTTACAACATCCATAATGACTTGGTTTATTATCTGATGAAACTCCCTGTCATGGATATTAAACATTGCACCTATAGAAGGGTCTGTAAACTTTGGATAAATATCTGCCTGCCTTAAGAAAACCGTGAACCAAGGGTGAACTTCTATATCATTTTTATGTGCGATGCTTATAAGATACGACAAAGCATCATGGCGTTTTAAATCCACCTCTTTCAGCTTTGCATCCTTGCCTATAATACTAGAATCCCAGGAGGCCCCTCGGCCATGCCACACACAGGGGACAATAATATTAAACCCGGACGCTTTTGCCGTCTCAACCAACTTATCAGCCCCCTCCTTAGTAACCCAAAAAAAGTCCTCATCAAATAACACTCGAGGACCAAGAGGGACCTCATCAGATATTGCAGAAAGCGTAAAGAAAATCAATACAGTTAAAATAACACCCCTTAAGATCATCATGCTGCCTCACTAATTAACGTTTTTTTATAAGCCATTGCTTCCTTTCCACGCACAACGCTCAACAGCTGAATCCTTGCCTCCCCAAGCCCCAGCACACAAAAGAGCATATACGGCATAACACCGTGCATAACACCATTCATAAGACCATTGACGAACATAAACAACATGTAATAACTAGATACAACTAGATACTTATCGTTATAAAAAAATTTGGACACCCTATTAAAGTGACTATAAAAAACCATAAAAAACAATACATAACCAACAGCACCGCCAAACTCAAGCCACTCCAAATGAAAGTTATGAACTGTAGAACTGTTTTTAGCGCTAGAGAAGCCATTACCAAAAACTGGCTTATCAACAAACTTTTCAACCGAAGGTTCAAAGGTTTTTAAACGACCGTAAACGCCGTTTTTCCAGTAATCTATATTGGTGAGTCGCTCAAGAGAGTTTTCAAGCTTAGGATCCCAACCGGATGGCTTAAAAAAAGACGAATTAAATACAAAAAAGACACTAAAAAATAAAGTAACAATCATGAAAAGTGTATAAACACGGCAAACAGAGCGACCACTTACAAACCTATTAAACACTGGGCTAACGGCAACAGTAACCATATACGCTCGGCTCAGCGTCCCCATTAAAGACAACGAGTTTAATAGTATAAGAAACCATTTCACCCAGCCTTTGAATAAATTAGTATATAGAGAGAATACAATCACAAACACTGAGAAAGCGCCTACTGAAATTGCATCCCTATCAAAGACATCAATCCTCACACCAAACCCTGTCCTATATATTTCCAAAACATAAAAAACTGAAAAAACACTAAAACCAAAAACAAGTGCCCTCACCGAGCTAACATACCCTTTCTCCGTAACAACCATACCTTTCAACAAAAAATATGTTGCCATAGGTATAATCACACCATGAATAGCCTTATATGCTGAGGCAGAAACATCATCAACAAAGAAAAGATGTATCAGATAGAGAAAACAAATGGACAGAAGATAAAAGTCAACAGAGGTATTCATCCGGGTAACTCTTGACAAGTAAGAGATCATTGCGGTAGGCAGCAGAAAGGCAACACCAAGGATAAACAAGGTCCAGGTACCACCAACCAACTCAAAAGTCAGAACATCAACAGAGAAAGGTAACCAAAACAATGTCAAATATAAAAAAAACATAATTCACCTATAACTTATTAACCTTACGGCACGACGACCTTCTTTTAAAAACGGAACACAAACACTAAACACCAAAAAACAAGCAACAAGCACAGCATAAGAAAGCAAATCCCACTGCTGCCAATTTAAATATAAAACAAACAACAATGGCACATTCACAACAAGAGCCTTAAAAAATGGCAAAACAACAAGCGCCTGTTTAAGAACAAACCTATAGAGATAAAAAACCGCAAATAAATAAACAAAAATATTAACCAACGTAACGCCAACCACCACATATATCGCAGGACTATCGAAAAACACAACCAGACAAACAACCAGGAGCTTTGCCAAAACAAGAAAAACATCAAAGATAAAACGAACCCTTTGCCTACCATAAAGTTCAAACAATCCAGAAAACACCCTGTGGATAAGCATGAAATATGTGCCAGATATTAACACCGAGGCATACCACCCAGAAGAGCGCCAAAGCTCACCAAAAACAATAGAAAAAAGCAACTCACCAAAGCACAACAAAACCAAAGAGACCGGCACAAAAAGATATAAAAGAAGCACTGACACATCCAAAATAAGATTTGCAATCCCCTTTATATTACTGCGATTGTCTGATGAGTACTTTATAAAAGAGTTCGCCAGGCCATCCCCAAGTAGAACTATAGGCATATTCACCAACTGCATAGCCAAAAGAAAAAAGGCAGCATCCTCAGGCGTGTAGAAAAAGGCAAAGACAAGCACCGGCACATAACGCCCAAAAGAATCTAACAACAACGACGGTGTCGAATACAGTAAGTATGAGCGATATTTAGATAAAAGCGTTATCGCCCTTGAATAGGATAATAAAGTAAACGTTAAGGAAGCATTCACCTTTAGATAGATAATACTAACTAGAAATGAGGCCGTCGCACCAACAATCCTTGCCAACACCAAAAAGACAGCACTTACTCCCCCCGCAATAACTAGCGCCAAAACAATAGCTAGAAGCCTATCACTTATATTATCAACAATACGCGCATAGGCCATACCCTTAAACTTATTTATATAAATAAGCCTAGACTGGCTAGTCAAGCAAAAACCCATCACTAACAGGACGACAGGGACATAAAGATATTCAGGCTCTCCTAAGCCGAGAAAAAAATAACATATACAGGTTACTACCTGAAGAGCTACTACTGTTATCAGTACCGCAAGCCAAGACAAACAAAAAAGGCCTTGTGCATCACTATCATTATCACTAATAGTTATTGCTGCATTCAACCTCCAGGCAACGACAGGATAAATAATTAATACAATTGCAATAAATGTAGCGTAGACACCGTAATCCTCGGGCGAGTACAAATGAGTGATCACCGGCATCAAGGCGAACGATACTGCCTGCGATAATGCACTGGCCACTACCAACATCGCGCTATTCTGTAAAAAAGAAGCCACTTTAAAGCAGTTCCATAAGCTTCTTTTCGACCTGTGCCGCTATATGCTCATATGTTCTGCTTTTCATTATATAGTTCCTTCCTCTCTCCCCCATTTCCCTCAATTCTTCCTTATTAGCCAACATGCAGACCATAGCATTAGCAAAGTCTTCATGGTTATAGTTCACGCATACACCTGCTCCACTCTCCTCA
This sequence comes from Sinobacterium caligoides, assembly GCF_003752585.1. Taxonomy (NCBI): domain Bacteria; kingdom Pseudomonadati; phylum Pseudomonadota; class Gammaproteobacteria; order Cellvibrionales; family Spongiibacteraceae; genus Sinobacterium; species Sinobacterium caligoides. Next base: position 587,819 of record NZ_RKHR01000003.1, read on the forward strand.
ATCAGTAGACGTTGATCTGGTATATTATTTACAACAACAGGCTTACCCAACGCCATATATTCCACCACCTTTGTTGGGCTTGAACACTCATACAACGGAATTTCAGGAACTGCTGCTACACATAAATCACAGCCCGCTACCACGGACCAAGCTTCCTTCTGATCTAACGCCCCTGTCATCTCTACTTTATCTGACAAGCCAAGTTCGGCAATAATCGACTCTATATACTCAAAGTCCCCGGATACTTCCTCCCCTCCTACAAGACACAATTTGGCCTCAATCCCGTAGTTCACAGCAGCAGAAAAGGCATGCACGATAAACTCAACCTTCCTAAGCCGGCTAATCACCCCTAAGTAAGCTATTTTGGTTACATCGTGTTGAGTAGGAATAACATTTTCTACACGCATACGATCAAAACCCATAGGGACAGCAGTAAACTTATCCTTATTCACCTCATTACAAAGTAAGTCTTTCATTCCTTCACTCTGTACAAACAAGTGCTTTGAATAAGGTATAATAATGTGATTCAACGTAGCTTCAGTGACTATCGACCTAAGCCTTGTAATAAGTTTGCCTTTATCTTTTGCTGCGAGATCATACTCTAAATGATATGGGTATGAGAGCCAATAAACAAAATCAACACCCTTTAATTTGCAAGCAAGCATAACAAAAGGCGCCGAAAAGAACTGATCTTTGTACACAACAAAATCATAACTTCTCTCACCAAAAAACAAAAAACGAAAATCCTTAACGAAGCTTTTTGACAAGTTCTTCAAGCGAGACAAAGCACCAGAACTATTCCTCGTCACCCATGCTCGACCACTGTAAAAGTCGGTTGAATAGCTTTTTTCTACAGGCTCTCTTGCCATCAAGAACCAATCAACCTTATGACCAAGCTCCTGGAACTCCTGACCAAAAAGAACTCTAACATCAGGCCTTAACGGTGGAAACCTATCTCTACTTAAATACGCCAACGATAAACTTTTCATCCCAACCCTACATCACTTGATAACACCAACAAAAACAGAAAGTACAATTCAACAGCAAATTAGAAGCTGCCTCACTTTATTATTCCACGTGTATCAATCACTACTTTCTCACCCAGTTCAGCCGCTTTAAAGTTTTTAAATTTTTTATGGTCGACCAAAAGCAAAACAATATCTGCATGCCTTATCGCTTCATCAACGGAGCACAATTCAAACTCACTTGACTCCTTTAAGTTAGGCTCGCATATCAACAAATTACCAACATCGTCGGCCTGTAAGCGCTTAACAATATCAAAGGCTGGAGACTCCCGAAGGTCATCTACATCTGCTTTAAATGCTAACCCTAAGCAGGCAATCACTGGATCCTTGAATTTATCTGCACACCTCTTTACACGCTCAATCACCCACTCAGGCTTAGCATCATTAACTTCTCGGGCAGTGCGAATCAGGTGTGAATGCTCCGGTGAGCGATCAACAATAAACCAAGGATCAACTGCGATACAGTGTCCACCTACGCCAGGGCCTGGCTTCAAAATATTCACACGCGGGTGGCGGTTTGCCAGCTCAATCACCTCCCACGTATTGATAGTTTCTGACTCGCAAATCATCGACAACTCATTAGCAAAGGCAATTTGCACGTCACGAGATGAGTTTTCTGTTAGTTTGACCATCTCCGCCGTTTTAGCCGTTGTCGATAGCACCTCTCCCCTAACAAAGTCCTCATAAAAATCGACAGCTTGCTGCGTTGACTCCTCATTAATACCACCTACGACCCGGTCATTCTCAACCAACTCAATGAGAATACGCCCGGGCAGCACTCGCTCAGGGCAGTGGGCAACAAACACATCATCGCGATGCCCGTCTTCCTTTAATATTTTCGCCACCACCTCATCAGTAGTACCCACTGGACTCGTTGACTCTAGAATTACCAAATCACCAGGCTTTACATATGACGATATTTTCTTCGTAGCTTCAGCTACATAAGTAAGATCAGGTTTCTTCCCTTCTTTAAATGGCGTCGGTACTGCAATAATAAATACGTCGGCAACACAAGGCTCTATATCTGCTTTCAAGTGACCACTCTGCACCGCCGACTTAACCATGATATCGAGATCAGGCTCTACAATATGAATCCGCCCATCATTAATCGTATCCACTACATCCTGCGAGATATCGACACCATGGACATCGTAGCCTTTAGTGCCTAATAATGACGCTGTCGGCAAGCCAATGTAACCTAGCCCCATGACACAGATTTTCTTTAGTCGAGCTGACATTCATTACTCCTTATTCGTTGCAGCTAGCAAACATTCACTGTTAACGCTTAATATCTTTTCAAACAACAATTCATCAACAAACAATTTTTAGCTCTGAGCCAACACTTCTATTATTCTCTGTGTTGCACGACCATCACCATAAGGATTGCTAGCCGATGACATCTTATTAAGTACCTTCTCATCTAATAACACCTGCTCAACGCCTTCGACTATTTTTTGTGTGTTAGTACCCACAAGCCTGACGGTACCGGCTTCAACAGCCTCCGGGCGCTCTGTTACATCTCGCATGACTAGAACAGGCTTTCCTAACGATGGCCCTTCCTCTTGAATGCCGCCAGAGTCTGTCAAGATCACATCACTCTGATTCATCAGCCAGACAAAAGGCAAATACTGCTGGGGCTCAATAAGACTTACATTTGCTAGCCCTGATAGGATGTCGTTAACCGGTTTTTGCACATTGGGATTCAAATGCACTGGGTAGAGCAATAGCCAATCAGGATGCTTTAATGCCAGATTTTTTATGGCAGTACATAAATCGACGAAGCCCTGACCAAAATTCTCCCGACGATGACCCGTTATTAAAATCATCTTACGTTTTTCATCAACGATCGAGCTGTAAAGTGCCTTACCAAATGTATTTTTCCAAAAACTCTTCGGCATTTTCTGCGCTTTATCTCGCACCATTAGCAACGCGTCAATAACTGTATTTCCTGTCACGTATATCGTCGATGGATCTACGTTTTCAGCTAGCAGGTTGTTCTTTGCGGTTTCTGTTGGAGCGAAGTGATAGCTAGCGAGGCGCCCCACTAGCGATCTGTTTGCCTCCTCTGGGAAGGGTGCCATCATATTGCCAGTACGCAAACCTGCCTCTACATGCCCTACTTTAATCCCTTCATAAAAAGCTGCTAGAGCTGCTGCAAAGCAGGTTGTTGTATCACCATGTACCAAGACAACATCCGGCTTTGATTGCCGTAAGACTTCACGCATACCGGTTAAAACTCTCGCCGTAATATCATATAAATCTTGCCCTGGTCGCATCAGGTTCAAGTCATAATTGGCTTTGATTGTGAAGATATCCATTACTTGATCTAGCATCTCACGGTGTTGGGCCGTGACACACACTTCACCATCCAATATCTCCGCTTCAGTAACACCCAATACAACCGGTGCCATTTTTATCGCCTCAGGGCGAGTACCGAAGACTGTCAGGATTCTTTTATTCATAGATCACCTAGCGACCAGGGAGCATGCAAAAAACACATATCAACACTCATCACAACACTCATCACCGATCCTTTTGCAGCCACAACCCCATGGCCTTAATTATTATTATTCAGGGTCGCCCACCCCCTTCCCCATAACCTTTTCAATCATCGTCAAGACAACAAGCTGATCAAATAACGATCAAAATAGCTAATCACGACAATATAGTTTTACACAGCTCCATTTGAAAAATATGACGAACAATCACAGCACAAAGAGTTTTTTATTTTCATTTAAATGTGGCAACAACGCACTGAATTATCAGTCACTTATCTATTCTTATAATTGTTTGTCGAGCATGACCATAAATCGATTACAACACATCCTGAGGACAAATAACACTTCCACTCACGATATGACTTAGCAATAGCCATGATTTTCTATAAGACTATGATATAGAAGGGTAATAATAGTGTAAACATCTTCGACAGATGCTTTCGACGAGCAACGCAGAAGCGTTAGCGTCCTGGGGCTTACTACTAAACTGTAGCAACACAAAGATGCTGACGATGAAACAATGGTAAAAGCAAGGCAAAAAAATACCCAGCACTTTCGAACTGGGTACTTACTGCAAACTACTTAAGCTTCGAACTAAGTCGTCGGCTTAACCTGCAAACTACTCAAACTCAGCGTTGTGGTAGACGCGCTGAACATCATCCAGATCATTCAACATATCGATAAAGCGATCAAACATCGCCACATCATCACCGCTTATTGGTGCAGGGTTCTGCGGTACAAACTGGATTTCATCGACATCAAAATCTATCTCTCCGAAGGCCTCCGCTAAAGCCGTTTTAGCCTTAAAGTAGTCGGTGTGCGGCGCGAAAATGGTCATTTTTCCGTCTTCCACTTCGATATCAGTTACATCAACATCGGCCATCATCAACGTCTCAAGCGCTGTCTCTTCATCTTCACCAGAGAAAACAAAAATAGCGCTGTGATCGAACATGTGACTAACAGCACCCTGTGTGCCGATCTTACACTTGGTCTTGGTAAAGCACTGGCGCACATCACCAAACGTACGGTTCGGGTTATCGGTCAAACAATCGACAATAACCATACAGTTACCGGGACCAAAACCTTCGTAACGAGCCGGAGAGAAGTCCTCACCACCACCACCCTTGGCCTTATCAATCGCTTTGTCGATGACATGAGTTGGCACCTGATCTTTCTTAGCACGCTCAATCAGGCTGCGTAGGGCTAGGTTTCCCGATGGGTCTAAGCCACCCGACTTGGCGCAAACATAGATTTCACGTCCATATTTGCTGTAGACCTTGGCCTTGGCATCTGACGTCTTTGCCATGGATTCTTTGCGGTTTTGGTAGGCTCTGCCCATTGCGCTATCCCATTTAACAGTATTGAAATCGTGAATGTTACAACTAAACGCTAAGCGATGGTAGGACTATGCTACTGCTTACACAGATGCTATTAAATTAACCATAAGTTTAAGGTAAGCTCTATCTATCTGGTTGAGGCTACGCTGCAATGAAAAAAATCATTCTCTTCGCACTGGTTGTATTGACGATCGAGATGCGTCATGACATCGCAGACCTCTTCGACCCGCCACCACCTTTCGACGCAAGTAAAACCAAAGTCGTGTTATATAGCGCCAGCTGGTGTCGTTATTGCGCTAAAGTTCGTGCCCTTTTTGATCAGTATGACGTCCAATATACGGAATACGACGTAGAGAAATCTGTGCGCGGAAAGCAAGGATACGATGCTCTAGGAGGCGGAGGCATCCCCATCACCGTCATCAATGATGGCGTGGTTAGAGGCTATGATCGAGACAAAATTAAACAGCTTCTCGGCCATTAGCCGTCTACGAGTAGAGCGACAGCTATTCAGCTTGCTGCAAAGATATCCCTTTACGCCCGGCCAAAAAATGCTGTAAATCAGCTTCAGCACTCAGCGGAAGGCTGACGACCAATCTCAGTTCTAGCCCATAGTCCGCCGAATCGATTGCTCCCCCCTGAGCATCAATAAAGCGTCTCAGCTCGGGCTCTGCGGCATAGTCGCTATGTAAGACAAAAACCGCCTTCGGCACTAGCGTCACTGTACTTAGACGCTCAATCGCCTGTTGTGTCGAACTGGAATAGGCCCTAACCAAGCCCCCCGCTCCCAGCTTAATACCACCGAAATAACGAATGATCACGACCATGATATCGCCGATGCCGCGATGATTGAGTACGTTGAGAATCGGTTTACCCGCCGTCCCCGAAGGCTCACCATCATCACTGAACGCAGCGCTGCTCGGCTGACGGGGGTCACCTAACAGGTAAGCCCAACAATGGTGTCTCGCATCAGGATAATCATGTTGCGCCAACGCCAACGCAGCCATCGCCGCGGCACGATCTTCGGCATGATAGACACGCGCAATAAACTTGCTTTTCTTCACCTCGTAACAGTGCTCTAGCATCGCTGCGGGTATTAGGTAGGGCTGCTTCAAAGCAAGGTTAACCTCGATATAGCTAGCTGGAATAAATACCGGGGATTAAGCAATACGCTTAGTCTCGGCACGAATATTATAAACGTTACCCAGCAACATCAAACCAGCACCAAACAATAAAAAGAGATCAATACTCTCCTGGTAGAACCAATAGCCCACAAGCGCGATCAACGGTAAACGTAGGAAGTCCATCGGGATAACCACCCCCAAGTCGGCATGGCTGAGAGCCGTTGCCATGGACCAATGCGCTAACAATGCAGAGAGCGCCACCACCACCAACCAGAACCAAGCAAGCGGGCTAGGTTGCTGCCATTGTATTGCCGCTGGGATAGAGGACAGTATAGCCTGTACCAACACCATGAAAAAAACGATAGCTATAGCGCTATTGTCAGCCGTCAGCTTACGCGTGGTCGTATGAGTAATACCAAAGAACACCGCACTGCCCAACACCACCCAGGCCGGCCCTGCAATCTGCTCAAAACCAGGTCGAAGAATAATCAACATACCCAGTAAGCCCAATACGATTGAGCTTAACCGCGGCAGCGTCATACGCTCCCCAAGACAGAGTACCGCCAAAATACCGGTCCACACCGGCACTGTAAATTCGATCGCAAAGACCTCTGCCAACGGGATCATTGCCAGACCATAGAACCAGCCGAACTGCGCAATGAAGTGACAGCTATTACGCAGGCCGTGCCAACCGAGCTGACCTCGATGTACGCTTGACCAACTGCCTCGCCAGTGCAATATCCCCACTATGATCACCAGCCCGATAAGGCTGCGTACAAATAAGATCTGCGAAATCGCGAGACTCGCAGTTAACTCTCTTCCCGCTACGGCCATCAACATGAACTGGCTGAGTGCCAGCAACATCCACAGCGCTGCTTTAGCAGTCGGCTTCATGGCTACCACCGACATTAAGACCAATCACTAACGAAGTCATTCACCGCCAGCTCTGGCAGCGCTTTTGGCTCGCCCAAGCGAGAACCCACATAAACAAAGCCGATCACTTGCTCATTGTCCGCCAAACCTAGGCCACGAGACACCTGTTCGTTCGTTGCCATGGGCCCTGTCCGCCAGATACCGGCAAAACCCAGCGCCTCTGCTGCCAACAATATCCCATGCACACCACAGCCAGCGCTCAGCACCTGCTCCTGCATCGGCACACCATCATGCTCGGTCAACTGAGCGATAGCGACAATGATTAGCGGTGCTCGCAGAGGCTGATTGCGCAGGCGCGTGAGCTTCTCCTCCGTCGCATCGGGGTTGGTAGCAAGCTCGGCTTTGGCATACAAGTCGCCTAACTTGCTTCTGGCCTCGCCGCTCACCTGCAGATAGCGCCAGGGCCGAAGTCGCGAATGATCCGGCGCACGTAAGGCGGCACGAAACATTAGCTCACAGTCGGCCGCTGTTGGACCCGGCTCCTGTAATCGAGGTGAAGAGTTGCGGTTGAGTAAAGCATCCATAATGACAGACATAGAGGGGACCCATTTATTATCGTGACCACGGCCATTGCTTCAACGACCCTCCTCTTTATTATATAGAGGCTGTTTGATCGGTAAATTTCACAGTAAACCAGTGAGCCATCAAGATAGCTCGCAGCAACCTTGGCGAGAATGATTATCAGCGGCGGATATTATAAAGATTCGACCCTACTGTCGAGGGCCGAGATAACGCTTTAGTCTTGGCGCTCACCGACTTTGACGTTACCGTTTTGCAGGAACTGCGCTACTTGGCGGCGCTTGCGGCCTAGCAGCAGTGGGCCGTCATCATAAAAGAGAAAATTCTTCCAGTTTCGGCGATACACTTCCCAGGTCGTCTCGATAATATGGTCAGACTCATAGCAAAAATACACTACGGTATTGCCCTCCCAGTCGAGATGTTCCGCTAGGACTTCCGGCAACGCCATATCGTCGCTGTCCCAGGCCTCTTGCCAGCGCTCTAGCTGCTGCCAAGTTTTCTTGTTGCCCGCCCAGTCACCGTTGGTAAAATGATCGGGTTCCGTGCTCATCTCACTAACTAAATGGCGCCAAACCTCGTCGCTGCGAGAGGCAGTCATCGGCTTGATCTGCGCAAGATCTTCTTCAGTCACAGGTAGGTCGCGGTGACGAAAGATCCACGCCTTCTTGTACTCATTCATGGGGATGTAGTTCATTGTGCTACTCAATGCAATTGACGCCGCCATTGTAACAGAGTGCCACTAGCCTCCACAGCAGCTATTTTCCCGCCATCAACCACCGCCCTAAGGTCGATCGACATTCTGCTAACTTTGCTTATCGCTGCACAACCCCTTATAATTCGCCCTCCATTTTTTCTATCGCCCATTCAGCGCAGGATTTGCTCTTGATTTCAACAGCTAATGTCACCATGCAATTCGGCAGTAAGCCGCTTTTCGAAAATATTTCCGTCAAGTTCGGTGAAGGTAACCGTTACGGCCTAATTGGTGCCAATGGCTGCGGAAAATCAACCTTCATGAAGATCCTCGATGGTTCGTTAGAGGCGACTGCAGGTAACGTCTCGATCACGCCCAACGAACGCCTCGGCAAGTTGAGCCAGGATCAGTTCGCCTTCGAAGAATTTAGCGTCATCGATACCGTGATGATGGGTAACCGCGAACTATGGGCGATCAAAGAAGAGCGTGATGCCATTTACGCCAAGCCAGAGATGAGCGAAGAGGACGGCATGCGCGCCGGTGACCTCGAAGCTGAGTTTGCCGAGATGGATGGCTACACCGCAGAGAGTCGTGCCGGTGAGCTATTATTGGGCGCCGGTATTCCACTGGACCTACACTGGGGCCTGATGAGCAACGTTGCTCCAGGTTTAAAGGTTCGCGTACTTCTCGCCCAGGCGCTGTTTTCCAACCCCGACATCCTGCTGCTTGATGAGCCGACCAACAACTTGGATATCAACACCATCCGTTGGCTGGAAGAGGTGTTAAATAGCTACACCTGTACCATGATCATCATCTCGCACGATCGTCATTTCCTAAACTCTATCTGCACCCACATGGCCGATATCGACTACGGCACCATCAAGGTTTACCCCGGTAACTACGATGATTTCATGACCGCCTCTACCCAGGCACGTGAACGCATGCAGAACGAGAACAACAAGAAGAAGGCCGAGATCGCCGAGCTGAAACAGTTCGTCAGCCGCTTTAGCGCCAACGCCTCCAAGGCAAAGCAAGCTACCTCTCGCGCCAAGCGTCTGGATAAGATCGAACTTGCTGACATCAAGCCTTCAACGCGTATTAACCCTTATATCATCTTCAAGCAAGAGAAGAAGTTACACCGTCTCGCCCTCGAGGTGAAAGGCTTAGGTCACCGCTACGAAGGCGGCGAGCAACTCTTCCAGAACTCCGATCTACTGGTCGAAGCTGGCGAGCGCATTGCCATTATCGGTGCCAACGGTGTGGGGAAAACCACCTTCCTAAAGTGCTTGATGAACGAGGTCGAACCTACCGAAGGTAGCTTCAAATGGGCTGAAAATGCTCAGGTTGGCTACTATGCTCAGGACCACGCCCGCGACTTCCCCAAGTCAGAGAGCCTATTCGAGTGGCTGAGCAACTGGCGCCAGGAGCACCACGAGGACCAAATCGTCCGCGCCACCCTCGGCCGCTTACTCTTCTCTGCTGACACGCAGAAGAAAGACGTGAAAGTCTGTTCCGGTGGTGAGCAGGGGCGCATGCTATTCGGCAAGCTGATGATGCAAGATAACAACGTCTTGCTGATGGATGAGCCGACCAACCACATGGATATGGAGTGTATCGAATCACTCAACCTAGCGTTGGAAAACTACCCCGGCACACTGATGTTTGTCAGCCACGACCGTGAGTTCGTCTCCTCACTGGCGACGCGAATTATCGAGATCAAAGACAACAGCATCGTCGACTTCCACGGTAACTATGAAGATTACCTGAAGTCACAAGGCATCTAAACGGCCACGATTTCGTCGCCAATAGCGCCAAAAAAGGGAGGTAAGCTTTACAGCTACCTCCCTTTTTTTATCTGCATGATACGGGGCTTATCACCACGGTTTGCGTCGCTGCAAGCCACTTAGCCGCTGCTGCCACGGCAACGGCACCCAACGCTCCAACAGCACGATAGCAAGCACAGCCAACAGGCAGCCTAGCCCATTGGCCAACATATCGAGCAACGAGAAAAAACGTCCAGGCACCCACAGCTGTCCACACTCTACGAGGACGGCATAGGCAAATACCGCCAGAATGACTTTCAACCCCCTAGAGTGGTAACCATAAGCCAGGTAAGCCGCGACCGAGACGCCAAACCAAGCAGTGAAATGTAAAGCTTTATCCCAGCTATTCTCAAAGACCTGCGCCGGCTGCGGCACCAGAGACTGTTGGCTGACAAAGAGCAAAATAAGCCAAAAGCACAGACGATAGAAATTCAAAACATAACGCTGTTGCACATTAAAAACCTTCATCATCATAAACACCGCTCAACAGCGGCCGACAGTAAACCGCCTATTTTAACACCAATTTTTCCGACAGGCTGCGAAGATCGAAGCGCTCTATACGCCCACTGCGCGCCAGCTGACAAGCCTCAGGTTCTAGCTCAGCACTGGTACAGATATAGAGAAAGTCACCCGCTGCATCGAGCACACAGGCAAAGCTCTTTTGCGATAAAGCGATACGATGGCTGATCTGCCCACCTTCCAACACGCGCAACACATAACAATCAACAGTCGCCACCCAAATGCCACCACAGCCATCGGAAGCAATACCGTCAGGCATCACTTCACCTAAGTCAGCCCAGAGGCGGCGTCCACTCAGCAGCCCGTCATCGCCGACATCAAAAGCCGTTAGACAGTGGCCAAGCGTCTCCGCCACCACCAGTACCTTGCCGCCATCCAGCAAGACACTGCCATTAGGGAAGGTCATCTCCTCGGCAACCACTTCAAAAGCACCATTATGTTCAAGCTTGACTAGCTTTGAGGCCTGTATCGGCTCACCAATTTCAAAGCCAAAACTCCCTACATAAGCCTGCCCCTGCGTTGTAACGACCATGTCGTTGAGTGGCCCCATCATCACGTCACTGACATCGGCAAATTCATTGAGCTGCTCACCATCGAAACGCAGTACCCGCTGATCGCACATCGACACCACCAACATATCGCCATTGGGTAGCCAGCCTAGACCCGATGGCCTGCCCGCAACCTCCACCACCAAATTCAACTGTTCGCCCTTCAGACAATAGACACTATGGCTGTAGAAATCGGAAAAATACAGCGCGCCATCATGCCAACGCGGCGCCTCAGGAAAGGTTAAACCCTCCGCTACAATGGTTGTCGGGTGGTCGACTACTACCGTGTCTGTACTCTCTTCTTTTATCATTATGAGCCTCCTGCTACTGGCCTGTTATATGCTGTTTTCGAGTAACAAGTTGAGAAATCCCTCATTGCTTGCATCATTATTTAAGTCGTCGATCCAAGGCCTTAAATCGGCTTCTGTTGCGGGGATTAGCCGGTTGTCGATCTGGTCGATGATAAAAATCGACAACTCTAAAGCCAGCAGCCAATCCAGCAGTTGGTGTGCGTTACCGCCGGCATTAATCAGTCCACGCGGCCAAAACTCAATGACGAGGCTCAACCCCTGACGCGAGCGCTCAACCAGCTTAGCCAACCCCGTCAGCACCTCGATCTCGGCTCCCTGAGTGTCGACCTTGATCACCCTTGCCTTAAGCTCCGGATCAATAGCGTCGAAATAACTATCGCCATGCAGCAGCTCGATCGCCGTCTTATTGCGCCCACGTCCATCATCGTAAATCTGGTGATCGCCTCGATTGGCCTCATTCAAATACAGATACCCCTGCCCTGGTTGAGAGGCCAGCGCGGCATTCACCGCCGTCACATTATCCCCGTAGTCTGCACCGCTGAGAGCCGCATTCTGGGCAAATAAAGCATAGTTAAGTGGCTCCGGCTCAAAGCCAAAGACATGACCGCTACGGTCAACACACTGTGCTGCCAGCGCCGAGTAATAACCAATATTGGCACCGACATCGATAAAAACATCACCGGCCTGCAGGCGCTCGACAATCAGCTGGGTTTCATATTCTTCCCACACACCGTCACTGGCAATAAAACGTGAGACATGGGTGTCGTCGGCATGCTCGTGCACCAGCATCGACACCGGCACTTGCAAGCCGGCAACTTTTAAGGGGTAACTCTTAGCCATACTTCTCATCTCCCGACACGGTCAGCACCGCTAGGTATTACTGTTTTTTATTCACTATAACGTAAGAGCGTCAGGGTATTACACAAAAAGGGAGGAGGACGAACAATTCTTCACAATAGATCGAGCAAGATAGGAGGGCGTCCACTGCCCTCCCAAAATTTTAACCGCCCTTAATCACACATTTCCGCGTAGGGATTGGTCATCTCAAGGCTGATCGAGGCGTCGTAGCCCTCGATACGAATCTCGGTATCGCTCAGACTGATATGCTCATCACCACGCACTTGGTGGTCGAACCAGTACTGCGGGCTAGTTTGCCCTTGCAGCGTCGCCTCATCATAGGCCGCCGCCTTAGCAGCGACGGCGATATTCTTCGCACGATAGGCCGTCATTGCTTCAGCACCATACTTCTTGCTGAGCATTTTCTCGACCACGTGCGGTGCCAGCAGATAACCTGTCGCGTTGTTCCCACCAAAGCCCTTGGCGTTAACAAAAGCCACATCCATTGCCTGACAGCCGACCGACTTGTGCTCTGGGCTGATATTGAGATGATCCTGGTGCACATCATCGGCCACACTCTCGATGGTCGCGATACCCGGAATGATACCGTGCTGCCAAACGCCCAGTGCACTGGCGATTTGGTCTCCGGCAGCACAACCGATGCTATGACCGAGATAGCACTTCACCGCTGCGACCGGCCAACGGTCAATAGCGAAGGCCTTTGCCGTCTCGTTGAGAATATGTGATTCGGTGGTCCGGTTTTTCGGTGTGCTCGTGCCATGCGCATGTACATAGCTGCGCTGACTGATGCTCTCGGCACCCACAACACTCTTGGCTGAAGCCACCGCCTTGGCGACGGTAATATAATTGCCGACACCGGGTGCTGAGATCGATTTTTTATTACCATCGGCATTGATAAACACATCACCGGCGGCAGCAAAGATTGTCGCCCCAGTCTCCATCACCAGCGCATCATCCATCAAAATAATAAACTGGGCAGATTCTGCAATGGTAAAGCCACAATTTTCAGCGAAGGGGCGACAGGCACGACGATAATCCGGGTCGGCTAACGCCTTAGCGGCATCGAGAGCCAGCAGCGCCTCATCGGTCGCCAGCGCGCCCATCGCGGAATACCCTTCCATGATGTCGGCATTGATCGGCGCCTCGCTGTTGCCAATTACCGCGATTCGGGTGCGACCACTGCGAATATCATCGATACCGTGACGCAGGTTGTAGAGGAAAGAGGCACAGGCACCCATGGAGGTCCCGGTCGTGCCCATGCTGCCGAGCACATAGGCATTAACGAAGTCGGCTGGCATCTCCGCAAAGCCCAATGCACACTGCTTCGAAGTCACCCGCTTACCGAGCGCCCGAGAATTCAATAGGCCGCCGTAGCCATTGCCATCCAGCTGCCCCATGGCGCTGCCGGCGTAGACGCTGATCTGATCGGCCGGCACCTGCTGTTGCAGCTCCGACCAATCAATACCCAGTGAACCCAGCGCATCGCTAGCAGCAAAGACCGTCATCTGCAGCCCGCGAGGATGATTACGCGATTGGTAGAGTTTACCGGGCTCAAAGCCCATCGGCAGCTGCCCTGCCGCCTGTACCGGCACCTTGCGATAATCGCGCACCAACATCTCAACGGCTGCGGTCACAGTCACCAACACCGTCTTCTTGTCGATAGGCTCTACACGCCAGCCCGGCGGTAATACCGCCGGCATGTTACGCACAGAGACAGTAAATTGTAGATCCCCTTGAGGCGTCAGAGGCAGCTTCTTATTCCAAGAGACTGCATCGACGGGAAAGTGCTGATGCTCGATGCGACGCACAAGCGTGTGCGCCAAGATCTGCTCATCGCTCATGGTCGTATCATCCTCTTCACCCGGCACCATCAACTGTCTGAGACTAGCCAATGTACGGCGTTGTTCGGACTCATCAAGGGCACTAAAAACCGTACGACAATAGCCGTGGTGAGCAGAGCTACGACCCGATGAGTTGATACCACCAAAACCGACGATAATAGGAAGAGCTGACATAACAAGCCTCTCAAAGAGCAACGCAAATTGGCGCTGAATGGGGTGAGCAGGAGCTGGCTCTTCGACAAAAATTAGCGTCGCGCCAGAAAAAACGGCGGCCACTCCTAAGTGATGCGCAAAGTGTAATGCATGTACCAAGCATTAATCATGGTAATATGGCCAAGGCTATGGCCAATTAAGCCAAAATTGATTAGGCTCACCGAATGAAACAGATCAACGTTGCCCTGCTCCTCTACGAACATGCCCTCGCCAGCAGTCTCAGCCTGCCTGCTGAGATGTTATCGGCCGCCGATAACTTCAACCGCAGCCGTAAGGGGCCTAGCACTCAGCTGACGATTACCCTCGCCGGCCAGAGCAAAGAGGCCGTTTCCCATAGCGGTGGGATCTTGATTCAACCGCACTGTCGTTACCAGCAACTCGACAACATCGACCTGCTGATCCTGCCGGCACTATGGCGCAACCCCATTCCCGTGGTCAGGCGCAATGACGAGGTCAGTCAACTGCTCCGCCTCAGCTACCAACGTAAGACACAGATTTGCTCCGTCGGCACCGCCAGCTGCTTCCTTGCCGAAGCCGGCCTACTGGACAACAAACCCGCCACCACACACTGGTATTTTATGGATGCCTTCGCGCACCGCTATCCAGAGGTGAAACTGCAACGCGCACACCTGATCACCCAGGCCGATAACCTCTACTGTGTCGGCAGCGTCAACTCGGTGGCTGACCTAATGATTCACTTCATTGAACAGTTTTACGATCGCGCCACTGCCCGAGAAGTTGAGAGTCACTTCTCACCAGAAATCCGGCGCACCTATAAGGAACACAGCTTTGTCGAGGGAGAGGTCAGTAGTCACGGGGATGAGTCCGTTATTCAAGCGCAGCAGTGGCTACTCGAGCACTACCAGCAGCACCTCGATAGCACGCAACTCGCCGCACACTGTGGGCTGAGTGTACGCAGTTTCAATCGACGATTTCGCGCCGCCGCGGGGATGACACCGGGGGAGTATCTCGCCAAGGTGAGGGTCGATATCGCTCAGGGGCTACTCAAAGACAGCAACCTCTCCATTGCGGAGGTTGCTTTTGCTGTCGGCTACCAAGATAGCAGCCACTTCTCACGGTTATTCAAACAACTACTGGGGCAGCCGCCAAGCAGCTACCGGAAATCAGTACGTGGCAAGCTGTTCAGCTTACCCGAACAGACGCCTTAAAGCAGGGTAAAGCTCGCTAACACCAATAAGATTAATAAGTTGCCACGGTGTGTCGCCTGCACATGGTCTTCTAAAATGGCGCTAAATCGGTTTGTTAATCGTGTCATCTCTTTTCTTCCTAGTCGCGCGCTGTCGCTACCTGCTATAGGTATTTCTGGGCGGGTGTTTCTGAGCGGGTATTTCTGGAGGGATTTTATGGCGAGCATTCTAACCAGTATGGGAGGAAAAAAACATAGGTAAAGGCCGACAAATGTAGAGAAATATCGTTATTTCTTATGCAAAAGCGCCGATCTGTCGAAACCCTCGTCCACGCCTCTTTCGTCATAATAGCGCTTCTCTCTGCACGAGCTAATTCCTACCGGCTATACTCACAGCTATACGGCACCTCATCCAGTCCGCATCACCTGCAAGGAAATACTGGCATGACGAATAAAATCCGGTCCATCTCCGCGTCGCCCACCGAATCTACCCTGAGCGACAAATTTCAACAGCACGGCACAGTGCTGCTCAGCGGCATCGAAGCCCTCGCCCGCCTCGCTCTGCTGCAAGCCGAGCTCGATCAACAGCACGGCATCGACAGCGCCGGCTTCATCTCGGGTTACCGCGGCTCGCCGATCGGCGGTCTCGACCAGGTACTGTGGAAACAGCAGACATTACTCGAACAACACCGCATCTACTTTCAGCCCGGTCTCAACGAAGATCTCGCCGCCACCGCGGTCTGGGGCAGTCAACAGGCCGGCATTATCGGTGAGGCAAAATATCAAGGTGTGTTCGCTCTCTGGTACGGCAAGGGACCCGGTGTCGACCGCAGCATGGACGCCATCAAGCACGCCAACGCGGCGGGTACCGCCGCCTACGGAGGTGTTCTCGCCCTGGCCGGCGACGACCACGGCGCCCGCTCCTCCACGCTACCGCATCAGAGCGAACATCTATTCATCGCCGCCGGCATCCCAGTACTCAACCCCGCTGGTATCGAAGAGCTCATCGACTTCGGGCTCTATGGCTGGGCGATGTCACGCTACAGCGGCTGCTGGGTAGCGCTTAAGGCGATCACCGAGAACATGGACAGCCGCGCCAATATCGACATCGATCTATCCCGCATCAACATCGTCAACCCCGACCTCGAGCTGCCTGCCGACGGCCTCCACCTGCGCTGGCCTGACACCCCCGTCGAACAGGAATTTCGCCTACAGCGCCACAAGATCTATGCCGCTCGTGCCTTCTGCCTCGCCAACCAGCTTGATCGTATTGTCGTCGACCCGCCCAACGCCCGGCTGGGCATCATCACTACCGGCAAAGCCTATCACGACGTACGCCAGGCGCTGCTCGACCTGGGCATCGATGGTGACCAGCAGGAGCACTCTATTCGCTTGCTGAAAATCGGCATGAGCTGGCCGCTGGAACCCAATATTGTGCACCGCTTTGCCAAGGGGCTCAGGGAGATCCTAGTCGTCGAGGAGAAGCGCTCGATCATCGAAGACCAGCTCACCGGCCAACTCTATAACTGGCCGGTCGATGAGCGCCCCACCGTTGTCGGTGAATTCGACGAACAGCAACAACTATTGCTCGGTAACACCGGCGAGCTCGACCCCGCCATCGTCGCCACGGTCATCGCCGCTCGTCTGGCCCCCTTCTACCAGTCGGCCGCCATCGAACAGCGTGTGCAATTCTTGCAGCAACAATACCAAGCCTTACAACAGGCCCACTTTTCGCTCATCCGTAAACCACACTATTGCTCTGGCTGCCCACACAACAGCTCCACCGTCGTGCCCGAAGGCAGCCATGCCATGGCCGGCATCGGCTGCCACTACATGGCCACCTGGATGGGGCGCGACACCCTCACTTTCACACAGATGGGTGGCGAGGGCGTCACCTGGATTGGCCAGGCCCGTTTCACTCAGTGTGATCATGTCTTTCAAAACCTCGGTGACGGCACCTATCTGCACTCCGGCAGCCTCGCCATCCGCGCCGCCCTCGCCGCCAAGGTCAATATCACCTACAAGATCCTCTTCAACGATGCCGTCGCCATGACTGGCGGCCAACCCTTGGATGGCAGCCTGAACGTGCCGCAACTCAGTCAGCAACTCTACAGTGAAGGCGTTAAGGTCATTGCCCTCGTCACCGATGCTCCGCACCAGTACGATAAGTCAGCGGATTTCGCCCCGGTCGTCGAGATTTTTCATCGACGCGAACTCGACAATCTACAGCGACGACTGCGTCAGACCAAGGGGGTGAGCTGCCTGATCTTCGACCAAACCTGTGCCGCCGAAAAACGTCGCCGACGCAAGCGCGGGGCCTACCCCGATGTCGCCAAGCGGCTGTTTATCAACCGTGAACTCTGCGAGGGCTGTGGCGACTGCTCGACTGCCTCCAACTGCCTCAGCATCGTCCCCGTCGAAACCACCCTCGGCCGCAAACGCGAAATTGACCAGGAAGGCTGCAACAAAGATTACAGCTGCCTCGAGGGCTTCTGTCCCAGCTTCGTCTCTCTCGAGGGCGCTCGCTTGAAGCGGCAGGTACGTGACCTTAGCGGCTTCCCTCCCCCTGATGAAGTCGGCGCTATCGACTGCCGTGAAGGCTACAATATCGTGCTGACCGGCATCGGCGGCACCGGCATTGTCACCGCCTCGGCGTTACTGTCCATGGCCGCCCACCTAGAAGGCAAAATCACCAAGAGTATCGACATCACCGGCTTGGCACAGAAGTTCGGTGCCGTCACGAGCCACGTGCGTATCGCCGAACGTCCTCACCAGCTTTTCACCGCGCGCATTCCTGCGGGCTGCAGCCATCTGCTGCTAGGCTTCGATCTCGCTGTCTCCAGCATGGATGAGAGCCTAGCGCTACTCGATAAGCACAGCAGCTTCGGCATCATCAATGAGCACCAAAGCATCACCGCTGACTTTATTCACGATGTACAACACCCCTTCCCGAAACCGCCGCTGCTAAATAACTTATACCGCTTGCTCGGTGACAAGATCAGCTGCTTCAATCCTTATCGGCTCTCCCAAGAGTGGCTGGGTAGTCCTCGCTACTGCAACACCGTCCTGCTCGGTCACGCCTACCAGCTCGGCAAGCTGCCAGTCAGTGCCAGCAGTTTGCAGCAGGCTATCCGCCTCAACCAGACCGACCAAGAGGAAAACCTGCTGGCCTTCACCCTCGGCCGACTCAGCGTCACCGTTAGCGAACACCTGAGGCAAAAAATCGCCACCCACGCGGCGCCGCCAGACACCCTCGCCGAGTGCCTCGAAAGCTATTGCCAACGTCTCACCAACTACCATAATGCACGCTATGCTCGTCGCTTCCAGCAACGTATCGAGCGACTCTCCGCCATCGAGCTGGCAACTCACAGCCACGACTATCTTGCCATCGCAGCGGCACACAGCTACTACAAACTGCTCGCCTGTAAGGACGAGTTCGAAGTCGCCCGCCAACTGACCAGCTCGGCGTTCACAGAGCAGTTGGACAAAACCTTTAGTGGCGATTTCAGTATTCACTACCACCTCGCCGCCCCCTATCTGCGTCACCACCACAAGCGTCATCACAGCGGCAACAACAGTACTGATAACAACACTGATCACAACACTGATAACAACACGACGGGGGTGAAACGTCATTTCGGGGGATACTTCCGGCTGCCACTGCGTCTGCTGGCAAAACTGCGCTGGCTGCGCTTTACGCCGCTCAACCCTTTCCGCCTACAGGCTGATCGACGCCTCGAACAGCAGACCTTGACCGACTTTGAAGCAGACTGTCAGCTCATCGAGCAGCACCTGCAGGCGCGTAATGTAGACATCGCACTTGAGCTACTACAGCTGCCTCTCGAGTATCGTGGCTATGGCCACATCAAACACGCCAACATCACCCGGCTCAGCGCTCAACGCGAGCAGTTAAGAGGGCAGTTATCGACTATTATTCAAACGGATAAGGAAAGCTCAAGGCAGTCGAGCCGGCCGCTAAAATAACGCTCGACTATAAGCCGTAAACTAATTCGTCTTTGCCTCGTCATGTTGATAACCCTACACTGCTAGCGGTATCCCAGTCCGGCAACGACACCCTCATCGAGCAATGGCAGGCGTGTGATGAAAATATTTGATAACCCACACGATAATCAGCACGAATATCTCGCCTTCTGCAATGATCGCGACAGCGGTCTGCGCGCCATCATCGCCATTCATAACACCACGCTCGGCCCCGCCGTCGGCGGCTGCCGCATGTTCAACTACGCCACAGAGCAAGACGCCATCGACGATGCCCTGCAGCTCTCTGAAGCCATGACCTATAAGGCCGCCATGGCCAACCTGCCCTACGGTGGTGGTAAAAGCATCATAATCGGCGACCCTAGCTGCGACAAAAGCACCGCGAAATTCCATGCCATGGGTGACTTTATCGAGCGCCTACAAGGGGCTTATATCAGTGCCGAAGATGCTGGCACCAATGGCCACGACCTGACCCTGATCCGGCAGCGCACAGGCTACGTGTTCGGCGTGCGCCCCGACCCCCTCGGCTTTGGCGGTTACCGCAAGGCTAACCCCTCACCCGCAACCGCCTACGGCGTCTACCTTGGCATCAAACAGGCGCTACAAGAGCAACGGGGCAGTGATAGCCTGAGTGGTATTCGTGTCGCCATTCAAGGGGTCGGCAATGTTGGCTATGCGCTCTGTAAACTGCTACACACTGACGGGGCTCGTCTCTGGGCCAGCGACACGAACCCCAAGCAACTGCAGCGCGCCAGCTTAGGCTTTGGCGCGATGGCCGTCGACAACGAGGAGATCCACCGCCTCGATGTGGATGTCTTCGCCCCCTGTGCCATGGGGCAGAGCCTAAACCATCACACCGCCCCGCAGTTACTCGCGCGTATTGTCGCCGGTTCAGCGAACAATCAGTGCAGCCATATTGAGATCGCCGAGCGTCTTCATCAGCGCGGGGTATTGCTCTGCCCTGACTTTGTCATCAACGCCGGCGGGCTCATCGACCTGGCACATGATTTCGATGGCCGCAGACACGACTTCAGCCTAAGCCTACAACGCATTCCCGACAATCTTGCGGAAATTTTCACCGCCGCCAAACAACAGAATCTCAGCCCTGTTATCATCGCACAAAACCTCGCCCTGCAGCGCCTACAATCGATCCCCAGCAGCCACTTCACCCACCACCTCAACAGCCTGCGTGGCAGCGCGATGAGCTACCTACCTTAACCATCATCAGTGTGGCTAATAAGCACTATAATGCGCCGATCGCCCCCGATCTTGCGGCATACCCACCGACGCCCTTGTATCGCCTGCCCCGCTATGGCTAAATGGCCATCGAATACGTTCAATTAGGGCCGTCTGTGCGCCATTTCGCCAACGGCACCGTATAAAAACAAGGATTCCCGCTATGTCTGATGATGTTGTAATTGTCTCTGGTGCCCGTACCCCTATGGGCGGCCTACTCGGTGAGCTCAGTGCGCTGACCGCCGTCGAGCTCGGCACCACCGCCATCGAAGCCAGCATCGAGCGCGCTGGCATTGACGCCAGCGAGATCGAAGAAGTTTACATGGGCTGCGTCTTGGCCGCGGGCCTCAAGCAAGCTCCCGCCCGCCAAGCTGCCATCGCCGCCGGCATTCCCAATCACGCCGGTGCTGTCACACTGAACAAGCTCTGCGGCTCCGGCATGCAGGCCGTTGTCTTCGCCCACGACGCGATCAAAGCTAATACCTGTAAGGTTGCCATTGCTGGCGGTATGGAGAGCATGTCGAACGCTCCCCACATCATCAACGGCGCCCGCGGTGGTGTCGGCACTGGCGCTCGCTCGCTGGAAGACCACATGTTCTTCGACGGCTTACAAGATGCCAGCACCGGCCGCCTAATGGGCAGCTTTGCTCAGCAGACTGCCGATGACAACAACATCAGCCGTGAAGAGATGGACGCTTTCGCCATCCAATCACTGCAACGTGCCACCCAGGCGATCGAAGACGGTGTGCTGCTCGAAGAGACCGTGCCCGTCGTCATCAAGAGCCGTCGCGGTGAAACCACCATCACCAACGACGAGCAGCCACCTAAGGCTAAGCTCGACAAGATTCCACAACTGCGTCCTGCCTTCGCCAAAGACGGTACCATCACCGCCGCTAACGCCTCTTCGATCTCTGACGGTGCCTCGGCACTGTTGATGATGAGTGAGTCTGAAGCCAAGGCACGCGGTTTAACACCGCTGGCTCGTATCAAGGCGCACGCCCGCAACTCGCACGAGCCATCGCTGTTTACCACTGCACCGATCGGCTCGATGCAGAAAGTCTTGGATAAGGCTGGCTGGAGCACAGACGACGTCGACCTGTGGGAAATTAACGAAGCTTTCGCCATGGTCACCATGTTAGCGATCAAAGAGCTGGCACTAGATCCTGCCAAGGTCAACATCTATGGCGGTGCCTGCGCTCAGGGCCACCCAGTTGGCTCTACCGGCTCACGCATCATCCTCACCCTAATCCACGCCCTCAAGCGTGCAGGCAAGAGCAAAGGCGTCGCCTCACTCTGCATCGGTGGCGGTGAAGCGTTGGCGGTTGCCCTCGAGGTCTAACCAGCCTTTTAGCTATTTGGTTAAGCAAAAAAAACCAGCCTCGGCTGGTTTTTTTAGGCAAACACTTTCTTCAGTGTCGCTATTGCTCTTCCCACATACCGCTCATATCACCGAAAACCGCATCTATGATTACCGACTGCGTCCCCTCTAGAGATTGCAACAAAGCCTCTGAGAACTCGTGTTCATTGTTAACGGTGAAGCCCTTCATGTTGTAACTCTTCGCCATTTCGGCGTAGGCAGGGTTCTCATGCTCAGAAACCGTAGTCGAATTAAAATCCCTCAAATTACCGTCTCGAATAGCACCACTACTGCCATCGTTCGCAATAATAATAATGATCTTGCTCTGTATATTAAGTAACAATGCAAGCTCGTTGCTTGTCATATTGAAGCTACCGTCACCGATAAAGCTAACGACTGGCCCCTGATGCTCTAGTGCTGCGCCCATACTGGCTGGCAGACTATAACCCATCGGGCTGTTGCGCTGCGCATGAAAGAAACGCTGAGTCAGCGATGTCTTCAGCTGTGTAATGACCAGTGAACCTATATTTCCTGTGTCACAAAGGATACAGGCATCATCGGGTAGAACATCTTGAGCCACTTTAATTAAATTTTTAGGGTGCAGCCCGCCGTTATCCTCATATACCTTCCTCACAAAGCTTAAGGCAGCATCACACTCGCGAGCAAACTCATCATGCTTTGGGTGACGAGAGTTAAGTGTAAGAAAACTCTGTGCCGCAGTAAAAAAGCCACTAGCGCTAGTACGCATCGAATACTCTGCGGAAAACACCCTGCCAATTTCATCTTCATCCGGGTCGATGTGAGCGATCACAGCATTGGGCAACACCGTCTTTTTATCCGACATCCAGTCCCATTCCCACTGTTCAAATCGATTACCCAAACTTAAAACAAAGTCCGCAGCCTTCAGACATTGATAGAGATAGCGATTACCACCTGTAACGCGGAGCGCACCTAAGCACAATAGATCTATTTCGTCGACATAGTCTTTCGCCAGAGGAGAAACAGCAAAAGGGATCCCCGTTTGATCAATAAAATCACGGATCTGCTGCCGAATATTGCCTCCCTCGAAAGCGCCTTCCCCAATCACAATCACAGGCTTCTGAGCGGCGTACAAGCGCGACATGATATGCTCGGTCTGCACCAAATCTGCCGCGAGAGGAGATATGCATTTATAGGTCTCCGCCGCGAGACTTTGATAATCGACCTTATGCTGCCAGTAATCCCCAGGCACATCCACATAGACTGGTCCAGGGCGGCCAGATTTTGCTACACGAAATGCTTCACGAAAAATAGTCGGGATCTCACCCGGTGTCATAGCGAGCATCGCAGACTTTGTACAAGCCTGAAAAATTTGCAGCTGATCAACCGCCCTACCGCGACCGCTGGAATCTTGTAGAGCATTCTTACCCGCAGAATATGAGGGCACCATAGAGCCAATAATTACCATCGGAATTGAGTCTAAATGCGCCGACGCTATCCCTGCCACCATATTTTGTACGCCTGGCCCTGTAGTACCTAGAACAACCCCCACTTTACCGGATTGCTGATAATGCCCCATCGCCATATAAACGGCATTACCCTCTTGCTTATTAAAAACGACATTAACTTGCTCATCCCGATCGATAGAATCCCAAAGAAATCGTATTTGCGCCCCAGTATGTCCAAAGGCATACTCAACGCCTTCGTTTTTCATAATATCTACGATAATTTCACGAACTTCTTTGCCGCTCTCTTCACTCATCTCATCGATATCCATATCAGAAATTGTTTTTATTAATTATATGCACCAACCGCTACGCTATGCTAGTCAGCATAAGCTATCCGCACAACACTGCAACGGCTTAACCATTTCAAGCCTCACCTTAAATGGGCAGTTCTATATAACGCGAAGAGTGCTCCATTTAGGCTTTACGACCACAATAATCAAACCCCCACAATCTAGCTGCGCCATTCCGCTAAATAAATATAAGTTTACTTCAACACAAAAAACGGAGCCATTAGCTCCGCCTCTACTCAAACGATACTAAGCAACTAACAAAGGTTAAGCCACCTGCCAAGTCTCGGCTAGCGCCACCTGTAACTCATCTTTCACTTCCTGCGGCACAATGTCACCGACGCCATCAGGTGCATCGAAGGCTGCCATCGCATTCACTAACAGGTCGACCTGGTTATTCAGCAACACGGCACCATCGACTTCAATCTGATCCAGTTCGAAATTTTCATTTTCAAACCAACTGATCACCTGCACACTGTCATCCGTTCCCACGCGATTAATCATCAGATCGTCACCGGTGCGGCTAAACCATAAATCCTCGTAAGAAGCCTGCTCAAATACAGCAATGTCGATAGTACTCGGTGAATTATTGTCCGCAGGGTTAAACAACCAATCTCGGCCATCACCTGCAGCAAAACGATAGGTATCACTGCCACCGTCAGCATCGGATGTTATGCTGTCGCCAATCAATAAATCTGAGCCTCGGCCACCGATGAGCACGTCGTCACCTCCCTCACCATAGATTGCATCCATGCCATCTTGGCCAACAAGTGTTTCACCCCACTTGCCACCGATCATCTCAAAATCACCCCCGTCGGTACCGTACTGAGGCAGACTAAACAGCTGGTCGCCGCTGAGGGTCGAGCCATCAGCAAATTGAATCTGTTCGATCGGAGAACGCTCATTGCTATAGGCATGCTCAATACGAATTTGATCACCTGTTAACTGCCCTGACTCGTGCAGACGGATAATCATATGATCGCCGTCACGGTAGAGACTCAGGTCGTCGAGGCCAATACCGGCACCAAACTCGATGACGTCGAACTCCTCATCAGATCTGGATTCAGCAATAGTATCTTGGCCGTCACCACGATTAAAACGGTAGGTGTCATGAGCACCAAACCCAAAAAACAGGTCATTACCCTTGCCGCCGATGAGCACATTTTGCGCCAGCTCGCCGTTGCTACTACCCAGTGAGAGGATTTGGTCATCACCAGCACCAGCATCGATATGGTTATTGCCGCCCTCCACCCATATTTCATCGTTGCCATCACCGGCATAGATAGCATCGTCACTGTTTCCGGCTCGGAAAACGTCATCCCCGCCGGTGCCGTACTGGGGCAAACTAAACAGCTGGCCACCGATCAAGCGGCTACCATCAGCGAAGCTAAACTCTTCAATGCCGACTCTATCTAAGTCGTTGTGAGTGTAAGCCGACACGATCCGAATCTCATCACCCGTTGGCTGACCGTCTTGATAAATCATCACCAACAGGTCGTCATCTCCCCATTCGGCGTTGCTCTCACGGCGTATTCTTAAATCATCTTTACTAATACCTGCACCAAAATGAATGCGGTCGTAGCCGGGAATATCAAAACTACCGTCCCGATCGCTAATCACATCTTTCCCATCGCCACGACTAAATAGGTAGAGGTCGTTACTACCATAACTCTCTATCGTGTCATTGCCGGCACCGCCCACGATGGTGTTTGACGATGGCCGTGTAGGCTGCACAGGGTTCGGGTCGAATGGGTCCGGCTGTACACTATCAGGAGAAGCTTCTACTCGAATAATGTCATCGCCCTGTCCACCAAACAGCTGGTTATTGCCACCACGATCGACAATATCATCATTGCCCTCACCACCATAAATCTCGTCATCAACGAGGCTGCCTTCTATACTATCGTCACCCCAGCTTCCGTATTGCGGCAGTGCGAACAACTCATCACCAACCAGGCGAGAGCCATCGGCAAAGACAACCTCTTCGATGGTCGATGCTCCGTGCTCATCATAAGCATGCATGATAGTGATTTGATCATCGAAGAACTCACCATTCTGGTTAGCAATCATCAACACAAGGTCATCGCCCTCACGCCGGATACTCAAGTCCTCCCGGGCAATACCTGAGCCAAACTCGATGCGATCATAACCGTCCTTATCCTCACCACCTTCGCCACCAAAGTTAATGTCGACAATCGTGTCCTGACCATCACCTCGGTCAAAACGGTAAATATCGTTGCTGCCGCCACTACTGAACATCTCATCGTTGCCACGCCCGCCGACAAAAGTATTAAACGCAGTCGTGCTGGTCGAGTTCTCCACCGACAAGAAATCATTGCCTTCGCCACCGTTAAGCAGGTTACCGCTTCCCCGCAGCGAAATTTGATCGTCGCCACGCTCTCCGTAGACCGTCATTCCACCCGGATCACCGAAGGGGTTATCAAAGAAGGGGTTATGTTCATTAATAGAGTCGTTGTCGTCGGTACCAAATAAAGGCAAGTCAAACAGCGCATCGCCCTGCAGGCTCGTGCCATCGGCAAAGAACAGCCCCTCAATCTGATACTCCCGACCGAAGTTAGCATTGCGAATAGTAATTTCATCACCGGTGACAAAACCAAACTCATCACGGATCACGATGACTACATCATCACCTTGCAGGCGCAAGCTCAAATCTGTACGGCTAATATCGGCGCCAAACTGAATGCGATCGACACCCTGTTGGTCGCTGCCCTGAGCCGGATCAAAGTCGTCAATAGTATCTCGCCCGTCACCGCGCTGGAACCAATAGGTATCGCTACTGCCGCTCTGGCTGCTGAGATAATCATCGCCGCCATTACCGACAAACGTATTGGCCGACGCGGCAGGGTCAGCCTCGAGGTGATCGCTATCCCAACTACCCCGCTGAACACCCGCCCAGCCCTCTGTGATGTTTGCCGCCTCAACGACAACGCCCTCTTCAAAGGCTAGGTCGTGTAGTTGTGTACCACTGATTGTAAAGCCATCGGCAAAAAATAGCGTTTCGATCTGACGCCCTTGCTCGAGATAAAAGCCGGCAACGGTTATTTGATCGCTATGGTCGAGTGTCAACACAAGGTCGTTGCCCTGACGCCAGAAGCGCAGTTCATCACCGCGGATATCCGTAAACAAAACGCTGTCGACAGCCAGCAAGCCCTCGCCTTCTGGCGACGCATAATCTTCGATAATATCGTGGCCATCGCCTCGCTGGAACAGGTAGGTATCACTGCTGCCACCACGGCTAATCATATAATCGTCACCACGCCCACCAGAAAGAATATTCTGCTCGCCGGGCTGGCCGTCAGCATCAATCTCTATGGTATCGGCACCCTCACCGCCGTAGAGACGGTTATTACCCCCACGATCCAGCACCGTGTCATTGCCTGCACCGGCATCAATGACATCGTCACCAACATCCCCATGGACAAAGTCATCCCACTCACTCACCCCACCGGCTAACGGCTGTTGTGGCAGATCGAACAGCGCATCGCCCGATATATTCTGCACAGGGTTCTGCGGCTGGTCTGGGTTGAA
Source organism: Sinobacterium caligoides (assembly GCF_003752585.1). Taxonomy (NCBI): domain Bacteria; kingdom Pseudomonadati; phylum Pseudomonadota; class Gammaproteobacteria; order Cellvibrionales; family Spongiibacteraceae; genus Sinobacterium; species Sinobacterium caligoides. Next base: position 615,118 of record NZ_RKHR01000003.1, read on the forward strand.
CGGGTCGTAGCCCTCGTTTTCAGCAGGCGCCGGTGGTGTAAACACAACCTCCTCAATCGTCATACCACCCTCGAGATAGGCACCCTCGAGTGTAATTTGATCACGCTCATCGGGGTAATCGTAGTCTGCCTCTCTATCGGCAATAATGATGATAAGGTCATCACCTTCGCGTCGAATAGTTAGATCGTCAACCGTGATACCAGGGCCGAAGACAATACGATCGTAACCACTCATTAACCCATTAGACCCGGTGCCATCAGAGGGGTAATAACCATAGTCTACTTGATCTACGATCACATCCTGGCCGTCACCTCGGTTAAACAGATAGCGATCATTACTGTTACCGTAGCTTTCGATCCGGTCGTTGCCCTCACCCCCCGAAAACGTATTAACCGATTCAGAGCTGCTGTCAGGATATGTATCAGCCAATATATGGTCATCCCCCCCACCCGCAAACACGGTATGATTACCTTCCTCCACGTGGATAAAGTCATTACCGTCGCCAGCATGTACTTCACTGTTAGCAAATTGCTCATGATGATTATGGACGTCATCGGCAGCATCACTAGCAAACTGCGGCAGGCTAAACAACTCTGCTTGCGTCAATCTTGAACCGTCAGCGAAGCTCACTTCCTCTATGCTATTCGCCGCATTTTCTCTGGCCTGCAAAATAACAATACGATCACCGGTCGGCTGCCCATTCTCATTGATGACAATAATCAGGTCCTGACCATAGTCGCTATACTCAAGGGTCAAGTCATCTCGGCTGATACCTGGGCCAAACTGCAGCCTGTCATAGCCCTGCATCGGCGTGCCCGCAAAACGATCATAATCATCAATCGTATCTTCGCCGTCGCCACGATTAAAGAGGTAGACATCGTGCCCACCGTCGTTATCGTAAATGTGATCGTTTCCTTCCCCCCCGACAAAGACGTTCGAGGAAGCCTGCTCATCATTCTGTGTTAGCAGATCATCATCACCGGCACCCGCATCGACAAAATTATTACCTGCACCAACGGTGATTCGATCACGCCCTTCACCACCATAAACAACATCATCGCCAGCACCTGTTTGGATCTCATCATCCCCCGCTAGGCCATCGATAATATTATTTTGATCATCTCCCACAAGCACGTCGCCTTCAGAGGTGCCGGTAATGATTGTTTGATTGCTTAACTCCGCGCTCATAGTCAGTCCTTTCACTTTTATTATTTCTATCAGGCCTACTAACACAATGTGCAAACCTGCTTATTTTATTGTTAGCACACATAAAGATTCATATGGTGACAAATACTAACAGGGTGACTAAGCATTAGCTTGTCGAATAGTGTTAAAATTTCCGACAGCAAGCCGATTTCATAAAAACTTAATAGTGCAGAAAACGTAATACAGGCTTTAACTTAGGCAATTTAAATCGATCACAACCTAGATTACTGCACCAAAAGACGGGGAAAAATAATACCCCCGCTCTATCGCGCTCATCCTAGGGTTATCGGGTTGTTAATATTTTATGATCGGCAAAATAAAAAAAGGGCCGCTGATGCGACCCTTTTGAATCCATGGCGCCCAAGGCGCGTTCTATCGAGCTAGCCTAGCATCTCGTTCGCCAATGCCTTACCAAGGCCGCTAAAGATCGGCTCCAATGTCTCTGACGACAACGCAGGCTCTACAGCGACGAGGCGATGACGGTATTCCGCCGCAACCAAGGAGAAGAAAAACTCCTCCTCTTCTAAGCTCTCGAACCCCATGCCGTACAACTCATCACTTTGAAAGGCATCAGTCAGCTGCTTCGCTAACTGCGCCGCGACCACCTGACTATCGCTCTTGTCAGCAATCACCTGCGCCGCCTGGCCGAAGTCTGCAAGATCGATCATCGCATCGATATAGTCTTCCAGCTGCTGGTCAGTATGATCGAGGTACATCGTAGAATCAGGGTGTTGCATGGTATCGGCCTTTGAATCACGTGGGTCGAGTGTCATTGCTCACAGCGACCATAAAGGCCGATTATTACCGATAACACTCGACAAAAATAGAGTGTTACAGCATAGCAGATTAACGCCTCAGCCGCCTTTGATATCACCATCGGTGGCTGCACGTCACTTAAATCGCAAGCTCACACAGATTATCAATCATACGGTGATGACAGTAAATCCAAGCTCACTGCCCCTCAATCTGCAACAACGCCTTCTTTACACCCGCCACTTCGACCGTCCATTCATCACTGTTTTGGTCGTAACGGTAGAGCCAGGTTTTGCCATCGGCTCTATCAATATTTAACGCCTTGATATCGCCGTTATTATAATATTCGCTACCATGCAACTGCTCGCCCTGCGCTAAGTCCACCTCGATTAAGGCGTCTCCGTTGCTATTGTTATAATATTTTTTGCTATAATCCTCACCCCAGATAACATAAGCCTCTCTTAAATTAAAGTGCCTAATAACCTCAATATCTTTGTGTTCGAAATTGTAAACTAGATTTCTCTCGGTATCCCATTGAGAGTAGTAATCAAGGATATTAAAACAATATTCACCGCCTGTATTATCAACAATCACGTTATACTGCCTATCCGTCAACTTATAATCCCCACCATCAATAGTAATATAACGATAGGGGTATTTCCTTTTTACTGTATTCACAACCATCTCTGCATGATCGACGCACCTAGGCAGCAACTCCCGATCAGCAGAATTAGAAACCCTCAACGGATCAAAAATATCTGATTCAGCAACCAGCCAAAAAACCGCTCCCATAAATAGAGTATTACCCGCAAACTTCCAACTCAGTGATTTCATCGGTTCCGCAATCTCTCATTCCATGCCAAAAAAACGACACCAAGTAAAATTCAATAATGCGTCGCTGGCCTATTTTGACCTCGGCGGTCACCGCCATGCCGGGGACCCATTTAACGTAGTTGCAAAAATATAGCCTGTAATAGCACTACAGAGTCCACCTGTGCAAGTGACGAATGGGTATCGACAACTTTAATCATTGCTTATAAAATCCCTGCCGTCGCGTGGCGTCGGGCAGGGATCAGTCTATTTGAAAGCGAAGAATCCACTATTAATGCTTACATAAACGGGTTCGCTTCCTTATAAAAGTGAATTGTTTTCTTCTGAGGTACTGCATCTTTGTTAGCACCCAGCGTGTAGAAATGATAACGATAATGACCAGCAGGGAAATAAGACGGGATTGTCAACTTCGCACCAAACTCAGGTTGCGTTTCATTAGCCAGCACCTTTTTACCACCAGCGCCTCCATGAGGGTATAGCTGCCCCGTTGGCCACTCGATCACGGCCCAACGGCGAAGCTTCTGAGTTTTGTCGCTATAATTATGATAAAATCGGTCGACGTATAGCTTACCGCCACTCGCAGGAATCAAAGCTAGCTCACCAAAACCCGGGTTGTGGATCGTCCCGTAGTCCGAAAAAGCCTTGATATCTGCGACTAGATTACAGTTACTACCCAACATGGTAACGCTCTGAATATCCGCTTCTACGAAACTATCCGCAATAACAATTAACTTTCCTAGGTCACCATCGGCGAACCGTAATGGCGATATCGCTTCAATACCTCTCAACTCTGGGCCAAGATCGACGCTGGGGCGCAAAAGAAGCTCTACACGCCCCTGTAACGTATTCGCATCGTTAATAACATCGGCAAAAATCCACTGTTGATAGCCCGTGGCATCGACCATCAAACGGTAGGGGGTTTGCTGATCATTACTGGTAACCGAGGTATAGTTTTGACCGGCAAACTGCACATTAAAATGACTACCAATGCTATTATCGTAAAGACGCTCGCCCCAGCTGTCATCGTCCCGATAAAAAGAGCGCGGTGATAAGGTTATCTGCGCCGTCATCGTCTGCGCCGGCTGCTCTGCCGTCGCTGCCGTCAACGCCACGACCTCATAAGCTGTTTGACGCAGACAGCCTAATATCGGCTGCTGATAAATATTGGCCACTTGAAAAGAAGACTCTTGCCTCTCAAACCCTCCATCATCAGGCTGCTGCATAAACGATATCGTCGTCCCTTCGGTCGAAAAATCACTAAGCTGGTCAGGTATAGCAGCAGTATCAACAAACGCCTCAAGCCTAACGCCATCAATCGCTTCTCCGGTCTCTGCACTCGTCAGATGAGCGAGTAAATTAACATCAAGCCTATGTTGCTCTTGAGTGTTGCCCTCCCCCACCATGATATCAAGAAGTACCATCGATTCATCACTGCGATACTCCACTCCACCTACATACAACTTAGCCGACACGCTACCTTCTAACGACTGATAATAGTTACCGAAGTCATCGTGACTAAAGGCTTGGGAGTCATAAGAGAGGTATAAAGCCACTCGCTGCTCCTGCTGGCTACTACTATCGACAATAGTACCGCTAAAAATCGCATCAACCTCCGCCGCCACACTGGACAGCGGCGAGACAATGCCAAGCGCTAATATCGCCTTGGAAAACATGGTTTTTAACGTTGTTATTTTATCAGTCATTGCTATTCCTTTTTTTGACTTTTTATCTAAAGATATTTAATTACATCTTAATATTATCTACTAATGCCACCTTGCACCGTCAGCAGAGGCTCTAGGGTTCAGCTGACAACCCCTAAGCTTATGCCGCTGTCACTGCAAGCGCGCTGGTTTGCAAGTAGCAGAATAATTTACCAGCTCTGCTACCGACTTACCTCAGCACGCTGACGGCAAGATTTAATCGTGGCTTTACTTAACTCACCTGCCAGGCCTCTGCCAATGCCACCTGAAGTTCGTCTTTCACTTCCTGCGGCACAACATCACCAACCCCGTCCGGGGCTTCGAAAGCGGCCATCGCATTGACTAACAGGTCCACTTGGTTATTGAGTAGTACGGCGCCATCGACTTCGATCTGATCGAGTTCGAAGCTCTCATCCTCAAACCAGCGACTCACCTCAACGCTATCGTCCGACCCCACACGGTTAATCTGCAAGTTATCGTCCGCCCGACTAAACCACAAGTCATGCAGCGATGCCTCTTCAAAGACCGCGGTATCGATACTGTCGACCGAGTCATCATGGTTAAAGATAACATCAGCACCATCGCCTTCAGCAAACAGATAGGTGTCGCTCCCCCCCTCAACCGTCTCGGTCATGCTATCGCCAATCAACAGATCGGCACCAGCGTCGCCTGTGAGAGTGTCGTTGCCGGCACCGCCTTCGAGGCGGTCGTTGCCAGCCTGGCCGAAAAGTAGATCATGGCCTTGACCACCGTGTACCACATCATCACCGATGGTGCCCATCAGACGATCATCCAGATCACTTGCTGCTGCATTATTGATGGCGAGTACTTGTATTTCACTCTCATTGAGATCTGATGCTCCGGTCGCATCCGAGAGGAATATCACTTCCTCAATACGATTAGCCACGTTGCTGCTATAGGCACCTTTCAGCGTGATCGAGCCATTATTTGCAGCATTATCAGGATCGATAATCTGCATGACGATATCACCAGCCATGGTATGACTAAAAGTCACCATCTCCGCTGTGATATCAGCCGCTAATACCAGCGTATCCGCACGATGATAAGAGCTTGACTGATTACTGCCGTAGCCGGTATCGGTAATCACATCGTGGCCATCACCGAGGGCATAGTGATAAGTATCCGCGCTATAGCCACCCGTTAGCGTGTCATTACCTTTACCGCCACGGTAGCTATTCTGATAGGCCCTAGAACTCGATGTGATTTGAGACGTCGTCAGGGTGTCATTACCAGCTCCGCCATCCAAGGTATTATTACCGAAAGCATAAGCCGTTAAGATATCGTTACCCGCACCGCCGAACAACTCACCAAGTCCCGTTAAAGCATCACTTCCCTCCCCTCCAAACAACCTATTTCTACCGCTATTATCTATGATATGGTCGTCACCTTCTCCACCATATAAGACGTCATTACCACCTTCACCATCTAAGGTGTCACTTCCACTATTGCCATAAATAATGTCGTCACCCGCACCTCCATTAAGGCTATCAGCGCCATCTAGACCGACAATAATATTATTGCCGCTGTCCGCGACAATCACGTCATCTACATCACTCCCTACAGTAGGCGACGACAGACTGGGAATTAGATTAATCAACTCACTTTCAAAAATGGGTAATAATGCCTCGAAATCCTCAATTTCTGATATCGCATATATAAAAAGGTCTTCCGTATCAAATAATGATGTTTCCATGACAGCCATCGCTGCGACCAATAGCGTATCGATTGACGCCTTATCACCATTCGCCTCGCCCATGAAACCAACTATCTGCTCGTAATATTCGTAATATATCGCCGCAACATAGTCATTAGCACTGAACGTCGGTTCAGCAGCCTCAACATCAATCAAAAAACCTATTAATTCGCTATCAATAAGTTGAGTGGCGCCTGACTCAAAATCATAAACTGCATCAGGTAGAATGTCTGACAACAGCCCATTAGCTACTACAATATTCACTAATGTGTTTCGCGCTAAAGTAGCATAGGCATTTCGATAAGCTTCACCAGTCGACTTAACGACGCCATCCTCCCTCCATTGACCATCCCCTATATTGAGGATATCTAATCCACTAAAACTCTTTAACACACCGAGCTGCTCGACAGACAAAGCCACCCCTGCTCTGCTAAACGTCACATTTCCCTGCTCGTCTGCAGCTAAGCCAGAATCAGGATCAATAGCACTGAGTTGTATATTTTCTACACCAGCCCAAGCCACTAAAATCTGATCGATATTATTCGCTATCGATGCAATGCTCCCGCCATTAATTAAGCTAATCATTTCTGATTGAGTAGCATTATCAAGCGACATAGCAATATGTAAGTCAGCAACAACGCCTAAACCCTTAATATTAGCGACAACCTCCACCGCAGTATCATGAGTCACTTCGCCTACATAAGTCGATAACGTCGGATCTGAGGTAAATAATACATCGGCCGCAATCCCTGTCGCGCCTCCAGCGACACCTGCCTCACCATTTTCCCATTCAAAAGTGCCCTGACGAGCCAACTGTGCGTCACCTTGGCCACCCTCAACAGCAACGTGCGCCAGACTAACGCTAGCAATACCAACCTCAGATAAGCTACGCAGTTCATCTGCCTGGCTTACGCCATCACCATTGCTATCCTGCCAAACTTGTAACTCAGCAAAGCGCTCATCAGATTCATCGATAATACCATCTTTATTACTATCTAGATCAGCCAGCTCCTCATATCCAGTACGCTCAGGGCTGCCAAACAACTCCGAAATATCATTGATCACGCCGTCCCGGTTTTTATCCATTACCAAGAAACCATCATCGGCGTTTAGCCACGAGTTATTGGTGGCAAAACCATTGCCATTTAAATCAAACTGCGCATTACTTTCTTCGAGAGACGTAAAGTGAATTCCATCGCCATTGAGATCTAAAACAAGGGGGTCTTTCGGCAATGAACGATCAGAGTTATTATTACCGCCAAATAATTGTTCATCCATATCCTCAAGCATTTTTTTACGATCAACTTTTAGATCAACGATCTTTTTTGCCCCATCTATAACCCCACCTTGAAGCTCAGGCGCAGTATTAACTGGAATAACGCCGATCGTATCTAGTAGTGCTTTAGCCGTTTCTCCACTCAGCCCATCACCAGAGTTATCATCAGCTATCGCTTTCGCTGCTTTAGCGACTGTAATAGCTTTGTTAGCAATATCAATTTCTTTTTTCATTTTCTTTCCATTATATCATTATTGTTTATATATCGAACAGTCGACAACACCCTTGTTTAAAAATTAGAAACACTGCACTATTCTTTTGTAAAGTTAATCGCACCAATCAGTTTACCAGGGTCTTTCAACATACATCCCCGCACCACGAAGCGCACCCACATCTGCTTATTGACCTGCCAGCTGCTACCGCAGCCAATATTGCGCTACTCAAGTTCCTCTTGCTGGTGAAAGATAACCAATGGCCAAGCTCATGCATTTCTCTAACGTCATCCTTTACGCTCCATGCTCATAAAATATTATTTTTCAACCAATACCGAACCAAATAGACTTAAATCGATGACCTATCGACTAATCGCATTTTTATTATTCAAAATTCTATTGAATATATACATATATGAAAAAAACTCGCCCTCTATTCTATAAACCTCCCCGATCAATTTCAGTTGCTGACGACACATGCTCCGCCCATGAAATGACGAGAAATATTTATCCCTATAGCTCTCATCCATGGCCAACCGAAGTAAATCATAAGACCCTTCGCCCGCTACCAATAGCTTTATATCAATATGAACAGCATCAGAATATATATCCCGACCATTTTCATTATCATATTTCTGGATAATTTCATCCGCCATTATCACTTTCGACTCATCCTTACTCGACGCAAGAAATCTCGCCATATATAAAGATTCGGTTGTGCAGACCCCACCATCGTCTAAACAGGTGGAGCGATCACTATAGAGCTTAAATATTTCTGCATCACGATCACCAGACAAAAGGTTAACAAGCCTATCCTCCCCCGTATTAATCTCAACAGAACGAGAGGATTTTATGCAATCGGCATTCCAGCTAACGACCCATGCCATATCATCCCTCAGGCCATCCAGCTCTTTATCGATCCAATAAAAAAGCACATTGAGCAATACAAAAACAACAACAATAAATATAAGAATACCGATAAGCAGTTTCTTAAACATATTCAAACCTTCTTCCGAGCAACAATCAGACTAATAAAAACATACATAACAAGCGTAAATACAAAAATTTCCAACCAAGTAAGATAAGGACCAAAATCCAAATACGCCTCACCAAAACCCTCAATATCATCAACATCATTGCTATCGAATGATACTGACACGGCGTATTGCAAGAAACTAAGGAAAGGAGGGCGAATATATTTCACGCACACATTATCTCCCAGGTGAGGAAGCAATTTAGGCTTAAAATAATACTCATTAGTCCAGATCGGAAAGATCTGCACATCAACCCTACCCGGCGGTTTAACATCAAAATGCACCCTCCCAGCACCTCGCCTCCCACTAGTCTGCCCTATGTTCTCGAACACACCGCAAACCTCTAACACCTGATCGAAATCACTCTCTGACCTCAAGGAATAATCCAAACAATAAACGGATAAACCGGCAATCCAAACAAGAAAAAACAATGTATCAAAGCGCAAATAGAAGCGGCGACTCTTTAGAAATTTCATCGCTCCCGCAACCCCTCTTGCCCGTGCCTTAACAAAGGCGCCAAGAAGAATTCGATGATGCGTCGCTGGCCTATTTTGACCTCGGCGGTTACCGCCATGCCGGGGATCAGTTCGACGTCCTTACCGTCGACGCGAATGGTGTTCTTATCCATCAATAAGTGCATGCCATAAAGGAGGCCGCGCTGTTCGTCGATGGTGGCGTCGTCGGAGACGTTCTTCACTTCGCCGTCGATTAAGCCATATTTGGTAAAGGGGAAGGTGTGGATTTTAATTTCTGCCGCCATACCTTCGTGTACAAAACCGATGTCTTTATTCTCTAACATCACCTCTACCTCCAGCTGTTGATCGCTGGGCACGATGATCATCAGCACCTGCGCTTCGGTAACGACACCACCGACAGTGTTAACCACCAACTCTTTCACTTCGCCGCTAACAGGGGCGTAGAGTTTCTGCTTAGCATCGAGGTCGACGGCCTTGCTCAGCTGCTCGTTTAACGAGGCCAACTGTTGCTGTAGCTCGGTAATTTTTAACAACTCCTGCGCCGCTGCCTGCGCCGTTAAGGTGCTCAGCTGGTGTCCCACCTGCTGACGCTCGGCCTCGAGCTGCTTCAGTTGATAACGCTGGCTCACCAGGTCCTGACTCATCTGAATACGCTGCTGTTCTAGCTGCAAATATTCCTCTTCGGAGGCGTACTGTTTCTCGTGCAGCCCCTTCATCGAACTTGCTCGCTTCTCAACGATCGGCAGAATACGCTGCAGCTTATCGATCTCCGCCTCGGCGGCGTGCTGTGCCGATTCGTTTTGCAACAGGCCGCTCTGCAGCCGCTGCTGTTCACCGTGGTATTGCTGCCAACGCTGCCACAGTAGCCGTTTAAATAAACTGCGGTCGGCCGCCAATACCGTCTCATCGACTTGCAGCAAGAGGTTATCGGGTGTTAACGGTACGGTATCTTCGCCCTCTGCTTTCTGCTGTGTCAGTAGCGCCAACAACGAGCGACTCACCGCCGCTTGCAGGTTAAGCTGGTAATACTCACCCTGTAAGCGCTGCTTCTCCGCCGTTGTCTGTGCACTATCGAGCTCGATCAGCAGCTGGCCCGCCTCAACATGTTCGCCCTCGTGGACGAGTATCTGTTCGACCACGCCCTTTTCCAACGGCTGAATCTGCTTCACCCGCGAGCTGGGAATAATCTTGCCTTCGGCACTGGCGACAATATTCACCTCGCCAATACAGGCCCACAGCAAGCCAATCGCAAACAGCGCCAACAAGATATAACCGGTCCAACGCGGTATCGGGTTCGGTGGCGAGTCTTGAATCTCCAACGCCGCCGGCTGAAAGGCGACAATTTCCCGCGTCTTAGCGCCATCGCCAAGCTCTGCCCGGTTACGCCAGGCCTCTACCAGTGCATGCCAAGCCTTCATGCTTTCACCCCCGCAGCGTCATTGCGCGTTGTCGGCTGCGCCGGTGACTCTTGCTGATAGCTGTTTAGGCGCGCGTAGTGCCCCCCTTTCGCCACCAACTGTGTATGGCTGCCCTGCTCAACAATCACTCCCTTCTCCATCACCACAATACGATCGCACTGGCGCACGGTGGTTAGGCGGTGGGCAATAATAAAGACTGTACGGCCACGGCTGATCGCCGCCATATTGTCTTGAATGATGCGTTCTGATTCATAATCCAAGGCACTGGTCGCCTCATCAAAGATGAGGATTTTCGGGTTGGTAATTAACGCCCGAGCAATCGCCAAGCGCTGGCGCTGACCACCGGAGAGGTTGCTGCCCTGCTCGCTAATCATGGTGTCGTAGCCCTGCGGTAGATCGGCGATAAATTCGTGGGCACCGGACATTTTCGCCGCTGCGACTACACGCTCCATCGGTACCGCCGGATCTGATAGGGCGATGTTCTCGCGCACACTGCGGTTAAACAGAAAGTTTTCTTGCAGCACCACACCAATCTGCTTGCGCAGCCAAACCGTATCCATCATCGACAGATCGACACCGTCAACCAACACACGCCCAGCTTCCGGTGCATAGAGGCGCTGCAGTAACTTGGTAATGGTCGACTTACCAGAGCCGGAGCGACCCACAAGACCGATCACCTCGCCCGGTTTTACCTGTAGATGGACGTCGTCCAAGATCAACGGGCCATCAGCCTGATAGCGAAAACGCACATGATCAAAACTCACCGCCCCCTGCAAGCTGGGCAAGCGCGAGCGGTTAGGGTTAAAGCCCGGCTCCCGCGGTGTGTTCAAAATATCACCCAAGCGCTTCACCGAGATACCGGCCTGCTGGAAATCTTGCCACAGCTGCACCAGCTTCAAAATCGGGCCGCTCACCCTTCCTGCCAGCATATTGAAGGCGATCAGCTGCCCCACCGTCAACTCTCCCGCCATCACCAGGTGGGCGCCCCACCAAACGATACCGAGCGTCATCAGTTTGTTAATTAGGCCGGCTATCTGATTAGCAACGTTATTCAAATTCTGACTGCGGAAAGAGGCGTGCACATAGTCGGACATATGATCTTCCAACTTGCGGCGCATCTGTGGCTCTACCGCCATCGCCTTCACGGTACCAATACCGGTAATCGACTCGGTGAGGAAGGCGGTATTGGCGGCACCGTGCTTAAACTTGTCGTCCAAGCGGTGGCGAAGCATCGGCGTGATAATAATTGATAGCAACACATAACAAGGGATCGTCGCCAGCACCACCCAGGTCAGCAGCGAGCTGTAATACCACATCACGGCGATGAAGATAAACACAAAAAACAGGTCGACGACCAACGTTAACGCGGTACCGGTAATGAAGTTGCGAATGGTGTCCAGCTCGCGCACCCGCGCCACATTCTGCCCCACCTGACGCGACTCAAAGTAGGCCAAGGGCAAGCTCATCAGGTGGTGGTACAACCTTGAACCCAACTCGACATCGACCCGGTTAGTGGTATGGCTAAAGATATAATTACGCACCCCGCCGATAATGGCCTCAAAGACCACCACCACAAAGAAACCGACGGCTAACACATCCAACGTGGTAAAGCCGCGGTGAACTAACACCTTATCCATCACCACCTGAAAGAACAGCGGCGTCATCAAAGCAAATAGTTGCAGGAAAAAGGAGGCAATAATTACCTCGGCAAACAGCCGGCGGTATTTCACCAGCGAGGGAATAAACCAGGTGATATCGAACTTCTGCTGCAAGCTCTCACCAAAGCCTTGCCGACGCACTAATGCGATCAACTCACCCGACCACAGCGCCGTCAGCTGGGCCGTATCGACCGAACGCGGCGCCTGCTCAGCTAAGTCGTGCATCAAAAAGCTACGGTTACCCTCGCTATCTTTGGCGGTACGCGCCAAGATCACGTAACGATCATCCACCGTCTTGATAATCGCCGGTAAGAACTTATCGTCCAGGCGTTCAATAGAGAGGCTGAGTTTTTTTGCCTTCAGTGTGACCGACTTTGCCGCCAGCAAGATGTCATCGTCAGAGAAGACTTGCCCCGGCTTGGCAAATTGGTGCGCCAACTGATCTGGCTCGACAGGCAGCTGATGGAAGCGAGCAATCGCCACCAAACATAGCAGCCCGCTATCCTTGTTGTTATCCATAAGTACGCTACATATTATTTTCTAACAGTTATAACATGCCTGTCGGTCGCATAACCACAAAATAAATACAGCGTACTTCTAAAGTCGAACGTAGCAAACAAAACAATAGAAAAACCAGCACTCAACCTAGAGCACGCAACGCAGTCACTAATTAACACTAGCTAATTATAGGGAATATAGTTCTGATGAATACAGTCAAATATTCCAATCAAGATTATGGTGTGAATTTACCGCAAACACTTATGACAAGCAGCAGCTGAAACTGCCACGCAGCAATACAGACATAGCGTCGATCGACTAACAGCCCAGTCCCGAGCCGTTAGCCACCATAAAAGTAATAACAGACAGAAATTGCCGCGATGATGCCGGCAAGGTCAGCCGTTAAACCACACACCAACGCATGCCGACCGTTCTTAATACCCACGGCACCAAAATAGACCGCCAAGACATAAAACGTAGTTTCTGTACTGCCCTGGAAGATGGCCGCCAAACGCCCCGCAAAAGAATCGACACCATGATGCGCCATGGCCTCTAACATCATCGCCCTCGCCCCAGAGCCACTGAACGGTTTCATGATCGCCGTGGGCAAGGCATCGACAAAGCGTGTGTCGCCATCGAGCATCAGTACAAGCGAAGCAATTAAATGTAAAAGATAATCGAGCGCCCCCGAGGCACGCAATAACGCGATCGCTAGCAACATCGCCAGCAGATAGGGAATTAGCTGGATCGACTGTGCAAACCCCTCTTTTGCGCCCTCGATAAACTCATCGTAGACAGCCACTTTGCGCAAGCCAGCAACCAGCACAAAACTGAACACGAGCAACAGCAAAACACCATTGCCCATCGCGGTCGATAAGCTACCAATCGCCGTCGTGGTTAAGGTACCCATGTAAAACACTAGCGCCATGATCGAACCAAAAATCAACGCCCCATAGCCGAGCACCACACTATTAAGCAGTGAGATACGCTGAAATAACGACACAATCGCGACACCCGCTAACGTCGAAGCGGTGGTCGCCAGTAGTATGGGAAGAAAAATATCAGCAGGGGCAGCCGCGCCTTGCTGGGCACGGTAGAGGAATACAGTAACAGGCACCAGTGTCACCGAGGAGGTATTCAGCACTAAAAAGAGGATTTGTGCATTGGTAGCAACTGACTTATTGGGGTTAAGCGTCTGCAGGTCTTGCATCGCCTTTAAGCCAAGCGGCGTCGCAGCATTATCAAGACCTAGCACATTGGCGGTGAGGTTCATCGTGACACTACCGTAGGCCGGATGACCACGAGGCACCTCCGGCATGAGGCGTGATAGCAGTGGCTCAAATAGCTTGGCAAAGAAACCAACGACACCGGCTTTTTCACCGACCCGCATCAACCCCATCCACAAAGACAACACGCCAATCAAGCCCAGCGCGATTTCAGCCGCAAGCTTCGAGCTATCAAACAACGCCTTCACCGACGTGGACAACACCTCAACATGGCCATTGAAAAGCTGAATAGCAATCGCCAGCGTCGCTGTCGCAAAGAAGAATAACCACACTCGATTTAGCACATCATACCTATAGACTCGTTAATTTGCTGCCGTACACGACAAGGGGGTGAGCGATGACATACGCCGTATTTCTATCGCATCAACTCATACACTATAGAGCCATGCTATGTGATACGCACAAAAAATGACATGCGGCTCGACAATAGTTTGCGCTCTAATACCCAATTCAACAATAACGATTAGCTAAGCGAACAACAATGGGCTAAGCCGCCCAGATTTACAGCTACGCCGAATAAGTAACCACTTACACCCTATGCGGTGTACAGTGAAAGTTAATAACTACTATCAACAGCAAATTATTGATAGCGATGCTTTCAACCCTGCTATAACGCCGGGGCTACCACCCAACGTTTAGTTATTCTACAACGTAAAAAGCATCGCTATCGTGGCTTTAATCCGCCTTTAAAACTAACTCCGCTTACAATTTCGGTACACCACTGTTCGATTGGTAATTATCGACATCAGCCGTACAGTTACCTGAGGATATTTCAGACATCATGTGTTTGTGCCCCTCTGATTGACTGACAAGAAGCGTGTAATTACACATAGGAGGGGACGATGCAGAGGTACGAAATCTTTTGTTAAATGCTTCTTTGCCATCACCAGTCGTCGCAATTACCGTGACAAAATCTGTCCGCGGTGTAAAATTAACTGAGCTCATCGGGTCATTACCATGAAATAAAGTCATATTGTTATCATCGATGACGACGACGTTTAATCGATCAGCATTATTAAAACTAAAGCCATCAGCCAATACGAAATTCGAAAAGGTCAAGGCAGCCCCAAATATTAAAACACCCGCTTTCTTATACATACAATCTTCCTTAATTAATAATCAAACAACCTTTCGCCTATCAACATTTAGACGAAACGCATAAATATTAACGATTACTAATGGGGCATGCTAGTTTTAATGAAAAACTTATGCGTTTTTATTGCCACCTCTTTATGCCAAAATTAGACCGCAGCAACTCGAACTTTAAGCTGTTATTGTCTGCTATAGAATATGAGCAGCAGGTACAAACCAAGGATGTTTATTGGCACCTGCAAGACTATCGAACACTGATCTAGCAAACCGACCACTGCCTTCAAGCTAATAACCATCGAGGTGATAGAGAGCAAGGCCGCGGCGATCTTACAGCGTTTAAACATACCCTATAAAAACTGGCTAATCATCGAGCGAAACTTTGGCAAGCTCTTTAGTGGCCCGTCGCCCCCATGCCCCACTAACCTACTTTTTCAATTTCAATATGCAATGCAGAATATGCATTTAAAAAATAGGAGGTAGTTAAAAGAAAAGCTGAGATAAAGATAGTTTTCAAGTCAAGCATGTTTAAGAAATACGCAACAAACAATATAACAAGCAACAAAAGCGCAATCGCGATATTGCAATAAAAAACTTTAAGCCGTCTATCAGTTTTACCTTTAATTAACCTTAAGAATATATAGTGTGGATAGATCAATGAAAAATCTATCATTGCATTACCGATAAGCATACCTAACAAGTAAGCTGAGTCTTGTTGGCTGTCAGCTAACGAGACTATTCCCAACAGGACAAATATTATTAAAAAGAATAAGCAAATAATACTCAAGACCTTAGCAAATGCAGGGTTATATTTCTTTTTATCATCCGCAATATAGGATGAGGTTGAGTTGAAGTCTGGGCTCATTATAGAAGTCCTTTGTTGTATATTATTATACGACCACTCATTATAGCTATTCACTATCACTGTGATTACCTTTAAGCTAGGAAGCGATCCTTTCCTGACGAAACATAACATATTATTTTTCATTTTGTTCACAAACTACAACCGTCGATAACCAGTCACTCCGTAATTTCTATCGGTAGCTTAGTTAACCGTTAGCCTTAATCAGTCGAGAAGCAAACTCACTGCCATCACAAGGACGGCAAAAGCCCTCACCTGCTGCTCGCAGCTTCTGCAACATCGTTGCTATACGTGTGTATCGACGCTCAAAATGTTGTGTGTTGGCCAACCAGTCGTCAGGCGCTATCGCTAACCGTGACAATATCGGCGACAGCTCCTCCGCGATGGCACCCCGTTTATTGTGCCGGATGCACCGCCCTGTAACATCGACAAGCTGCAGATAATCACTCAGTCGACAGGGAATACCGACCGGCATTGGTTCGCGGGGGTTGCCTGCAAAGCGCAGCAAGCCTTTTACTTGCTGCCGTGGATGATTAATCGACTGCTTCGGCGACACCTGTTTCGCGCGCAAAGCACGCTTTCTCACGGAGGTGAATGCCGAGCTCTCTGGGGTTTTGGCCATCTTCGCACGCACAGGATTAAGATCGACATAGGCCATACAAGCCAGTAACGCCTTCTCATCCAGTAATGCCTGTGATTTAAAGCGCCCCTCCCAAAAACGGCCGGTACACTGATCCTCCTGATTCGCCTGCCGTGCGATACCTTCATTAATAATGCGCATGAACCAGCTGATATCCGTCAAGCGCTTGCGCCATAGTGCGACGATAGTATCCAGTGCCTCGCGCTCGGCTGGCACCAACGGCTCCCCGGCACAATAGCGCTGGCTGAGCGCATGGCCCTTAAACAACTGGTGCCAACGTGCTATCACCGCCTCAGTATCTAAGGCGGCGGCCTCTGCGCTATTAATATGTAATACCACATGATAGTGGTTAGACATCACCGCATAGGCGGCGATATCCAAGCAGAACACCTCGGCCAAACGGAACAACCGAGACTCCACCCAACCTCGACGATGCTCATATTCATCGCCACATAGAAACGCTCGCCGCACACAGCGCGACACACAGTGATAGTACGGGGTAGCATCGAGGCTAATCTGCCGGGAACGGGGCGAAGTCATGGGTGTCATCCTTGATCAACATAGACTCAGTATTGCCCAACGTCGCCACAAAGCAAAATAACCAAAGGAAGGATTAAACCCAGCCTATACAGCACCGGGTTCTGAGGGTGGGTGTCCCGTTAGGGGTTCTTGATCAACATACACTCAGTATTGCCCAGCTTCGCCACAAAGCAAAATAACCAAAGGAAGGATCAAACCCAGCCTATACAGCACCGGGTTCTGAGGGTGGGTGTCCCGTTAGGGGTTGGCCAAACGGAACAACCGAGATTCCACCCAACCTCGACGATGTTCATATTCATCACCACATAGAAACGCTCGCCGCACACAGCGCGACACACAGTGATAATACGGGGTAGCATCGAGACTAATCTGCCGGGAACGGGGCGAAGTCATGGGTGTCATCCTTAATCAACATAGACTCAGTATTGTCCAACGTCGCCACAAAGCAAAATAACCAAAGGAAGGATCAAACCCAGCCTATACAGCACCGGGTTCTGAGGGTGGGTGTCCCGTTAGGGGTTGTCCCGTTAGGGGTTGCAGCACCGGGTTCTGAGGGTGGGTGTCCCGTTAGCCTTAAAGGAAGGATCAAACCCAGCCTATACAGCACCGGGTTCTGAGGGTGGGTGTCCCGTTAGCCTCCTGTTGGGTTCCTTTCCGAGGGTGGGTGTCCCGTTGGGTTCCGCAGCACCGGGTTCTGAGGGTGGGTGTCCCGTTGGGTTCTTTTTAGAGCCTCCTCTAAGGCTTGTAGATTAAAGCTTAGAAGAGGATGCTGGGTTGGCAAATAATTGTGGGTGTCTTGGGTTTTTCCAAAAGAACCAAAGGAAGGATCAAACCCAGCCTATACAGCACCGGGTTCTGAGGGTGGGTGTCCCGTTAGCCTACAAAGCAAAATAACCAAAGGAAGGATCAAACCCAGCCTATACAGCACCGGGTTCTGAGGGTGGGTGTCCCGTTAGGGGTTCTGAGGGTGGGTGTCCCTTTAGTCAGTCATGAAAGAACCAAAGGAAGGATCAAACCCAGCCTATACAGCACCGGGTTCTGAGGGTGGGTGTCCCGTTAGTCCCCGTTAGTCCCGCTAAGGCTTGTAGATTAAAGCTTAGAAGAGGATGCTGGGTTGGCAAATAATTGTGGGTGTCTTGGGTTTTTTTGGGTTCCCTGCCCTAAACCCAGCCTATACAGCACCGGGTTCTGAGGGTGGGTGTCCCGTTGGGTTCCCCGTTAGCCTGCACCGGGTTCTGAGGGTGGGTGTCCCGTTAGCCTCCGTTGGGTTCCCCTGAGGGTGGGTGTCCCTTTAGTCTTCCGTTAGCCTCAAGCCTCCGGGTTCGACTTCACCACAAAGCAAAAGAACCAAAGGAAGGATCAAACCCAGCCTATACAGCACCGGGTTCTGAGGGTGGGTGTCCCGTTAGCCCCCGTCAGTGTTGCCTCGCCGAAGGCCGAGTAGACCGCCGACCACACCACGGCGCCACTCTTGGCCAACAGCTGCTGCGGTGTGCCAAGGTGGTCGTTGTGGTAGTAGGGTTCTGAGGGTGGGTGTCCCGTTAGCCTCAGTCTTGTTAGTCCCTATGAGGGTGGGTGTCCCTTTAGTCTCACCTTGCTTTCAGAACCACCTCTTTCCGTAATACTTTCATTAACATCCTTAAGACGCTCTGCAGTGGATTTGTTACAGTCTGCCCCTCCTTCTTCTTCACAATCACCAACTTTTCCGAGGGTGGGTGTCCCGTTAGTCCTTGTATTGCCCAACGTCGCCACAAAGCAAAATAACCAAAGGAAGGATTAAACCCAGCCTATACAGCACCGGGTTCTGAGGGTGGGTGTCCCGTTAGTCACCTCCCGTTAGTCCACCGTTAGTCTTTGGTGTCCCGTTAGTCCCCAAGCAAAATAACCAAAGGAAGGATTAAACCCAGCCTATACAGCACCGGGTTCTGAGGGTGGGTGTCCCGTTAGCCTCCCTTTTTACCAAACTCATCTTTCACACTAGAAAGGAATGTTAGAGCTAATATACAACCATCGATTAACATCAATACTGTATGAATTACTTTATCTACTCCTAATAGAACCATCGCACCAGATAACGGAGAGAGTATTACATCCGCAAGAAGAAGAGAAACAAAAACTAACCTGGCCCAATTTTTCCTAAAAAGAAGCCCCAGTGAGCTTACAACATAAAAAAACAGCACCAAGTAATCCAAATAATAATCAACAGGAAGAACTCCGCCAGTCCCATTTAAAAACATAAGATCCAACTGAGAGCTCGAATAATAATTAACTCCTATATATGGCCAAAAAAACCAAAAAACATATATACAAAGCGAAAAACCAACTAGCACATTATATGAGCATTTCTTTTCAAAAAACATATCAAACCTTATTCTCTATAATTAATATCTTGAGTAATCAGGACGTCTTTCAATAAAGCAGTTACATACTTCTTTTCCTGGCTCACTCATTTCCTGATCTGAAGGGGCTACCTCAGGCTTTGGACATACTTGTATCGCATCTTTATATTGAGGAATAATAAAGCAATGACATACCTCCACTTCATTCCACGGTAAAGAACAACCAAATATCAAACCGCAAGCCCCCCCTCCTCCAGACTCCTTGAACTTTTCCCTTATAAAGCCCGTATTATCAGGTAATGCCTCTAAAGCATCTTTATTGGCACGCCCAGGGTTACCCCAACGATTTAAGTTGTAACGTCTATATCGAATCTTGTTTTGAGTCGATGTATAACCAGGATTTTTCTGCTGAAACCTATTCCAACGACTCATAAATCTTAACCCTAATGAATCGATATCATTCAATGGGGTATTTTTAACATACCCATAAACATTCCCCCCCCCCTCAAGCCCAATAGGGTCCTCCTGCACATACCTACCCGTACTCGGATCATAATCCCGGAACATATTATAATGCAAGCCACTCTCCGCATCATAATACTGCCCCGGGAAGCGCAGGTTATTGCTCACGGTCGCCGTCGTCAGCGTTGCCTCGCCGAAGGCCGAGTAAACCGCCGACCACACCACGGCGCCGCTCTTGGCCAGCAGCTGCTGCGGTGTGCCAAGGTGATCGTTGTGGTAGTAGTAGACCTGATTAGTCGCCGCATCCCGCTGTAGCAGCGGTTCTGTCATCCAGGGGCTATAGGGCTTAAAATGGTATTCCTTCACCAGCGCACCGGTGGCGTCGTACTCGCCGATCATGCCCTCGTCGCTGTAAAAGAACCAGGTGGTCGTGCCGCCTACGGTCTTGCGGATGCGCTGGCCGTAGGGGTTATAGCCGTAAGTGGCCTTAGAGACACCGTCGACTTTGACCTCGACCAGGCGCTCTTGGCTGTTATAGACGTATTCGGTGACCACGCCGCCAGTGATTTTACGGGTGGTGTGGCCGTTGTCATCGTAGCTGTAGCTTGTCTGCGGCGTTGCCAACAACTGGTTGAGGCCGTTGTAACCCCAGGTCGCTAAACTGGCCTGATCGGTGCCGGCGGCGATGCGGTTGCCGACGCCGTCGTAGTCGAAGAACTGGTTCGGCGCTAGCGACGTTGCTGGGGCATCGCTGATGGCGCTATTACTCTCTTCGATCAAGCGGTAGAGGTTATCGTAGTCGTAGACTTTATTCGTCGTCTCGGTGTCGATGCGCTTGATATTGCTCTCGGCATCGAAGCCGTAGAGGGCAGTTGCCAACGGTTGGCCGCTGGCATCGTAGACGGAACGCTGACGCTCACGCTGCAGGCCATCGTAGCCGTAAGCGATATAGCTGCCGCCGGGCAAGGTTTGGCGCTGCGGCCGCTGCCAGTGAAAATCGGACCAACTGATCTGGCCCTGGCCGGGAATGGTGACGGCGGTCAGCTGACTGTTGCGGTTGTACTGGTAGCCGTACTGTTGCTGCTCCGGGCCGGTATAGCTTTTTTTCAAACCGTTGGCGTAGTAATCGTAGCGGTAGGTTTTTTCAATATTGCCCGGGTAGGTGACGGTTACCGTCTGGCGCTGGCCAAGGGCGTTGTAGGTGATCAGCTCGCTGCTGGTGCCGTCGCTGTAGCCTTGGTATTGGCCCTTGTCGTTGTAGTGCAGCTGAATGGTCTCGGCGGCGCTGGCCACCGGCGGTAGCGTCGGCCAGACCCCACCGCTATCTTCCGCGGCAGCCTCGGCGACCACGCCGGTCATGACGGTGCGCAGGCGGCTAGCATCATCGTAGATGTAGTGGCTGCGCTCGCCCTTGGCGTTGATGGTATCGCTGAGGTTGCCCGCATGATCGTAAAAATACTGTCGCGCCGGTGGCGCGCTGGCCGGTAGGCTATCGTTGCCACCCCACTGCTTGGACTCGCTGCTCAACTCGTCGCGCAGGGTGTAGGTGTAACGGGTGATGCGCCCTTCCGGGTCGGTGACCGTCAGCAGGTTATCGCGATCGTCGTAGCTGAATTCGGTGGTGCCAGCCTCGGCGTCGGTCGAGGCGATCATGCGGTCGAGACCGTCATAGACGTAACCGGTGACGTTGTCGTTGGCATCGGTGTATTTTTCTAGCTGCTGGCCCTGTTTGTAGCCAAACTGGCGTTGCAGGCTACCGCCTTCAAACTGCTGTGTCACCGCTTTACGGCGCAGGCGCTTGTCGTATTGGTAGCTCTCCTTGACCCCCTTGCCCTCGCTATAACCGGGGTAGCTGACACTGTCGAGCTGGCCATCCTTGTAATGATTCTCCGCACTATTACCCATGCCGTCGATCTGCTGCTTAAGGCGGCCGAGGGCGTCGTAGCGTAAGGCATTGCCATGCTGTTCGGCATCCTCTTGGCCAAGCAGTTGGCCGCGCTTGTTATAGCTGAGGGTGGTAACCTTATTGTTGGCATCGGTGAGTGTCAGTGGCATGCCGCTGGCGTTCGTCGCCACCGTCGTCGTCACGCCGGCGGCATCGGTGATGGTGGCGATATAACCGCTTTTATCGTAGGTCAGGCGCGTGCCTTGGCCGTAGGGGTTTAGATCGGTAAGTAGATTGCCGGCGTTATCGAAGCTTCTAGCCCACTGCTTGCCACGGGCGTCTATTAATACGCGTGCGTTGCCGAGGGCGTCGAAGTCTTGGTATTGGGTCTGTTGTTCTAACGCATCGGTATAGCTTTTGATATTGCCGTAGTCGTCGTAGTCAAACTGCTCCACCGCCTGCTCGGTGTTGGCGTCACCGTGGTAGGTGGTAACCTTGAGCTGACCAAACTCATCGTAGCTGTAACTGGTCACCCGCTCTTCGTCCCGCCCCTGGGCCTCGGTGAGTGTTTTTAAGCGACTGTTGGGCCAATAGGTGTAGGCGGTGATCACGCCGCGCTCATCGGTGCGTTTGGTCACCTGGCTGCGGTTGTTATAATCAGTCTGCACGGTGCTACCGTCGGCCAGGGTTTTCTTTTTGACCTTGCCGAACTGGTCGTATTCGTAGGTGGTGCGGTTGCCGCGGGGGTCAGTGACGATACGCTGTTTGACGTAGGGATCATCGGCAATGCTCGACTGGCTGCTGCTGCCCAGGCTCAGGCCACCACCGGGACGGTTAATGCGGTAGCGCTTACTGAGACCACCGGTATTGCTGCTGCCATCGGACATCACCAGGCTGGCGCTGAACTGCTGCTCACCGTTGATCGCCTTGCGCATGGCTTGGCCCAAGGTGTTGTACCAGGTCTCGGTCAGGGTGCCTTCACCGTCGGTGACGGCGAGGTAGTAACGCTGGGTTTTCTCATCGAAGCTGGTGTCGACACGGATGCCGACGCCGTCGGCGTTAAAGCGCTCGCTCAAGCGGCCTTCTTTGTCGAGCACGAGTGTGGTCTTGTTCTGCTTCGGGTCGCTGTAGCCTACCAACAACTCGCCCTTGTAGTGGTAAGTCCACGTCTCACCGCGCACGTCGGTGACCGTTTGCAGTTGATTGCTTGCGTTATAGTTGTAGACCACTTCGCGGCCCTGATAATCGGTCACCCGCTTTAAACGTCCCTGGGCATCGTAACCGTAGCTGATCACGGTCTTACCGTGGTGATCTTCAATGAATTCGATGCGGCCTTCGGCATCGTAAATCAGCGTGACCTGTACGCCATACGGGTCGGCATAGCCGGTCATGCGGCCATGGTTGTCGTAGCTGATACGGTTGCCTAGACGGTCGCTCCAGCTAAAGCCCTCTGCACCGCCTTGGTGGGCGGTGATGGTGCGCTGAGGCAGGTTGGCGAACAGCGGATCCTCGCCGGAGGATTTACGCAGGTAGTTCTGGCCGTTGCGCAACAGGCTCTGCAGCAGCGCCTTGACCTCATCCGGGGTGATGGTCTTGTCGCCGTGGTCGATCTCGGATTGTTGGAAGATGTCGCGGATTAACACCTTGCCGTCGACGGCCTCGGCCTCGGTCGGTATGTGGTCGATGCGCTCACCGTAACTGGTGAACAGTTGCAGCGGCGTCCAACGACGGTTCCACTCCCAGTGGTCGCCCATCCAGCGCCGCGTCATACGCACCTCGCCCCCTAACACCTTCACTCGTAGATCGGTAAAGGTGTCTTCATAGGCGGCGGTAGCATAGTGCGGGGTGCTCGTTTGCACCTCGATACCGGTCGCTGCACTGGCCAGTGCCGGCGTTAACACGCCGAGCACCGACGCACTCAACCCGGCCAGGAAAGATCGTATCCGCTGGTTCTTCCACATAACTTGTTACTTCGCTGTTATTGTTTGCTGTTTATTGTTCGTTGTTCGTTGTTCGCTAAAAGATAGTGACTGTTTACTAGCGATTGCTGACCGTACGCCCCTGCACAAAGACGGGGGTCACGCCCTCGATGCGGTTTCCGTCGAGGTCAAAGTAGTAGCTCTCGGCGGTATCAATGATCACTTCTGAGTCGACATCGATGCCGGTGAGGTAGGTCATCGCCAAGGAAAGATTTTCGATATCGCTAGCCAACACGGAGACCCCAAGCTGCTCCGCTGTCGAATCATCCAAGCCGGTAATAAAGCCGTAGCGGTTTAACATGATCGCCTTGACGTGATAGCTGTTATCAACCATGTTATAGCTAATCGTTAACTGGCTATTGGGATCTGGAACGTATTTAGTCAGCAATAACGGATTGTCATTGGTTTGCGCCGCTCCGCCTGCCGGGGTATAGCTGAACTGCAGCTGCATACCGCCAAAGCGCTCCTCGCCGGCCAAAGCACTCGGCTGTACAATCATGCTGGCATCATCAAAACCCAACACCTCAAGATGAGCCCTGACGAACTCAGGCAGTTTCGAGGCCGTTCCCTCAAGAATCTCGATCGGTAGTGCAGCGGGATCCAACCTGTAAGTATTATCGTTATCAAAGGGGGTTAATTTTTCAGACGCGATAGAAATCGTCGCGGGGCCGGGGGCTAACACTAACGGCTTATCAGTCTCGGGATCTTTCAACTCGACGATCGCTACCCACTCACCATCGTGACTCGCCACCGTTGTTCCCAACATCCCTAAGAGGTTATTTATCGATGCCGGCTCATCAAAAATACGCTTAGTCATTCTGACCTTCACCGGCAGCGGCGCTGTGCTACCGTTAGGTGTGATGGTCACTGTTAAATCATCATGATTAATGTACTCACCGTTGGTGTCTTTTTTCATACTGGCAAACGGAATAGTCAGTACATCGCCGGTTTTTGCGTAGCGTTGCAACGGCGCACTAATACAGCCTGACACCAGTAATACCAGGGCGATAACACCGATATTTTTTATCATTCTTATCATCTTCATTGTTTTTTCAACTCATCTATTGAAAGCATTTTGTCAGTACTGACTTACTTCACCCGTTGCAAAACCGGCACCACACCGGCTATCGGCTCACCGTTAAGATCGAAGTAGTAGCTACTGTCGCTATCGATAATAATCAGGTTTTGCCAATCGCTCTGTTCACTGCTGTACTGAAAACTTAATGCAATATTGCTCAGGTCGCTGACACTCGCCGGCGCTTGTAGGGCTTGCCGGCTGCTGACATCCAAGCCGGCAACAAAACCGCTCGCGTTCATCACCATCGCCTTCACGAGGGTAACGTCGTTATCGACACTGTAATCGGCAATCAGCTGCACATTAGGGTCCGGAATCAGCGGGCTGAGTAGCGCGGTATCGACGTCGACGGTGCTGTAGCGCAACACCAGATTAAGCCCGCCGACTCGCGCTGGAGTAAGCGCACTGCTCGGGCGAATTTCAAGGGCGTAGTTAGCGTCATCGACATAGCCTAACTGCGCCGCTAACGCTGCCGGTAAGGCGGTGGCGGTACCAGCCAAGATCTCAATCGGCAGCGCGCTAAGATCTGCTCTATTGGCGCCATTAGCAACGGCCAATTTAGCCGAGCTGATCGCCAGTGTCGTCGCCCCCGGTGTCAGTACCAGCGGCTGATCGGTTTGTGGGTCAACCAACTGCAATACCGCCAACCACTGACCGTCATAGGCGGCCAAGTTGCTATCGGTTTGCGCCGCCAAATCCATGGCATGACCACTCTGGCCAAACACCCGCTTTGTCGCCAGCACTTTCACCGGCAATGCAGCACCGGCCTCATCGATGGTGACGGTTAAGTCTTCGGCTGCAATATATTCACCGTTGGTGTCTTTTTTAATACTGGCAAAAGGCACTGTTAAGACATCACCAGTCTTTGCATAACGCTGTAAAGGTGCACTGACACACCCCACCAGAGTGACTAACAATACTACTGAGGCGATAGTTTTAAGCTGATTTAACATTGACATTATTGGCCTCCCAGCACGTGTCGTTGTAAGAGTAATAAATCTGATGCATCGATCTTGCCGTCGGGGGCATTGACTGGATAAAGGTCGCCACGATAAAGCTGCTCTGGCGTCGGTGTGTTCAGTCCCATCGCAAAACCCTGCTGCAACAGCAGGTCTTTGGCGTCAATAGAACCATTGTTATCGATATCGCCGTTGGCGCTAAACACGGTCAGCGTATAGCTTTGATCGATCGACGGTAGGCCGTCTACCGTCGCCCGGAGAATAATCTCTGCCTCGCCATTCTCACCACCACTGGGTTGCCATTGGACAATATTACCCACTAAGGTCATGGCCATCGGCGCCTGTACAATCTCGAAACTGGCACCGGCATGGTTACTGCTCAAGGTGTATTGGTAAAGCTGGCCAACCGCAACTTCGGTAACCGGTATCGAGGTTAATCGCACCGGGTAAGAGCCGGCCGCCGTGGGGTCGGTACCCTGTGCCACCTCTTCGCGATCGTCAAAACCATCGCCATCGCTATCTGCCACACCCGGGTGGGTCTGATAGTAGTATTCCTGTGCGTTGCTCAGGCCATCGCCATCACTGTCGAGGGTCGCATCGGCGACCAGCGGGTCACTGCCAATGAATTGCGACTCCCAGCTATCGGGAATCATGTCCCCGTCGGTATCGAGTGACACCGGCATATTCAACAGCACTCGCTGCGTAATCAACAACACATCGGCCGCCGTCAATTGACTGTCCGCCGGCGCTGAATAAAGATCACCCCGCTCCCGGCTGGCGACATCGACACTGGCAAGCGCCAGCACATGACGCTGCGCTAACAACACATCCTGCGCGGTAAACAGACCGTCGCCATTGACATCACCGGTGGCCTCTAGGCAGGGCATGTCCTGGCCATCGCTGTCCTGATCGATGCCATCGCCACAAATTTCAATCGCTCCCGGATTCACCGCCGGGTCGCCGTCGTCACTATCTCCCTCAGCAAGGCTGTAGCCATCGTTGTCCGCATCGGCATAGTAGTCGGCGCTGTGCTCGCCATCGGTGACGATGATGGTGGTGGTCTTGGTATCTTTCAACACACCATCGCTGGCGGTAAAAGTAACATCGTAGCGGCCGGCTTGACCGACGGCTGCGATCCAGCGAAACAAGCCTTTGCCACCGCCCTCATCGACAAAGCTCGCCCCAGCCGGTAGCCCTTTCGCACTCAGCGATGGCACCGTGCCATTGGCATCGGTGGCGCTGATAAAGAGGTTTTTTTGCTCACCTTCTTTAATCACATGGTCGAGTATCGCCTCCAGTCGCGGCGGCACTGGCCCGAGTACGACGCCTTTAAAGGTTATGTTGTACTGACTGCTTGGGTCTTTATCAAACACGTTAAGGTGATAGCTCAGCTCCTTCCAGCTGTCGGGGTTGATACGCTTCTTCGAGAACCAGACGTTCTCCGGCGCGATCAGGCGCCCGTCTCCACGCCGCACACTGAGTACCGCTTTGTTGTCACTGAAGTCTTTATCGATCGCCAGTTCGTAGTGCTGATAGCCCGTGCCCGGGTTGCTGATCATCACCGGCTGAACCGCACCGTTCGGGCTGCCAAGGCTGGCCGCTGTGGCAGAGAAACCTACCGGGCTACAGTGGTCACAGACACCGGCAATATTGCTATCAATCGCCTCCGAGGCAAACACCACCCGCTGGTCAAGTGCCCCACCGGTGGTCGCCAGATAGTCCAGCACCTGATCGCCTTCTGTCATCACATCTTTCACTAGCCAGTAAGTCTTAATGCCCTCTTCGTCGATCAGCGAGGTCAGCGCACCGCCGAGTTCGTCGGCGTGGGTATAGCTGGCATTAAATTCGACGTACTCCCCCGTCAACGAGGTCTCAGCAATCCAGCGCCCCATGCGCACATCACCCGGCCCCATGTCACCAAAATTGAGCAGCAGGCTATTGCTCACTGACTGGTTACCCACATAGCTGCCAAGCAACGAGAAATCGATCAACAGACCTTTGTCGTTATTCACAATCACCGGTTGTGCCGACTCCAGCTTCATATTGCCCGCTAGACCTAAACCGTTATTACTGAGACGTACCCCGAGGGTATAGGGCTCTACTAACTCCTCGGTATCAGTCTCTGGATTATCACCGAAGACGTCGCGGGGCAAAAAGTACTGAATAGACAATTCCGGCAACGGCTTTACGACGATCGAATCCGGCGCGACAACGACGGTCTCCTCGATATTGTCATAGCTGTATTTTAGCGTCGCACCGACGAGGAACAGTTTACGTGGGTCGGTCTCACCCGGTTCAACGTTATCCTCATTGACGGCATTAACCGTCGGTACAATCAGCCAGCGTAACTCGCCGACACTGGCACCGGGAATCCGCCCCCCGCTAACCGCACCATTTTCACCGTCCACCGGTGCCTGCAGGAAGCCTTCACTGCTCTCGTGGCGAATAAAAAACGCCGGCGCATTACTCGCCGTGCTATCAATCGCCGCACTGCTGGAGGTGACCACGACCGGCCGATTATTGGCATCGGCAAAATTCACCGTCACCTCGATATCGTTTAATTCGATACCCGTGAGCGGGTTGTTAATGCGCATCACCGCCTCGAAACCCTGCCGTTCCAGTGTCAGCTGCTGGCTGATTTCAATCTTGACCTCCGCGCACAGCGCATCCGCCTGAGCCCATACCTTGGTCGGTAGGAGCAGCAGGGTTAGCAGCGCCAGCCAGCCGCCCCGTCTCGATTTCCGTTCTAACACATTAACTACCTTTTAATTGTTATAAAGTTATTTTTATCATCGGCCCGCGCTCGCGGGCCTTGTTTACTTTATATTGCCTGTCTGCCGACGCATTCCCGTCTCACAGTCATCCCGTATTACAATCATAGAGATGACAGTCCGCGGGGTCGGCAAACTCACCTACCCCGCCATGGCCATCGCGTTATTTTGCCGAGTTGTTCTCACCCTTTTCTTTGTTACAACTTTCGCAGGCCGGTGGTGGGGCGCAGGTCTGACCGCCGCTGATTGGCGTTCTACCGCCGCCGATATCATCACCGGATCCGGTACCGCCACCGCTCCAGCCACCGCTCCAGCCACCACCACCGCCACCGCCGCCACCGCCGCAACTGCTGCCGCCCCAGTTGGCATTGAACCGCGCACTAGAACGTCCTGGCGCCTTGCCGCTCGGGCACGATGAACTGTAGTTGACATTCATATTACCGCTGAAGCTGCCACAACCGGCGCCGGTGCCACCGCCATCTTCATCGGGATTAAAGTCTTGCACTGCCCGTACACGGTAAGGCAGGAAGAAGACCTCATTGGCACCCAGTGACGACGGCACATCACCGAGGAACTCGTAGCGCACGTACTGATTATCAGCCGGTAGACTCAACCGCATCTCTTCTGCGGTGATTAGACCAAGGTTGGTAATACGGAACTCCCCTTGGTAGATACCGCCCTTACGCATCACGGGTAAGTTCACCATCATCGGCTCAATCGCCACCACTGCCGCCGGTACCTTGGTGGCGTAACTCGCCTCCAACTTAATCTCGTAGCGGTCTTCTAGCACAACCTCGTTCACCGACCAGTCGACACTGATGAGCTGGTTGACCAGGAAGATCTGCTCGGAGAGGTAGTCGCCACTGTCCTCACTGGCACGGATCCACAGGCGTCCCGTCTCAGACACATGCCCGGTTTTGCTGGCGCGATAAATGTAAGGCCCTGGCGCAATATTGGCACAGATCGAACTACCCGCAACCGACGGCGTACAGGTGTAGCTGTCAAAGGTGCGCTCGTTCTGCAGCACAATCTTGGCACCGTCGACACCGCCAAAGACGCTACCTTCACCACCGCTAGGATCGGGGCGACCGGTATAGATATCGACGACATTAAAGATCACGCCACCGCTGCCGGCCTGGTAGACATTGACTTTGATTCGACGCTCGATGTCCGGGTAATTAGCCGCCGTCATACGCAACGTAAAGTAATAGCTACCGTCGGCAACCGGGGTGCTAAAGGCATCATCTTCTGAGGCTGGGCTAATGGCCAACTGCAGATCAAGACTGTCGCCAACATCGAGCTGGTTAGGCAACGCTTGATTGGCAATATTCAGCCAATCTACCGGCTGATCATCGGCAATTAACTGAAACTCTGGCTGCTGCAACGGCGCGTAGCCTTGGTTGCTATAGGCGATCGATTCAGTCAACTGCTCTCCCTGTGCCAAGCCGGTGACAATACTGCCTCTGGAGACCTTAATCAGCGGCACCGCCTCTGTCAGCTTGTAGTCCAGCCTAATGCGACCGATCTCCTCACGTTGGTCACTGCGCACCACATAATCCAAGCTACCTTCCGCTGGCGCAAACTGATTACCGCTCACCGTAAGGTTGAGGTAACGGCTGGTGCCAGCGGCGAGATCGACACGGTTCGCACTGGTCGCATCCAACTGCACCGTGAGGCCTTCCGGCAGTACCGCCTCGCCATCGACAAACTCTGGCAACAGCTCGGCATAGACGCCGGTGAGATCGGTCTGCAGACCGGCAGTCACTTTGATCGCCGCCTTACTCACGTAGGTTCTCGGCATCGCCAATGTGAATAGCGATGGGGACACTGTCGCACCCTGCACCGTAAAACTCACCTGCCCAGGGCGTGAGATGACATCCGGATGAATCATCGACACGGTATAAAGACCACTACCGCCACGCTGTGGCTGGTACTGATAACTAAAGTCACCGTTAGCATCGCTATAGACCACCGCTGAGCGTTCGAAGCCACTGCGTTCGATCACCAGCTTAACCGGTACGTTAGCAAGGCGTTCGCCTGTTGAACTGTCGACAACGCTACCACTGAGCTGCAGTGTCTCGTCGTCGAAGATAACGGCCGGTGTCGCCATGGCCGAATCTGCTAACAGCGCGTAAGGCGTATCTGCGAGAGAAACGGTCTGACTCGCCGCCAGCCCATCGATCGCCACATGACGCTCGCGGGCAACGGCATAATGCAACTTATCGACCAGCAGTTTCAGCTCGACCCTGTCCGGCGCCGAGGCCGGCACACCAATTTCCATCGGCGCCGAGGTGAAGCTATCGCCAGCGGCGATTTCCGCCACCAAGCGCTTACCCGCAGGTTGCGTATTCGCATCGCTCTGCTGCACCGCTTGCACGGCCAGGATATTGCCCTCTTCATCTTCTAGCATCAGGCGCACTTCATTCGACACCGCGCTGCCATTGTTCTCAGCGAGCACGACCTGCACCGGCACCTCGCCGTGATTGTCAATGGTAAAGCGGGCACGGCTAAGCTGGCCGCGGGTAAAGGTCTCCGGCTCAATCGTCACCCGTAGCGTATCGTCGCCGACGGGCAGGGTCTGCTGTTGATGCACCATGGCCTCCATACCGGCGGCTGGCTGCCAGCGCAACGTCGAGTACAAGATCTCTTCGTCGTTCAACGCAGCATCACCTCCGACCACAACCTCGGCAAGATGACTCTCACCCGGTGCGATATCGAAAGGCGCCGACTTCAGCACCGCCCCTTGTTCACCGACGGTAAGCTCAAGCACCACGGCTTTCGCCGTCCAGTCACCCCGGTTATCGACACGGTATTGCAGCTTGTTGATCATGCCACGCTTCAGTTCATTGCCCTCGTTGAGCTCGGCACTCAGTGCCGCAAACTCGAGTGTCCGTGCAGGACTGAGGTTATCCGCCGCCGTCTTATCAATGGCGCGGATACTGTAGCGTCGCGCCTGCTTAGCACCGTCAGTGGCCATGCCACCGTTGTAACCAACATCGCTGTATTGCAACGCACTGCTACGAGTCAACTCAACACCCGGCGCGCCGTCGACAGGCTCACCTTCGTAGACGATAAAGGTCTCGGCTTGATCACCCGGGTAGTGCCACTGCAACAGCGGTAATCCCTGCGTATCCAGTGTCACACTTAAGCGCTGCACCGGAGCCAAGTTCATCGCTTGATAGACCGCGGCACTCGGCACGGAACGGTTGCCGGCGGCATCGACGGCCAACACCACATAGCTGTGATTACCCAGTGGACGCGTATCTAACGCTTCGCCGCGTGGGATATTATCAACCAGCAAGCTGGCACCATCGGCGATTAAGTCGACAGATTGGCTGCTGTAATCACCGTCTAAACGGTAGAACTGATAGTGAATACCCTCCACCGCACTGTCGTGTTGCCACTGCACGTAGTTACCCGCGCCATTAATCTCCACCTGCAAGCCAGTCGGCGCAGTTGGGCGTGTCGCATCCACCGATACTGAACTGGCGTCACTTGGTGCACTCTCGCGGGTCTCATCAGCAACCTTACGGATGCTGCTGACGCGATAGCTATAGCGGCCATCCGGCCCCGGACGATCGATATAATGTAATGGCGAGACGCCGGAGAGCTGCTGATAGTTTGCTATCTGCGAGCACGCGCCCGGTGTGTCTTCGAAACAACGGTAGAGACGATAATCGTAGGCGCCTTCCACCGGCAGCCAGCTCACATCGACCTCGCCATCAGGCAGTGCCTGTAGCAGTGGTTTAGATGGAGATGCCAACGGCGGTAACGCCCCTTGGTAAACCTGGTAGCGCCCGATGGTGTCATCCACGGCCGTGTTAGCCAGATCATCAACGGCCTGATACTGGAAGCGCAGTATCGATGCCGCATTGCCCTCGGCATCGGCCATCACATCTAACACATTGGCAGGCAGTGTGAACTCACCCTGCCAACGCAAGCCGTCAGCCTGCAGCTGTGTTAGCTCGATCGTCTCAGTATAGGGGTCGCTGCCCGTAAGCACGATATCAAAGCCAAACTGCGGCGTTTCCACTGGCGCTTCATCAAGTTGTAAAGTCACCGTCAGCGCTGTGCCGGTGTCAGTAATCTCAATGGGTGCTGCTTGCGACAACTGGATATCGACCACTTGCGGACCGCTGCTATCAATCAACAGTGGGTACTCGTCGAGTGTTCTAGTCAGCTGATTACTGGCACGATCGAAGGCGGATAACTGCACCTTGGCGAGACCCGAGCCCGTTGTCGGCTCAATAGTAAACTGACCACGGTAAGCATTTTCGCGCTCATAATCTTCCTGTAACGCAACGGCAATCGCACCGCCACCGGCCATCGGCACAATCGACAAGAAAGGCTTGGCCAGCAGGCGTTCATCAAAGGCGATTGAAAGCTCAACTACGCCCTGGCCATAACGCTGGGTCGTCGCATCGTACTTACCGAGGGCGGTGAACTGCAGATCGATCACCTGCGGAGCGGTGCCATCGACACTGACCACGGCTGGCGCCGACAAAGCGCTCGGCGTGTTCAGGTCGTTGACACTCTGCACGCGATAATAATAGTCACCATCCTCTTCTGGTATCTCCGCCCACGATGCCGATGTTATCAGTTGCCCACCGTTCATCGGCGTCGCCACCGCAGTGTCCTCAAAGCTCTCGGTGTGACGATAGAGGCGATAACCGCTGATCGGCGATCGGCCAACGACCATGGTCACAGGGTTCCAACTAATGAACACCTGACGTTTCTCACCACGCCGCACACTGAGACCGCTTGGGGCATCCGGTAACGTCGTCTCAAGGGTCACACTTACCGCATTACTGTCGTCACTCTCCTCCTGCGTACGACCGTTAGCGGTATAAACCGTGCGAGCAAAAAGGCGATTCACATTACTGCTATGCTCGGAGTCTTCCTCGACCAGTGCCACACTGCCGGCAAAGTGACCGGCACCATCAACCGTCAACGCCTGCAACAACGTCTCGGTAGTAAAGCCGCGATAGATATTCACCTTCGTGCCCAGCGGCGCCGTCCCTCGCAGTGTCAACTGAGGCTGGTTGGTGATTAGGCCATTCGCCGGCGTCGTGATCTGAGGCGCAGCAGGTTTGCTCAGCTGTACATCAATATCGTAACTGGCCAGCTGCTCATTCTCGGTCGCCGCATTATCGTAGACCGCCACTTGTACGGTATGTAAACCGTCCTCTACCGAATCTAACGACCACGGAATGGTATAGACAGGACCCGCAACACTACTGCCAATCTCCTGGCCATCGATAGAGACACTGACGCGAGCAATACCGGAGATATCACTGGCCTCGATCTGCCAAGCAGCCGTATCGGTCAATACATGGCTACTACCTTCCTGCAGCTGTTGCGCACCATAACGCACCGCCTCGATCGTCGGCTTGATGCTATCGGCGGTCGGCTGCACGGTCACTGCGCTAACCATTGAGCTCTCGCCGCCGGATAGGTTAACCGCCGTTACAGCAACATGGTAGGTTGTTTCATTGGTCAAACCGGAGACCGTGGCTTCGCTAACACCTGCCGTCAGTAGACGCTTCGGTGTCTTTCCGGTCACATCACTAAAGGTTTCCGTCTCCACATACACAGCGTAATGCTTCAACAACGACTCATCCGCCACCGGCGTCCAAGCTAGCTTGATACTGCTATCAAGGGCTTCGGGTGCCGCGATAACAGGGTTGGCAAGCAAGGTAACCGCCACCTCATTAAGGCCGTTACTGAGGTTCTCCGCCGTATCGATCGTTTGCAGTGTGAGTGGGTAACCCGTCGCCGCGGTCAATCCCGTCACGGTTTGCTCAAGCGGCACCGTATCGGCATCAATCGTATAGTCGGTGCCATTAATGTGCAGGCGATACTGCGCTAAATCACCGGCGCTATCGACAACAGGTAGCCAACGCACAGTAAGCTGATCGGCCTGTGAAACAACACTGACAGCCGCTACTTCGGCAACGTTCTCAGTGTCCTTCGGGGTCACTGACTGCGCGACAAAAGGAGAGCTCTGTCCTGCCCGATCAACGGCAACCACGGCGATAAAGTTCTCACCACGGTTCAAGCCATTTAGAGTTAACACGCTGACGTCGGCTACAACCGTTTGCTTACTTACCCCTTCTAACACGCTAAAGCTGTTAGGTGATGAGTACACCTCGTAGCTGAGGATGTCATTGCCAGCTTGATAAGCCGACCAATCGATAGTGACGGTCATACCGTCACCTTCCAGCATCGTCGGGGTAAAGGTAACGGCATCGGGAATGGTGTCATCGTAAAATACATTTTCAACAACCGGATCACTCTTATTGCCCGCTTTATCCTCAGCCCAGACAGTAATGACGTTTTCACCTTGCACAAGATTCGCCTGGCATCCGACACCTACGCCCGTATCACTGAACGCTGAATGACAAGACTGCTCCCCTGAACTGACATGGAACTGAATGCCCGGCTCTGATGTCGCATTAATTTGTAGCGGTGTCTCGGTTGTCACTGCCGGTAAGGCTTGCACGCTAATATGCGGCTTTTTTGTATCAACGGTAAAAGTCCAGTTTTGCCCCAGCGCCTCTCTGCCGGCATTATCCACAAGGTTTGCCGTCACCGTATAAGTGCCATCTTCTAGCGGTGCAACAGGTGTGAATACGATCCCGGCCGCTTCGTCAATAAAGGTGACCTCACCACTGATCAACACACTGCCACGACGTAACAGCAAGGCACTTCGTTTACTATCCAGGCCACTGCCACCGGCTTCGCTGTATTCTTTCGTGCTCACACGGAGCTCAGCTACAGGCGCCGATAAATACTCAGCTGAATTGGGTGTTCGGCTCGATATCACTGGTTTATTGGCATCCCAGAATGTCAATAATTGCAGCGCTGCCGACACCCGTCCGGCACGGTCTTCTGCGACGATGCGCAGGCGATACTCGCCTGCCTCGGCTGGCAGATTGAAACTGCCCGACCACGACGTTTCAGCAAAACTGGCCAGCTCTTTTGTTTCTGTAATAGCCGGGTTGCGGGTAGATGTCGCGGTCACCATGATGCGGGTATCTGCGTCACGTGTACCACTAAGCGAGAGGCCTCTATGATCCAGCCAACGCGGCACCGCTGTCGTCAACTGCGGTGTCGAAGGGTCTTCAGTATCGACAGTAAACGTCGACTGATAGCCTTGTTCCATGGCCTGGCCACCGTTCAGCGCAGTGATGTCGGTTGTTATTCGTACCGTATAATCATCATCGGCCAGCACTTGCGCAAAGGTAATAATATACTGCCCAAGTACGCCTTCGACAGGTTCAACAGAAGTGATCGGGATGGCAACTCCGCTGCCATTCTCCACCACCACATCGGCGCTATCAAAGCCCTCGACCTCGCCATAGAAACTAATGGTCATCGTCGTTACATCAACGTCGGTAACATAACCTTCACGGTCGATAGAACGCACTGCGGGCGGCAGGTGAAGCTCGACGCCATCAGACGCTTGTTGACCGCTGGCATCGCTGGCCCACAAACACAATTGATGACTAGCGGCCTCATCGATCAATGAACGTATTTCAGTGACTGAACTTGGCAGTGCCGCGAGGTCGATTGCCCCCCCATTTAGAAAGCCCTGCTCTGGTGCAATGGCTGCGCAATCTTCTGCGAAAGCCCACTGAAGATCATGCGATTCGCCAAATCCTTGATCCACGTCTGTCAGGCTCGCGGACGTCAACATCGAAGCCAACGTCTGGGCACTAGATACCATAATCGGCCCGTCCGGTAGCGCCACGACAGGCGCCGTATTCTGGTAGCTGACCAGTGTGCTGTTCTGATGCGTCAGCCCGTCACTATCGGTAACCATCAACCTTAACGGGACGGCATCAACCAAGCTGAGGCCTTGCGAGATCGCCTCGGCAAAGCTAAGACTGTATTCAGCCCCGTCAAAAATGAGCGCTTCTGCGCCCTCACCAAGGGTCCAGCGATAACTAACAATTCCGTTATCGGCCGCCAACGTATCCGGGTCTACACTCTCACGACCATCCAGCATGATCGTCGAAAGCGTGGCGTCGAAAGCGTAGGGGCCACCTGTGTTAGCGTTCGGTGGCAACAATACATTGGTTGAAAAACCACCATAGCTTACATCGGGTTGACTCCAATTATAAAAACCTACCCGGCCAGGTTTTAAGCCTATAGCATCTTTCAACGTTGTATTAAATACTTCGTAACCAACATCACCTATAGATTTATTGGTATCGATAACACGAATATTAATCACCACTTGACCGTCTGCTTTTTGACGATAACTCAACGTGAAACGATAACGCACTCCTTTTACCCAACCTGGGCTATTAGCACAATCAGTGTCAGGCTGTGACGGAGAGCAAAACAGGCGTGCTGGGCCGTATTCTCCAGGATAAAGTATATTATCACTGGTCAGGTTAGCAGGCATCCTAACAATGTTAATTCCCTGCTGGGCATTTTGAGAGCCATTCCCCCAAGAAAACAGATAATGTTCCGACTGAAAGCCAGAAAAACTAAATACGAAACCTATATAATCATCATCCCATCCATTCGTTAAAAAGGTGCCTTCGAAACGATCACTATAAAGCTGGAAATCGCTGACAAAATAACTAAGTAAATGTGTATTTTTCGACTGATGGACACTACTGCCCTCAGGGTTTTGCACATCCCACTCCCCTTCCTGCTTACCAGCTGATATGTCGTAGGCCTGCCATTTGTGCAAATCCACCTCGCGATCCACAAGGTCGACCACAACATCCTGCTCGAGGGCGGTATCATAGCTGTAATACTTCGGCAGCTGCACATGGTATTTCTCATCACTTTGCTGCCACCAAATAAGCGCTTCCACATTAAGGCCTTGACTGCTCTCCTCACTAATCACGGTTATTGCTGCCGATGCATCACCGCTTTGTTTTAATGTTTTAACCTCTTCTGCGCTCAAGTTGAAAACGTGCTGAGCGTCATCATAAGGGTTGGCGAGGTGTATCACCTTCGACAGTTCACCCCCTTCGGCCAGGGTTTTAAGATCATCGGTATCCCAAACTGTTCCATTGTCGAATTGCACCGCATCGAGCTCATACGCAGGTGCGGCCCAAAAGAAGTAACTGACGGTTATCACTTCCGCCAAATCATCTGGCCCCCGAACAGTGATTAGAAGGTCATTACGATTATTACTCAGAGAACGCGTAACGCCCACATCACTTGGTGCAATGCCTGCAAGAAACTGCAATACATCACCGTCATCGACAGAAGAGTCATGGTTATTGATCGTGGTATGGCCATCGCCACGGGCGAACTCATAGGTATCGTTACCCTGATCCCCTTGTAGAAAATCCCCGACACCGGTACCACCACGCAGGACGTCATCACCTTTCCCACCATACAGATTGTCCTTGCCCGCACCGCCATTTAAGTGGTCGATCCCCCCCTCACCTTTGAGAGTATCCTCGCCCTCACCACCATTAATCACGTCATCAGAAGCATACCCTAAAATATTATCTGCAACTGCAGTGCCTTCTAGGGCGAGTAATTTCAACTTCGCCGTATCCCAGACAGTCTCATCCTCAAACTCCACCGCATCGAGCTCATATGCAGGTGCGGCGAAGAAGAAATTACTGACGGTAATCACTTCGACTAAATTATCAGGTCCCCGAACAGTGATTAGAAGGTCTCTACGTAAGCTGCTCAGAGAACGCGTAACGCCCACATCACTTGGTGCAATGCCTGCAAGAAACTGCAATACATCACCGTCATCGACAGAAGAGTCATTGTTATTGATCGTGGTATGGCCATCGCCACGGGCGAACTCATAGGTATCGTTACCCTGATCCCCTTGTAGAAAATCCCCAACACCGGTACCACCACGCAGGACGTCATCACCTGGCCCACCATACAGATTGTCCTTGCCCGCACCGCCATTTAAGTGGTCGATCCCCCCCTTACCTTTGAGAGTATCCTCGCCCTCACCACCATTAATCACGTCATCAGAAGCATACCCTAAAATATTATCTGCAACTGCAGTGCCTTCTAGGGCGAGTAATTTCAACTTCGCCGTATCCCAGACAGTCTCATCCTCAAACTCCACCGCATCGAGCTCATATGCAGGTGCGGCGAAGAAGAAATTACTGACGGTAATCACTTCGACTAAATTATCAGGTCCCCGAACAGTGATTAGAAGGTCTCTACGTAAGCTGCTCAGAGAACGCGTAACGCCCACATCACTTGGTGCAATGCCTGCAAGAAACTGCAATACATCACCGTCATCGACAGAAGAGTCATTGTTATTGATCGTGGTATGGCCATCGCCACGGGCGAACTCATAGGTATCGTTACCCTGATCCCCTTGTAGAAAATCCCCGACACCACCGCCACCACGCAGGGTGTCGTCACCAGAGTCGCCATACAATTCATCCCTGCCCAAACCACCATCCAAGGTGTCTCCGCCAGCCCCACCACGCAGGGTGTCATCACCATCGCCCCCCTTAAGATCATCCGCCTCATTGGTACCCGTCACCAACTCTGCTGATACAAGCATCGGTAATTGCAACAAGGTGATCAACATTAGCGCTGATACAATATGCTTGCCTAGACTTTTTATCATCACAACATAACTTCTCAGTTTAAGGCCCGTATAATCCTAAGGGCGATATTATTTTTGTATTATGGCCAACACGTGTTGGCAGTCATTCTCTTGGTCAAGTGCTAGCTTGTCGGCGATCATTACGCGGTATTATTTCATTCTAACGCTGAGCCGTTGATCAATGGCCAAAAAACGCTGACTAAAGCCTTTAGAAATATCGTTAGATTCTGAAAGATATTGAAAGGCGATATAGTCTGTGTCGTTTTTATTGAGCACACCACCCTGCGGGTCGGCGATATGCCAACGTCCGTCTTGGTAGTATTCCAGCCAATTATGAAAATCACCTGCGCGCAAAATACTCACATCGCCTGGCGCGACAAAACCGCCAACAGGCCGGGCCGGTATATTATTTAGGCGCAACAGCGCCGTCATCAAATAAACATATTCGGTACAGTCACCCGAAGCGTGTTTTAATGCGTAAGACGCACCTCGATTACGCTTCACATAACCACTGTCCACCATGTGCTCGCGCACCCAGCGATAAATCGTCGCCACTTTTTCACTTTCAGCAAGA
The DNA here is from genome assembly GCF_003752585.1 of Sinobacterium caligoides. NCBI lineage: Bacteria > Pseudomonadati > Pseudomonadota > Gammaproteobacteria > Cellvibrionales > Spongiibacteraceae > Sinobacterium > Sinobacterium caligoides. The sequence goes on from NZ_RKHR01000003.1 coordinate 654,919, forward strand.
CCCGCAAAAGACTTCGCCCGCGCCTGTAATGCTGGGTCTTCCAGTTCAATATAGCGCTCTGCTTGCAAATATTTTTCGTCAGGCGCCTGTTCAGCACGCCCGGCAGAGCGGTGTAATTTAACGGCGACATCAATACGCTGCATGCCCGTGACGGGAAAATCATGCAATGAAAAACTTAACAACTGATTACCCAGCTCATCGCCGCTTAACAGATAAGGAGAGGATGCCTGTATAGCATTAATACGCTGAGCATCAGCATTAGCGACCGGCGCAAATACGGTAAATTCGCCCTGTTCGATCAACTGCGCAGACCGATTCTTAATCATAAAACTATAATGCAACAACTTATCAACAGCCTTCACCTGTTGCGGCAGTAACTTTGCGCCAACATCTTGCGGGCTTTTAACCACAGAGCGATCGACACCACCCTGCAAGAGCCAAAACGCCAGCCCGGCGACAACTACAACAGATGAGACTACCGCAACAATCATCCTTGGCATGACTGCTTCACCATTTTTGCCCCGCGATGATCCGCTGCCACTTTCGCTATGCGACGATAGCTATCTATAACCTCAACGGAATCCTTCGCGATCAAAACATTTTCTGCAGCGCTCGACGCCCAAGAAAGCTGCTGACGCCGCGTGAAACCTTGCTCTTTCACCACGACAACGATCTTATCGAGGTGCTTGCGCCCAAGTGCTTTAACTTTCTCTGACCACACATTAGGTGCCGCCGTTAACGCCTGCACCTCAACCTCAGAAAACATCATCCGTAACTTGTTGGCCGACGCATCACTGTCAGTGACAAAGAGTAGGTTCTCGTCCGCGTGATGCTGATAAATCTCTTCTGACGACAGTAGATAAGGCTCAGTGATCGATGACGACAATTTGTGGTAGGGCTTACCCGCCGCTAACCATGCTGCCGTGCCACCGCGCAGATATTTAACCGTTAGTCCTTTGCTGCGTAAACTCATACAAAGCGACTCCGCTTGCTGCTGCTGCAACGCCTGCCCAACAATCAGCAACGGCTTTGTGGCTGATAGAGATAAAGACTTACTAATATCGGCATCAATAGCCCCTGGAATCTCGCCCTGTGCGCCCCCCCTATCCTGACGAATATCAATCAACTGATAACCAGAAGGGTTGCCAAGCTCAGTAATAGAAAGCGCGCAAGTCGATAAGAATATCGACTGATTTGCCTGTTTAACAGCACAAGACTCAACAGCATGATCAGCCACAGTCACCTCCGCAATCCTCTGTAAAGAAGAAGCATATGAACTAGTAACCCCAAAAAAGGCACCGACGCACAGGCACAACCGAAGTTTCATAGCAAACCTTTATAATGAACCGTTAAGACGTATTGATAAAAACTCAATCTAACGGAAGTAGTCCATTAAGTATTTTTTATTTTAATTAAGGCGGATTGTATTCGCTTTGTCACTACAAAGTCCACATAGAAGTAAGCAAAACGATAATTATTTACCAACACCAAGTATTCCGAAAGAAATAAATAAATGCGCACGACTAATTGTGGAAAGAAAATCGACACAAACGTACTCGTTATTTCAAAAATTAAAAATATATCGAGTTAATTATTTGCTCAAAAGTTGATAATTAATAAAGGCTATATTTATTAATTTAAAAAGCTCGTCAGTTAGCCCCCCCAATAGGGCTCGTACCAAGCTAAAAACAAATCAAGTCTTCAGCACGCAGCCCCGTTGGTTGCCCTACCTGGGTAAACTCGACAAGCTGCCCCTCGTGCACCCTCTCACTGGGGTTGTAGCGTAGTGCTTCATCAGTAAACATTGCATCGGGGCCGAGCTCCTGCTCGATGATGCCAAAGCCTTCGGTCTCGTTAAACCAAATAATCGTCCCTGTCACGCGATTAGGCATAATCATTCCCTTTAGTTCGTTGGTCAGCCTTTGATTACACCGTATGACTAACACGCATTGATCGCCGCCGGTACTTGATGATTACCAGTCTCAATGCCGAACACTACCCGCCATGAGGCCTTGTAGTACCGGCGATGGATTGTAGCAGCACAGTATTACCGTTTTAAGGCGCTCTGAGCATAATCACAAAACACTACCGAACAGTTCACAGAAAGAAAATATAGGAAAAATAGCCCGCTATGACTTGCTCGTACGGCGAATAAATAAGACCATCAAGGATTAGCTACTTGGTCATATCGTAGATTGAACGTCATCAGCTGCAATATCGCCGTCACCCGGCCAGCAGAATGCCCGCTCGACCACCATCAGCACAAGAGGAAACCCCATGAAGTACTCTCTTCTCTTTGCCCTACTGCTTAGCTGCAGCGTCGACGCCGCGCAGTTTTTCCCCACCCCCCTCGTGGACGAAGGCTTACAGGGCGATACCCTGCACGCCTTGGAATGTTCGCTGCTCTATCAGATGGAGCACGACGACCAACCCAGTGGCAGTGCCGCACACCAGAGTCTATTACTGCTCAAGCGCGACGGCTTGTTCGATGAACAAAAGATCGCCTCACTGTTGCAGTTTGAGATGGGTAAGTTAAACGCACTCATCGAGGCAACGATCGCCAACCACTTTCCCGAGAAACGCGGCGATGAGGCCACCAGCCTCGCGATTAAAAGCCAAATGAGCCGAATGGCCTGCACTTACTCTGAGCAATAATGGCCGCCCCGTCGGGTTACTGTGCCGCCACCTCCGTTGTCGAGGTGATTCCAGCCGTTAAGCTATAGCGCATCGCCTCTTCGAAAGACCAGTCCACCACGGTTAGATCCTCACGCTTGACTAGGCTTGTCACCCCGGCAATCTGATAACTTAACTGAAACAACACCGGCACCCAATCCCCCTCTGGCAACGCCGCAAGCAGGGGTTCCGGGGCATTATCAGCCATGATAAAGCCCACCACATAACTGCCGTTGGATTGCTTAACCAATACCGTCTGCTGACCTTTATTCTCTTCGTTTTGGCTCATCAATGAGGCGATATCGTTAATACTGCCATAGACCGTCTTAAACAGCGGGAAACGCATCAGCTGCTGCACGATCACATCGTACAGCCAAACAATCGGGCTCACCGAAAACAACAGGCCGGCCGCGAAGACGAGCAGCAAAACCAACAGAAAGCCCTCGCCGGTAAATAGCGTTGGCAGACCAACCAGGCGTAGCAGAAAATCACCCAACTCATCCAAAGAGGCAAAGAGCGACCAGAAGATCCACAGGCTAACGACCATAGGAAGCAGGTTTAACACCCCCTTCAGCAAGGTGTTCGTCATATTTTTCATAGTTTCCACCGTTCGATGACACAATAAGCACAGAGTGGGCGCCATATTATCATAACCACGCCGAGCACAAACCCTCCTGACACATGCAAAGCTTAGCTGGCAGCAAGACCGAGCTTTGCCACCGCCTTGAGCCACCGCTCACGCTTCTCTGCACTAGAATGGATCACCGGGCCAACCAGCTTGCTCCGCACCGAGGCAAAACCAACAAACTTCAACGTCGTAACCTTCAACTGATAAATAGCCGGCGCACCCTGCACCAAGTAATAATACCAAGGTGGCGTATCCATCGTCATCACCAGCCTAGCCGTTCGTCCGCGCAATAACGGCCTGGGGAACGATTTGCCAGCCTCATACTGGAAGGCAAAGCCAGGCAGCAATACACGATCGATCAAGCCCTTTAACTTCGCCGGCAGCGCCCCCCACCAGATCGGCGTAAAAATCACTAAGTGATCGCACCACTGGAGCGCCTGCTGAAAATCGACAAGCGGCGCCTCGAGCGCTTTATCGACCTCATAACCACCCGATAAATTGCTATCGAATACCATGGTCGACAAATCAAACTGCCGCACCTCATGTCCCCGGCTCGCCATCTGCGCATACACCGCCGCCAACTGAGCGGTAAAACTTCCTTGCTTAGGGTTCGCCGATAAGACCACTACACGCCTTGCCATCACTCTCTCCACAATAATAGGTAGGCGCCCAGTTTACCGCCTCCCCTTAAGGGTAGAGTCAAGCCATCAGCTGGGTTTTATCTGCTCATAGCAAATATCCAGACTGGCGATCTTCTGCTGTACATCTTCAATCTGCTGAGTCAGCTGCTGCCTAATGCCATGTAAAAACACTTTTATCGTAGACCAGTCTATCTGCCCTTCATTATACTGAATAACGCCCTGCAGCTGCGATAGACCAACCCCTAAGGCCTTTGCCTCTTTGATCAACAGCAGCACCTCGATGTCCGCCTCTTTATACAGGCGGTAGCGCCCAACGCGCTCAAGCTGGCGAATCAAACCGATCTCTTCATAGAAGCGAATCGCCTTGATAGATAACCCCGTCCTTTTTGCTGCCTCTCCAATATACATACACCACCAACTACAATAGCTTAATTCAATTTAATTACAGCAATCATTATGCCAAATACAAAACTGGTTTCTCGGGAAAAACACTCAATCACTCTATCATTACTATTTTAAAATAGTGATATCGACCTTAAAAAACGATAACAAGCAAAAACAACAATTATATTACAAGACAAATAACATCTTTAAATCATCCAAACTAATTACACGGAGAAAAAAATTTAAACGAATAATTCATGTAAGCGCTCAATAACATGCCATGCACTAAAAAATCACAAAAGGTCTTTCTGTGTCAGCATGGTAAGCAGCAACACGAGCACGACTAGAAAACAGCAAAATAGTTAGCCCTTATTGTTATCCGGGGAACGAAAGTCTCGCCGAAAACTGGTTTCGTAACGTAAAAAAGGCATCGCGGTCTCAGCGTAATAAAACACCCCTTCGCGTCTCACAACCAAGCGTAAAATCCGCGGGGGCGGTGCAGGCAGTAAAGCAAGCCACCACGAACCGTCGTCCAGTAATCGCATCGATTGCGGTGACGAAGCGACTGACGCCGTGACGACCTCAACAGCTGTGCCATCATCAACTACTGCAAGACCATGGTCAGCCACGATCGCCAACTGCGCACTATCGATGGAAATATTGGCTCGCAGCTCTAGACTCATACGCCCTGTAGCATCTTCGCGCCCCTTAATGACGAGAGTTAAATCGCCATTTTTCAGCGTGCACTGCCCGCTAGCGTGGCGACAATTCGGCAATGCTAGCAGACGGTAAGACTGGCCACTCTCCGCTGCCCGCGCACGCTCGGCTAGATAATAATCAGTGGCAAAGTAGCCGATCAACGCTAACAACGGCGCAATAATCAACGCGCTTACAAAGTGTTTATTGGCTAACATCGGCCTTAACCTCGACAACAGAAAAAAACGCCCTCGCTCGACGAGGGCGGGAACCCTTTAATGCTGCTGCGCAGCCTCAGCACCCACAGGGATGCGCACATACTCCACTAAGTCCTGCACCTCCTGCGGCGGCGGCTTGGTGGCGTAGGAGACCGCGAAGGCAACAACAAAGTTACACAAGGCACCGACAGCACCAAAAGCATTGGGCTCAATACCAAGGAACCAGTTCTGCGGCAAGTCACCGAGGAAGCTGGTACTCGCGACGAACATCACGCCCTTGTGCTGGAAAACATACAGCAACGTTAGCGTCAAGCCGGTTAACATACCAGCAACCGCGCCCTCCTTATTAATCCGCTTATTGAACACCCCCATCATCAACACCGGGAAGATCGATGATGCAGCAAGCCCGAAGGCTAGCGCCACCGTACCAGCAGCAAAATCCGGTGGATTGAACCCAAGGTAGCCCGCGACACCAATCGCCCCAGCCATAGCTAAGCGACTTGCCCGCAGCTCATTCCGCTCAGAGATAGCCGGCATTAACACCCCCTTCAATAAGTCATGCGAGATTGCCGATGATATCGCCAACAACAACCCCGCTGCGGTCGAGAGTGCTGCCGCCAAACCACCCGCAGCCACGAGCGCAATCACCCAATTCGGTAACTGTGCAATCTCCGGGTTGGCGAGCACCATGATATCTTGATCAACCTTAACCATCTCGTTGGCCTGGTTATCCGCCGAGTAATGAATACGTCCATCGCCATTCTTATCCTCATATTGCAGCAGACCTGTCTTTTCCCAGTTTTTAAACCAGCTCGGCCGATCGGCGTAGGCAATCCCTGCACGACTCGTGTCAGGCTGAATGGTATTAATTAAATTTAACCGCGCCATCGCCGCCACTGCTGGCGCTGTTGTATAGAGAATGGCAATAAACACCAGCGCCCAGCCCGCCGAGCTGCGCGCAGCCTGCACTGTCGGTACAGTAAAGAAGCGGATAATCACATGCGGCAACCCCGCAGTGCCAATCATCAAGGTCAGCGTATAGACAAACATATTCAAGGTACTGAGCCTCGCCGTCGTGGTGTATTCCGCAAAACCGAGATCCATCACCACCTGGTCGAGTCGATCGAGCAGAAAGGTTTCCCCCATCGTCGAACCAAGCCCCAGCTGTGGGATAGGGTTACCCGTGAGATTCAGAGAGATAAAGATTGCCGGAATCGTGTAGGCAAATATTAAGACACAGTATTGTGCGATCTGTGTATAGGTAATGCCCTTCATACCGCCAAGCACCGAATAGAAGAAGACGATGACCATGCCGATCATCAAACCACTATCATAATCAACTTCTAGGAAGCGTGAGAAGGCAACACCAATACCCTTCATCTGACCGATAACGTAGGTCACTGAGGCAACAATAAGACAAACAACTGCGACGATACGAGCCGCACGAGAATAAAAGCGATCACCAATAAATTCAGGCACAGTAAACTTGCCGTATTTACGCAGATAGGGGGCCAATAACATAGCCAGCAAGACGAACCCGCCCGTCCAGCCCATCAGAAAAACAGAACCACCATACCCCAGGAACGCAATCAACCCTGCCATACTAATAAACGACGCCGCCGACATCCAATCCGCCGCCGTCGCCATGCCGTTTGCAATCGGGTGAATACCACCACCGGCAACGTAAAATTCTTTTGTTGAGTCCGCCCTCGCCCAGATAGCAATGGCGATATATACAGCAAAAGTTAAACCCACCACGAGATAGGTTAAAGTCTGAAGTTCCATCATCATCCCCTATTCTTCGTGAACGCCATATTTGCGATCGAGCCGAGCCATTTGCCATGAGTAGACAAAGATCAGCACTACAAAACTATAAATTGAGCCCTGTTGCGCAAACCAGAAGCCTAGCTTATAACCGCCAAGCCGGAATTGATTAAGCTCTTCAACGAATAAAATGCCGCAACCGAATGATACGACGAACCACACCACGAGTAACTTGACCATCAATACAAGGTTCTCACGCCAATACGCCTTTGCATCCTGATCGCTATTAAAAGCCATTGCTGCCCTTCCTCTGCACCTTACAACGGTACATTATTATTGTGACAATACGGCTGTCTGAATACCCCATAGACCTAGCCGCTCCTCTTCCTGAGAGCTACATTATGCATGAGCTTGCCATGGCGGAACAACCGCATTTTCAAGCAATAATAGCTTTAATTAAACCATCGATTAAAGCAGTAAACAGAAACTAGCAATCAATAGCGGTATATAGCTCTAGCTAACATGCAACCTTCCTTTAAAGCAAAGTTAAGGGAGGTGAGCACCCACCAACAAGCCGATCAGTATAGCCAGCAAACAGGACACCGCTTCAAACAGCGGCCAACATAGACTGCAGCCCCAAACATGAACTTTATGTTACAAAAAAATAAGTTTTAAAAAAACAAGTGAAAGCTCAGCAAGATGTCTATACTTAAGTTACTTAAAATTTAAATAATTTTTCTTTCCTGATAAGACCAATTATATATACTATAAAAATAACAATGAAACCTAACCATTATAAATCCAACACAGCATGAGCGAGCAACCTGCAATGGTTATTTATACATACTTCTTGTGCGACTTCAGCAATACAAAAAGGGTAGCCACTTTACAGCCCTATACACTTAATGGCTTCTAGAATATGCTTCACTAGCTGGCTAATTAAGTGGCACAGAGGTGCCATATTGAAACCTATTTATTATTTCGTTATCGCCAATGGAGGGTGAAAACAACTGTTTAAAGCACCAAGGTCAGCAAGAACCAAGGAATAAACGCCATTCCGTGAGACTTATTGACCTCGCCTTATAAAACAGAGTTGTTAAAAATGAGATATGTAGCGATAAACGTCAGGGATCTAAAGATCAAACAACATACTACACTGCCAGCAAAAAAAAGCGCCAAGCTGATAGCGTTCAAATACTGACAACAAGAAGAAAGGAAGCAATACGCCACACAACAACGTTACAACTACATTAACTTTAAGGATTAATATGAATATTGAGAATAATATAGCTGAAACGAGAAAACATCTTACCGCCCACAAAATCTACGAAAGCATTTCTTCAGTTGACGATCTAAGAATATTTATGTCTGCCCACGTATTTGCCGTTTGGGACTTTATGAGCCTTGCTAAAAGGCTGCAAACCTCGATGACATGCACGGTACTACCTTGGCAAACACCTTCAGACCCCTTTGCTGCCCGCCTGATCAATGAGATTATTTTCTATGAAGAAACGGACATAGATCACAACGGTCAGCCAGGCAGTCATCTCGACATGTATCTATCAGCCATGCGTGAAATCGGTGCGGATACCAGCCTCTTTGACAGTTTCACCCATGCACTCACGCACGGTAAAGATGTACCAGAAGCTTTAGCTTGTGCCAATGTTCCGCACTACATCGCGCACTTTGTCACCAATAACATCCACTGTGCAATCGAGGGACAGTTAGAAGAAGTAGCCAGCAGCTTCTTATTTGGCCGTGAAGACGCTATCCCTGACATGTTCACTCTGTTTTTGGAGAAGTGGAAAGTTGATCGCAAAGAAATCCCCGCCCTCGTCTATTATCTAGAGCGCCACATCGACCTGGATGGCGACGAGCATGGACCTGCCGCCCATAAAATCCTCAACAACTTAATCGGTGATGACAAAGCCAAAGAAGAGCGCGCCTCACAATCGGCCATCAACGCGATCAGTGATAGAGTGGGCCTCTGGGACGGCATCCTGTTAGACATCGAAAAGTCGAGAGAAAAAGCAGAAGCGAGTAAAAAAGATAAGATATCACTGGACTATATAAAACAACCTGATAGTGCCATCTCCGAACGAGTATAAGACTACCCGTTAGCGCCCCCCTTAGGGTATACACCATGAACACTATTAAAACGGAGCTTGCCTCCGTTTTTTTCTGCCTGCCACTCTTGCTAGGCGCACTCGGCAACCATCATGAAAAAACAACAACCAGCAGAAAAATACCGGCACCACCAAGCTACCACACGACCTTAGACGTCCCCTTACCCCCTATTAAGGTGGCTTATCGAAACATAGCACCTCAAAAGCTAAAAAATGCCGAAACAACATACCCAAAAAGCAATATTGCCTCATCACAAGGCCCATAATACATAAACAATGTTATGACCCAAACCAACAACAGAACAGGACGCTCTTACTGTGAACGACTTAACCAAGAACCCCGTTATGGTGACGGGAGCAACAGGCTACGTTGCCGGATGGCTAATTAAACAACTGCTCGAGATGGGCTGCACCGTACACGCTTGCGTACGTAACCCTGATGACGAGAGAAAGCTTGCGCCGTTAAAAAGCCTAACTAACGAACCTCAACGCCTGCGTTTTTTTAAGACGGACCTACTTGATGAGGGCTCATACCAGCAAGCGATGAAGGGCTGTTCAGTCGTATTCCATACCGCCTCCCCTTTTACCATCATTGTAGACGACCCACAGCGTGACCTAGTCGACCCTGCAGTCAAGGGCACTATCAATGTATTGAATACCGTCAATGACACCCCCAGCGTAGAACGTGTTGTGTTAACCAGTTCTGTTGCGGCGATTTACAGCGATAACATCGATGCACTGACACTGCCCAAGCAAACCTTTACTGAAGAGCATTGGAATGAGCACAGCTCATTACAACACAACCCCTATGCCTATTCGAAGACGGTGGCCGAGAAGTCTGCCTGGCAGCAGGTAAAGAAGCAGAGACGGTGGGACTTAGTCGTCATAAACCCCTCCTTCGTTGTCGGCCCGGCGCTCGGTGCAGCAGTCACTTCAGACAGTTTTGACGTGGTCAAGAAATTGGGTGATGGTACACTCAAGTTCGGCGCACCTCATACCGGCATAGGCCTTGTCGATGTACAAGACGTCGCTAACGCCCACATCCAAGCAGCCATTCGACCCGAAGCTGCTGGCCGCTACATCGTCTCAGCACTGAATAGCCACCTGTTAGAGATGGCTGACTTCCTACGCCCCAACTACGGCACCAGCTACCCGCTACCTAAATCCAAAACACCAAAATTCCTCGCCTGGCTGCTGGGACCCATGGTAGGCACCACCCGCAAGTCCATCTCACGTAATCTAGGCTATTCCTGGAAGGCAGATAATAGCAAAAGCAAGCAAGAACTTGGCATTGAGTATCGTAGCATCTCTGAGGCAATCAATGCCATGTTTGCCCAGCTTGAGAGTAACAACCAACTGTAAGCAGAGCGCGCAATGATCATTCATGGCTTCGGTCATTGCGACCTCATGCCTCTTTACAACATTAAGACTCTACAGCTGTTTTTTACGCGACTCCGGTAACGCTATTAATAGCCTAGAAATAAGTGCTTACGTTGGCTATCGCACAAACTCATCAAGCTCAGCATTACCTAACTTATAAAGCATATGCACCTTATCGAGCCCGTGCCCATAGCCATCTTTCTCTATCTTTATAACTGTAAAGTTATGCTTTTTATAAAAATCAACCGTGTGCTGCGACGTATCGATCAGCACATCGACCTGCTGAAAGTTTCTCCCTATGTTGGCCAGCCTATACTTCAAAAGAAAAGTTCCGATGGATTGACCATGGCAGTCATTATCAACCATCCCTCAGCAAAGCCCAACGATTTCTCCAAGACTCTCATAGCCGCCACATGCTACAGCTTCACCCTTTCTTAAAATTACAAAATATGAAGCATTAGATGACATAGAATCTAAGTACAACTGGAAATCTACAAGCTCCTCGGATGAGAAAAACTTTCCACTATTACTTTTGAATATCCTTAAACAATCACTTCTATATTTTTCATTATAATTTACGACTTCCACCTATCCCCCTCAGTACACCTTACACATTCAACAGCGAGCGTAACGAAGTCATAGCCATATTACTAGCGACTTTGAATACTGTAGTTATAGCAAGCCTAGATATAGTAAGTCTTGTTATTCTACCGATGACCATTAATTAAGCCCACGATAACTGGGGCAACAATATATGAAAATTAATTTTATCTAAAAACTCAACACAACCACCGAATGATGCACATCAATAAATTTTGCGTACACAAAACGACTGTGTTAGGATTTCGCGCATCTTGAGGTGCCTATTGTCAATTTTTAACGATTGATTGGATAGGTTAAATGGGAAGATGGTGCGTTTCGATATCTTTATCTAAACAATGCCAACGCTGCCCCCGCAACGGTAATCACTCTGTGAAAGCCCGACACCTGCCTCGCGATACGATGAATATGAAGCGGAGGGCTTCATAGAGCTGCTATGCACTGAATACGTCGAGTGAACGACCTTTTCATTCTGCATGCTATGTACATTATCTCTATTTCCCCTCCCTCATTCGCGCTTTTATGCTATTTGACGATTGAGGTTGCACAGTGATCAATAAGAATAAATTTATTAACAATAGCCTTGGGTTATTGCTGCCAATATCCGCCAGTGCCTTTGCTGAAACTATACCGCTAGAAGAAGTTGAGGTGGAGGGTAAAAGATACCTGAATACCTTACACCTGAAAGATACCAATAGCGCTTCTAATCGCCTCGGCCTAAAGAGCATGGATATACCGGGCAGTGTAGACATCATCAGCAAACAAGACATTGCCCTCAAAGCAGATTATTCCCCCCTGTCTGCCGTAACACGCTCTGCAGGCTTTGCCGCTACAGCCAGCCCAGGCAACGGCGGCACCTCCATGGCAGTCCGTGGTTTTAACGGTCATAGCTCTGTCGTACAGACCTATGACGGTACCCGCTTATACGTTGGCGCTGGTACCGTCACCTTTCCAGCAGACACCTGGACACTTGAGAGAGTCGAAGTATTACGAGGGCCAGGCTCTGTTATCAACGGTGTTGGAGCGATAGGGGCGACCATCAACTATGTGCCTAAATCTCCCCAGTTTGGCAGCGTACGTAACGAACTGGATGTTACCGCAGGCAGCTTTGGTCTACTCCGCCTCGCTATAGGCTCAGGCGGCGGCATCAGCGATGACCTTGCCTACCGAGTTGACGCTGTCAGCCACAAGAGTGATGGCGATGTTGACGATGCAGATGAGCAGCGCTCTGTATTTGCAGGCTCACTACACTGGCAAGCCACAGATAACCTCGATATAAAGCTCAGTGTTGACTATGCCGACATTGATGCCTCAACCTATTGGGGTACCCCTTTAATCGATGGCAAAGTTGATCAACGTATTCGAAAAAATAATTACAATATCAAAGACGGTATCGTTAACTATGAAGATTTATGGCCACGCTTAAATGCTCAATGGCAGATCAATGATAACGCAACCCTCAGAAGTGATAGCTATTACCTAATGGCAAATCGACACTGGCGTAATGTTGAAAGCTATAGCTTTAACCCGGATAGCGGGCAGGTAGATAGGGCGTACTACCTAGAGATTCTCCACGATCAAACACAGCTAGGTAATCGATCTGATATGTTATTCGAGTTCGATACTGCAGGCATGGCAAATCGCCTCAGTGTCGGCGCAGAAGTTAATCGTATCGACTTTACCCACAAGAATAACCGTAGTTACGGTGGCACAACATCGGTAGACTTACTTAACCCGTTAGCAGGAAAGTGGGCAGACGGCGTCGAATACCGTACCAGCAAAGACTTCAGTTCTGAAACAATGCACTATGCGATTTTTATTGATGAACACATTCAGATCAACGATCAGTTCAGCCTGGTAGGCGGCCTGCGCCACGACAGTATCGACTTTGATCGCAATGACGTTGCCCGCAGCAATGGCCCAGAACACGCCGAACCCTATGCCGTTATTAACGACGACTTATCAGGCACCAGCTGGCGCTTTGGCGCGGTATATCAGCCACAAGAGAATATCAGCCTCTATGCACAAGCCAGTAAAGCGGTGGACTCCGTGCAATCTATTCTCACCGCTAGCACACCCAACATGAAACTTGCAGAAGGCAAACAACTAGAGGTTGGCCTGAAACAAATATTAATGAATGACAACCTGCAATACACCGTCGCTTTGTTTGATATCCGCAAAGACAATCTACTCGCTAACGATGCTTTTGGTCAGTCGAGTCAAATCGGCGAACAACGCTCAAAGGGCATCGAACTTGAAGTGTTTATGCGCCTTAGTGACACCCTGAACATTAGTATGAACAGCGCATTCACCGATGCTGAATACGAGCACTACAAAAAATCCAGCGGCGACGCTATCAGGGACTACAGCGGCAATACACCTAAGGATGTGCCAGAACAAACCGCTAACCTTTGGCTTGATTGGCGGTTTATACAAGATTGGGCATTCAGCGGCGGCGCACGTTACGTAGGCACTCGCTTTGTCGGTGACGATAATAGCGCTAAATTGCCTTCTTACACCGTCTACGATGCCAGTTTGCAATGGCATATTGATGAAGATTTACAGCTGACCTTGCGCGGCAAGAACCTTAGCGACGAAACCGATTATGTACTCGCGCCCTATGGTGACCAATGGATACTCGCTGAGGGTCGCAGCGCTGAGTTAGGCCTGCATTATAACTTCTAAAGGAGATCACAATGGCTCAGCACGCTGGGCCATTCTCACACATGACGTACCCCTTTCATCTACGAACACATGCCCTTAATTGGAGCAATAAAAGCCGCTCAGGCTTTGCCCTTGAGCAGATTAACTTTAATGCTCGTCAATCACGTTTTATCGGCCTATTAGGCCCTAATGGTAGCGGCAAAACCACCCTGCTACGCTGCCTCTATCGTGGCCTAACAGTTCCTCCCAACTCGGTGATGCTCGACGACCAAGACCTCACACGCTTTAGTCGCCAGGCATTGGCAAAGAAAATAGCCGTGGTGTTTCAGCAACAACCTGAGGAAATTTCACTCAGCGTTGATGAGGTGCTCAAAATAGGGCGATTACCACAACAACCTTTCTTAGCACCGGACAAAAAACACTACAGCAAAGAAGAGTTAATTCACCTAAAGGCGCTGGATATTGAGCATCTATGCAGCCGGCCATACCAGCAGCTATCAGGGGGTGAGAAGCAACGCGTGATGATTGCTAGGGCGCTAATACAACAAGCTGATATTTTATTGTTAGATGAGCCGACTAATCACCTCGACATAGCCCATCAAATAGCTATATTGCAGTACATTAGCCAGCTCGATATTACCGTTATTTGTAGTCTTCACGACCTTAACTTGGCCGCTCAATTTTGTGATGAGTTGGCCATCCTAAAAGATGGCAAACTCATACAGCAAGGAGCAACAGAAGACGTTTTAACGCCGTCATTAATTAAAAGCGTATTTTCAGTCAATACAGTCATCGATAAACACCCTATCAACGGTTCGCTACGCCTGAGTTTTTATTAAATGAAAAAATACCTAATACTGTCCCTTTTATTGCTACACACCCACACCGTTTTAGCAGTAACAGCTGAAAAACCGGTCACGGTAACCTCCTGCAATCGGCAGCTAGCGTTTGATAAACCGCCGCAAAGGGCTGTCTCTAACGACATCAACCTAACCGAAATGATGTTTGCACTCGGCTTACAAAAGAATATGGCCGGTTACTCAGGCGTCAGAGGCTGGCAAAACATCGACAGCGAATTCAGAGCCAAGGCCGGTAACCTACCAGAGATTTCAGAGCAATCACCTTCATTGGAGTCCCTTCTCGCCATAGAGGCCGATTTTTTATTTGCTGGCTGGAACTACGGATTAAGCGTTGGCGGCTCATTAACACCCAGCAGTCTAGAACCCTTTGGTATAAAGACTTATGAGCTAACAGAGTCCTGCATCCACATCATGAAAAAGAAACCATCAAGCTTTAATGACGTGTATAACGACTTATCAAACCTAGGAAAGATATTTTCTGTCGATGAACGCGCCAGTAGCTTAATACAGCACTACAAGAAAATAATTACCCATATCAAAGGGTCGACGAAAACAGATAGCAAAGTCTCCGTTTTCGTCTACGACAGTGGCAAAGGTGCTCCCTTTACAGCCGGTCGTTATGCCATGCCTAGCACCATGATTGACACTGCAGGCGGTAAAAACGTTATGGACGATATACAAAGTAGCTGGGTTAAGACTAGCTGGGAAGCCGTGGTCGACAGAAACCCCGAGTTTATTGTGATTGTCGATTACGGCAAAGAAACAGCTGAAGACAAAATTAACTACCTTAAACAACATCCCGCGCTAACCTCCATCAACGCCATCATTAATGATAATTTTGTTGTCCTCAGCTACGCCGAAGCCACCCCTGGTATACGCAATTTTATCGCAACCCAGCGCTTGGCGGAGGCTTTTCAACCACAGTTCTTTGCCACTAAAACCTCTGTGGAAAGGCGGTAAGTCATGTTATTCCCCAGCAAACAGCAGCGCTATTATAAGCTGACGCTCACGATATCGATGGCATTAACACTGCTATCTATCCCCGCAGCGATTATATGCGGCACCATCGATATTAGCGTTAGCGATATTTACCAAGTGATTGTCACTGCAGTCAACCCAGACAATATCGCCAGCACAGAGATATCATCCGCGATACACAATATTATCTGGCAACTGCGCATCCCTCGCGCCTTAATGGCCTGTATCACCGGTGCGGGCTTGGCTATTGCGGGTTTAACCTTGCAGTCCGTCACTCGTAACAGCCTTGCTGACCCGCACTTATTAGGCATTTCATCCGGCGCCGTACTTGGCGCGGTGATAGTGACACTGCACACCGGTGATATCTTCGGGCCGCTAACACTGCCTTTTTCTGCTTTTTGCGGCTCGCTACTCGCGATCATCGTCATCACCTTAATTATGCATAGCCACAAAATGTACAGCGCCAGCCAATTGTTGATGTGTGGCGTCGCGTTATCATTTGTACTGATGTCTGCCGCTAACCTAGCCCTCTATATGGGCGATAATCGGGCCAGCCATCAAGTCATCTTCTGGATGCTGGGCGGACTCGGACTCGCTCGCTGGTCTCATTTGCTACTGCCATTTATCATCTGCCTTGGCGGATATGCTTTTTTACGCCTACATGCGCGCTATCTTAATGCTATGTTGATCGGCGATGAAACGGCTTTAAGCTTAGGCATTTCATTCAAGCGCCTGCGCTTAAAGCTATTTCTTATCAGTGCCTTGATAACCTCTATATTAGTCGCCAATACTGGCGCCATTGGTTTTATTGGCCTGATGATCCCTCATATCGCACGCTTTATTGTCGGTGGTGACCTTCGACGACTACTCCCCATATCCGCCATCTTTGGTGCACTCTTTTTATTATGGGTAGATGTGCTATCACGCACATTGCTAGCCCCTATGGAGCTCCCCATCGGCATCATCACAGGCTTTATTGGCGGACTATTTTTTATTGGTTTATTAATCAGGTCTAACCATTAAGTGAGTGCTTAACAGTGACTAAAAGTAACAGAAATCAGTCTTGCCCACAGTGTGGCCAATCTGCCTCTAAAGTTAGAGAGGTGACGATGCGGCACCACCTGCTCTTTCCACGTTCAAACGAGCACCTAGAAGACAGCTTTTTTTACTGCCGTAACGCACAGTGCAAAACCGCTTATTTTTCAGCAAATATACACTACTCAGTCGAGCAACTACAAAGCCAACAGCAGATTAAAGACGGCATGATTTGTTTCTGTTTTGGTATTAGCGAAGCCGTCTTTTATAGCTACCAGAAAGCAGGTAACATCAAGCTCTTTTTTCAACAGCTTGATCATCTCGCCTATCAGTCGGAATGCCACTGCAAAATCAAAAATCCTGCGGGCACTGGCTGCCTAAAAATATTTAAGGCTTTGTGTTAATATGAAAAAATTAAAGCGAAAAACGTTTAGCGCTAACCCCCTCTGTCAACTGCCGCTTTAGCACTCCGTTACAGTGGCTTGCTAAATGAGTTTCTCTCCAGCTCTTTAGCCAAGAAATTCTCATTACCTTGTTTAAGGCTATCTTTTGCATAATCAATTGCGCTAGCCCCTTTAACATCTTTAGCATGCAAGTCTGCACCGGCCTCCAACAATAACTTAATCATTTCAATGTCAGAGTGTTGAGCAGCATGCATCAATGGGGTCCTCCCCCACCTCTCAATCCCCGTACAATCCCATCCGCTCTCTCTCCCCAGTTGGTATGTATGGTTTACATTGGCACCACTATTTAACAGTACTTTTGCAGAGTCATATTGACCAAATTGGATGGCGTAATATAACGCGGTTTTACCAAATTCATTTTGACCATCTGGAGAGAAACCCGCGGCTAAAAGCATCTGAATATTGCTAGGGCTATATACGGCATTAGAAAGTATAGATTCAGACCTCTTCCTTGAGTTGGGCTCTTGTACAGGGACGATTAACCCTTCAATGATCTCTCGACTAGCATTATGAACTAACAACCTACGAAGACTATTGTATTTTTGAGTGTCTGAAGCATCATCTATTGAACGTATAAAGTTTGCGTAAACACCCTTCGTAGCCTGATCAGTGAACGGAACCAGTTCCTCTGACTTCCAGCTGTAAGAATAGCTAGCGAACCCATAATTAGAGATTACTTTTAAAGCATTTTCTGCATATTTCTTAGCAACTTTACGACTTATGGAGTGCGTCTCAATATACCACCCGACTAAAAGAGGCCTTACTTTCTCTAGCTCAGCTATATACGCTTTGTAAACACTCCGATTGTATAAGCTGTGGTAACTCCATTCTTTAAAATACTCCATGCCTTTTGTCTTTCCTCTTTTCCTTGAGGAGAAACCTTGCGGATAATACCCAAGTTTTGCGAGATCGAAATGGTAGTAACGCCATTGAGCATGAACAATAGAGCCCGTGCAGTGACCTGCTAGCCTTGAGGGACTTCGTATACTACTTGCTTGTCCAATCAACCTGTCAAGAAAGCTCAATTGGTTCAAGCTTTTAGGGCAGCGATAATCAACAGTATTTGGCGAACTATGGCCTGAACCAAGATCCCCTAATTTAAACACAGTCTCAGGATACTTTTCCATTTCCTCACAGGTGACTTTGCGATCAGATAACGGACTTTCGTCAGCGCTTGAAACACCTGATAATAGGATTAGAAAGATAAATATGCATCTCATACAATAGTATCCACTAACGTCACCAACTACCGCTAATTGTAGCGAGATCTAAGTAGCTGTGCTGACGATACCTTTAGTCTTGCTATAGCCAGGCGCGGTACACCGAAACTTATTATGAAATAAGCCCGCACTTACTGCCGCTAAGCCGTGTTGTTCATTATTATGGGAGATACACTACCGTACTAGCATCATAATGAGAAGCGAGAAGTGACTGATACTTCGATAATTAATAATGATTAGTGCTGGCCTGGCTAATCACTATAATATTTTTATACAAGAGTTCAAAACAAACGCCAGTCTATTTTTAGCCCAAGCAGCAAACAATCTTAAGTCGACTATTTTAGATAGCGCCTTTGGCCTCCACTAAGTAGCTTTCCAATTTACAACGCACGAGCTCTGACAGCTGAGCATAACGATCCGCCCCGTTCTTTGGCGATTTACTGGGTCTTGTAAATACTGAGGGCTCTCTAAGCTCTTCACGCTCAAAGAACTGATCGCCGGTAGCATAAAACGGTGTACCATCGGGCAGTTCATTTGAATAGTGAACACCCATTTGTTCATCACCTATAAACACCTTCCAGACAACCAGACGACCACCAAAGTAGTCATTGATAATCAGGGAGGATATTCCACATTGCCCACGACTAGGGTTTGATGGCCCCCAGTTTTCTGGCTAGCGAGATGCCCTAGCTTTTAATGCAACGTTAAAAAACCTACACAATAGTTGCACATACAACATAATGAGCATAGGATGGGGCCACTTAATTGTTGCATAGGTAACAAAATGAAAGATCACCTATACCGCTACGCTATCTACACCGTCCTCTTGCTTGCGTCAGGATTTTCACTCTTCCTCATTAGCTCCGACAATATTGCGCCATTCACCACGCAGGCTACCTTTCATCGGGGCATTGTTAATATTGCGCCCGAGGTCTCCGGCGTGATTACCGAGGTTAGTGCCCATAACGGCCAAATCGTTAACGCCGGCGATACGCTATTTAGTATTGATAAACACCAATACAAAATCAGAGTCAGTGAGGCTAAAGCCGCTCTCGATCAAGTATTAGAAGCAAATGCAGCACTGAGCCAGGAATTACTCACCGCACAGCAAACACTTAACCAGTGCCAACTCAGCGCTAAAAGCCGCCACCTCAAGCAACAACGCATCGCCAGCCTGTACCATAAACACCTTATTTCACAGCAACATTATGATGACGCTAATATCGCGGCTGAAGAGGCCTCTAGCGCCGTCGCCAGCGCTCGTGCAAATATTGCTCGCATCACCGCAAAGCTACCTCACGATAGTAGCGACCATACCAATGCAGCAATGGCCATCGCTATGGGGAGGCTCAATAACGCGTTGCTCGACTTGCAACACACAGACATCACGGCAACCTCTAATGGCGTCGTCAGCAATCTGCAACTGCAAGCGGGGAGCTATGCCAGGGCTGGCGAGCGCTCACTGTTTCTTGTTAACAATAAACACTGCTGGCTTGCCGCCGATTTTAATGAAAAAGGCATCAACCAACTAACGGTTGGCAAACGCGTACACGTAGCATTTGATGCCCTGCCCGGCGATGTTATCGAAGGCAGCATTAAAAGTATTGATCGTGCCGTTAATGACCCTTCAAGTCCTAACAATCAGCTAGCCTTCGTTACCAATGACAACCGCTGGATCCGCGAACAACAAAAAGTTCGCGTGCGTATTGAGCTCGACAACGTCCCTTCAAATCTTATTTCCGGTGCGCGCGCCAGCGTCATCGTTAACACGAACAACCCACTCATGAGCATAGTTTCTGATAGCTGGATTCAACTTGTTTCCACGTTACGTTACGTCTATTAAGGCGGCATTATGCCTTCGAATGAACACAAAAAAGCACTAAGAATTGCCCTAACAATCGCTACTTGCATGCTCTCAGCAAAGCTGCTGAACTTCAACTCACCAGTCTACTTAGCACTATACCCAACCATTACACTGACTCGTGGTGTTAGCTTTAGCTGGCGAGCACTGATTAGTACCTTTACCCCCGTGCTGCTGGCAAGTTTTTGTGCGGTTATTGTTGCGGAGTCTTTCCGCCAACACCCTTTCGTCATTTGGACCATCAGCCTTTTTTATATCGATTTCTTATGCCGCCGCGCCGATACGCCGATCAAACGAGCCAAACTACTGCTGCCCTGTTTCAGCTGGATCCTTGTCGTCATTTACGCCAGCCATAGCGATAAGCCACTGTTTGGGCTGTTACGAGAAACAGCCTTATCCATGGTGATTACGTGTATCGTCATTCGTGGCTATCTATGGATTTTTAACGAGGCCGTGCAATCCGCTGCCCCTCGTATAATTCCAGCGCAACCTGTCTCAGCCGCCAGTCGTGGTACCGCCCTCCTGCTAATCGGTAGTGGCCTCGCCATACTCATGATCATCGACTTGCTGTCCGCCATGTTCTGCATGGTACCTATTATCGCTGCAGCAACCCAGGTCAACCGGGAGCAATTCGTCACAACAGTCAGACTACGCTTTATGACTCAGGTCGGCGGCTGCGCCCTGGCAGTCATATTCAGCCTACTATTTGCCCACCAGCAAACAACAATTTTAGCCTACGCTGTCGCCTTAGTCGGCCTAATCTACGCCCTCGCTAGACTATTCACCCAAGCGGAGGGCTTAAAGCGCGATATTCACGCCGATGGTTTATTAGCGACCCTACTACCCATTCAGCTCTATCTCGCCCATAATAACCTTGCCCTAGAGCGCACCTTCCTGCGTGCTTGGGAACTGACCATCACCCTATTCGTTTTATTTGTACTTCACCAACTCAGCAGCACTAGACAGAAAGAGCCTTGTCATGCCCAACCTCCTCGTTGATGTCCCAGAGCTTAACCTCAGCGCCAGCTTCATGATGGGCTTAGCCCACAAACGCTTTCGCGTAACGGCTAACCAAGCCCTCTGTGACGAAGTTGATATTACACTAGAGATGTTTGGCGCACTGGCCACGCTCGATCATCACCCGGGTATTACACAGCAGCAACTCAGTGATATTTTGCAGCGCGAGCGTTCTGCAACGAAGCGCCTGGTCGACAACTGCATCAAGCGCGAACTCATCACTGCCTGCAAAGGTGAAAGCGAGAATAAAAAAGCCCGCTACCTGTCTCTCACCCCATTAGGCAGCTCCACTAAAGAACGGAGCAGCCAGTTAATGGCAGAAGTACGCAAGCAGTTTTTCTCGGCATTAAGCCCAGAGGAAGAGGCGACGCTTTATCGCCTCTGTCGTCAGCTGGTCACGGAGCAGTGAGCAGCGAGCAGCGAGCAGCGAGCAGCGAGCAGCGAGCAGCGAGCAGCGAGCAGCGAGCAGCGAGCAGCGAGCAGCGAGCAGCGATACAGACTAACATGACGACTTGTCCTTGACGCATCCATAAATCAAAATAGATCAACCTATTCTCACTGCCTAGCGAAATATCACAAAAGCTTTTTCATTCTGTAACATACGATCCGAATAATGCTGACTGCCACCGACACTTTGTCTCTTTTTTCAAAATGGAGCAGTATTATGGTTGATCAGAGCAAACGATCTTTTGTCATCAACTCAAGCATTGGTTTAACGGCAGCCGCCACTAGCCCAAACCTGTTAGCCAGCAT
The DNA here is from genome assembly GCF_003752585.1 of Sinobacterium caligoides. Lineage (NCBI taxonomy): Bacteria > Pseudomonadati > Pseudomonadota > Gammaproteobacteria > Cellvibrionales > Spongiibacteraceae > Sinobacterium > Sinobacterium caligoides. Next base: position 676,881 of record NZ_RKHR01000003.1, read on the forward strand.
CGAAAAAGCTGTTGCAATTCCTGGTAGACATCATCACGGCAGCATTAAAGATGTCGAGCACATTGTTATTTTAATGCAAGAAAACCGCGCCTTCGACCATTACTTCGGCACCTTACCAGGCGTCCGTAACTTCGGTGATCGCTTTGCCATCAAACTACCTAATGGCGATCACGTGTGGAAACAGCCTAGTGGCGACGATGCTGTGCCCCCGTGGTACTGGAACACTAATGAAAAGGTAGGCTATCACCGCATGTCCAGCACCAACCACTCGTTTCAAAGTGCACAGAAGTCCTGGAACTACGGCATCATGGATCAATGGGTACCCAATAGAACAGCCCTGACTATGGGGTATTATAGAAAAGAAGACCTTGAATTTCAGTTTTCTCTGGCAGAGAACTTCACCTTTTGCGACGCCTACCACTGTAGCTTTGCTGGCTGCACAATCCCAAACCGCGTCTTCCTTTGGAGTGGCTCCATCAACCCTTCCGGCGACCTCATGGGCCCCGTACATGGTAATAGCCATGAAGGCTGGGGTGAAATTGAGGATATTGATAAAGGTTACGCCTGGACAACCTATCCTGAACGCTTAGAGGAAGCGGGAATTTCTTGGAGGGTCTACCACGAAGCTGGCAACTGCTATGACGACAACCCTTTGCTCGGTTTTAAAACCTTTCGCTACCTGCATATAAACGACCGCGAGCACCCTGTATATCAGCGCGGCACCGCTGGACAAGGGAGCGATTATTTAAGCGCATTACTCGATGACGTTCAGGGCAACACTTTACCGCAAGTATCCTGGCTGGTGGCAAGCGCAGACTACTCCGAACACCCGAGTCGATCATGCCCGCTACAAGGCGCAGCCTATACATCCCAAGTTTTAGATATTTTGACATCAAACCCCGATGTCTGGAGCAAAACCGTATTCTTGGTCATGTTCGATGAGAACGACGGGCTATTCGACCATATGCCTCCACCCGCCGTGCCGTCGAGAATTACCCCTAATGACGGCGGCGACGTCAAAACCTATGGTAAATCGAACATCAGCACTGCTGGCGAATACATCGTCAAACCCGACCTTAACGAAACTAATGAGCAGATGATTGGCCGCCCCTACCCTCTTGGGCCTAGAGTGCCAATGTACGTTATCTCTCCCTGGAGTGTCGGCCGCAAGGTTAACTCACAAGTGTTTGATCATACCTCTGTGATTCGCTTTATTGAAGAACGCTTTGGCGTCAAAGAACCGAACATCAGTGAGTGGCGACGTGAGGTCTGTGGGGATTTAACGTCCTGCTTTGATTTCTCTAAACAAGGTTCGACACCCTATATCAAGCCGGAAAAAAAGACACACGCTGATAAAGTTAGAAAGAGAGCCGACATTTACAACGAACAGCATATGCCTAGATTCGATGAAGCGAGTGATGTTGGCCTACCAGCCGTGCTACCACAACAGGTCCCTTCATCCCCATTACCGTACCAACTAGAGGTACAAGCGGATAAAAAATGCCGCCATGGTGAAAGCAGCATCCATTTAAGCTTTATCAATAGCGGTAGGCAGGCCGCAGTATTTCAACTATACGATGGTAAGGCAAAAGATAACGGTGAGCCATTATTCCCTTACCGTTATACGGTAAAGAATAACGGCGATAAGGATCGCGAGCTAAGCGATAAGTGGCTGTTTGACGACGACTATCATCTGATGGTCTACGGGCCTAACGGCTTTATTCGTTTCTTTAAGGGAAACCACAACCCCAGCATTAAAGAGCCAGCGATTAAATATCGCTACCTTAACAGCGGTCGAATTTGTAAGTTCAGTATCTCTGCATTCAATCCCAACAAACACCAAACATTGAATATCGTTATTACTCCAAACGAATACACCAACAAGCAGTACACGATGACGCTAAAACCTCATGAGGAAATAGAGTATCACCTGCCGCTAGAGAAACACTGCTGGTACGATTTCACGGTTAAAGCTATTGAAGTCACCGGCTTTGAACGCCGAGTGGCTGGCCGTATTGATCGCGCTAAGCCACACAAATACCCTTGCTGGAGCGATCCTGCAATGGGACGTCTTTCAAACGACAAAGAATTGGACGCCATGAACGAGTAAAGTCACCCTCCCTTTATTACGCAATAAAATAGCAGCGCGTCGTTTCACTGCTATTTTATCTCTAACGGCACGAGCCATTAGGCCTGAAAAAAGCTCAATGACGCTATTGTCTATTTATTGATCGAGCCAAACCTGATCCAGGGACTGGTTAACGTAGTGGCTTGAAGAGGTTTTCCAACCTTTAACATAGGAGCGATACGGGTTAATTTTATACCACCACAACGTCATATTGGTCGAGGCGTTATCAAACACCTCCTTCTCGAACTCTCGCATGACAGCGCGTTGCTCGTCTAGCGTAGACGCCTTCAGTAACCGGTCATAGGTTTCATCTAAGGTTGAGCTTTCACAGCCCGCATAATTATTCTCAGCACTACAGAGAAACTTAGAGACATCGGCAATCGGATTGACTATTGACTGACAGTTACTATCGATCGACACATCGAAATCATGTTTCTCAGTCAAAGTAGCAAAGAACTGTGGCGACGGCTGTACTCGATGAACCGGCTTTAAGCCAATTCTACGCCACTGATCCACTAACCAGGTACCCACTACTTTATAGGGTTGATCCACCCCACGGTTGTTGAAGTCAAACTCAAGTTTATCTGCACCGGCCTCCTTCAGTAGCGCCCTAGCTTTTGCACGGTTAGCCTTGATGTCGTGAGAGAAGCCGATCAAGTTCTCAAGCTCTTCCGGCCTTGCAGCCAATGGGTGCCCGGGAAAGACGATGCCACCAACCGTCTTCACAATAGCAATATTAGACAGATACTTCGATGCCTCGTAGCGGTCGACCGCTAACGTAAGCGCTTGACGCACGCGAGGATCATCAAAAGGCTTATTTCGATTATTCGTTGTAAAGGTCAAGGCACAATTCCAATCACTTTCCTGTACAGTGATTTTATCTCCTAAGGCATTGACTAGATCATCTCGTGCTTTTGGTGGGAAGCCACGGAAATCAATCGCTGCTCTATCGGCACGAATAGCGTTTAAGCGAACAGACATTTTAGGCGCTGATATCGCCTTAAAGCCATCTAGAAAGGGCTTGCCTTCGTGATGGTAGTTCGAGTACCTCTCACCCGCCACATGAGACCCGGGGACATGCTCAACAAAAACAAAGGCTCCGGTGCCATTGATATTTTTCTTGTGCCACTCATACCCGTGAGCATCAAGGTCAGCCTTGCTATAAATAAAATTAAACGGCATCGCTAATGCTGGGATAAACGCTCCCGAGGGGTACTTTAATGAGAACACAACCGTAACGTCATCCTTGGCGACAATTGAGTCAACCATTTTAAACATCGCTTTACGGTTACTTTTTACCCCTTCAGGCGGGAAGATAATCTTATCGAACGTAGCCTTAACATCTAACGCGGTGAGTCGTGCCCCATTATGAAAGGCGATGCCCTTACGTAGCTTAAAGGTGTATTCTGTCCCTCCCTTCTCTCCCCTCGGCACCTCACCTTCACAGACATCACAAACAAAGTCGGTCGGGTCGTTGGGGTTATCTGGGTTGGCCCTAATTAGCAGGCTATAAAATGGTCGTATCGGGTGAATCATGCCGAAGGTCGATTCAATATGCCCATCGTAGGAAGGGATTTTACTTCCTACCACAAAATTAAGAATCCCTCCTTGCTTTGGCGTCGACGCCGTCACACTAGTAGCAACGAAAGAGAACAAAAACAGGCTACTCAACGCGATTAAAATAGCTTTAAATTTACTTGATTTCATGTCCAGACATCCTTCTTGTCATTCATCAGTATTATCATAATAATGTATAGCCATACATTTCATAACGGCAGTTTTATGATAAAACAGCAGCTATTCCATGCTGACTTATACAGGCGCAATCTTATTCACGACGTGCAAACCTGATCATCCATCAGTATGCCGTCATTGATTACCCTAATATACTTTCATGACTAGAAGAAATTTTCTACAACGCTATCGCCAACTATTAAATAAACGACAAAAAAATCACCCCAACAACCCAATAAAATAAAAATCACTTTTTGGCGAAGAGTTGTATTTACATTTATTTTACTAAAGCCGTATTTATCGAGCACTGGATCATTATTTTTGACAGCGCCATTAGCATCATAAATGCGTCAAAATAATGAATACCGAAAAGCGCTGAATTCTGAGCGACAGCCTTACTAAGAGGCGCTATCAGATCACTCTTTTAACACCATATCGATACACATGACTGCCGCCAAAATCAGTTTTCTAACACTATCATCTTTAGGCACATGATCGGCTATTTGCAAAACATAGTTGTCAGCACTAGTGAGCATCTCTTTACCCAAGCCTGCCCACTTTTTTGAGACGTTGGCCACTTCTTCTCCGTTCCTGGTAAAACTAAAGTCCCACCCCGTCCACTTGCCCTGTAACTGACAAATCGGCTGCCCGTCTTCATTTAGTACGTCAAACGCCCCCCCTATCGAGAAAAACTTCTGTGCAAAACCCCCGATTGTCTTGTTGTTGTGATCACTCACGGTAATTTTAGAGAGTAGAATGGAAATGCCGCGCTGAATACGTACGACTCGTTGACCGTCAGGCGTTCGGATCTGAATATCGAAGGGGGTCATTCGCTTATAATCGGTAAAACGCAACATCTTGGTTAAAAAACCCAAGGAAGGCTCCCGGCACTCCATGATCACTTCCCCTGTTGAAGGGTCGTAAATATCGAAGTTATTAGCCGCTTTGAACATACCAACATGCTCTTTCACCAAAAACACATTGTGATTAATCACATCACTCATTTAACACCCTCTCTGTTAGGCAATAACCACTACAACACCTCAACCGCTTGTAGTCTCAACGTTAATGACAGCTTAACCAAATCGCTATCGAGCTACACCGTAACGCATCAACAGAAAAGAAAAAAGGCGCCGTTACCGAGACGCGCATGCAAGAGTACAAACAGACACGGTTATAGCTCTACAGTGGCCTAGGACGATATTGGGATTGGGATTGGGATTGGGATTGGGATTGGGATTGGGATTGGGATTGGGATTGGGATTGGGATTGGGATTGGGATTGGGATTGGGATTGGGATTGGGATTGGGATTGGGATTGGGATTGGGATTGGGATTGGGATTGGGATTGGGATTGGGATTGGGATTGGGATTGGGATTGGGATTGGGATTGGGATTGGGATTGAGTACAGCAGCTTGAGGATAAGCCTCAAATGGAAGCTATGAATGAATTCAAACGAAAGATTTTATTACGCAGAAATTGACTAAAGTATTGCCCCTCCATCAAAGAGGGGCAACAAGTACTGCTGAGAGGTTAATTACGCCGGTGGCGCAAAGTAACCGTTGAGCTTAGCGTGGCGGTTTACATCTTTGTACAGCAAGTAGCGGAAGCGCTTGGGACCACCGGCATAACACGCTTGTGGGCAGAATGCTCTCAACCACATGAAGTCACCTGCTTCGACCTCTACCCAGTCTTTGTTCAATAAGTAGACAGCCTTACCTTCTAACACATACAGGCCATGCTCCATGACGTGTGTTTCTTCAAAAGGTATTACTCCACCGGGCTCAAAGCTAACGATGTTCACGTGCATGTCATGACGCATATCGTCTTGACTCACAAAGCGTGTTGTTTTCCAGCCGCCATCCGTACCAGGCATTTCGATCGGCTCAACATCTTTCTCGTTAATGACGAACGCTTCTGGCTTATCGATACCCTTTACTGCCTGATAACGCTTTCTGATCCAATGGAAGTTAGCATTAACGGTGCCGTGATTGTGCAGCTGCCAGTTACAGCCTGCAGGTAGGTATGCATAGCCACCAGGCTCAAGATCGTGCTGCTCACCATCAATGGTCAATCTCACGCCGCCCTCAACCACAAACAATACAGACTCAGCGCCTTCGTCATCTTCAGGAGATTCGCTACCACCATTAGGCTGAACCTCTAAGATGTATTGAGAGAATGTCTCAGCGAAACCAGAGAGTGGTCTTGCGATTACCCAACCACGAGTGAGCTCCCAGTGCGGGAAGTAGCTAATGACGATGTCTCGCATTACGCCCTTGGGAATGACCGCGTAGGCTTCTGTAAAAACAGCCCTTCCCGTATGCAACACTTCTTGTCCAGGATGCCCGCCTTTGGGGGCATAATAGCTATTACTCATTTAATTATTCCTTCTATTTTAAATACTTAGCATAAAGACGCTGAACGTCGACAACTTGCAAAAACAAGAGCCCTCGCTAAGCAATAGCACTCTCTATTTACCTGTCAACTTTGCCCTTATAGCAACATAACTTAAGGTAATTCTCATTGACTTCGCTGCAAGTTGTGTAATAAATTGTATTACAAGTTATATAAAGCATAATGTAAGGCATCACAGTAGGTGGTGTCAAACGGTTTGAACTGCTTTATTATGGCTCTCTTTGGTTACTATGGGGCTTTCATGTCAGATTGGATTTCACAAATGGAAGGGCTAGCACTGGGCTCGCGCTTGCGACGATTCAGCGACCACCTGTCTTCGGAGATCAATGCCGTCTATAAAGCAAAGAAGGTAGATTTCAACCCGCGCCATTTTCCGGTGATTTCATTGATCTGCCTAAACCCAAACGACCAACTCTCCATTCGGGATATCGCTGAGGAGACCGCGCTCACTCACTCGTCGATCAGTCAGACAGTGACCAAACTTGAAGAAATAGGCCTGTGCAAGCGAGAGACCAGCACAACAGATGAAAGAAGAATTATCGTACGGCCAACTGACAAAGCGTTAGAGCTTGTCGAGGTGCAGCTGAAACCGATCTGGGAGGCGATTCAAACAGTGACCAATGAAAACCTACCCAGCGATGCCACCGGTTTTTGGCCAGCACTCAGCCAGGCAGAGGACATTATGTACGGCGAACCGCTGTCTAGAAAGATTCTCAAATTACTATAATAATGGCGCACAGCGCGTAACCAGGACAACCGCCAAAGGCCAAGCTTAATACCGCTCAGCAATGAGTCCATAGCCGATAGCGCTACTAGAGCAGCGAACCATTGACCGCAGACCAATGATAAGGCTGCAACTCCCGCAACGACTTAAAGATAAGTCTGTTGCCTTCATTAGTCACTGCAGCCATGACATCTCCGCCCCAATGCACTAGACGCTCTTGACAAACGCCACACGGAGTTAAGATTAATATTTCCGAGTCTTCATCCTCTCTTGTAAGACAGAGAGAGTGGGTCACCTTTTCATTGATCTTATGAGCTTCAAGGTAGGCGCCAACTTCCATACACAGGGATAGCGCATCGTTCAGAACATCGGGAGCCACACTGGTGATAATCCTACCACTCTCAGTTCTAATGGCTGCGGCACCGCCCCACCCCGTCGGATAGCGCTTCTCTATTAAGCCCTTAGCCGCCAAATATAATTGATCCTCAACCTTCATCACGTAATGCCCTTACACAAATACCCCGGACAGTCGTCACTCGACCGCGCTGAAACCAGCACTTTGATCTTTGCACACGCTACATTACCATGAACAACTCAAAGATAAACTTTATGATGGCTCTTCAATATTATCATCACCAAGAACACCTGTTAGGTTATAAATAGCGCTCTCAGTGAGATAATAAAGCCATCTAGAAAAAATTATTAACAGCACTTGCTACGCCAATTAGGTTTCATCCCCCAAATAAACTCTTATCGACAGAAAGTCTGTTGGGCAAGCCGTTTCACAGCGTTTGCAGCCTACACAATCTTCAGTGCGTGGAGAGGCAGCGATTTGCCCTGACTTACATCCATCCCATGGCACCATTTCTAACACATCCAATGGGCAGGCTCTAACACATTGAGTACAACCAATACAGGTATCGTAAATCTTAACAGCATGACTCATTATTATTTTACCTTATTAAATACTATCAACGTTCCATGTTACTGCACGGCTATCACCGCTTAAGTCTTGACTCATGCCACAAGCAACACCGTTATCACTGATTGAATAAACGCATTGCAGCCTTCCACCAAGCCCTTGCAGATCAACACTTCGGTTATCTTTCCAGGCAAACAGCTTAAACTCACGGTCTTTGCTCATGTAGCTACCAACAGCGACGCCCGCCTCACTCACCGACAGTACTTTTGATCGATTGTCACCGATGCCATTAATAAGATTAACTTCATCCCCCCTCCAACAGGCCGCCTTAAACACCCCACTCTTATCCTGAACAGAGCCAAAAATAGTCCCATCAGAGGCAATGCCTGTCGCAGATGCAGAGATAACGGAGGAAGGGGTTGCTAGCTTCTGCGGCAAGCTATCTTTATCAAACCAAACAACGGGGTGGGCTATAGCTGAGTTTATAGCTGTGATATAGCCTACGACAAAGCCCTCGTCATTCACCCCCGACGCCACTCCCCTAAAGCCCTCTGGAATAGGGAGTAATTGTGGGGACAAACTAATAGTCGAATCCCAATACACAGGGACATCAGCACGTCCTTTAACGGCATTACCGACAACAATCTTTTGCGCGTTTACGCCAGACGCTCTACACCTTGCATCTTGCCTTAAACCTTCGAGTTGGGTCCACACTTCATTTTCCCAAGTGAATGCTTGCAACACCCCATTATTATTTTGAAATAAACCACAAGAAACACCAGTGGAGCTAACAGACTGAATTTGCGACATCTGGCCATGTATTGGCGTACTGAGCCGCTTGTGGGAGCCATCGGGCAACCATATGACAGCTTCATCTTTACCGCCTAAGACCTCCCCCTCCCAGTCGGCTACACGAGCTTTTTCATTTCGCATTAAACCAATAATACTACCTTCCCTTGAGGTAGAGATAGCAGCACAATAGTGCCCCTGAAAACCAGGCAACTCTGATGCTTCAATAGCGCCAAAACTCGCCTTAGCACGGCTACTGTAGGTCAGTGAAAGCGGAACAGATGACATACAAACAAAGGCTGAAACACCTTTTACAAAATCCCTTCTTTTCAAGCTACTCATAAACTACGCCTTAAAATCCATCCTAGAATCAAGAAAATAATAGTAGCAGACAAACACTATTTTAAAAAAGAATAATAGCGTCAAAAAAACCAACAAGGTCGACCAGCTAACATTAATATCCAGCCAAACTCTCCAGGAAAACAACTGTTAAAGGGAGCTTAATAAAGAACAACACAGACAACTAAGAATTTCATCGAAAAAAATATTTCTTCAGATTTCCCACACCAATTAATCCCCAACCAAAAACATTGGATTAAAAGGACACAAAACACGAGACAGAGATCAATTTTTTAAATCAGCAACCTTCAAATTATCTGCCGACGCAACTCATCAGTAATAAAATTCACAAAGGCTTTCACTTTATCAACATGACGAAGATCTCTATGCACCAAAACCCAGATACCTAATTCAAGGCACGCAGGCTTAATAGGCAGTACGCACAGCTCTTCTACCTCACCTACCATGGCTACCGGCAAATAAGCAGCACCGATACCTGCTTTAACGAGCGCCAGCGCTGCTGGCTCAGAGTTTGTTGTAGCCGCGACACGAAGCTGCGTTGACTGCGCCCTCAGCCAGCGATCAAACTCAGCACTGCCATCGGTACCAGACCAGCTAACCCAGGGGTATCGCTCCATCGCCCCCGCTCCCAGTTTCGCCAGTAAATCACGGTGAACATAGGGGCGGTATTTCACTTTGCCTAATTCTCGACCGACTAGCAACTCGTCTGGCGTATTGGTCAGGCGAATGGCAACATCAGACTGCAGCTGAGTTAAATTCACAGAATCACTACCAAACTGTATATCCAACTGCAACGTTGGGTAACGACTAGAGAATGTCGCACAGCTTGCGGCAAGATCAAATAAATCATTATCTGGGGCCGCGATACGCAATAAACCGCTAAAGGGCCTTTCTTCACACAGCGCTATTTTTTGTAACTCGACGATTTCAGCCTCGAGCCCCCTTGCCCGCTCCGCAATAAGCTGACCATCTGCGGTAAGTTGATAGCCGCTGGCCAAGCGATTAAACAGCTTCATCGACAACTCCTCTTCAAACTGAGTTATGCGTCGTATAACGGTACTGTGGTTCACCCCCAGTGCCGCTGCAGCAGCCGATATAGACTCTCGCTCAATCACTGCGAGAAAAAAACGTATGTTATCCCAGTTCATAATGCATCATTTATCGTTATTCATTATTGCAAATGCCTTTTGCAGAAATTGACAATCGACCCACTTACAGGCTGACGTAGAATAACGTTTTTAACATGCACTGACGATATTTAAGGATAAATTATGCCGTTTAGCATTCATTACGTAGCAATCTTCGCCTGTTATTTTTGTCTTTTTGCTGGGCTAGCAGGCTTAATCAAACCCAACCTCGTCGCCAAGCGGGTTGGTCTAAAGGCAATAAACAGCATGGGCATCATGGAGATTCGCTGTATGTTCGGCGGCCTCTTTATAGGCCTGTCTATCACCTGCTTAATCAGTGGCGCTACCTTTGCCTACCTCGCCTTCTCCTCCGTTTGGCTGGGCGGCGCAGCGGCCAAATACATCGCACTCTATATCGATAAGCCGCCGTTTAAGGCTGCATTCACTAGCGCCAGTTTTGACGCTTTCATAGGGCTAGCATTATTAAGCGGCTACTACATACAATAATCAGCGAGAAAGTAAAAATGCCATCAACGACAAAAATTAACAGTGTTTGGTCAGAGATTGAGCGACAAATCTTTTCTACCGTAGGCTTTGTCACACCAGATCAACACGCCAGGACATCGGGTGTCGTTCACACGCTTGATGATAACAAAGTTTACTTTAGCGTAGAAAATCAATCATGGAAGGCACGGCACATTGCAAAAAACCCTTACGTTTCACTCACCGTCATTGCTCCGAGGCGGATCCCCCTGTTGCCCTGGGTAAAGCTGCCACCCGCCACCATCAGCTTCTCTGGCAAAGCTGTGATAACCAATTTTTCCGAACGCTCCCCGGCAATCAAGCAGGCACTCTTTCGCGGCACCGCTAACAAAAAGGCCGTGGCGAAGGCTTTGTTGGTCGAGGTGGTGCCTCAAGGGTATTTTTTGACCTACGGTATTGGCATGCCATTCTGGAAGATGGTCAACCCAAGCAAGGCCCAACAGCGGGTAAAGATAGCGCCGCGCACAACATGCTAGGCAAAAACGAAAAAGCCCCGCAAAACTGATGCTTTGCGAGGCTTTAAATTGGTACGACCGAGTGGATTCGAACCACCGACCCCCACCATGTCAAGGTGGTGCTCTAACCAACTGAGCTACGGTCGTAAAACTTGTTAGCGTTTCCGCTTAAGTTGGCGTGCATTATATAGAGCGAGCTTCGGGTGTCAACAACCAAATCCAGCTATTTTGACAAATATTGCTATCTCGGTCGCCAACACAGTGATTCAACAACTTAGCCGTGTTTAAACACCTGGTCACGCAATACTTTCAGCTCATCACGTACCGATGCAGCCTCCTCAAACTCTAAGTCACGCGCGTGCTGCAGCATGGCATCTTCCAACTTCTTTATCGCCTTCTCCAGCTGTAACGGTGTCATGGCCGCGGGATCCAGGCTCTGCTGACTGCCGCCACGCTTTGTCTCTTTGGCCCTTCTCCCCTTACCCTTGGCGCCCGGTGCCCGCCCCGCCTCGAGAATATCAGTCACCGACTTCTGCAGCCCCTTGGGGGTAATACCATTAGCCTCGTTGAACGCCTGCTGCGTCTTCCGGCGTCGCTCGGTCTCCTTGATCGCCCGCTCCATCGAGCCAGTAATACGATCCCCATAGAGGATCGCACGACCGTTAAGGTTACGCGCAGCACGACCGATCGTCTGGATCAACGCCCGTTCGGAACGCAAGAAGCCCTCTTTATCGGCGTCGAGAATTGCCACCAACGAAACCTCGGGCATATCCAAACCTTCACGCAACAGATTGATGCCGACCAGTACATCGAACTCACCCAGGCGTAGGTCACGAATAATTTCGACGCGCTCTACAGTGTCGATGCCGGAGTGCATATAGCGCACCCTCACCCCGAGGTCATCATAGTAGTCGGTCAGGTCTTCCGACATGCGCTTGGTCAACGTCGTCACCAACACTCGCTCACCGACAGCAACACGCTTCTTAATTTCGGATAGCAAGTCATCTACCTGGGTCGTCGCCGGTCGCACCTCGATTGTCGGGTCGAGCAAACCGGTGGGACGCACCACTTGCTCAACCACGGCGTCGGCATGCTCTTCCTCGTAAACTGCCGGTGTTGCCGAGACGTAGATCGCCTGCGGCACCTTGCTCTCCCATTCGTCGAACTTCATCGGTCGATTATCGAGCGCCGACGGCAGGCGGAAGCCGTACTCTACTAATGTCTCTTTGCGCGAACGGTCACCGCGGTACATGGCGCCAATCTGAGGAATCGAAACATGCGACTCATCAATCACCACTAACGCCTTTTCTGGCAGATAGTCGTATAGGGTCGGAGGAGCATCACCGCCCTCACGCCCAGATAGGTAGCGCGAGTAGTTCTCGATGCCGTTGCAGTAACCCAGCTCACGAATCATTTCTAAATCGTATTTAGTCCGCTGTTCAAGACGTTGCGCCTCAACCAACTTGTTGTTTTCGCGCAGCTGCTGTAAACGCTCGCGCAGCTCATCCTCAATGCGGTCACTCGCCTTCAGCAGCGTATCTCTGGGGGTCACGTAGTGGCTTTTCGGGAAAATGGTCACTCGAGGCAGGCGCTGCAGTATCTCGCCGGTCAACGGGTCAAATAACGATAGGTTGTCGATCTCCTCATCAAACAGCTCAATGCGCACCGCCTCCAGCTCCGAATCCGCGGGATAGACATCAATTACATCACCGCGTACCCGGTAGGTCGCACGGCGAAAATCGAGGTCGTTACGGGTGTATTGCAACTCAGCCAGACGACGAAGGATCTCACGCTGATCGACGATATCACCGCGATCGAGGTGCATCACCATGCCGAGGAAAGACTTCGGGTCGCCGAGACCGTAGATCGCCGAAACCGTCGCCACCACGATAACATCACTGCGCTCTAACAGCGCCTTTGTGGCCGACAGACGCATCTGCTCGATGTGCTCGTTAACCGCTGCATCCTTCTCAATAAAGGTGTCGGACGAGGGCACATACGCTTCTGGCTGATAATAATCGTAGTAGGAGACAAAGTACTCGACGGCGTTGTTAGGGAAAAACTCTTTAAACTCACCATACAGCTGTGCCGCCAGCGTCTTGTTATGTGCCATCACGATAGTTGGCCGCTGCACTTGCTCGATGACGTTGGCGACAGTAAAAGTCTTGCCCGAGCCCGTCACTCCCAACAAGGTCTGCCCCAACAAGCCGCTTTGCAAGCCATCGACCAATTCCGCGATAGCCTTGGGCTGATCACCCGCCGGCTGATACTTGGACTGTAATTGGAAGGGACGCCCCTTGACCTTATGCTCTACCGCAGATTTAGACACCCCACCCCCTTAAACACCCAAGATATATCTCGCCGACAAACGCAACGCGCACGCTGATCCAACGCCTCCCCTATGATAAGCCAGCACCGACATCGACTCCAGCGCTACCCTGTTACAACAGCAAGATTGCGACAGCACAAACTATTTGTCAGAAAGGGGTTGACCGCTATCAGCGTAGTGCATAATATACGCCCCGCAGACCGCAACGCGGTACGCCGTTCCGACTTAGCTCAGCGGTAGAGCAGTAGACTGTTAATCTATTGGTCGCTGGTTCGATCCCAGCAGTCGGAGCCATATCTTAAAGGGGCTAATCGCAAGATTAGCCCCTTTTTCGTTCTAGCCTGGCTAAAAACGGCGGCAATCACGCCTCATCAGTAATATCCTCACTCAGCAGATAATCACGATAACGCGTGCGTAAATCCCGCTTCAACAGCTTTCCCGTCGCCGTATGAGGCAGCGATTCCACGGCAACAATATCGTCGGGCAACCACCACTTCGCCAGCTTATCTGCCATCAAGGCCGTTATCGCCGCCTTATCCAGCTTGCCACCCTCCTTTAAGACCACCAATAATAATGGCCGCTCATCCCACTTCAAGTGGCGAGCCCCAATGACACAAGCCTCTAGTACTTGCGGATGATCCAGCGCCGCATTCTCTAAGTCGATGGAAGAGATCCATTCACCACCCGACTTGATCACATCTTTCTTGCGATCGACGATGCGCAAATACCCCGCCGCATCCAGCGTCGCAACGTCGCCCGTATCAAACCAACCATCAATCAGCGCCGAACCCGGCTGACGAAAGTAGTTCGACAACACCCAGTGCCCCTTGACGCGAAGATTGCCCCGCGTCTTACCGTCCCGGGGTAGCGGCCGGTCATCATCGCCAAACAGACCAAGACGCACACCAAATCCCCCTCGCCCCGCTGTCGCTTGCAGCGTCTGACGCTCTTCAGCTGGCATCGCCTGCAGCACCTTTGTGGATGAACCATAACTGACCAGCGGACTGGTCTCAGTCATTCCCCAGATCGGCATCAAATAGATACCATGACGCTCCAACGCCTTAATTAGCATCGGCGGTGCCGCTGCGCCACCCACACCGATAGTCTCGACACTGTCAATGGTCGCACCACTGCCCTCCAGGTATTGTAATAGCCCCAACCATACCGTCGGCACCCCCAGCAGGAGCGTCGCCTGTGTATGCTCGATCAGCTCGTAAAGTGCCTCCCCCGCCATACCGCTGCCAGGCAATGCCAGAGTCGCTCCCGCCAATAACGCTGAGTAGGGTACCCCCCAGGCACAGACGTGATACATCGGCACGACCGGCATCACGACGCTGTCCGCAGAAATATTGAGGGCATTTGGCGCTACGCTGGCCATGGCATGGAGCACTGTCGAACGATGACTATAAAGCACCCCCTTTGGGTCGCCGGTGGTACCGGAGGTGTAGCACAGACAGGCGGCACTGTTCTCGTCGAAGGAAGGCCAGGGAATCAACGGCTCACTCGATGCCAACAGCTGTTCATAGGCCACGTAACGTGAGTCAGCAGCTTGCTCCGCCGCCAAATTCGGCGCCAATACCACAATATGACGCAACCAAGGCAACTCCGCCTCAATTTCCTGCAGCAACGGCAAGAAGTCCGGCTCGATGAACAGCCATTCCGCCTCACCATGGTTGAAGATATAACGTACCTGGTCCCGATACAGCCGAGGGTTTATCGTATGCATCACCGCACCCACCCCTGAAACGGCATAATAGAGCTCAAGGTGACGATGATTATTCCACGCCAGGCTCGCAACACGCTCGCCCGCTACCACACCAGAGCTCTGCAGATAAGCTGCCAAACAACGGCTGCGCTGATCTAGCTGCTCATAGCTATGCTCGACGATGCCGCCATCAACACGGCTATATACTTTCGCTTGCGGATAGTTCTCCTGCGCCTGCTCGAGGATCGCCGAGATCAACAGCGGTTCCTCCATCATATTACCCAACATTTCCCTTCCCTCGGTTGTGTATTTTTCAATGCTATTATTTTCGCGGCGACATTATTCAGCAATATGCCATCACTGCGTCGGCCAGCTCTGCCGCAGCTATCGAGACTACCACAAAGCCACAGCGGTCACTGCCCGCCAATCTACCCCGACATCATTCCCCTTTAAAATTGATAAAAAAACGGTTGACCAAGACTGCACTTCCCCCTAATATGCGCCCCGCAGACCGCAACGCGGTTCGCCGTTCCGACTTAGCTCAGCGGTAGAGCAGTAGACTGTTAATCTATTGGTCGCTGGTTCGATCCCAGCAGTCGGAGCCACATACTAAAAGACCAGCCTCGTGCTGGTCTTTTTTTTGCCTAAAATCCGCTTTTTCCAGGGTTTTATACTTTTATAAGATAAAGGCTTGACGACTTATAGCCTTGAAAGTAATATCCACCCCGCAAACCGCAACGTGGTTCGCCGTTCCGACTTAGCTCAGCGGTAGAGCAGTAGACTGTTAATCTATTGGTCGCTGGTTCGATCCCAGCAGTCGGAGCCATATACTAAAAGACCAGCCTCGCGCTGGTCTTTTTTTGCCTGGAATTTCTCACCTTTTAACTGCGCTTTAGCTGCCTCCTTTATAAGCACTTCTTTTCGTCACGCCTTTTAAGCTTCCTTGCAACGGCTAAACCTTCTTACGACCGCCCCTAGCTATAACGAGTAACCGCAAGCCTTAACGGTAAACCTTAACTACAGACCTTAACTACAGACCTTAACTACAGGCACAAAATAGCCCGCCCTCCCGCTAAAAGGGCCATACCAATGGCGCAATCAACACCGTCAAGACGCCAACCAGAAAGGTTAGCGGGCCACCCATGCGCAGGAAGTCGACAAATTTATAACCACCCGGCCCATAGACCATCAGATTAGTCTGGTAACCAATCGGCGTCGCGAAACAGGTCGAGGCGGCAACCATTAAGGTGATTACAAAAGGCGTTACACTCACCCCAAGCGTCTCGCTCAACGCCACCGCGACAGGGAACAGCAACACCGCCGCCGCCACATTGGAGATCAGCGCCGAGAAACCAGCAGTCAGCAAGAAGATCGCCGCCAAGCTCAGGTAGGCCGACCCCGACACCACCGAAAATAACGAGCTAGCGACATGAGTCGCCAAACCACTCTGCTGCACTCCTGCACCGAGTGCGATAGAAGCCGCGATCACCATCAATACCTGAAAGTCGATACTCGATCTCGCCTCAAAGGTCGATAGACAGCCGGTCATCACCATCGCAAATGAGGCTAGCACAGCCGCCCCCAACATACTGACCCCAAAGCCACTGACAGCCACAACCATAGCCAGCAGGATAGAAATGGCCCACCAGCGCTTACCGTGGCGCAGCGGCTCCGAATTAGCGACTCGACTAACCAATAGGAAGTCCTTGGCATAGGCGTACTGCTCGACAAAATCATCCGCCGCTTCTAGCAACAGGTTGTCGCCCGCACGTAGCTCAACATCACCGAGCCGTCCCTTGACCTTCTCCCCCTCACGCGTGATTGCAATAATGGCTGCGGTATAACGTGTGCGAAATCGGCCATCGCGCACCGACTCGCCAACAAGCGGGTTATTCGCCGAGATAACAACCTCAATTAAGCAGCGACCGTCTTGCACATCATCTAACTTAAATACCTGCTCTTCACCACTGCGCAGACCATGAATTCGCTTCAGATCGACAACAGCCTCAACATCACCGGCAAACACCAAACGATCTCCGGCATACAATACCTCTGAAGACGCCACCGCCGGCATCACACGATTATTACGTACAATTTCAACGAGGAATAAGCCTGGAAGATGACGCAAGCCAGCCTTTTCGATAGACAAACCCGCCAGCGGACTAAAAGGCTCAACCACCATTTCCACGACATATTCACGCCCCCCCTCCAGCTTGGCAGTGAAACCACTCTTGTTCGGCAATAATCGACGACTAAAGATGACCACATAAGCAGCCATCACCAATACACAAGGCACACCAACCCAAGCAATCTCAAACAGCGACAACCGTACATCAGCCTGGTAGCGGTTAAACATGTCATTGAGCACGAGATTAGTACTTGTACCAACCAAGGTACAGAGTCCGCCTGTGATGGCGGCAAAGCTTAGCGGCATCATCAATTGCGAGACAGAGAGCTTATTTCGACGCGCCCAATCACTTACCGCTGGTACCATCATCGCGACTACCGGCGTGTTATTAAGTACTGAGCTTACGGCTGCAACGGGCAACATCAAGCGCAATTGCGCCGTCATCGTCGAGCGCGGACGACCCAGCACCCCCTGTGACATCCATGCCACCGCCCCACTCTGAGAGAGCCCGCGAGCTACGATATACAACACCCCCACTGTCGCCACACCCTCATTAGAAAGCCCCTGCAGCGCCGTGGGAATATCAATCACACCAAAGGCAACCAAACAGGCTACAGCACTAACCAGTATTCCATCCGCTGTAATACTCGACAGTGCCAACAATATGAATGTAACCGCCACAATCAGCAACGTTAACCAAGCATCAAACGCCATAATTCACTCTCAATACCTTACAAGCCATAGCAAACCATCATTACCAGCAACTTCACTAACGATAAAAATTTGTCAACACATCGATAAAGCGCGCTAAGTCTGTTGCCGGCAGCTCATTAATACCCGCTGCCGCCTTGCGCCCGCCACCCGTCTCAAACTGACGAACAACTTCGTCTGCCCCTGTTTTGTTGTTTAGCGGCGCCCTCACACTCACAAGATAGCTCCCATTAGTCTTCTCTGTCAGTACCGCATGTGCTCTATCGGGATGCGCATTAGCCAAGTCATTGCTGTACACACCACCAACCCGGCGTGCCCACTTCTCATTAGGCAGGGTAAATACTGCCGCCACATCGCTCTCTATCGTTGCAGAAAGCGCTGCCGCTGTAGCCATGTCTTGCTGATAACCCGCCTCCAAGCAGTCAAACGTCGCCACATCGTCAGCAATAAAGTCTAACGGCGAAGCGTAATGACGCAGCCTGTCAAACAGCGCAGCAGGAGTAAAGTGTAGATCTTCGAGTGTCGCACCGTAACCATTATAATTCAGATAGACACCAAGGCTTGCCAACTGCTGTAACTGTGCTGAAGTCAGCTCAGTGGTCTTTGCTAGCGCCTCTGCGCCACGATTGAGGTTATCACCAAAAGCCCCCGTGATCGCCCACTCACAGTAGCGACCCGAGAGGTAACTGTTTATCAAAAGCGATGTACAGACATCTGAGGCAGTGTTAATAATCGCCTGCAAATTATCGTGCTGCGGAATGCCACCCGCAAAATGGTGATCGACATAAAGTATCCTCGCCCCTTTATCAAGAGCATCAACGACACCAACGCGGTTCTTATCAAATGAAATATCTAAAACAACGACATCATCGCCTGCGGCAATTGACGCCTGCTCAACAAGCGCGATATCGCGCTTTACCCCTGTCACCAAGCGACTATCACAAGGCTCTGCCTGCCGCAGCTGCAGCAACGAACAGATGCCATCAGCATCACCATTAAAAATATCAACCTTCGCCATTATCGCTCTCTTGCAGCACACATTAATAATGGCGAGATTGTAACACAGCCATTGAGACACTCCCGCCTTAATGACGAGCATGCCCAATGACATCGAAAAAATTCACTAATTTAGGCGTATCCTTGTTGAGTTTTGCGCCACCATTCTCTCACTAACGCCTTTCACCTCCGCCAGCTCTTCGGCTGACTTGAAGTCACCATGCAACTGCCGATAGGCAATGATTGCCTTCGCCCTGGTCAAGCCCACACCAGACAGCATCTCCGCCAACATATCTGCATCAGCACTATTTATATCGACACGCTCAACGATTAACGAGCCATCTTCGGCCGCAATTACAGTAGCCATAGGAGACAACACGATCGCCGCTGAAAGCAGTACTGACTTTACTATAGTTTTCATAACACATTCCTTTGTACGTTATTGAAAAAGTAGAGCCCCACTAACGGCGTTAGCGGGGCTCTAGAAATATAGGTCAGTACAGCCATTCAACCACCCTTAAACTTGGGGGTATAGCGCGCCTTTAATCGCCCGCCTTAATATCCGCCAAGATCGACTGCAAAGCATCGAGCGGCTTAGGCTTGGAAGTGATCGGTCGACCTATGACAAGATAATCACTACCATCGCGCAGCGCCTGCGCCGGCGTTACAATGCGGCGCTGATCGCCCGCAGCATCCCCAAGAGGGCGTATCCCCGGCGTCACCAACTTAAAGTCTCCCCCCACCACCGAGCGCAACATCGGCGCCTCCTGTGCCGAGCAAACCACACCGTCTAAGCCACAACTTTCCGTCAATAGCGCTAGCCGCTTTACCTGCTCCTGCGGTGCCACAGCAATACCAACCTCAGCCAAATCCTCAGCCTCCATGCTGGTCAATACCGTAACGGCAATCAAAAGCGGCTGGTGAGCCGACTTGTCAATTGCCTCTCGTGCCGCCTCCATCATGCGGCGCCCGCCACTTGCATGCACATTGACCATCCAGACACCCAACTCTGCGGCAGAGCGCACAGCACCCGCACAGGTATTGGGAATATCATGAAACTTCAGGTCGAGAAAAACATCAAAGCCTCGCTTAACTAGCGACTCCACTAACTGAGGACCTGCCGCAGTAAACAACTCCTTCCCCACCTTCAGGCGGCAGCTATCTGCTGATAGCTGATCAGCCATCGCAATGGCGCCATCGGCAGTGGGAAAATCTAACGCGACTAGAATCTTAGGATCAGACACAGATACTCTCCAAAACAAAAACAAAATATAAAAATTAACAAAC
Organism: Sinobacterium caligoides; assembly: GCF_003752585.1. NCBI lineage: Bacteria > Pseudomonadati > Pseudomonadota > Gammaproteobacteria > Cellvibrionales > Spongiibacteraceae > Sinobacterium > Sinobacterium caligoides. The sequence goes on from NZ_RKHR01000003.1 coordinate 697,234, forward strand.
CTAGGCTACTGCCCCTCGACACCTACGATCGGGGCAACCACTCCCCACCCCTTACACGAAGGGCACAACCAGTGTAGCTGCTGCCCAGCAAAGCCACATTCACGACAACGGTATTGGGGCTTATGCGCCAACAACCCCTCCAACAGGTCTCGCAACATTTGCAGATTTTCCGCAGCGCTGCCGATCGCCGAGAGCTGATGAAAATCGACCAAGCTAATCAACCCTTGTATCGTTGGCCTATCGCGCATCAACTGCGACAGGCGCTCCGCCGCTGCTTTCTCACCCTGCTGCGACTTAAGCCCCCAAATCAGCTCCATCAACACCGCCGTCATTGGTTGCTGCCGCAACACCTTCTCTGCAAAAACGATAAAGCCCTGCACATCGTTCAGCTGTTGATAACAGCGAGCAATCATACCTATCGCTTCACTCATGTAGAGTAAATCCTGCTCCTGAACCTGCCCCAGCACTTTAATCGCCTGGTGATAGCGCTGGGCACTCATTTCTACACGCCCGAGAATCAAGCTGGCGCGCACACAGCTACGATCGAAATCGAGCGCCTGCTTCAACAACAAGCGCACTCTGCGCCAATCATCGCGCACGATCTCCTGCTCAGCTAATTCACAACAATAGTGCGCCATTGCGATGCCGAGCGTCGACACCTGCGCCTGCTTTGAGCGCAGCAACCTGCGAGGTACCAGACGCATGCCTGTATCGATGGCCAACTGCCAATCTCGCTGCTCCTGATAGATATCAACCAACTGACTCAGCGCCTTCGTCGACAACTCACTCTGCTCGCTAACCAACTGCTTAAAAAGTGACTCAGCACGATCAAGCAGGCCTGCTTGCGCATAATCCCTAGCGAGCGCGAAGTGCGCCATATGACGCTCTTTCACCGACAGCGAAGGACGAGCCAGCAAGTTCTGATGCACCTTAATGGCACCCTCAACATCACCGCGCTCACGCAGCAGATCCCCCATGGAGATATGCGTTGGTAGAGTGACCGAGGAAACCTCAAAAGACTCCATAAAACTGTCGACAGCCTCATCACCATCCTCCTTGCTCATTAACAAGTTGAGGCTGCGATAATAACTCATGGGAATAACTGGAGAGTCCGGTAGACGACGGCGTTTGGGTCGCCGATAGCGTCCTAGCAGCCAACCTATGGCCACCGCCACAAAGATGACAAAGAGGAGGGATAAATCTGGCATCTAGCTGCTCATCGGGTTTTGCTTAAGTCTCGCGAGCGCTTTCTCTGACTTCACCAACTTCCTCTTCAACTGCGCCTGACGCCCATACATCTTTATGAACACAGCTGCAGCGGAACCCAGCCCCGCTACCGCCCCTGTAATAAACGACAACACCACCCAACTGCCCGAGGTAACCGTCATATCAAAGAGGAAAAGATCGACCGTCACCGAAGTATTGTTTTCCACCAGAAATAGCAGTGCCATGACAATGACAGCAATAATCAACAGCGCCATAAGCAGCAGTTTTACAATACGCATAGGGGCTCAGAATCTAGACAAATGGTATGGAAAGATAACGTGTTAAGTCAATTTGTGCAATAAAAAAGGCCGCTGTAAGCGACCTCTTATCAATCATTACAACACCGACTGTAAAAATTAGCGGAACTTAGCAGCCGAAGCATCAACTCGCTCACGCAACTGCTTGCCGGGCTTGAAGTGAGGGACATGCTTACCCGTCAATTCTACAGACTCTCCAGTCTTAGGGTTGCGACCCTTGCGTGGAGCCCGGTAGTGTAGGCAGAAACTACCAAAACCACGAATCTCGATACGGTTACCAGTGGAAAGTGATTCTGACATCTGCTCTAACATCACCTTAACAGCCTGTTCAACGTCTCTTATTGGCAGTTGAGGCTGCTTCTCAGCAATACGTTCAATTAACTCTGATTTCGTCATATAAAATTCCTGAATATATACTCAACCATTCCCGAGCCGATCATTACACAACAAAGATCGAGCATTGGGCGGAAGCTATTTATCGACACGCATTATAAACACTAGCATGCAACATACATTTTGACGTAGTGTAACCTGCATTAAAAGCCTGTTCACTCATTATAGACTGAAAAAATTAGATTTTAATCATTAATTTACGCAACAACTCTCGATTGATACTAGCAACAAACTAGTGACTTCGCCAACCCGCCGTGGCGAGCAGATCTCGAGCAAACAAAAAAGTAAGCGACCAACAACGAAAAACGGGGCCGAAGCCCCGTTTTTACTCAATCAAGCTTATTCCTGCTGGAATTACTTGTCTTGGCTCTGCATCTGAGCCTTGATAAGGTCACCTAGTGTTGCAGGAGCAACAGCTGACTCATCAGACTTCATAGACTTAATAGCCTCTTTCTCTTCAGCGGCGTCTTTGCCCTTAATAGAGAGAGATAGAGCACGGTTCTTACGATCAACGCTGATGATAAGAACTTCAACAGTCTCACCTTCTTTCAGTGCGTTGCGTGCATCTTCTACCTTGTCACGGCTAATTTCAGAAGCGCGTAGCGTTCCTTCAACTTCGTCCGCTAGAACGATAACAGCAGCCTTAGCATCGACTTCTTTAACAGTACCGGTCACGATGCTGCCCTTGTCATTCTCTGCAACGAACTCAGCGAATGGATCGCTGTCTAGCTGCTTGATGCCAAGAGAGATACGCTCACGCTCTGGGTCGATAGAAAGGATAGTAGTTTCGATCTCTTCACCCTTCTTGTACTTACGAACGGCTTCTTCGCCGGTTTCGTTCCAAGAAAGATCAGAAAGATGTACTAGACCATCAATGTTACCCTCAAGACCGATGAAGATACCGAAGTCAGTGATAGACTTGATAACACCATTAACCTTGTCACCCTTGGCGAATTGACCAGCGAATGCATCCCATGGATTCTGAGTACACTGCTTAACACCTAGAGAAATACGACGACGCTCTTCGTCGATATCAAGAACCATCACTTCAACTTCGTCACCTACGTTGACGATCTTAGAAGGATGTACGTTCTTGTTGGTCCAGTCCATCTCAGAAACGTGAACAAGACCTTCAACGCCTTCTTCAAGCTCTGCGAAACAACCGTAGTCGGTAAGGTTAGTCACCTTAGCCTTGATCTTAGCGCCTTCAGGGTAACGCTTAGTGATCTCAACCCATGGATCTTCACCCAACTGCTTAAGACCTAGCGATACGCGGTTGCGCTCACGATCGAATTTAAGAACCTTAACGTCGATCTCATCGCCAACATTAACGATCTCGCTTGGGTGCTTAATACGCTTCCAAGCCATATCGGTGATGTGTAGTAGACCGTCAACGCCACCTAGGTCAACGAAAGCACCGTAGTCAGTAAGGTTCTTAACGATACCCTTAACAGACATACCTTCTTGTAGGTTAGACAGAAGAGCTTCACGCTCTGCACTGTTAGCTTCTTCAAGAACAGCACGACGAGAAACAACAACGTTGTTGCGCTTCTGATCTAGCTTGATAACTTTAAATTCTAGCTCTTTACCTTCTAGGTGAGCAGTGTCGCGAACTGGGCGAACGTCAACTAGAGAACCAGGTAGGAAGGCACGGATGCTTGCAACATCAACGGTGAAACCACCCTTGACCTTACCAGAGATAACACCTTTAACAACTTCTTCAGCTTCGAAGGCTTTCTCAAGCTCTTTCCAAGACTCAGCGCGCTTAGCTTTTTCACGCGAAAGCTTAGTTTCGCCCCAACCATCTTCGACAGCGTCAAGTGCAACTTGAACTTCGTCACCAACAGCTAGCACTAGCTCGCCGCTGTCGTTTAGGAATTCTTCACGTGGGATGATGCCTTCAGACTTCAGACCAGCGTGTACGGTGACCCAGTCGCTGTCGATATCAATAACGATACCGGTAACGATTGAACCTGGTTTCATGTCGATGGTTTCTAAACTTTCTTCAAAAAGTTCAGCAAAGCTCATGCTTTCGCTCATAGCAAATACCTGTAATTAGTCGGGCCCAATGCCCTCATCCGCAGCCGCCAGCTAACGCGGGTTAGTTTTTTTAACGGTACACAGAGCCTCTACTGGCTAGCTCTGCGCCACCGCTCTTATTCCACTCTACCGGGCATCGATTAAACCTCAGCGAGGCATCAACACCGTACAATAAAGCGATATAATTACATGGCCACATGGCCAGAACGCGCCTTAAATTAGTCCGCGTTCCTTGGCAAAAGCAACAACTGCCGCTTTCACCTCTTCGATAGACATTGCTGTACTATCAATAATTTGTGCATCTTTTGCGGGCCGTAAAGGTGCCACGGCACGGTTACTATCCCGCTCATCTCTCAAATTGATCTCTTCGAGAAGACGCGCGAGGGTAACATTTCGCCCCTCACCTTGCAACTCATCGTCGCTTAACTGCCCTTTATCCCGTAACTGCAGATAGCGCCGCTGCGCCCGCTCTTCAGCTCCGGCTGTCAGGTATATCTTCAGCGCCGCCTCAGGGAAAACTACCGTCCCCATGTCACGCCCATCAGCCACAAGACCGGGCACCTGAGCAAAGTCACGCTGACGCTGCAGCAAGGCATCACGCACCGGAGTCAACGCCGCAACTTTAGAGGCCAAGCCGCCAGTCTGCTCCGTGCGCAACTCATTACCCACAACTTCGCCCTGCAGCCAGGTCGTCACCCCCTGCCCCTGCTCACCCGCATCAAAACGTACATCGAGGTTCGCCGCAACTTGCGCCAATGCCGCCTCATCATCAAAATCAACACCTTGGCGCTGAGCTGCCAGTGCTGTCAAACGATACAGAGCGCCGCTATCAAGCAGAGCAAAACCGAACTCCGCTGCCAACAACTGGCAGAGGGTGCCCTTACCGGCACCACCAGGACCATCAACTGCAACAACTATTGCTTGCCTAGTTTGCATCGTTATCTACTACCTCAATTTTAAAACCAATACTGTTACACAATTCTGCAAAGCCTGGGAACGATGTCGCTACGGCTCCGCAGCCTAAAATAGTAATCGTTTCTGTAGCGCGTAAACTCGCCACAGCGAAAGACATCGCAATGCGGTGATCACCATGCGTGGCGATCGTCGCCGCCCCAAAAGGTCGCACACCTTCACCGACACCATTTATCACCATGCCATCCTCTGTCGGCGTGGCATCGATGCCGCAGTCAACCAAGCCGTCGGCCATCACCTGGATACGATCGCTCTCTTTGACCCGCAACTCTTCTGCTCCCGATAAGACGGTCTGCCCCTCGGCACAGGCCGCAGCAACAAACAGTACCGGGAACTCATCAATCGCCAACGGCACCTGATCTTCTGGTATGTGAATTCCCTTAAGACCGCGGTAACGCACACGTATATCCGCCACCGGCTCACCACCTACCTCACGCTCATCGAACAACTCAATATCCGCATTCATCAAGCGCAAAATATTAATAATGCCCACTCGGGTCGGATTAATACCGACATGACGCAGGGTGATATCGGCTCCCGGCGTAATGCTCGCCGCCACCATAAAGAAGGCCGCAGAGGAAATATCGGCAGGCACATCGATATGACAGCCACTGAGCGTACCACCACCGAGTAACTTTGCCGTAGAGCCTTCGGTAATAACCTCATAACCAAAGCCACGCAACATACGCTCTGTATGGTCCCGCGTCGGCGCTGGCTCCGTCACGGAGGTCTCCCCATCCGCATATAAGCCAGCCAACAGCACACAGGACTTCACCTGCGCACTCGCCATCGGCATGTCATAATGCATCGCTGTTAGCGCTTCACCACCACCGACGATCATCGGCGGGCGGCCCGCTTCGGCCGTCTCAACCTTCGCCCCCATCTCGCGCAGCGGATTGGCAACGCGCGCCATTGGACGCTTACTCAAAGAGGCGTCACCAATCAGCGTCGAACTGAACGATTGTGCCGCCAAGATACCACTGAGCAGACGCATCGAAGTCCCAGAGTTACCCATATCAAGCGCAGCAGCGGGTTGCTGTAAGCCATTCAAGCCCACGCCATTAATTGTCACCCGACCTGCATCCGGCCCCTCAATTGCCACCCCCATATCACGGAAGGCATTTAGCGTCGCCAGAGCATCTTCTCCTTCAAGAAAGCCCTCAACCGTCGTCACACCTTCTGCTAGAGAGCCCAACATGATAGAGCGGTGTGAAATTGACTTGTCTCCAGGCACACGAAACTCACCAGATAACGATTCGCCTGGGCGCGCTAAGAACTGAATATTATTGTCCGACATAATCTATTACTCTCAAAATCATTACTGCTAAGTACTATCGCCAGAATTTATGACGGCTATGCAGCATAAAGCCTTGCCATAGCCGTGGCGGATTATAATTTCTTTTGTTGACGCTTCTGCAAGATCGAGGAGAAGTGTCGTCGCGCCTCACGTGCACGCTGGAAGCTCGCCATAATCTCGTCGCCATTATCACTGGCAATATTCTCGCGCAGCAGCTTCAGCTGATCGGTAAAGTCATCCATCATAGACAATACCGCAGCCTTGTTCGCCAGCACGATATCGTGCCACATCTGCGGATCACTGGCGGCGATACGAGTAAAGTCACGAAAGCCACCGGCAGCATTATCGAAAATTTCATAGCTGCAGTCTTGCTGCGCCAAGCTATCGACCAACGAGTACGCAAGAACGTGCGGCAGATGTGACGTCGCTGCCAAGACTCGATCGTGGCGCTCCACATCCATACTGACCACTTCCGCACCACAGCCCTGCCACAACTCACGCACTACAGCCTCTGCCTCTGATGAGGTCTCAGCTGTTGGCGTCAAGATCACACGGTGATTCACATAGAGCTCGGCATTTGCCGCCTCGACACCGGACTCCTCGGAGCCCGCAATGGGATGACCCAACACCAACGTCGACGGTACCTGCCCATAAATACGTTGAGCCGCGCGATAAAGGTTTCCTTTCACGCTAGCGCCGTCGGTGATGATACTACGGCTATCGGCCACAACTGCCAAACGCTCTAACATGCTCTCAGCAACAAGCGTCGGGGTAGCTATAAAAATAACATCGGCGTCTTTCACCGCTTCCGCCAAATCCAGCTCATAGCGATCGATGACACCAAAGTCGATAGCTTTCTGCAGATTAGCCTCCTTGCGCCCCCAACCAACAACCTCGGCCGCAAGACCACGCTGTCGACAGGCTTTGGCAAGAGAGCCACCGATGAGACCGGCGCCTAGCACCACCAATTTATTAATAATCATCCTCAGCTACCCAGCACTTTTGTCAGCGCCTGCAGTAAAAAGCGGTTTTCTGTTTCTAGACCAATCGACAGACGAAGATGCTGTGGCATCTGATAAACACCCACTGGACGTACGATAACACCTTCTCTCAACAGCCCATCATAAATCGCCAGAGCATCTCCCTCAAACTGAGCGGCAATGAAGTTACCAGCGGAGGGAATGTAATCGATACCGAGGCGGGCCAGCCCCTCTTGCAGCTGCTGCTTTCCTGTCGCATTAACCGCACAGCCTCGCTGTAAATAGTCATCGTCAGTCAACACTGTACGCGCAGCAACCAAGCCAAAACTATTGACATTAAAGGGGGCCCGCACCCGATTCAGCGCATCCGTAATCTGCTCATTTGCGATGGCATAACCAACACGCAAGGCCGCCAACCCCCAAGCCTTAGAAAAGGTACGCGTGACGATCAGATTATCGTATTGCGCCAACAAATTCACACCGTCAAGCAGGTCTTCACCACTGTTATATTCGATGTAGGCCTCATCTAACACAACCACCACATCACTCGGCACCTTAGCCATAAACGCAGTAAAAGCGGCAGCAGAAAAACAAGTGCCTGTCGGGTTGTTCGGGTTAGCAACAAACACCAGACGAGTGTCCGGTTCAATCGCCGACGCCATCGCATCCAGATCATGTCCCCAGTCTTTCGCCGGCGTTACAATGGCACGAGCACCACAGGCCTGCACCGCAATAGGGTAGACAATAAACGCATGCTGAGAGAAAACCGCCGACTTGCCAGGCTCGAGGTAAGCGCGAGCAATCAAATCCAAAACATCGTTAGAGCCATTACCCAGCGTCAGCTGTGATGACAACACTGACAGACGCTCGCTGAGCGCTGCCTTCAACTCGAAACCATTAGCGTCCGGATAACGACAGATGTCAGCTGAGGCCGCTTGCAGTGCAGCCACGACTTTGCTGCTTGGCCCTAGCGGATTCTCATTACTCGCCAGTTTAATCACATGATCAAGGCCGAGCTCACGCTGCAGCTCTTCGATCGGCTTGCCCGCCTGATAAGGGTGCAGGCCTTGGATGCCCGCATTGGCGAGAGCTAAAAAATCACAACTCATGGTCATACTCATCATTTAGCGGCGAAAACAGCACCGTCAACGACAGCACCCGCCTAGTTTAATCACAGTTTCTTGCTACAGGGCCGCTTTCGGGTAGGAGCCTAGATGCTTAATCACTACCGATTGCTCCCGAATCTGCTCCATAATCCCCTTCACATCACTATCATCGACATGCCCCTCGAACTCCATGAAGAAGACATAGGTCCACGTCTCCGTCCGTGAGGGACGCGTATCTATCCGCGTTAGCATCACACCGGCATCTTGAAAGGGTTGCAACAAGTTAAAAAGTGCACCTGGCTTATTACGCGTGGTGACTGCGATAGAGGTCTTATCTGCACCGCTGCTACCGACCGCCTCGCGACCAATAATCAAGAAACGAGTCGTGTTGTTTGAGAAGTCTTCGATGCCAGAGGAGAGACTGACTAAATTATATTCCTCCTGCGCCATAACACCGGCGACTGCCGCAACACTCGGGTCAGCAGCGGCCATCTTAGCCCCCTCGCCATTACTGCTGACAGCCACTCGCTCAACATGTGGCCAGTGTTTGTCGAGCCACAAGCGGGACTGCGCCAGCGCCTGCTGATGCGCCACAATCGTTTTTACCTGCTCAATTTTCACCCCTGACTGAGCCATCAAATTAAGCTCAATACGGAGCTCAACCTCACCACAGATTTTTAATGAGGAGTTAATAAAGCTATCGAGTGTATGCGTCACCATACCTTCAGTCGAGTTTTCGACCGGCACCACGCCATAATTACATTCACCGGACTCCACTTGACCAAACACACTCGCGATAGTTTGCTGAGGCTGAGGGATTACCGCGTGGCCAAAATGTTTGACCGCCGCGGCCTGAGTAAAAGTACCCTCGGGGCCAAGATAAGCAACCTGCATGGGCTTCTCTAACGCTAGGCAGGCCGACATGATTTCTCGAAAGATATGCGCCACAGCACGCCCTTCCAGCGGCCCGTCATTACGCTCCATCACCTTACGCAATACTTGCGCCTCGCGTTCCGGGCGATAAAACAACACCTCCTCTGGGTCGCGACCATCTGCTTTCGCTGCCTCAAATTCAATAAACTTGGCATCGGCAACGCGCTGCGCACAGACCGCTCGCTGATTAATCAACTGATGAATTTGACGATCGATACTATCGATACTGTCTCGCAACTCCGCCAGGCTCGGAACCTCGGCTGCGCAATCACTCTTTGAACTATCGACCATAACCACTCAACTCAGCTATCGCTTCCTCGCCGCAGCGCGCCGAGGAGTTACTCAATGAAGATCGTTGCGTCCAAGAAAAAGCGAACACACGACCACGATTTAAACAGACTAGGCGTTGCGCTGCTGGAAGTCAGCCATATAGGCAATCAGTGCGTCGACAGCCTCTTCCGGCACAGCATTATAAATACTCGCACGCATACCACCGACACTACGATGCCCCTTAAGGTTTAGCAAGCCTGACTCATCGGCGCCGAGCAAAAATGCCTTATCCAGCGCGCTATCAGCGAGCGTAAACGGCACATTCATCAATGAACGGCTCGCTCGCTCAACCGGGTTGGCATAAAAACCAGAGTTGTCGATAAAGTCATACAACTTGGCCGCTTTACGTGCATTCACCTGCTCCATCGCCGCCACACCACCCTGCTCCTTCAGCCACTCGAAAACAAGGCCGGACAAATACCAGCTATAGGTCGCCGGGGTATTGTACATCGAGTCATTCTCCGCCGCCGTCTTATAGCTAAACATCGCCGGGCAACTGGCCTGCGCACGATCAAGTAGATCTTTACGAACGATAACGAGCGTTAAGCCGGCAGGGCCGATGTTCTTCTGCGCTCCCGCATAGATTAAACCGAACTTATTCACATCAATCTGACGCGAGAGAATAGTGGAAGACATATCCGCAACCAGCGGCACGTCGGCCTGCGGCTCCCAAAAGAACTCCACCCCTCCGATTGTCTCGTTAGGCGTGTAGTGCAAATATGCTGCTTCTTTATTCAGCTGCCAGCTGTCGAAAGCCGGTATCGTGGAAAAGCTTGTGTTCTCTGAGCTAGCCACGACGTTGACGTCACAGAAACGACCAGCCTCCTTAATTGCCTTCTTCGACCACTGCCCGGTATTAACGTAATCAGCGGTACCTTTTTCGCCCAGTAAGTTTAAGGGTACAGAGGCAAACTGACTGCTGGCACCGCCCTGTAAAAACAGCACCGCATAATCATCACCGATAGACATCAACTCTCGAAAATCCGCCTCTGCCTTTTGCGCAACGGAGACAAACTCAGGAGAACGATGGCTCATCTCCATAATCGACAAACCGCGGTCATGCCAATCACTCATCTCAAGTTGGGCACGTTGTAGCACCGCCTCAGGTATCGCGGCGGGGCCGGCACAGAAGTTAAATTTACGTGTCATTGCTATCAGTCCTCGTTCTTAATAAAAGCAAAAGTGAGACGCCCTAAGGTCGCCTCACTTTTTATCCCTTTTCACACAGGTTGTTATCATTATCGGCTTGGGGGCCAACTTTTTACTCGTTAGCGTCGCCGTCATCAGTAGAAGGTGCTGCCGCCTCTACAGCTTCGCCACCCTCCAGCGCAGACTCTTCGCCCTCTAACAGTTCTTCTTCATCGGGTTCCTCGATACGCGCCGAGCTCACCAGCTTCTCACCGTCTCTGAGGCGAATTAAGCGTACGCCCTGAGTATTACGGCTCAACACAGAGATCTCGCTGGTACGCGTACGCACCATCGTGCCCTGGTCGCTGATTAGCATCAGCTCATCACCTTCAAACACCTGCACAGCACCGACCAGCGAGCCATTACGATCACTGCACTGCTGACCAATAACACCCATATTACCGCGACCTTTGGTCGGGAACTCAGCCATGTCACTCTGTTTGCCGTAGCCATTTTCGCTAACGCTCAACATTCGGCCGTTTTCGGCAGGGATCATCAAGGAGATAACGGAACTACCCTCATCCATCTTGATGCCGCGCACACCGCGGCTGCTACGACCCAGCGGACGCAATAACGACTCTTCGAAGCGAACCACCTTACCCGCATCTGAGACCAACATGATGTCATCGCCACCGTTGGTGATGGCCGTGCCAACAAGAGAGTCGCCGTCATCGAGCTTCACGGCAATCAGACCCGTGCTGCGCTGACGTGCAAAGTTAGTCAGCGCCGTCTTCTTGATCGTGCCATGTGCAGTCGCCATGACCACAAATTGATCTTCACGATACTCACTAACAGGCAGGATACTGGTGATACGCTCACCCTTTTCTAGCGGCAGCAAATTGACCACAGGGCGACCACGAGAGATGCGACTGGCAACTGGGATATGGAACACCTTCAACCAGTACACCTTACCGAAATCACTAAAACACAATATGGTGTCGTGGGTACTAGCGATCAACAAGTGCTCAACGAAGTCATCGTCCTTCACTGCCGTCGCCGACTTGCCTTTACCGCCACGGCGCTGCGCTTGATAATCTGACAGCGGCTGAGTCTTCGCATAACCACCATGGGAGATGGTCACAACTCGATCTTCCTCTGGGATCAAATCTTCAACTGTTAGGTCGTGAGTAGAAGCACAAATTTCGGTACGACGCTCATCGCTATACTCATCACGGATCAGCTCAAGCTCTTCGGTGATCACCTCAAGCAAACGATCGCTACTGGCCAAGATATGTAGGTACTCAATAATTTGCTCGAGACGCTCCTGATACTCGGAGATCAGTTTCTCATGCTCCATGCCCGTGAGCTTCTGGAGACGTAAATCCAAGATAGCCTGGACCTGAACTGGCGAGAGGTAATATTTACCGTCACGATAACCAAACTCTTCCGGTAGGTCCTCTGGACGACAAGCTGTCTCGCCCGCCTGCTCGAGCATCTGCGCGACATTACCCAGCTCCCAGCCGACACTAATCAGCGCCTCACGTGCCTCAGCAGTATTGGCAGAAGCCTTAATCGCAGCAATCACTGGGTCGATATTGGAAATAGCTATCGCCAGACCTTCCAAGATATGCCCACGCTCGCGTGCCTTACGTAACAGATAAACAGTACGACGTGTAACAACTTCACGGCGGTGCAATAAGAAATATTCGAGTAGCTGCTTAAGATTCAGGATCCTTGGCTGACCGTCAACCAATGCAACCGTGTTAATGCCGAACACCGCCTCTAGCTGGGTCTGCGCATAAAGGTTATTCAGGACGACATCGCCCATTTCACCACGCTTAATTTCCACCACGATACGCATGCCGTCTTTATCAGACTCGTCACGCAGCTCGCTAATACCCTCGATCTTCTTATCCTTGACCAACTCGGCGATCCTTTCGATCAAGCGCGCCTTGTTGAGCTGATAAGGGATCTCGGTAATGATAATCGATTCTCTACCCTTGGCATTCGTCTCGACTTCGGCGCGAGCACGAATCCTAATGCGGCCACGCCCTGTGCGGTAGGCTTGGATAATTCCCGCACGGCCGTTGATAATCGCCGCTGTAGGGAAGTCTGGGCCTGGGATGTGCTCCATCAGTTCGTCGATGGTAATATCGCTGTTGTTAATCAGCGCCAAACAACCGGAGATCACTTCACCGAGGTTATGCGGTGGAATATTCGTCGCCATACCAACCGCAATACCCGAGGCTCCATTCACCAAGAGGTTGGGGATTTTAGTGGGCATAACTGCAGGAATCAGCTCGGTGCCATCGTAGTTTTCTACGTAATCGACGGTTTCCTTATCCAGGTCAGCCATGATCTCATGGGTGATCTTGCGCATACGGATCTCCGTATAACGCATCGCCGCCGCACTATCACCATCAACAGAACCGAAGTTACCCTGACCATCAACCAACATATAACGTAGGGAGAAAGGCTGAGCCATACGTACGATGGCCTCATAAACCGCGGAGTCACCGTGCGGGTGATATTTACCGATGACGTCACCGACGACACGCGCCGACTTCTTGTAGGGCTTGTTGAAGTCATTATTAAGTACACTCATCGCAAACAAGACGCGACGATGCACTGGCTTCAGGCCATCTCTCACATCGGGAAGTGCACGACCGATGATGACGCTCATCGCGTAATCGAGATAAGATTGCTTCATCTCGTCTTCGATATTGACCGGTATAATGTCTCTTGCTATCTCACTCATGGAAGATGGCTGCCCCTACGGTTAAGTTATGTCGACGATTTAAATCTTAGATTTAAATACTCGCTGTTGCGCCCCTCGCCCCCGGTTACCCCCACCGCGACCAATAAACGGTCAACATTTAGGAGGCAGTCGCCCGAGAGATTGAGAGACGACAAAAATTCAAGCATCAGATCATAACATAACCACCCCCGCTGTCACGCTCTGAGAGCCCGTAGAAGCGATTTCTGCTACTTTAGCGAAAGCTAATATACAGGGGATTTACTCCTTAAACACATTTGAGGCCTCCACAACCGCTCTGTTAGCCCCAATAACCACCAATACAGGTTATACTAATCCCACTCTATCGACCCCAAAAACAACCTTCAGCACACAACCACAAATTTCAGCGAAGCGAGACCCGACTTTTTATGAGCCAAGAACAGAGCATAGATACCCTTATTAGCGCGGGCTGGGTTATTCCTGTAGACGATGCGCAGAGCTGCCATACAAATCACGCCCTCGCCATCGACAAGGGCATCATCATTGATTACGGCCCCCGCCAGCAATTACAGCAACGCTACCGGGGACGCATAGAAAAACATCTCGCCGATCACTTATTGATACCCGGCCTTATCAATTGCCACGGCCACGCCGCGATGACCTTGCTGCGGGGTTACGCCGACGACTACCCGCTGATGGAATGGTTACAGGAGCACATTTGGCCAGCCGAATCGCGCTGGGTCGATGGCGACTTTGTGCGTGACGGCACCGAACTCGCCATTGCCGAGATGCTCCTCGGCGGAACCACCTGCTTTAGCGATATGTATTTCTTCCCCGAGCAGGCTGCAGAGGCGATTGAGGCCAGCGGTATCCGCGCACAACTCTGCGCCACCGTGCTCGACTTCGCCAACAACTGGGCCAGCGGTGCCGATGACGCCCTCGCCAAAGCTGGTATTCTTGCACAGCAATATCACGACCACCCACGCATCACTGTCGCTCTCGGCCCGCACGCTCCCTACACCGTGAGCGACGAGAACTTTAACAAGGTCATCAACACCGCCAAGCAACATCAACTAAAGATTCAAATCCACTGCCACGAGACGCAGCAAGAGGTCGACGATTCACTTCGTGAACACGGCATGCGACCATTACAACGACTCGAACAATTAGGGTTGCTCACAGCCAACACCCAGCTCGTTCATATGACCGCTCTCAACGATGATGACATTGCACGCGTTCGTCGTAGTGGCGCCTCGATCGTGCACTGCCCAGAATCCAACCTCAAACTCGCCAGCGGCTTTTGCCCGGTAGACAAGCTGCATAAGCAAGGCATTAACATTGCCATCGGCACCGACGGTGCCGCCAGTAACAATGATCTCGACTTACTCGGCGAACTGCGGACTGGCGCACTGCTAGCCAAAGCCGTTGCCGGTGATGCCAGCGCCGTCAAAGCCCATCAAGCGTTGGAAATGGCCACGATCAATGGCGCGCGAGCCCTAGGTCTCGAGCAGCAGCTTGGCAGCCTCAGCATCGGTAAATTTGCCGATATCGTTGCGCTAGATATGACGACACTGACCGCCCAACCGGTATACAATCCACTGTCACAACTTATATATGGCAACAACACCCTCGCAATAAGCGATGTGTGGGTTGCAGGGCAACAATTACTCGACGAGCGTCAGCTGACCACGCTAGACACCGGCCACATTCACCAGCGCACCACCCAGTGGCGCAATAAGATACGAAACGACAATGACCGATAACACGCAACAACAGAACGTCGACCCCGCCGAAGTAGCCAAGTTTGAAGCGCTCGCCAGCCGCTGGTGGGATCTCAATAGTGAGTTCAAGCCGCTGCATGCGAT
Organism: Sinobacterium caligoides; assembly: GCF_003752585.1. Classification (NCBI taxonomy): domain Bacteria; kingdom Pseudomonadati; phylum Pseudomonadota; class Gammaproteobacteria; order Cellvibrionales; family Spongiibacteraceae; genus Sinobacterium; species Sinobacterium caligoides. The sequence goes on from NZ_RKHR01000003.1 coordinate 712,538, forward strand.
CAACCCACTGCGCGTCAACTACATTGATGAGCGCTCCCCCGTCGCGGGCAAAAAAGTCATCGATGTCGGTTGCGGTGGCGGCATCCTTTCAGAGGGACTGGCCCAGCGCGGCGCTGACGTCACCGGAATTGACATGGGCAAGCAACCCCTCGAAGTCGCCCGTCTACACCTACATGAATCCAAACTCGAGATCGACTACCAGCAAAGCACCGCTGAGGAGATGGCCGACAGTCATACTGAGCAGTACGACGTCGTCGCCTGCCTCGAGATGATCGAGCACGTCCCTGACCCTGCCTCCGTCATCAAGGCCTGCGCAAAGCTCTGCAAGCCCGGTGGCGACCTTTATTTCTCGACCATCAACCGCAACCCCAAAGCCTACCTAATGGCTGTCGTCGGCGCAGAGTATCTACTGAAACTACTCCCCAAAGGGACCCACGACTTCGCTAAGTTTATCCGCCCCTCCGAGCTCAGCCAATTTGTTCGCGACGCAGAGTTAGAGCTTGTTGATATGATCGGCCTACACTACAACCCAATTACGAAGAGCTATAAGCTCGCCGACGGTGTTGACGTCAACTACATGATCCATGTGCACAAGCCTAAGTAAGAGCAAGTAAAGATGACCCGGAAAGAGACCGTGGTGCGCGAGCATCTCGACGCACTATTATTTGACCTCGATGGTACCGTACTCGATACCGCACGTGATTTCGAGCAAGTGCTCAACCTGCAGCTCAAGGCACACCACCTTCCACCCGTCGACTACCAAAAGCTCTGTGGCGTTGTCTCGAGTGGTGCCCGCGCCATGGTCGCACTTGGTTTTGGCATTGACGAAGACGACGAGAAATTCGAGGTGTTACGCCAGGAATTCCTCGACCTCTATGGACAACACCTGTGCAGTGCCAGCCAACTTTACCCTGGCATGCAGGAGGTGCTCAACTGGGCGCGCCGCGAGCAACTGCCACTGGCGATTGTCACCAACAAACCTTCGGCATTTACCCTGCCGTTACTCGAAAGACTTGGTCTCGGCCATTACTTTGGCAGTGTCGTTTGCCCCGACCATGTTAGTCACGCCAAACCAAGTCCAGAACCCATTTTACTCGCCGCCACACAGCTTGCTGTAAGGCCGCAACGCTGCCTCTATATCGGCGACCATCTGCGGGATGTTGAAGCGGGTAGAGCGGCTGGCATGATCACCGTCGGTTGCCGCTATGGCTACCTCGTCGCGGGTGAAAAAATTGAAGACTGGCAGGCCGACTATTTAATCAGCGAGGCACACGAGTTGATCCCTCTGTGTGAGAAACTCGCTACCGCCGAAGCCATCGAAGCACTCAACCAATAAAACTCAGAACCACCAAACTGGAAACCAGCATGCTCGATTACCAAGCCCGCCCCGACTTATTAAAGGGCAAGACCATTCTCGTGACTGGCGCCGGTGCCGGTATTGGCCGCGCCGCCGCCATTAGCTACGCCGCCCATGGTGCCACCGTTATCCTTGCCGGACGAACCGTTGAGAAACTAGAAGCCGTCTATGACGAGATAGAGCAGGCAGGCAACCCACAACCCGCCATCTACCCCATCGATTTCAAAACAGCCACAGATAGTGACTATCAACAAATGGCCAACCAAATCGCCGCCAGCTTTGAGCAGCTCGACGGCGTTTTACACAACGCATCACAGCTAGGGCAAATGGGACCTATAGAGAGCTCGCATACCGCCACTTTTATGCAGACGTTACAGGTCAACCTCAACGCCCCCTATATGCTGACCCGCTATTTAATCCCTCTATTACGAGAGGCCGAACACGCCTCAGTAATCTTTACTAGCTCTAGCGTCGGTCGTAAGGGACGCGCCTATTGGGGCAGTTATTGTGTTTCTAAATTTGCTACCGAAGGACTTATGCAGGTGCTAGCCGACGAACTAGAAAACGTCAGCAACATCCGCGTCAACACGCTAAACCCCGGCGCCACCAATACGGCAATGCGTCGCACAGCCTTTCCTGCCGAGCGCCCCACCACCAACCCCTTCCCCGAGCAACTCATGCCCGCCTACCTCTACCTAATGGGTGAGGACAGCCTTAATGTTAACGGGCAAGCGTTGAATGCCCAACCGATAAAAGCGACCTCCTAAAAGACAGGCTCGACACCTCTCTGCGAGGTGTCGGCACCAAAAAGCCCGCAAACAAAAAATAAAAACATAAAGACCTACTACAACAACAACAACTCTGTTAACCTCTGCGCCGTTCAAACATACCAAACCATACGTTATAGTTGTTTGATTTATAATTGAAAAAAAGCGATAAAGCAGGACGCATTATTATCGTATTCAAATAAAATAAAACCCACGCAATAGCTATGGTTATCGCCACACAACTAAAATTTATAAACGGAATTAATCATGTTTAAGAAAACAGCGCTAACACTGACCACTCTACTCTCTTGCACTCTCGCTAACGCCAACACTATTACAGAAGGCTTTACCTTTGCCATTGCATCAAACGGCATCGATCACACCCTTGGCGACCACTTTCACTCTGACACGGGCGGCGACTTCGGTAATCCTGCTGGTAAAGCTGAGGTAGGGAGCTTCGAAAACGAAACCGTTCGTGGCAGCTCCGAATATGACCTCTCCAACTTAGCCCTCACTAGCAGCGCCTTTGTCACCTTCGACGTCTTTACCTTGGGTGGACTGTTTGCCGGCAGCAATGACTTCTCCTTCGACGGCACCATCAACGTATTCGCCTATGAAGGCAACAACCTAGAGGACATTTCTGATTACCAGGCAACTGCAACCGCATCGGTAGGCAGCTTCTCTACCATTAGTTTAAATGTCGGCGACACACTAAGTTTTGATATTACTACGGTGTACAACGACTATGTCGCAGCTTCCGACCCGTCTCTCGGCATTCGGCTACAAATCTCTGACGATACTATCACCGGCGGTGGCGCAGTTACCTTTGATACCTTTCGCTTGACCGTCAATGACCAAACCTCCGTTGTGCCTGTGCCCGCCTCTGTTTGGCTATTTGGTTCAGCGCTTCTTGGTCTTGTCGGCGTAAGAAGAAAATCAAGCAAGCGTGTCGACGCTTAAGTAGAGGGTACGACAAGCAGTCATTTGCCAAACTAGTGACTGCTTGTTGCAGCGTGCGCTTTTCGAAAGAAAAAGTGCGACACAACGTCGATCCTAAGCAGAGAATAACAACAATTAAGCTATAGCTAAATTGATCTTTAAGTGCTCTGCGTTAATGTAGAAGTCAGCATAGACATCTTGTGCATTTAGCGCCGCGGGATAAAAGTTCTGCATTGCAAAAGATACTCCACCGCCTGTCGCCTGATAACTCAAGGTCTCATAATCCGTTATCGATTTATCATGCCAGCTAGAAAACTGCTCGTCAGTGATCAACTGCCAAGGGTAATTCGCCACGGCAACATCCTCCGGGGAAACACCTTCTGTCCACCATTTTGCACGATAAAGAGCCCCGTTCAACACAACAAGATCAGCCACATCATAACTAACCGAAGCTGACCATAGCGATGGCAACCTAATAGTGTCCGCTTGCTTACCATCGATATACAACGATACCTCTGTACGCCCACGAACTAAGCCTAAGTGATACCACACACCAACAGGCAGTACACCTACATGATCTAATGATCGCCAAAGTAGACTAAGACGACCACTTACATCACAACTAAAACCTGAACCCTCGAGAAAACTGAAACAAGCCCCCTCTTCATTACGCTTAACCCAAACGGTTGCACTAAAGCTATCTGTAGAAATGCCATTGCTGGCCGCAGTACCAAAATTCAGTGTCTTTGTTTTAGGCAAGCTAACACAATGTGTAAACCTTTCATCATCTACAACAGCCCCACCGCTAGCGCCACCTTCTCCGTTTAATGCATAGCTTCTAATCGCTCCGGTGAGATAGTCTTTAAATACCTCTTGTTGAGTTAACGCCTCAGCATAAAAATTCTGACGATAAAACAGCCCCTCGCCAGCCATGCATTGATAACCATAAGTATTAAAAACATCCCCCTCATCTCTCAACCATTTCATCATTGGTTCATCATCGATCTCACTCCATGGGTAGCTCTCCAACCTACCGGGGTTATTTGGTGACTGCCCTTGCGTTCCCCATGATGCACGATAGAAGGCATCACCGAATGAAACGACATCACCTACCGAGTAGCCGGCTTCGGCCGACCATTTAACCGGAAAATTTAAACTTTCAACTAATTCGCCGTTAACATATAGCTGCGCAAAGTCTTCGCATTTAACCAGGGTCAGATGACTCCAAACACCAACAGGCAAGGCGGCGACACTATCCAGTGATCGCCACATCAACTTAAGACCTCCCATCTTGTCACAACTAAACCCCGCCTCCTCGATAAAGCTAAAACTACTGTCATCCACCGCCCGCTTTACCCAAACCGTCGAAGTGAATTTTTTCTTATTAATTCCTCTCATCGACTCACTAGCGAAAGACAACAACCTTCCCGCCTTCAGAGAGGCACAATGAGAAAAACAAATATCTTCAACACTTACGATGGTTAGGTCATTATCACTACCATCTAAACAATAACTTTTATTAGGCTGTTTTATAATCATGTGACACATCCTCTAAATCTAATACAAGTAAAAAATAAAATAACAAATCGAATCAACTAACAAGATCTACTCAACCCTCTGTATAAATAGAAGCGAATAATATGCAGGCCTATTTTCATGCGACTGACCGCCCCCTGAATTATTAATACTAAATTCATGTGAGTGCGTTAAATGTATGCACTCATTCAATGTGGCAATGAAATTTTGCGCATTTCGGTCGTATATCGTGTTGTGATTGCCGTTATCAACATGCGTTGCATAAGTAGTGGGGTGCATTAGCTTCCAAGCCCACCCATCACCTTTATTTATATTCGTATCATGGACCACCCCTGTATGCTTATGCTCTGGCATTTGCTCTGGCGTTAGCGAAACACGGTTTTCCCCGGACATGCTACCTAGCTGATACTCATACTCCTCTCTATTTTCATCGAGCAGAGGTGTAGAAAACCGGTTGGGGGATACCTTATCAGCAGATGCTCCAGCAGCCACAATAAACTTCTCTCTGAGGTCTGGTGTATTATTAGATCCATCGCATACATTAAAGCCAGGAGGTATTAGATTCGAGTCACCTTCTTCATGATTAGATATTGGGCGAGGAGACCACATAATAATACCGCCAATAGGTACAGCTAAAAGCATGCCGTTCTCATCAGAGATACGCCCACTAGCGCACAACGTTTTGGTATCGATATTGTTACTAGAGCTAATATCGATTGCATCCAAAAAATCTGTATCAACGTTACAGGAAATAAGGTCATTAGTACTGACCCTAGAAGTAACAATAGCATTATTAACCTTCAAGTTATCGGAAGCTATATCACCAGCAACATCTAACTTAACATTATTGCATGGCTTATCCTTACCTATTGCGACATTCCCGCCACCCAGCAAACAAGATAGGTCTCTTTCAGTTTTTGTCACAACGCAAGAAAAACTATTATCACAATAATTAGGAATATTTGACAAATTAACGGTGATAAAGCTAGATCCTATATGTCTATTGGCAAAAAGATCTTTTATTTTAATCTCAATAAAACTATTTGCCGCTATATAGCTACCAACCCCAGCCTTAAAGGCAAAGGCAACACGCTTTGGTGAGCTAGTATCCTTAGTAAGCTCACCTGTGACTGACGAACCCTTTCCTGCATTAACATATTCAAAAGAACCTGCAGAATCACCCGCCCCGCTAGCAACTAGGCTTTCCACATCGTCACCGAGAGGAATAGCTATTTCAATAACACTGTGTAAATTTTCGACAGCCAACTCCAGCTTAAAGTCGGAACGATTGAAAATAAAAATTGATATATCACTAAAATCATCACATACGACACTCTGTGGAGCGCCAAGAGAAACAGCCAATGGATAAAGTCGCTCAAGAGCATCAAATTTACTCTCGTACATCGTCGCTCTAAGATCTACCTCGTTATCCAAGTTAATGCCGTGCTGAACAAGCAAGTTAATCGCTTCAACAAAATCTGTAAGCTTGCCAGAATTAGAGGCAGCATCAGCAACATAACCAATTTTTTCCTCTTTAGAATCAGCAAGCATATAGCTCTTTAGTTTATCAACCTGATTCTTTAACTCAAATTCAACACCATCAACAAAACTATTAGTTTTAGCCACTTTTTCACTGACTTGCCTTACATACGCGTTATTATCAGCAAGGTTCAATATATCAACCTGCTTGAAACGATCACCATGCACATTACCACCGGCCACGAACTGTGCATTTTGATAGTAGAGTGCGATATGCGTGCTTCTCGCACCCAACGTGCCACAGGCAGACTTATATCCAAGCACAAATGACAACGTAGCATTAGAAGCAATGGTCATATCAGACAAGCATAGAAAGTAAACTGACCAACTACCATCAATCGGATCCTGTATGGCACTGGAGATATCCCATGATGCGGCTCCAGCATCTAACGCACTAACAATAACCTCGGCGTCTTTACGAAAAGTTTTATTTCGGAAGCGAATAGAAAAGTGATAATTATAGGCGCTTACAGCACCTGAACGAGCTAAAACCACGATATCATCATGATTTATATTCGTAATATTTAATACGCTATTAGTGTTTTCATCAGGATCAATAAAAAGACAGTTCTCTGCCTCAACAGCACCACTGGCAAAAATATTTATGTCAAAAGGATAGATATCACTGCAACTTTCCACAACGGGTGGCAAAGCAGAAAAAAAGTCATCGTATATTTCATTGGCCTGTAATGCAAAGGGATAGAAGTTCTGCGAAGAAAGGTGAAGCTCACCATCTAAACAGGAATAGTCACATTTATCAAAGTAATCATCTCTATCAGACTCCCATTGATTGATAGCGCTATCGTTATTTTCCTCCCACACATAACTTTCTATACCTGCTGGATTATCCGGTGAGTCACCCTTGCTCCACCATTGGCAGCTGTATATTTTATCATTTAGTAAAACAATATCACCTTTGTTATAAATAACTGCAGAGTTCCACTGACTAGGTACTTTCAATGAGGTCGCCAGCTTACCATTAACATACAACGATACTTGATCAGAACTTTTCACTAGAGAAAGGTGATACCACACACCATATGAAAGGGTATGTGAATCGCCTATTGTCTGCCAAAGAAGCGTCAGCCTACCTTGACTATTGCAACCAAATCCGGAGGGACCTAAATAATCAAAGATACTACCTTTCGATGAAAGTTTAAGCCAAATCGTCGAGGTAAATTCAGTCACAGAAAATCCAATATCCGTGGGCTTACCAAACGAAAGTGAGTCGCCTTGCGTCAAAGTGACACAGCGTCCAAATCGACTATCGTCAACAGTACTAGTATCAAGGGCAACATCTTCGCCATTCAAAGTATATTTCTTAGGCTGTTTATTTGAATTCATAACTTATTCACTTAATATAGGTAAATTATTATCAACAAAAGTAACGAAACGTTGAACTGTAAGGTGTGCTAGCGCCTTAGAGGCGCCTAATGATGAGCGAGGACGATGCCATTCAGGCACGTCCAGGTAAACAGCTATACATCATGAGTTACTTCCATCAACGGGGTTAGCCAACCCTCAACGACTTGAACCTTATTACCTAGCGCTGGAAGTATTTCTGGGTCGACCACACCTTGAGTTGTCACTGATAATAATCGAGGCTTTATTTTCAACCATTCATCCTTAAATGGCTCCTCCATACTCTCTTCGATATCATAATAATAAGCATGCCCTGACCAATCAGGGACTGTTAGCAACACACCTTTATCCAGCAATGTCGCCCACTCACCCTCAGCCGTAGCGGTTACATGGTTAACAAATTCCTCATTATCCTCATCGACGTTCCTTTGCTGAACTGCCAACAATGCGAGCCGTATGCTTTCCTGGATGTATAAAGAGCGATCTGCCACCTTGACCGTTGCAAATCGATCCATTCCCCCCGTGTCATTTGGCTGACTCCATTGCCATGTTTTTTGCTTAGGCAATGATAGGGACATCCTATTTACAGGTGTCAGTATAGGCGCAGCAAAATAATCTGACTGTATCGACTCCAGCGCTTCTTGGTAAATTTGAGGTTCTAAAAATAGCGTTTTCTTAGGAACAACCCCAGTCGTAACATGGGTTCGAGCCTCCGGATCAATAAGCATCAATAGCTGCAACGGATCGTCTGCAAAAGATAAACTCAGGTTCTTAACACCTTCATCATTGAATTTATCAACATAATCATGATCTTCAACATTAAAGTTTGCCGCATCAATATAGACATCACCATCCCCTTCAACCCCCGATGGATTATCTACAGCGTCATCCATATCAGATTGAGGAAAATATCCGCGCTGTGACAGAGAACCTTCAGGCATTACTTGCCAATAACCTACCAGACCATCGTCAAGATTATTAAATTCACCAATTTTCATCGGGAATTTCACCTGATCAAATTCCCGACAGGTTCGTCCATTATTGTCAAGATCATAACTTAACGCCGACCAGCTCTTATTAGTTTCAGGCTCTCCCATCAACTGCAAATCAATTGCTGCCCTAACAATCGCTAAAGGTTTCAACACGCCACCCTCAGCAATTTGATGATTAAATTCAGGCTCAATATAGTTCTGTGCAGACAATATAGCTGTTTTTAACTTCGGAAAGAAATTATTACCTGATGACGCAGCAAGCAACTCACCTTGTTCAACCGTTGAGACCTCTCCTTGTTTAAAGGGCTGTAAATACGCTTTTTTATGGTCACCATAAGAGTGTAAAACGCCGTTTTTTATTAGCTTGTCCCAGAGTTTATTATCTAGTTTCTCTTTAACGATACGATTCCTACTATGAAAACTAAGAATTTTTAGTACAAAGGATTTCAAGGAATTACTAGATATCGAAGAAAGATCCTCGAAATTTCCATCCTTATTTAGCCACTCGCCATCCGAGTTCATCGATCCCAGTGCTTTACCATCAGCATCATAAATCACCAGCGTTTCATCAAAACGGTTATAACAAAGCCAGCCACTAACAGGGGTCTTCAAATCACAACCACTGACATCAATATCATCTTGCCAACGTACCGATATTCTCATCGGCTGTAAAACACGTGGTGTAACAAAACCATCATCACCACCGGTCTCACCCTGAGATATAAGCACATTGTCGCATTTGACTTCATGAAAACGCCCGAACGAATCAATTACACGTAGCCTTGTTAGCTGATACGTACCACTTTTTATCGGTATAAAATCATGACCAAGCTTTGGCAACTTAAAACTCGTGTTATTTAATTTTTTGGCAATACGAGTGGTTAAGTTATCGGGGAAATTATTTGGTGAAGAAAATGATAATGGGTCGAATATTTTTAACTCCGTTGCATTGCTGTACATCAGTAGGTCATCATGCAGCCCATCGAGACTCTGCACTGTCAACGTGCTTTTATTGAAGAAATCTTTCGACTTATCAATATTTTGATCAACTTCACTTTCACCATGCTCTTCAAAATTTTCTAATTTTTTTCCAATTGACTCTTTATTTGAGAAGGCAAATAATGAGCGCCCACTTACGATTGTCGGAGTCTCTCCTATTTCAACATCGTTGCGTCTACGTGTTAGATCAACGGCTGCACTTGGTAATGAATATTGATCATCATTCAATGCTACTCGATAGCTATCTGTAATATGACTATGCGAATAGTTTTCCTGATTTGCAGTAATACTCTTCGAAAAGCTCCGCTCCGATTTTAAGGCAACCTGCCACTCCATAAACAATGGAGACCAAGGCTGCTTAGACCAATGATTCACCGAGAGTGGTGATGCCTTCCAATCCAAGCTATCAACACCTTCGCCTATCACCCAGCTCTCCAGTGTGCTTGTCGTATCGATTACCTGGCACTTCAAAGATGCATCTGCACCATGACGATCACTGTGCTGAACAATATCACCAGAGATCAATAAAGAAGGCGGCACCGCCTTCCAATAACGAGGACCAGGAACTTTCAGCAGAACCTGCTCCACTAGGATCTCAGTAATTCCAGCACTTTTCATGAAGTCAACAAAATTACTGTTTATAATGCACTTCAGTTGCTCTTTATTCTCAACCTGATCACCCACAGCCTCAATCTGGCTTGCTAGATGAACAATCTCTGCTTCACATTCCTCTAGCTTCGGTAAGGTATCTCGCTCGATCATATAACGTACTTTCTCGGGATCAGGGTAAGCACTACTATCAGCATCCTTAGGGTGCAAGCAAAGCATGTACTTACTCCAGTCGTTATACAACTGGCGACGATAAGACTGCCTGCTATTGATACAGCCATTCATTTGCTGCTGAAGAGAGTTGATCTTTTTTAGTAGCGGGGCATTTTCTTTTTTAAATACATGAAAAAGTGCTTTAGCGCTTTCTCGAAGCTCATCATCGACATTAATGCTATTAAACAAGCTACCTTCGTCTATGTATTCCCACAACATACCTGAGTCAACTGGTTTAAACTCCTCCTTATGGCGCGCTTTTTTCAATCGATCGATAAAGTCAACATTTGTCCCAGTAATATCATCGGTATAGAGCAACGCCTGTAATTGATTCTCGATCTGTGTCTCTAGCTTGGTGCTACCTTCAGCCAATGTTTTCGATAGATAAGATGAAACGGCCTCATAAGGGCTTTTTGCCAAACAGACTTCTGTCTCGGAGAAACGAGCTGAATCATTGAGCAACATATCTTCTGGTGCCGTCTCTACATCAAATTCGACCATACCAAAACAAACCATACGCTCTGTTTTGCTGTCTGCTGTAGAGCCACTAATAACGTCCCAGTCTGCAATATCTTTCGCTTTACTAACAACATCATCTAGGTCGAAGTTTAACTTATTATGTACGAAATCATTCTCAGCTTTGCTAAACCAACCATAAACCTTGTAGTCATAGTTAAGTACTTCTTTATTTCCAACAATATCGGGATCGTAAGCACCAAATACACTATATGAGTCTGTGTATAACGCGGAGAAATAAGGCGTTCCCCAGCCTAGCGCAGTCAACTCTTCAAGATAATAGTTCTTAGACTTGTCTTCTTCTAACCAAGCTCCCAACTCTACTTGACGACCGATGTAACAAAACGGGGTGTTTTTTACATTCTCTTTTCGGTCTTCAATATTGAGCTTATTGGGTATACAAATAGCTCGCTTCGGCTTATCGCCCTCTGGATGGATATAGTCACTCTCAACAACCCACGTTTTTTTATCCTCTGTATTTGTTTTATGCTGCCGAACAACCAACCAACGGTTAGGCACTGTAGGCATATCAATAGAAGGCTTATTATTGCCATCTTTACCATAATGATCATTGATCTCACCTTTCGTGAGAGCATCTGGCATACTCCAGTGTAAATGCACGCCCGCCGGATGGCTCGCATGGTTATTAAAGGCGTCGCGTGCAATAGAGGAAGCAATATTTGCGACACCTGCTGAGATATCTTGCTTCTCTGCATTTTGATATGGCAACAAACTAAAGTCGTCTTGGGTCGCCACCGCTGAAACAAGATTGTCGCATACAAGGGCATCTACCTTAATTGGAACACATAAAAAACTCATTGGTCATCTCCAGATTTCATCTCATCACCTACGGTAAACTCGACCTGCGCCTCACCCTCAAGCATAAAACGGCTCATTCTTGCCGAGTTAAACCCTTGGCTATCTAAGCTTTTCTTGAATTCGGAATTTACATCCGTATTTCTACATGCCTTCAACTCTGTAACAATATCACTAGCAAGCTCTGTCATATCGATGACTGCTAATGATTTATCCCTCATCGGTACTGCTAAGTTATCAATCACAGTCTTACCCGAAAGCTTGATTGACTTGGTGAAAACTGGTGCAGTAGCACTATTATTAAAATTTGCACCGTAATGCAAACTCTCTGGAGGAAGTGACAGCGAGACATAGTCAAACCCTTCCTTGGTCAAATACAAAAATGACTCTCTATCAAGCCTCTGCTTATACATGATCTTTTTTTCTTTGAAGCTTTCGATAAAGTCGGCATACCCTTCCTTTTCTTTCGCTTTAAACCCCTCTAAATTAATTTCAGCAGTTACTTCCGCATCGCTAAGGTTACGAAACTTAGCCTGTAACTCCGGATAAGCCCAAACAATATCTGAGCGCAAGATCGCACCATATTGTGGAATCTGCTCTTGCATAGATGTGTCGTTATAGAGTTCTTTAAATAACTCTGCAGTAATTTTTGGTCGTCCATTAAGTGACAGGGCACCTAACCATAAACTCTGCACCCATTTTGGATCTACGTTAAAGGTTCGCAAAGCCCTCTCTGGTAGAAGATCAGGCTCAGCAATAAGATTCCAACGTGGTATTGACTCAAAACTGACCAATTTGACCAGCCAAGATTTAATCATTTTCAACTGTGCATCTGCTGCCTCTGGAATCAACTTTGCGTACGGTAGATTTTCAATATAAATACCCGTTTCGCCAACAGCCTTTCGCCTTTCATCGTCGGTCAACTTCAGTTCGATATAACGTGCTTTAGCGCGTTTATATTGCGACAGAGCCTTGCAATACTTATTATTTTTAAATGACAACATCCGCCCTAACTCATAGGCAGATGAGTAGCTAATATCAAACATGCCGTCGGCATCAAAATAACACAGCAGCCTATCCGCATCCGTAGCTATCTGCTCATTTTTCTCTAGCGCTAATTCGTTATCGTTGAGTGCTATCTGATTTATCGGCACAACCTCATTCGGCACCAATGGTCCTCGATACCATGAAATCGATTGATCTCCTTGACGAAAGCGATGTGGCAATGCGACATAGCCTGCATTTAATCGGTCAATAAAACACTCGTTTGACGTTCCCATGAGAGGCGATATTTTATTTTTTGGCATGCGTAGTGAATCCACATCCAAGGCCTTTGAGCGCTGCTCAAAATTTACCTTTTCTTCCGTGCAGTTAAACCACCAAGACGTCAATACGACTATTCGCATCATATCGCCATCATTAAGGCTATCAATTTCCTCTCTGTTTTCTTCCTTTAGGTATCCCTCCAGTGAAACAACATAACAATTGTTTCGTGTTCCTTCAGGAAAAATAGTGCTATCTGACTGAGCAAAACGGTTTGACATCAAGACAGACAGTTCCCGCTTCAAACTCGATACTTTTAACCTGTTTTTCCCGTCATCGCCGTCGATCAAGTCCAATAGGAGATCACCCTTCTCAGGGTCATTAACCAGCCAACTACTCTTTCTAGCTAGCTGATCAATTTTCACAGCACTATCAGGGAGGTGCAGATTCTCCCTCAAATAATCTGTTAATTCGACCCTACTGTCCTCCCCTTTCTTCGGTGCTTCAGCCGAACCATTACCTGGGTAGAACTGTTTATCCAATTCATTTAAAGCTGCGGCATCAAAATATTCATTCGCATCGTTTGTTGCTTGCCAGCGACGCCTGACGTGAGATAGGTAATTGTTTTGAGATTTATCTTGCCAAAGCAACGTATTAAAAAAGGATTTCTTAATAGTAATTGTCTGTACAACTCTATCCGCAACTTCAGAGTCACCTTCTTTCAAGGAGATATCCGCCATTAGCGAATCGTACTGGCCCTTAGGGAAATACGCATCGCCAGACCTTAGATCCTTAATCGCACACGGCACAACCGCTGTCGCTAACCCCTGCTGCACATCACCATCATGCACATTCATCAGATATATCCAGGGCTCGTAATTTTCCTTGGTGCTACTTGCTTGTTCGTGATCATAAGCAGAACGAATCCAAGGTAGGGTGCCTTGGTTAAATGAGATGTGAGGCAGCGTATCAGAAAAATCACCTGTTTCACCCGATGGCGGATAGCGGGCAAATATCGCTTCGTCTCCGACACTAACGCGCGTCCCTGCCACGAGTAGGTTAACCTCCGTGCTCTCTTTCAACTTTTGATCACTCTTCGGCCCGCCAAAATCATGATCAACAGTAAAAGTATATTTACCCGCCTCGAGTTTAGGCTTTCTATAATCGATAAATTGTAATTGGTCATCAGTCATCATAAGGTTCCATCAATAGATATGGGCAGATCAGCTAATGCGATCTGCGCAAGTCAAACATTGCTAGTTTTAAACTCAATGCAGCGCCGGTATATAAGAAAAACTTAAAGAAAAGCAATACCGAAGTGCACTATTAATTATGCTGCTATTAGTATTTGCGGACTTCCTATAAAGGTTGCCTCGAGTTCATCTCTAATTTTTTCTGTCCCTATTGGAGTAGCAACATCAAAAAAGTTAGCAATGTCTTGTCGCCGAGCAATAACAATTTCGTCATTCAAGCTATTCTTGATATCTTTATATATTGTCGCATCCGTTTCTTTTAGCTCTCCTTCAACTCCCCCTCCCCATTGCCAGTATGGGTCGTTCTCAGTAAGGTCTTCGAACTTAAACTCATCAGCATCAATCGCCTCAGTAAAACCTGGAGGCTTTCCTGGTGCACTGACAATTTTGCTGCCTGATAGTAAGCGTAACATCGTTTCTTTCTGATCAATTTTCGCAACAAACTGATCGCCGTAAACTGCCTTAGGGAAAGCTTTTTCAACCTTAGTTGCCACAAAGTCACTGCCCGCATCAGAATGACAAGCAATCGACATTGTCCATCCAGAGACGCTTGGCATGCTATCTTGTGGCCCCATTGGAGCAAGGTGGAAGTCTTCACCTCTGAGCGTATAAGTGCTAGAGCCTTCGTTACTTAGCGTCACGGTATTAACAGGAATAGAACCGCCTATATTCAGCTCAACCTCATCAGGGTCGACAATGTGCCACAGCTTATCTTCACTTTCTACGCTGCCGAGATCACCTTTAGTAATGCTTATTTCTGCAAAACTATTGTCTGAATCAGCCTCTGGTAGCGCAATATAAGATTCTTTGAATTCAGACCACTCAATCGCTTTAGGCACGTTAGCACTGCTGCCCCCGAAACGAACTGTAAAGCCAAATACCCACCAATTTATCACAGCTTTACCAGTAAAGTCTGGCCCCCAAACATGCAAGTCTGCACCTAGCTCTGCTGTTACTGTCCACGAACCAAACCAGCCAAAGTCTATCTCAACTGATGCTCCAACCAGAACGTAGAATCGAGCATCATAATAGAACGGTTTCCAAGAGAGAAGAAAATCCATGCCCGCTTTAAAGTAGGCCTGTAACGAACCAGAAGCATAAACAGCCTCTATGTTACCGCCTGTCATGATCGCCACAGGGGTGAGTGCTGCATACATCCCCCCCTTCATTAACAGGTTATGACAAACCTGCCAGCGGAAGCCTAATCGTGGTACATCCGGGTAGTGATCAGGTTTATTGAACCTAGGATGATAGCCCCCCATCGAAACAACAAAATCACCTTCATGAGGGCCATCAAACCAAGAATGAAATGAGAAGCCGCCCGTCAATTTACAGTCTTTTGACAGCACATAACTATTGTCAGTCAATACCGCATCAACCGTCAGTACCCCCTCACTAGGTACAAACGCCACCTTATAGTTCATATCAATATTAACGACAGCGCAGTTAGCAGAGCCAAGTGCAGGAGGCAGCGTCATCACTGAGTTACCGGCAAGATACACCCCAAGGTGCTCACCAAACTCAACCATCAATACGGCCACAGAGGTGATCAGCTCAAAGGTTGAGAACTTTACCCCTGCTGCAATAAGGTATTGTCCTTCTGTCGCAGGTAGATAAGCACTTAAGTTTTTCGCCTGCTGTTTAAGGTTTTCTAAAGCTTCGACACCTTTCGTGCTGTTGTTTGTCGGGTCTTTTAATGCTTTAACTAACGGAAAATGGTGAATCTCATTGATATGAGGTAGCTTTATTCCCCGGTTGTAACCGAAGCCTAACGCTAAACCTTTAACAAAAAATGCTGGGATACCGCCAATGGGGTAGTTAATTGCAAGATAGGCAAATAATGATGTTTTTCCACTTGGCAGCTTAGAGTAAGCCCCCAGCGCAGTTAACGAGATTGTTTTCGCCTTTATCGATACTTGCCCAAGGTACTCATCACAGATGACACCATTCACCTCGTTCTCATTACGTAAAAGCCCACCGGCAAGTTCAAAACCGCCAGCCTTCATATCAATAAATAGCCCAGATAAATCGAAGCCAATGCTGCTACCTAAACTTGAAATACCTCCGCTCATCAGCTGCGCAAAGTCAAGAGACAGCTGCATATCCATCAAATACATTTGGAAATTAGCAAGGTTTAGCGCGCCGTCTAGAGCGAGAACAATATCACCATCTTTGTATGATAGGCCAAGACCACTGATCGCAATTGGACCAAAATTACGTCCCACTTTCGCTGATGTTGTCTTCGGTAGCTGCGCTTTTGTTGCAGCCTCTTGACTACCACCCTTGGCATCGCCAAGCGGAATCGTTAGTGGTATGACCTGCTTATCCAGCGTCACATTGACTGACGCCGAAACACCTGCTGATATTTTTCTCTCTTTGATCGCCGAAGCTTTCTTTTGCTCATCAGTTAAGCACCCTTCGATCAGCGTAACAAGCTCTTGCTTTTCAAAATCTTTCGTGGCGTAGACTATTGAGGCACCCAACGCCATAGGAGGCAGCTCATCCGCCTCAACTAACGGCATTATTCCAGCTAAATCGACAGAGCTTTTGCAAGTCACTGACAGCACTGTCTCTCGATTATTATTTTTCGTTGTCGATAGAAGTTGTACATCAAGGTGCTCAGTTCCCACATTGAGCCAGCCTGCACTTAACCCCGTATGCCAACTGAATTCACAGTCTTCAATAGTAATATCAAGCAGTGTCGATAGAGGATCTTGCAATTCTAAGCCGAAATTAGTGACTAAATCCTTTAGATTAATCCCACCTCCCTCTAAGCTTAATTCTTTGGCTGTGCTATCACTGACATAATCTTTAAACTCGTCTGCTGTCAACGAGCCATTGTATAATTTGAATTTATTATCTTCTGTGTCTGTAATCTTAATCTTAGGAACAACTATGGTGTCGCCAACGCTAAGGCAGAGAGCAATTGATGTCTCCAGACCGTCGGATGAAGTCGATTTTTTTTCTTTTGGTAGAGACATTCATATTCTCCTGAAAAATAAAGTAAAGCGTGGCACTAAAAAAATAGCGGCAGAAGCACTTAGACTCCCGCAACTATTTTAAGCATTGATATCAGAGCACTGCTTGATTAAGCAGGCATATTAGAAACTCGAAGGAAGAGACCTTTAAGCTTGATATTACCAAACAAATCACCTGTGCCTTCACCCCACGTCATTGAAACACCGACATCATAGTCTGGCGTTCTCGGCTCTGCGATAGGAGTTGCCGTTTCACTTTTCACACCATTAGTAATTACGTACTCTTCAGTGGGCGGAATAAACAGATGGAATCGCTCCACAGCCAAAACACCGTCACCAAGCAACGTAAGACCACCGCTTAGAATGGGGATATCCCCCACTGCTTCCTTTAATTCAGCATAGGTATAGTCAGCTTTTAACGCATGAGTAACATCGTCAAATATGTCTTTCACTGCACCCAACTCGACCCGCCCTGGTAGGCTACAATCTAAACCTTTTGTCTTAACCTCAGTAATCGCAGTTGCTGGATTAAGCGCGACCTCTTTGCCACCAAATTCAAAAGCGACACCACAATATACATTAGCCTTTCTTTCCGTAGTCATAACAACTCTCACTTATTAATAAATTTTTGTTTTACGACAAACACAAAGTTCGCCGTACGAAACAAATATTAATTAGAAAGAGGTGATCTCACTCGGCTTAAAACAGGGTCGTTGCGGACTAACATCTTTAGGTGGGTTAACTATAATTAACAGCTATACCATTCAGCACAAAAACAAGGCAAAACACTGATAAAACAGGACAATGTGTGGCGAACACATTAATGAATGTTTATTTATAACGGAGCTTAGCTCTGAATTTTTATTAAACTTTCTTATCGCTAGATGGCTTTCTGACCCTTTATCTATAATAACAGCAAATATATATTTTTTATTAAAGGGGGGAATGAGTAATCAATAAACTTTCAAGGCTAACATTGCACTGACTTCTTATCAGTGCAATACAGGACTTATAATACTCACATCATTTACCAGCTGAAATCTAATAACCGCTCATCGGCAATATAGAACAGCGTTGTACCAGGCTCAACAATAGTCTCCAGGGCTGGATTTAGTTGCAAACGCTCCTGCCCCTGATATTTTATGCCGATGATCGTCGCCTCATAATCTCGTTTGAAGGGTATAAACAAGCTCTCAACTGTCACTGCCGGTGCGTTTTTCGGGTAAATGACGGAATACTGGGTCATACCGTCATCAACATTGAGTAATTCGTGATGCAACATGCTCGACCCCGGATCCACTGCCGCCTTTGCCAGCATTTCAGTCGCGACCGATGGCGCACACTCTATCTTCGGGCAGTGCTGTTTCAGCAAGCGATAGAGGTCATCATCTTCAAAATAAACAATAGTATGAATGTTAGAGTTTCGACTATTACAATATAAAGCCGAGGCCATGGTGGTGTGATCATCAGGTGTATCGATGATAATACAAGAGGCAGTCATCATGGCTGTGCGATCCATATCGTCATCATCGCTATAGGAATCGACACGGACAAAATCAATTTCCCCCGGCATCGGGTTCTCTATATCGTTGCGGGCACAGAGCACCACTCTCCGCCCTTCACCATAGCGTTCTTCACGTAGCAACAACCGCAACAAGTTCAGCGTATGCTGTTCGTTCCAACCGATGACTAAAATATGCCTACTCAGTGCCAATGTTTTCATCCCCATAATACCTCTGCGCCATTGCTGTGTGACAAAGGCGATAATACGCCCCACTGCCAAACCAAAAATACCCAAACCGACAGGCACGATCCACAGCGCCGTCACCCATTTTCCCATCGGCGTCGTCGGCGAATAATCGCCATAGCCCACCGTCGATCCTGTCACCACCAACCAGTAGAAGAATGTCTCCGGCTGGATGATTTCATGCTCACCTGACATCGATAACAGCAACCAACAGATCACCATATACAACACGACACCTAGCACCACACTCTGCCAATGTAAGCGCTGTAGATAACGCAGTAGGTTTTTTCTCAGATGAAAAAGCCATTTCATGATCATTACTCTATTTAAAATTCTAATGACGACGGTGTGAAAAGCTCAACATCTTATATTATTGAATACTCATTTAACCACCAACGGTAATATCGAACCATAAAAAAGCCGCCTTAGGCTAGGCCTAGGCGGCTCTTTTTATCTTAGCACCCTACTTGAGTAAGACCGCGAATCAAGCGAGCCTCTCCATAGGTACTATCTACGCAAAGCTCGACAACCATTCGATAATACTGACACCAATACCGTAGACCCAATGTTTAAACGAGCGCCACCACTGTGGTTGCTGGCGATACTCTAAATCATCATTGGCCTCCTCGATAATATAAGCATGGATCGAGGCCACCTGTGGCTTATCCAAAACATCGCTAAAGCCAACCATGCCCAACCCCTTCAACGCACCATCATAGACGATCTGCTCGAACATATCGTGAAAGTTACTGTTGAGGTAACGTAAATCGGGGATCATGCCTCCCGATACTGCATTGGTGCCATGGCAACCATAGCAGTAGAGGTGATAGAGCTGTTTACCCTCTGCTAGTGTCTGCTCGTCAGCACCGGTTCGCGCCGGTGGTATGGGGGGCTCGACTGCAGCTTTCAACGGTGGTAAAGCATCACTGCCGCCGAGTTTATAGACTAAGATGCGCCCCTTACTCGGCTCATCGTAGGGTTTCACGCCTAACGCAAGGGGAAGGATACCACCCCAGCTCGCTGCCACGGCGATGTATTGCTCACCATCGACACTGTAGCTGATCGGCGCTGCAATGATGCCAGTCTGCGCATCGACATCCCACAGCCGCTCACCCGTATCGGCGCGATAAGCCGCCATGCGTTGCGCGGCATTGCCCTGAAACACCAGGTTACCCGCCGTTGCCAACACACCACCATTCCAGGTCATCTTGTGCTCGACGCTCCAGGCCTCACTCTGGGTACGGGGGTCCCAAGCCACCAAGCGACCGCCAGTTAACCCTGTCGCCATCAGGCCGGCAAACTGCGTGTCGCCGGGCGGCACCTCGACCATCTCGATGCCGGAATTCCAGCGGCCAGGCTTGAACTTAAAGTTCTGTTCTTTGCGAAACGGCACCATGGCCTCGATGACCGGGATATACACATAACCGGTTTCAGGACTATAAGCCATGGGGTGCCAGTTATGCGCCCCCATATGGGCGGGGCGAACTAACTTCTCGCCACGGCGGTAGTCGGCAATGTCACGATTAATGTTCGGTCGCCCTGTGCTGAGGTCGTAACCACTGGCCCAGTTGACCGCAGTATAGGGCTCTGCCGACAACATCTCGCCAGTCTCTCTATCGATGACAAAGAAGAAGCCGTTCTTCGGCGCCTGCCAGATCACCTTTCTCGCTTCACCGGCAATCTCCATATCGGCCAACATAATCTGTTGGGTCGAGGTGTAATCCCACATGTCACCCGGTGTCTGTTGACGGTGCCAGATATACTCTCCACTGTCTGGGTTGAGCGCGACAATAGAAGCGACATAGAGATTATCCCCGCCCTCTGGCGAGCGAATATCCAAGTCAAAGGGGCCGCCGTTAC
The DNA here is from genome assembly GCF_003752585.1 of Sinobacterium caligoides. Classification (NCBI taxonomy): domain Bacteria; kingdom Pseudomonadati; phylum Pseudomonadota; class Gammaproteobacteria; order Cellvibrionales; family Spongiibacteraceae; genus Sinobacterium; species Sinobacterium caligoides. The sequence continues at coordinate 733,284 of NZ_RKHR01000003.1, forward strand.
CGACACCGATATATAGCTGATCAAGCTCCGGATCATAGACGATCGAATCCCACACCGTACCGCCCCCCCCGTACTTGTACCATTCGCCACTCCAGGTGTCCGCCGCATTGGCCATTGCCTCACTCTCGAAGCCCAGCTTAGGGTCGCCGGGAACGGTAAAGAAACGCCAGATCAACTCACCATTATCGACGTCGTAGGCTGACACATAACCACGCACACCATATTCGGCACCACCGTTACCAATATAGACCTTGCCCTTCGCCACTCGCGGTGCACCCGTAATGGTATAAGGGCGATTCTTATCGATGGTCAGCGTTTCCCACACCTGCTCGCCGGTCTTGGCGTCGATAGCGACTAAACGGCCATCCAGGGTGCCGACGATCACCTTACCTTGATAGACCGCAACACCACGATTAACCGCGTCGCAGCAGGCGAATTGCCCCCACTCTTTCGGTACCTTCGGGTCGTAGACCCAAAGCTCTTTACCTGTCTTCGCATCGAGGGCGTAAACAACACTCCAGACACCTGAAACATACATCACCCCATCGACAACAATCGGGGTCGCCTCTAGACCACGGTTAGAACGTGTATCGTAGTGCCAGGCAAGGCCTAAGTCGGCAACATTATCCGTGTTTATTTGCTTCAACGGGCTAAAGCGTTGCTCCTGATAGTCTCGGCCATGCGACAACCACTCTCCACCAGATGCCGCCTCGGCAATAATTTTCTCTGTCGTCACAGAGCCCGCCGCATACTCTTTGCCATGACTCCAAGCCGAGCTCAGCGTCATTGTCACCACAAGCATCAGTGAACTACACAGGGTATTCAATCTCATCATCGTCCTCACACCGGCGCCAGACGCCGAACACTCTTATTATTAGCAGGTTATCAACATCATTGTATGAGGATTATGGGCCTAGCCCAATGTCTATAGCGGCCGTTTAACACGCAGCCTGCGTACAAAATAGTCAGCCCCACCTCTAACGGTGAGCGCTATCACTGAGAATAGTATTAAGTAAGGTATCAGCACTGATAGAACAAGCCTCGTCACGCCAGTAGGTTGGGCGAGGGGCTAAGTCTACAAACAATGATTAATCAAAACCCTTCTTGTCCTTATAGAAGGCTTGAATTTCCACCATGTCTTTCTCAAAGTCTCCAGTCGGCGTATAGCTATGACCAAAGCCTGCAGTCTTTGTCGCCGTATCAATATAGCCCAGTATAATCGGTACACCGGCCTGATGAGCAATATGGTAGAAACCACTCTTCCACTTTGTCACTTTAGCGCGCGTGCCTTCCGGGGGAATCACAACCACTAACTCGTCACGCTGTTTAAACACTTCAACGGTCGCATCGACGGTGTTGTTCGAACGGCTGCGGTCGATAGCAATACCGCCAAACCAACGAGCGATAGTGCCAAGCGGAAACTGAAACAGGCTGCTCTTACCCATCCAATGAACATCCATGCGCAAAGTAAAAGCCGCGCCAATCATCAAGGGAAAGTCATAGTTACTGGTATGAGGTGCCGCTATCAGTACATATTTCTTTGCAGTAGGTGCTGAACCCACGACTTTCCAGCCTCGCAAGCGCATAAAAAAACGCGATACATAATGGCACAAAAAACTGACAACGGGCGTGCGAAAAATTGTTCTGTTCACTTGAAACAACACCTCAATAAGACAACAAGTTAACTAGGCTAAAACACAACCCATATTCCAAACTGATAATTATACCCAATAACGAGGCGACACGCCCGAGAACTATGCATTTTGTTGCATATCATTTGCTTACGGGAAGAAAACGACGCTAGTTTTTTCAGTACAACGTACGTAATATGGATCTCATCTATCCTTGTTCAGCAAAATAATCCCTATAATTATGTCTGTATATAGCTTGCTAAAAAGGTCTATTTTTCCACTACTGGCGGTGCTACTTTCGTACACTCTGACTGCCAGTGGCGCCAATGCTATTGGCTTTCAGAGCGACAGCCTCATTGACAGTAGCCATCAACTCACACTTGCCGACCTTCACCAAAACGACCGTTTTACTCCTTTAGGTAGCGATCGCTTGCATGCAGGCCTCAACAACGCCAGCTATTGGCTACGCATCTACCCAGAACACGGGCAGAGTTTTGCCGCTCACTTCCTCAACATCGATTATCCGCCCCTCGATCGCATCGAGATACTCCTCCCTGATCAACAGGGGAAATATCACTCCCACCTCTTCGACGATAATATTCCCATCACCCCACTCAGTAGCAACACCGCAACTCAATACACATTACAGCTAAATGAATTCGTTAGCCCTGAACTACCCGTTTATATCAAAGTGACAACAAGCAGTTCCGTCGATGTTCCGGTTACCATCCTCGACCAGCAGCAATTACTCCAACAACTAAGCTATAGCAGTCTCATTTATGGGGTTTACTTCGGCGTTCTCAGTGTTATGGCGTTATATAATTTATTTATTTATTGCTCTACGCGCGACGAAAGCTATCTATTATACGTACTATACATCGTTAGCTTTAGCTTAATGCAAACCTCCATTACGGGCCATGGCTATCGTTATCTGTGGCCTACTCACCCTGAGCTCAATGCAATAATAACTCCCTTTCTCATGAGTATAAGCTGCTTTTGCGCCGCACTGTTTAGTCGCAGTTTTTTGCAAACAAAACAGCACCTACCTAGTGCCGACAAATTATTAATAGCGACGGCCTTCATCGCCGCTTGCACCGCCGTCAGTAGCTTCTTTCTGCCGTATTCGCAGAGTACACAGCTTAGCATGGTCGTCGTATTAATATTCACTATACAGGCCATCGCCACGGGGGCTCTTTGTTATTATTTCAACGTTAGGATAGCCAAATACTTTTTGCTCGGTTGGTGCTGTATTTCGGCTGGTGCGTGCATCGTCGGTTTGACAGCTATCGGCCTATTACCCGCTAATTGGCTTACCCGTGGCGCAGGCCAAATAGGTTCGGCGATCGAAGTCATTGCTCTTTCGCTAGCCCTCGCCGACCGCCTGAATCAATTACAGCGAGAAAAGAGCAACATCAAAAAACAGGCCCATCTGCAGGCTCTTAAAGCTAATCAAGAGCTTTCTAACGCACTGTCGCAACTCGAACAGAGCAATCAAGTTAAAAATCGTTTCCTATCAACGCTTAGCCATGAGTTACGCACACCTATTACAGGCATTGCCGGCTCCCTCGCACTGATTGATCGTGACAACCTTCCTGTTCGTGTCAACCGTTACCTCAACTCGGCCAGTAAGAGCACACGGCAACTACAACAACAAATAGAAGCCTTGCTGCAGCTTAGCGATAGTCAATCAGAGCACTTCAAACCTCATCAGCACCGTTTCGACTTACATTTATGCCTACAAAAAATAAGCGATCACTACACTGCGCAATGTGAAAAACGACAGCTCGAATTTTCCTACTCTACCTCTGAAGACACACCACAATGGGTCTTTGGCGATCAATCTCGCCTCGAACTCATTCTGCAACAGTTATTCAACAACGCAGTTAAATTCACTGAGCAAGGCAGTATTCGTCTCAACGTCAGCGCCGCAGACGGGAAACATAACAAGATCGTTTTCTGTCTCACAGACACAGGCTGCGGCATCAGCGAATCAGAACAACAACGATTATTCAACGCTTTTGAGCAAGCCGATAACAGTGCCTCGCGGCGCCACGAAGGTCTTGGGATAGGCTTGGATCTCTGTCATCAACTCACGCAACACCTGAGCGGAGACCTCAGGCTTCACTCTGAACAAGGTGTTGGCAGCAGCTTTACCCTCTGCCTGCCACTGCCCGCCGCACCCGAGCACAGCTACCCGTCACAAGAAACACGCTCGCTATCAATACTGGTTGCTGAAGACAATGCCGTCAACCGTATGATATTAAAAGCGCAGCTAAAACAACTGGGGCATAACGTAGACTGTGTTTACAACGGCCAACACGCCTTCGAAGTGTGCCTCAAACAGCGCTTTGATATTATTTTTATGGACTGCCAAATGCCCATTGTCGACGGTTATGTTGCCACCCATCGCATTAAACAGAACGGCCTCAACCGGCAAACCCCCATCGTCGCAGTGACCGCCAACACGATGACTAACGACCTTGCCCGCTGCCATGCCACCGGCATGCAAAGCGTACTTGCCAAACCGACGACGATCGAGCAGTTACAGAGCAGCTTACAACGCTGGGTGGGCACTGATAGCCTTTACGCGCAGTCGCTACTAGGCACGCACGACTAAATATCACTCGCTAAACCGCTCTATTAGCAAAACCGCAGGCTGAGCCAACAAGAATCATCGCTACTCATTATAATGCACAACAACTCACCCATAAATTCAACGCCATGCTAGCAGCAATTTGGCGACTCAATGTTTACTAAGAGCCCATAGCCAAAGCATAAAGAGTAGCGCAGACTAAACCAAAAGCTGTGCCGAGAACCAAAAGAAGCCTGTGACGCGATTTGTTAGCGCCAAATGACAGGTTTTGCTATTGAGCCCAGCAGACGACTAGTTATGCTAATAAGCACTATAACAGCAGCTAGTAAGTGATGACCTTTGGGCTCGAAGCACATAAGCAGCCATGACATCTCACTTTCACTAGCACCATTAAAGTATATCGATGCGGCCACAACTCATGCCCAGCCTTCAGCAGCAACACTGCTGCATTAACATCGGCTGGCAGAGATGACCAAAGTAGAGGAGAGATCTCAATGGATGCGTTAGAAACCTTCCGCCAAGAAGTCAGGGAGTGGTTGCAAGCTAACTGCCCCGAAAGCCAGCGCCAACCGGCTGTTCGTGAGGAACAAGTATGGGCTGGTAAGAATAAGACCTTTCCTACCGATGATAGTAAGCTTTGGTTTGAGCGCTGCCGTGACAAAGGCTATACCGTACCCGAATGGCCCGTTGAGTATGGCGGCGCCGGTCTCAACGAAGCAGAATGTAAGGTGCTCAAGGATGAGATGAAAGCCATCCGAGCGCGTACTCCACTCCTCGATATCGGTATCTGGATGCTCGGCCCAGCCGTCTTTGAGTACGGCACCGAAGAGCAAAAGCGTGAACACCTACCCAAGATCACCGCGGGCGACATTCGCTGGTGCCAAGGCTACTCAGAGCCCGGTGCCGGCTCCGATCTCGCCTCACTGCAAACTAAAGCCGAAGACATGGGTGACCACTACCTGGTCAACGGCACCAAGATCTGGACCACCAACGGCGACAAATCTGACTGGATCTTTTGTCTCGTCCGTACCGACCCAAATGCTCGTAAGCAAGAGGGCATCAGCTTTCTATTGATCGATATGGAGAGTGAAGGCGTCTCCGTCTCACCGATAGAGCTGATCAGTGGCGAGTCTGAGTTCTGCCAGACCTTCTTCGATAACGTTAAAGTCCCCAAGAAAAACCTTATCGGAGAAGTGAATACCGGTTGGTCCGTCGCCAAAGCTCTGCTCAAACACGAACGCAAGCTAATGAGCGAAATTGGTGGCGACACCCCTGGCCCCAAGTTTGGCCCCGTCCAGGCCGCACTCGAGTATGTTGGCAAGGGTGCCGACGGCAAGCTCAGTGATGCCGCCTTGCGCGACCAGCTGGTGCAGCATGAGATGAACTTCCGCGCCATCGGCCTCGCTCACTTCCGTACCTTCGAAGAGCGTATGACCGGCCAAACAACGCAATTGCCACTGATCATGAAATATGTCGGCACCGAAGAGCAAAAGCGTAAAGAAGAGCTACTAATGGCCCTACTTGGCAGCCAGGCACTCGGCTGGTATGACGACCAGTTCAGCGAAGACGAACTGTTAACCGCTCGTGGCTGGGCCTTCTCAAAAGCACTCTCCATCGCCGGTGGTTGCTCAGAAGTGCAGCTAGATATCATCGCCAAGCGCGCCCTCAACATGCCCGATCTGCCACGCGCTAAATCGTAAGGAACTTGCCATGTCTTTAGTATTTAATGAAGAACAACGTCAACTGCAGGATGCCGCCAAGGCTTTCTTCAACGAGAATGCGCCCATTGACGCGCTACGTAAACTCCGCGACGAAAAAGATGCCACGGGCTATGACACGCAGCTATGGGCGCAGATGAGCGAGCTTGGCTGGGCCATGATCACCATCCCCGAAGCCTATGACGGTCTCGACTTCGGCTATCTCGGCCTCGGCGCTATCGCTATCGAGAGCGGTCATACCTTAACTGCTTCGCCGCTTTTTGGCACCGTCGTACTCGGTGCCTCTGCCATTGAAATAGCCGGTAGTGAACAACAAAAGCAGGAGCTACTACCGCAGGTCGCTTGTGGCGAGTTAACCTTGGCGCTAGCACTAGAAGAAACCAACCATCACAACCCCGCAGGTGTATCGTTAACAGCCGCAAAAGGCGCCGACGGCTATGTACTCAATGGCAGAAAAAAACTCGTGCTAGATGGCCATAGCGCCGATAAGTTAGTGGTTGTCGCCCGTACTAGCGGTAACGCAGGCGAAGCTGGCGGACTATCACTCTTCTTAGTCGATGCCGACAGCGCGGGCATTAGCCGCCAGCGCACCACGCTGATCGATAGTCGTAACGCCGCCAATATCGATTTTGAAAATGTTGTCGTCAGTGCTGCCGCCCTGCTCGGCGAGGCTGACAACGCCTGGCCAATATTGGATCAGATCCTCGACCGTGGTCGCATCTATCTCGCTGCCGAAATGCTTGGCGGTGCCGACGAATGTCTCAGCCGTACCGTTGAATATCTTGGCGATCGCGAGCAGTTTGGCGTCAAGCTCGGTAGCTTTCAGGCGCTCAAGCATCGCTGTGCCGAGATGTATTGTGAGCTTGAGCTCGCACGTTCTGTCGTGATGGACGCACTCAGCGCCATCGACGACCAACGTGCCGACAGCGCTGCGATGGCCAGTCTCGCCAAAGCACGCTTAAACGACGTGTTCAAACTTGTCACCAATGAAGCGACGCAAATGCACGGCGGTATCGGCGTCACTGACGAGCTGGTCATTGGTTTCTTCCTTAAACGCGCTCGTGTTGCCATGCAAATATTTGGTGACGCCGGTTTCCACCGCGATCGCTATGCGACCCTGTGTGGTTACTAACGAATAGTGACCATGTATGATCGGTTGAATAAAATATACGCGCCAGTGGCGCGTATATTGCCAACACACAGAAGCCGCTAATACATTGTAAATTTTTTAATTAACAATAAAATCCAAGCGATTTAACAAAATACAACCGTACCGCGACAAACGACAAGCAGCTCTCAGGGCTTACTTAAAAAGTTAAAAAAGCCAAATCAAGCGACTTCCACCTACAAACGATATTCCGGCCCGATTTACTCCCCCTATATAGAAGTAAAATCACATAACAAAGTAATGTGACGAACAGTCATAAACTCAGGCAAAGATGCCCTTCAATGATACCTACCGAAAATCGAGACACTAGGCAGTTTGATAAAAAAGTAGGGTGAATGCATCAATTACTTTTTCTTTAAATCAACGACAAGACCACCATCGTTACTGTCTCCGTTCCTATACTCTACTAAGTCAAGGAGAGTGCAGAGTGACAAACCATGTAATAATATCGTCAGCCTGGCTCCCCCCCTACTATCACGACATTTCCCACTGCGTCAGGCGGGGTTTCCTATGCGGTACCGACAAACACAGCCAATAATGCACCCGTTGCTGCATATCGATGAAGAAACGGCCAAATAATGGCAGCAACTCTATTACTTCTTCTACCCCACCTAAATACATACAAATAAAAAAGATAACAACCTCTTCATTTCACCTTAAAGCTGCAAAATAGAAAACCCTCATTAAACTCTATTATTTTTTTTAGAAAATATTTAGTCGAATAAAGCTGTATCCTTACGCGTTTTGCCTGAGCGACCAGCTATTTTGACTTGTATTATCTGTCAGGAAATATCGTGCTATGGAAGTGCACAAAATACAGTTCTGGAGAATAAAAATGAAAAAAATGATGATATTGATGGCAATGATTAGCCTATTATCTGGCTGTGACCGCATTTTTGGCGGCGGGAGTTCAAGCACTAATTTTAAGCCGGAGGTAAAATCAGGAATCACTACAGATTCCGAAGCGGGAATAGATACTGCGGAGGGAGCGGATAGCGAGGCGGGAATAGATACTACGGGAGGAGCGGATAGCGAGGCGGGAATAGATACTACGGGGGGCGCGGATAGCGAGGCGGGAATAGATACTGCGGGGGGAACGGATAACGAAGAGGCTCCAGACACCGAAACATGTTCCGATGATGAAACAGCAGCAGATGCCACTGTAAACTCGACGACACAATCATGTGATGGCTCATCAGATGCAAACCTATTTACGCCCTATGAAGGAGGCTACTCTCTCGACCTTAATCAGGCGCGCTCTACAGAAGAGGGATTAGAAGGGCTATGGATATTAGCGACAGAGTACAAGCAAGAAAAGGTCTATCAGCAGGGTACCACTGACCGAATAAAGTCCTATAGCTTATCAACAGCAATGATTACTCGAACTAACAACGTAGATGAGTATAAGCTACAAATCTGTGGTTTGAACGAAGAGGGTGATCCTCCTTACGTTCTTGATGGTATTCACTACAAGGATCTTACTGCCATAGATTTCACACTTGATAGTGAAAATAGTTACCACGCACTAACAGAGCCCTCATATGATAACCAGTGGAGTAAAGACGTATTGGTGTCCCTCGAAGATAATCGCCTCACAATGGAGGTTGAGGTAGCCCTGACCCGAAGTGAAGGTGAAGGTGAAGGTGAAGGTGAAGGTGAAGGTGAAGGTCTTTACTCTAACGTTAAAAAGAATAAGATAAGCGGCATTAAAATCGCTGAAGACGCCAGAGCGACCAACTTAGGAAGTGTCAAGTCATGGCATGCCTATGATCAGTACGGGGCAATGATTATGCCGTTATCGGGTGATTTAAGCATTCGGTGTTTTGCCATTTATCAATCTATTGGTACGTCAACATCACATCACGGCGAAGAGTTGTCGAGTGACACCATGGATCTATTACAGGTTGTTGCAACGGGGGAGCAAGAAGAAACGCTTAGGCTAGATTTGGTGGTATTAGCAGACAATGATTTGGTGATGAATCAGTCTAGCAGTAGTAAGCATTTCTTCGTTGGCAGCGGTACTAATAGGCCTCTGGTTGTCTTTTCAGAGCAGACAGAAGAGCTTAATGAAGAAATAGGCGGGGGATTTTCTGAGTTTACGCATGGTATCAGATTTAGTGAGGATAACGTGAGATTTGATATTAATGTCGTTAGCCATCAAGGCCATGTCAGTGTAGAGCTATCGGTGGATCAACCGCTAGCCGCTATGATTACTCCGCAAATCAATAATAACTTAGCTACCCCAGCCACCAATAACTAAACAAACCACAACGTAATTCTGCAGGTTTCTTTGTTTAATCAATTGGTCATTCGGTTGATTAAACATAGAGACACCCATCGATATTCTACAGCCTGCAAACATTTTGTTTTCTTAGACATCTTTTCTAAAAATAGACAAATATAAATTATCAGATCGCGGCAACCGCCGGCCAAGAACAACCGCCAATGCAAGCAATTCTATTGGTGCTATCGCCATCATTTAGTAGGTTTTTATTGATGCTTTTGTGGTAAAGCTTACCTAGCCAAGCCGATCCTCTTAATATATTCCTGAAAGGTTTTGCCAACCCTGTTGATGTGTAACAGGCATCCATGCTTAACAACCTCCTGATATGGCAGCGCGATAATATCGCCTATTTCTATAGAGCTTATAATCAACGGACAATGATAGCGTGAACAATAAAACTGTATTAATTGTTGGTGGGATATCCGTCTTTAAATTATCGTTAGATAAATGCGGATGGATAAAAAGTGATTATGCCTCTAAAGCTCACTCCTAGGTTCTAATGAACCTAGGGCGTATTGAGCAATAAAAAACACCTAACAACAAATACCCCTACATAGCTCCTCCTATTGTGATTGAACCTCCCTTTTCATGATGACGAATCAAGCTGCTAAGCGACTTCGAACAATCCGTTATTTACCGCTATTTCTACAGGCTGGCTACAGTGGGAAGTCGAGACCGATTCCTAGCTCGATATAACTTTCATCATCACTGACTCCCGTTTCCGTGATATAACCTTCCACTAGGACCGAGGGAAACTCCGTTTTCAGCCACCCCCCCAACATCTCACCGATATCCAGTTCCAGTCGCGCCACGTTAAGCAGTTCGTTGATCGTCGGCTCCATCTTCGTCAGCAGGCCGGGCAGCGCCGTCGTTACAATCATCGCCAACACATCCGGCGGGAATTGGTAGACATCAACCAAGCTACCACCATTAACAACAACACCACTCAGTTGCAGCAGCTGTTCAAATTCCAACTGCAATCGACCATCACCTATGGCACCCAGCGAAGTATCAACCAGGACATCGGCGGTGATATCTAAAATCACCTCCTCACCATCGCCATTAGGCGTGGCTATCTGCAGACGCATCTCATTAATACCGGCCTGTATACCAAGAGCAAACGCTGACTCACTATCGACCAATAACTCTGGCGGGGCTGAGAAGCCTAAGCGAATAAGGACTGCGTCATCTGCCTGATAGCCAAACGAACCGACGAGAATCTTGCCGAAATCACCGAGTGACTCCATCGTCATCGGCAGTGCTAGTTTTTGCTCGAGCCCACTTTGATAGACTGCTGCGAGTACCTGATTGGCGAGATCAACCGCGACCACCGCACTAATATCTGTCGGTGCGCTTAATTCATTCGCCTGCTGTAAATAACTACCGATGCGCCGCGAGCCCAATAGCTCTCGGCCAGGATAAACCTCTGCCGCATGAATGCTGCCACCTAACACCGCCATGCCATCGCCGTTAGTCAGTACTGACAACTGCTGAGCGTGCATATTAATTGCAAACTCTGCATCATCGACCTCGTCACCATCGATATCGACCGGTAACGATAACGGAATCGCCGGAATCGGTAGTAGACCAAGGAACGGACCAATAGCATTGGCAGCATGACGATCTATGACTTCTACCACGGCTTCCTTCAGTATCGGCAGCAGGTAGGGAGCTAGCGCATTGGAGTCGACTCTCATCCTACCCACTGACAGGTTCAAATCACTCGACTCATTCAACACCAGCTTGATAGAGTGATCATCTGTCGCATAAACGCCAATCTGCAGCTGCAGCGTAATATCTTCCGTGCGAATCATGGTGTCACGATAACCCCGCCACAACGCCCGCTTCAGTTGCGTATGCAGCGTCGCCAGGGGAATAGCAACCGAGACATCGAGTGTTAGCTGTTGTTCCTCACTGTTATTAAATGACAGTGCCACATCAGGTGTGCCATGCAGCTGCAACGCTTTAAGGTACAGGTCACAACCTCGTAATAGGAAGGTATCTACAGCGCAGGCGCTTGGATCCAAAGACAGCACTGACATCAGGTCTAAGTCCGTTAACAAACGCCCCAGCACAGGCCCCAGTTCAGCACTCAGTTGGTGAGCGATCACCAACTCAATCGCCGAGTCTACCGAAGCATCGACAGCGCTGTAATCTATCTCACGATAGGCGCCGCCATCCCCGTAAAGCTTCAACTGATAGCTAGTAGACCGCGGTAAAGGCAGAGTAAAGTTCTCACCTTGATAACTTAACGGCGAGTAGCCGTTGATATCGACACGATTATATATCGTGCCATCGAGACGTCCCTGCACGAGCAAAGTATCACTCGCTTCATCCTCGCTCTCTACGGATGTAATCACCACTGCCGATAGTGGCGAGTCACTAGAGTAAGCTGTGACTGCAATTAACGAGGAACTCAAGGCTACGGCCAACAAAGCCATTGTTCGTTTTATATTTTTATAATTCATTATATTTCCCCTCATAATATTGAAGTTAGCCAAGCCCAATCTCTGACAGCACGAGCTGCAGAGCTGAGACTGGTACTAACGTCTTATACGTTATGCCGATATGAGGAAATAAACAGGTTAGAACAGGTCAAGCATTGGCACGCAAAGGCGAAAAGACTCCCTAGAAAGTACTAAGGCTTGTTGTCACACTAAACAAACTGCAGCCAGCATGGAAAATAAAAAACAACTCTACTGCACATTCGCCGAGAAGTAAGCCTTTACACGCTCTGCCACATTATGACGGATGTCCATATAGAAAAAATTATAGTCATAAGCGTGGTAACTTTCGCCTTGAAAGATATTACTGTCATAGCCCGGGCGCTGTGGCTTATTAACCCATAGCATGCCCCCTTCACAACGCGCTTCGACCAACCCGATATCGGGAGCTTCGATAGCCGTAATATCGGCAATGGGAATCGCACCTAAATGATGTTCCGCCATCACCTTCCGCTCATCCTCCCGCCACGATAGCGGGTTAACGCAGACAGGCTTGCCCTTGGCCAACCAGTAGCTCGGATCACCGCCTTCACGCATCGTATTCCAGCTGAGGTAACAGGCAGTCTGTAACGAAGATTGACAAACCACCAGCTCTTCTGGCAACTGCTCTGCCACTACCGTGTTACCAATAAGGTAGGCTGCGACCAATCGCTTCGATTGCTCAGGGTAATGTTGATAAAGATAATTCAGTAATGGCACACCATGTTTCGTACCTTGGCTATGAGAGGCAATAATAAAGGGGCGACCATGATTGTAGTGCGTTAAATAGTAATCGAAAGCTCGCTGTACATCTGTGTAAGCCAAAGCCAGTGCCTGTTGCAATTGATGTTGATGCCCCTCTTGCATTTGTGCCCCCATAGACACCTGTCGATAGTGCGGCGCATAGACCTTTGCGACACCGTTAAAAGCA